>CAYXOR010000021.1:0-43908 GCA_964466895.1 uncultured Methylophilaceae bacterium | reverse complement strand
GGTGCTGAAAAAGGCGCTGAAAAAGCTAAAGACGGCAAATGTGGTGAAGGTAAATGCGGTAAATAATCAATTATATTGATTAACCATGTCATCATTAGCTGACATACATGGCGTTGGTTTGGGGTTAAAGCGTGAGCTTATTCCTCAAATTCAACGCCATTTTCAACAAGAAACACCTGATGATTTAATCGACAATATTAATTTTGTTGAAATTGCTCCAGAAAACTGGATAGGCGCAGGTGGAAAATATAGCCGAGATTTAGCCTGGTTTGTAGAGCGTTATCCTATAGCATGCCACGGACTGTGTTTATCTTTAGGTGGGGTCGACCCACTCAACACCAAATTCTTAAAGCAAGTAAAACAATTTCTCTCTGAAAATAAAATCCCTTTATATACAGAGCATTTGAGCTATTGTAGCGATTTCTATCAAGGTAAACCGGGTTATTTGTATGACTTGCTACCCATCCCATTTACAGAAGAAGCTGTGCACTACGTGGCAAACCGCATCAAACAAACACAAGATATTTTAGGTCAGCGTATCGCAGTAGAAAATGCCTCTTTTTACTTAAAAGCACCGATTGCCACCATGAATGAACTGACATTTTTAAATGCAGTTCTAACCGAGGCAGATTGCTGGCTACATTTAGATATTAACAATATTTATGTCAATAGCGTCAATTTTGGTTTCGATCCACACGAATTTTTAAAAGGCATTCCTGCAGAACGTATTGTCTATAGCCATGTAGCCGGGCATTACCAACAAACACCTGAATTACTCATTGATACGCACGGTGCAGATGTCATCGACCCAGTATGGGCTTTACTTAAAGAGGCATACGCCTTATTTGGCACTTTCCCTACCCTGTTAGAGCGTGATAGCAACATTCCACCACTGCCAACTTTGATTAAAGAAGTCGACAAAATTGCCGACCTACAAGCTGCGGCAACAAGTGTTCAGCAAAAAACAGCCACCTTAGTATGCTAGATTTTCAAGAATATCAAAACACGTTCACAGCGCATATTCGCGATCCACTCAATAATAAAAAACCTAATAACGTCAATGAAGAACGTATGGCTGTGTATCGCGAAGGCGTTTATAACAACATCTTCGAATCTGCATCAGTTTGTTTCCCCGTCTGCCAGGCCACATTAGGCAAAAATGACTGGAACAATATTATCAGGAAATTTGTATCTACTCATCATGCAAGTTCTCCCATATTTAGAGATATTCCACATGAGCTACTCAAGTGTTTAGAAACTGATAACGACACGCCAGACTATATTAAGCAGCTTGCACATTATGAATGGGCAGAACTCGCGGTCAGCATGCAACAAACTGATAAAACAACCCTCAGTGAAACAACTGACTTGCTAAATGAAACACCCGTACTCGCACCAGCCCATATGGTATTGGAATACGATTATCCTGTACAAAAAATATCTGCACAGTTCAAACCAGAACAGACAGAACAAACACATTTGCTCGTCTTTAGAAACAAAGCTTTTGACGTTAATTTTATAGAGCTTAACCCCATGACTTATGCGCTACTTCAGACAATATTACAAGGCACATCAGGTAAGCAGGCGCTCACATCATTAGCAGAACAAATCCAGCACCCCGATCCAGAAACCATCATTGAATTCGGCCATGGTGTATTGAAAGATCTTATGCAACAGCAAGCAATAGTGGGGAGTCTCAACCGGACTTAATGCTTTCACGTGTGAATAATGCGCTAACATTAACGCATGAACAATAAAAAATCCGTGAATAAAACAAAGTCTATCAATTTTTTAACACTATTAATGCCTGGCTTTTTAGTAGCGGCCACTGGTGTAGGTGCGGGCGATTTAGCCACAGCAAGCTTTGCTGGTAGCCAATTAGGTTTGGCTGTCTTATGGGCGGTAGTGGTTGGTGGCTTCTTAAAATTCACCTTAACTGAAGGCTTAGCTCGATGGCAGTTAGTGACTGGCAATACATTACTAGAAGGTATTGCGCAGCACTTTGGCCGTATTGTTGGCTGGTTATTCTTGCCTTACCTGTTGTTATGGTCTTTTTTCGTTGCTTCAGCCTTAATGAGCGCTTGTGGCATTACACTGCACGCAATGATTCCATTATTTAATGATGCCGCCAAAGCAAAAGTATTTTTTGGTATTTTATCTAGCCTAGTCGGCTTAAGCCTAGTGTTAGCAGGTGGTTTTAAGCTTTTTGAAAAAGTGATGACAGTTTGTGTGGGCATCATGTTTATAACGGTAGTGATGACAGCACTATTGCTTTGGCCTGGCACAGAAGCCGTACTTTCTGGCTTGCTGATTCCTACCATTCCTGACGCACAGGGTGTAGGCATCACTTGGACAGTCGCACTCATCGGTGGCGTTGGCGGCACGCTTACCATACTTTGTTATGGCTATTGGATCAAAGAAAAAGGACGCACAAGTATCAAAGCCATCAAAACTTGCCGCATTGATTTGGCTGCCGGCTACTTGATGACAATTTTATTTGGTGTAGCGATGGTTATTATTGGTAGCACCATTGAAATTGAAGGAAACGGGGCTAGCTTGCTCATCACATTAGCAGATAGCTTAGAAAAACCTTTAGGTGCAACAGGCCGTTGGCTTTTTCTGATCGGTGCATTTTGCGCAATTTTTAGTAGCTTGCTAGGTGTTTGGCAAGCTGCCCCATACTTGTTTGCTGATAGTTGGCGGTTATTTATTAGGCCTTTATCACAAGCCCACCCATCGATATAACAAAATCTACACCCTATCGATTCTACTTGCTTGCCCTTGCATTCATTCCTATGCTTGGCCTTTTAATAGGGTTTAAAGAAATACAAAAAATCTACGCTGTCATTGGTGCATTGTTCGTGCCGCTACTGGCAGTCGCATTACTGATATTAAATGGTAAACGCGAATGGATGGGGAGCTATACCAACCAAGCACTAAGTATCATTGTACTTTTAGCAGCACTTGCTTTCTTTGGTGCTATGGCTTGGATGAAATGGGTGAACATATCAATATTGCACTGACCGCTACAGGCTGAAATAGTGTGAATAAAAAACCAGCCTTAACTGGTTTTAAAAAATACATGTAAAACTATTGTTCAAACGCTGCAAGTTCACGCTGGCTAGCCACTTCTACCACTATTTTCTTTTGCACATTATCCAAATCCCACCATTGCTGAATTTCTTCTAAAGTGCGATAACAACCCTGACAAAAATTTGTTAAATCATCCATCGCACATACACCAACACATGGTGACTTAACTTCAGCTAGTTCAGACATTCCTTAATTCAATACGCTATTAATTTAACGCACCGTGACACTGTTTATATTTCTTACCAGACCCACATGGACATGGCTCGTTACGACCAACTTTAACGCCATCACGCACTATTGGCTGCTGATTAGTATTTGTATCGTCGGCGCTCTCGTCTGTAGTGTCACCTGCATCAGCGTGTTCATACTCTACATTCTCTACTGCTGGCTGCTGTTCTACCGCTTCAACATCTTCTTCCGTTTTAACCTGTACAAACATGGTTACTTTGGTCACCTCATGTTTAACGGTATTTAATAAAGCTTCAAATAGCTGAAATGCCTCGCGCTTATATTCTTGCTTCGGATTTTTCTGTGCATAAGAGCGTAAATGGATACCTTGCCGCAAGTGATCTAAATTAGACAAATGATCACGCCAGTGCTCATCAAGACTTCGCAACATAACAGAACGCTCAAACTGTCGCATATTCTCTGCACTCGCCAATTTCTCTTTAGAAGCATATGACGTTTCTGCTGCTTCAAAAATACGCTCTTGTAGTGTCTCTTCATGCAGATCTGGGTTTTCTTCTAACCATTGTCTAACGGGTAATTCTAGGGCTGTTTCAGCTGTTAACTCCCGCTCAAGACTTTGTATTTCCCACTGTTCTTCCACACTACCTGGTGGAATATGCGTTGTAATAATATCCAACAACACATCGCTACGCATTGCCTTGATTGTTTCACCAATATCGCCCGCATCTAACAACTCATTCCGTTGCTCATAAATCACTTTGCGCTGATCATTTGAAACATCATCAAACTCTAACAACTGTTTACGCATATCAAAGTTTCTACCTTCTACTTTACGCTGCGCATTTTCAATTGCGCGTGTCACCATTGAATGCTCAATCGCTTCACCTTCTGGCATTTTTAAACGTTCCATAATGGCTGCAATACGATCGCCAGAAAATATTCGTAATAGCTGATCGTCTAATGACAAGTAAAAACGACTTGAACCTGGATCACCTTGACGTCCAGAACGCCCGCGCAATTGGTTATCTACACGACGAGATTCATGGCGCTCAGTACCGATAATATGTAAGCCACCTGCTGCTAATACTTGTTCATGGCGTTTATCCCACTCAGCCCTAAGTTTATCTATCTTCTTCGTTTTCTTAGATTCGCTTAATTTTTCATCTGCCTGCACAAGCGCTATTTCAGGGTCTGGATTACCACCAAGCACAATATCGGTACCTCGGCCAGCCATATTGGTCGCAATCGTAACCACACCAGATTGCCCCGCTTGCACGATAATTTGTGCTTCGCGTTCATGTTGTTTAGCATTTAACACTTGATGATCGAGCTTCGCTTCCGTTAACTTCTTCGAGATCAACTCGGAATTTTCAATAGAGGTTGTACCAACGAGTACGGGCTGCCCACGGCTCTGGCATTCTTTAATATCATCAACAACCGCTTGATATTTTTCATCTGAGGTGCGATACACTTTATCCATTGCATCTTTACGTTGCATAGGACGATGAGTAGGAATCACCACTGTTTCTAAACCATAAATCTGATTAAACTCATATGCTTCGGTATCCGCAGTACCCGTCATGCCACTTAGTTTTTCATACATACGGAAATAATTTTGAAATGTAATAGAAGCCAATGTTTGATTCTCTTTTTGAATCTGCATACCTTCTTTCGCCTCTACTGCCTGATGTAAACCATCTGACCATCGTCGGCCTGGCATCATACGGCCAGAGAATTCATCAACGATAACAACCTCACCATCACGAACAACATAGTGCTGATCGAGGAAAAATAAGTTTTGCGCACGTAATGATGCATTTAAATGGTGCACCAAAGTAATATTGGCGGCCTCGTATAGACTAGAACCGTCTGCTAACAAACCTGATTGCGTCAGCACCTCTTCCGCATGTTCGTGACCCTGCTCAGACATGGTGACTGATTGGGCTTTTTCATCTACCCAGAAGTCGCCTTCACCTTCTTCAGTCTCCTGCTTTGTAAGCTTTAGAGCAACTTCATTGATTTGGTTATACAAATCAATACTGTGTTCTGCTTGACCAGAAATAATGAGCGGCGTCCTTGCCTCATCAATCAGAATTGAATCAACCTCATCCACAAGTGCATACACTAAAGTACGCTGCGCACGCTCTTCACTACTAAACACCATATTGTCACGTAAATAATCGAAACCAAACTCATTATTCGTACCATAGGTAATATCAGCAGCATAGGCAGCTTGCTTATCTTCAGGCTTCATTTGAGATAAATTAACACCAACACTCAAACCTAAAAAGTTGTACAGTTTACCCATCCATTCAGCATCACGTTTTGCCAAATAATCATTGACGGTAACAACATGTACGCCTTTACCTGCCAATGCATTTAGGTATACCGGTAACGTCGCCACTAAAGTTTTACCTTCGCCCGTACGCATTTCCGCAATCTTTCCAGCATTAAGTACCATGCCACCAATCAGTTGCACATCAAAATGGCGCATGCCCAAAGCACGCACACTACCTTCACGTACTAACGCAAACGCTTCTGGTAGCAACTTGTCTAATTTCTGGTCTTCTTGATAACGCAATTTCAGCTCATCTGTTTTAGCACGTAATTCATCGTCTGAAAGCGCTTGCAAAGCAGGCTCAAGCGCATTAATTTGCTTAACAACTTGTCCGTAATTTTTTACTAGCCGATCATTACGACTACCGAACACTTTTCTGAATAACTTGGGTAACATAGAAGACACACCGATTTTCCGAACACCTGGAAACCTTAAGATTTTTTGATTGAGGTTGAGTTTAAACTGGGGGTATTAATTTTTAATTCAATAGTATTTGAAATAATATAACGTTATTTTTTATTTAGATATTTTTTAGGATCTAATGAATGGCCGTTAAGACGAATTTCATAATGCAAATGAGGACCTGTAGATCGTCCAGTACTACCTACTTTAGCAATAACCTGGCCTTTTACTACACGTTCCCCCGCTTTTACTAATAACTTTGAAGCATGTGCATAACGTGTTTCCAAGCCAGCACCATGATCAATTTTAACCATTTTCCCATAGGCGGAACTCCTTCCAGACGTAACAACAATCCCATCTGCTGCTGCACGTATTGATGTACCTGTGTTTGCCGTAAAATCTAAACCTTCGTGAAAGGCCTTTGTTTTTCTAAAAGGATCTATACGCCAGCCATAACTAGATGAATTATATGCAGCTCTGATAGGCTTGCTATTTGGCAACATGTCTTTTAACACACTATCTTGCAATACATCAGCTTCAACCATGTTCATATATTCATCTCTATCATCTACGGCTTTCACCAAAGCTAATACAGCAGCCTTTAAATCTTCTTCCGTCATTGGCCTAATACCAACAAGCGGGCCACCCAGACTAGGTGAAAGTGTATTTTGTATCGGTTCTATATTCGCTTCAGCCGTTGTTTTTAATTCTTTAACGCCGGCCAACTTTACTAATCGTTTATTTTGCGCATCCAATCGCATAATACGCGCTTGTAGCTCGCCTATTTGTGTCGCATAAGCATCTAAATGCATTTGTGACGAAGCTGCAGTTTCTTCTAACTGCTCAGGAGACATCACCTCTGCACTTACCTGCACAGCGTTGTCTTTAGGACTAATCAATAAAAAAGTAACAGTAAAAACAAATAAAACCAACAATGTGATTAACATAACAATCTGTACTAGGGAAAGAGTTTTTGCCTTTGCCATATTGTTAGAAACTAAGATAATATTCATCATATGTCTGTAATGTTTCTCAAATTAAAATTATGCGTAAAATTAAATTATTATTAAATGAAAAAAACGCTAACAAGAGTAATCAATTTAACAAACTTATTTCTCAAGCAAGCCAGCATCTTAACTTACAAGATTTTTGGCGAGCTGCCACGCCAAAAAAACTCAGTGATGCTAGTTTTGTCGGCCGCTTAAATAACGGTGAGCTCTCCATTTATACAAACAGTGCAGCAGTTGCTACAAAAATTAAGTTAATAAGTGGTAGCTTATTGACTCAATTACAAAATTTGCAAAAAGAAGACCCCCATTACAAAGAATATCAAGTTACTGGAATTAGGGTTAAAGTGCAAGTAAAATCTCAACAAAAGCGCGCAACTATAGAACCAAAAAGGATATCTAGTGATGCAGCCGCAACACTAAAAAAATTAACGAACAAGCTTGGTGATACAGCATTAGCTAAGCAGTTAAATAAATTAGCAAAAAAAACCTAATTGCAGCCCTTTAATCAACGTGCCAAATTGAACATGACACGACAACTTTAGCGCACCCCGAAACAATCTAAACTATTCATTTAATTATAAAATTCACCTAGGTTTCTATACATTTCTAAAGTATTGTCGCTTTTCACTATTAATGCCATAATGCCGCAGTTGTTACAAATCATTTACATGTTTGTACCACTTTTAGCCTTTACGTATTAGTAGTTGCTGTTTCAAAAACGATAAAGACTGATTAATTCAGTCATCACTTAGGGAGAGGTCATGTCAGTTGCAATAATGATCGCCATTGCTGCCGCAATTTTAGCAGTACTGTATGGCGTAATAATGAGTAAATGGATTAGTAATTTACCCGCAGGAAATGCGCGTATGCAAGAAATCGCTGGCGCGATTCAACAAGGCGCATCTGCTTATTTAGCACGCCAATATAGAACCATCACTATTGTTGGTGTTATTCTTGCCGTTCTTATCGGCTTTCTTTTAGATATTGATACCGCGATAGGTTTTGTTCTAGGTGCCCTATTATCTGGCGCTTGTGGGTTTATCGGCATGAACGTTTCAGTAAAAGCTAACGTCCGCACAGCGCAAGCAGCAACCCATGGTATCGTGCCAGCATTAGATGTCGCATTTAAAGGCGGTGCCATTACAGGTATGCTAGTCGTTGGCTTAGGTTTATTAGGTGTAGCTGGTTTTTATGCCTACCTTGGCGCTGAAAATGCAAGCAACTTAAACCCACTCATAGGCTTTGCATTTGGTTCATCACTCATCTCTATCTTCGCACGTTTAGGCGGCGGTATTTTTACTAAAGGTGCTGACGTAGGTGCTGATTTAGTCGGTAAGGTTGAAGCAGGCATCCCAGAAGATGACCCACGCAACCCAGCTGTTATTGCTGATAATGTCGGTGATAATGTCGGCGATTGCGCGGGTATGGCCGCCGATTTATTTGAAACCTATGCTGTCACACTCATTGCAACAATGATACTGGGTAGCATAGTCGTTTCTAGCAATGGTTCAAATGGCGAGCTTTACCCACTTATGTTAGGTGCGGTTTCAATCGTTGCATCAATTATTGGTTGCTTTTTTGTTAAGGCAACACCCAACATGAAAAATGTTATGCCTGCTTTATATAAAGGCTTAGCTGTTGCTGGTATATTGTCTCTTGGTGCTTTTTACTACGTAACCACAACCATGTTCCCAGATGGGGTCACCATCGAAGGAAGTGTTATCTCTGCCAATGCTTTATTTGGCGCATGTGCTGTTGGCTTAATTTTAACTGGCTTACTGGTATTGATTACTGAATACTACACAGGCACAGAATACGCGCCTGTTAAACATATTGCGCAAGCTTCTACTACGGGTCATGCAACCAATATTATCGCTGGCATTGGTGTGTCAATGAAATCAGCTGCTTGGCCAGTGCTCTCTGTTTGTTTGGCTATTGGCACATCCTTCCATTTAGGCGGATTATACGGTATTGCCATTGCTGCGACTTCTATGCTCAGCATGGCAGGTATTATCGTTGCATTAGATGCTTATGGCCCGATTACCGATAATGCAGGAGGCATTGCTGAAATGGCCGATATGCCAAGTAGCGTGCGAGAAGTAACAGATCCATTAGACGCTGTTGGCAATACCACTAAAGCGGTGACTAAAGGCTATGCCATTGGCTCTGCAGGCTTAGCTGCACTTGTACTTTTTGCAGATTACACACATAAACTTGAAGGCGCGGGCATTATTGTTAAGTTCGATTTAAGTGATCCAATGGTCATTATTGGTTTATTTATAGGCGGTCTAATTCCTTTCTTATTTGCAGCCATGTCTATGGAGGCCGTTGGTCGTGCAGCAGGTGCTGTTGTTGAGGAAGTGCGTCGCCAATTCCGTGATATCAAAGGGATTATGGATGGTACTGGCAAGCCAGAATATGGTAAAGCTGTAGATTTGCTCACAACAGCAGCCATTAAAGAAATGATGCTGCCATCACTCTTGCCAATTGCTGCACCTATTGCAGTAGGCCTCATACTTGGGCCAGTGGCTCTGGGTGGTTTACTAATGGGGACCATCGTAACAGGTTTGTTTGTAGCCATTTCAATGTGTACAGGCGGTGGTGCGTGGGATAACGCTAAGAAGTACATTGAAGATGGTCATCATGGTGGCAAAGGCTCAGAAGCACATAAAGCTTCAGTTACGGGTGATACAGTAGGTGACCCATATAAAGACACAGCAGGGCCTGCGATTAATCCACTGATTAAAATTATTAATATTGTTGCTTTACTAATGGTGCCATTACTAGGCTAATTATTGACGTAATCACTAGACGTAAAAAAAGCAGCTGTAGCTGCTTTTTTTACGTCTTCCTTTTGAACACCTCTTTTAAAAAGCTGGTTTTACTTTTGCAGTATTATAGCGATCGATACCGTCCATAATTTCTTTATGCGCAGCCTCAATATCTTCCCAGCCTAAAATTTTCACCCATTTCCCTTTGTCTAAATCTTTATAATGTTCAAAGAAGTGGGCGATCATTTCTAAACGCCACGGTGAAACATCTTTATACGTTTTTTGGAAAGCATAAAGCGGACAAACTTTTTCAATCGGCACCGCTAATACTTTAGCATCGTCACCTGCTTCATCCTGCATATTTAACATGCCTAGTGCACGACAGCGCACAACCACACCAGGCAATAACGGCACTGGCGTAACCACTAAAATATCGACAGGGTCTCCATCACCACCCAACGTATGTGGAATATAACCGTAGTTACATGGATATTGCATTGAGGTACCCATAAAGCGGTCAACAAAAATTGCACCACTATCTTTATCTACTTCATATTTAACTGGATCACCATTAGCTGGAATTTCGATAATCACATTGAAATCGAGTGGCAAATCTTTACCTGAAGGGACGGAATTAAGTGACATTGTTTTCTTTCTCGGTTCTTAAATAATAACCATAAATTATAGCAAGCAGTTGAAACAAAAGCATTACATAAAAGCTTTAAACTTGTTGGCGACAACTATCGATGAGCGCCTTAGGCGTAAGCTTTAGCCCCACATAAATCAAGATAGGGATAATCAATACATCATCAAGCTGGCCTAAAACAGGGATAAAATCTGGTATAAGATCGAATGGTAGCAACAAATAACCAATCGCCAGCCCTAAGAATATTTTGGCTAACCATGGTGTTTTTGGGTGCTTTAGTAATAAACGATAAACCTCAAATTCTTGTTTAAGTTGTTTAGTGAGGCTTTTTAGCTTTTTAAGCATAGTCTATTTAATTAGGGGCTTACCTGTGATTTTCTCAAAAGCTTCACAATATTTTTCACTTGTCCTTTTTGCTACATTATCGGGTAAAGCAGGTGCAGGAGGGGTTTTATCCCAGCCAATATTTTCCAACCAATCACGCACATATTGTTTATCGTAGCTCTGCGGGTTACACCCCATTTTGTAATGATCTAGCGGCCAAAAACGTGATGAATCTGGCGTAAGCACTTCGTCCATAACATGTAGTACCCCTTTGTCGTCCAAACCAAATTCGAACTTAGTATCGGCAATAATAATACCGCGCTTAAGCGCATACTCAGCCGCCTCGGTATAAAGCTGAATAGCCACCTTTGCGACTTGTGATGTTAATGCCTGACCAATAAGCGTTTCAACTTGTGCAATGCTTATATTTTCATCGTGCTCGCCTACCGCTGCTTTGCTTGATGGGGTAAATAAAGGCTGTGGCAGCTTTTGTGCAAGCTGTAAACCAGCCGGCAACTCAACATCACAAATTGTGCCTTTAGCCTGGTATTCCTTCCAGCCACTACCCACTAGATAGCCACGTACAATTGCCTCTAGCGGTAACGGTTTTAGTTTTTTAACGACAACTGCTCGACTACCTAGCTGCGCTTTTTCGACTTCGCTATTAACAACTGAATTAGGGTCTATTCCAGTCAAATGATTTGGCACAATATGTTGCAATTTCTCAAACCAAAAATTAGCCATCTGTGTCAGCATGGCGCCTTTATTGACAATCCCTGTAGGCAAAATTACATCGAAAGCAGATAGTCTATCAGTGCTAACTAACAGCATCGTCTTGTCATCAATATCATATATATCGCGCACTTTCCCCTGATGAATCCGCTTAAGACTTTTAATGTTGGTTTCTAGTAAGGGTCTGGGCATTAAATTTTATAACCAAATAACGTTAATTGAACATTATAAAACGAGGCATTTGCTTTGTCTCAGTATTGCTAATATATTCAGCTTACTGCTAGCTTTTTCTATTTTCGCCTATCATGATAATTTTCATTGTATTCGTACCGCCTGGGCTTTCTATTGGCTCACCAAACGTCAATATCACAAGATCACCATGTTTCACTGCCTTATTTTGCAACAGCACGTACTCCATTTCTCGCAGTATGTCATCACGGTTTTTACCAGACTGTTCAATAGGAAAAGGATAAACGCCACGATGTAATGTCAACTTGCTGCGAGCAGCTTCATTTGGGGACAAAGCGTAAATAGGTGCTGAAGTATCCGCCCTCGATAGCCATTGTGCAGTACTGCCTGACTGTGTCAGTGTAGCGATTGCCTTAATTTGTGAACCATGCGCAGTATGGACAACAGCCATCGCAATCGCTTCATCCACATATTCAAAACTAATGTTAGGCTCGCTCGCCAAATGTAGGCTGTCGTATTCTTTTTCTGCCTCCAATGACACACGATGTACCGCTTCAACCGTTTCAAGCGGGTATTGCCCCACGGCCGTCTCGGCAGACAACATCACGGCATCAGTGCCGTCTAACACTGCATTTGCCACATCAGAAACCTCTGCCCGCGTAGGAATCGGGCTTGCTATCATCGATTCCATCATTTGCGTCGCTGTTATCACCAATTTATTTTTTGATCGTGCCAACCGGATCATGCGTTTTTGTAACCCTGGCACAGCAGCATCACCTACCTCAACGCCCAAGTCGCCACGCGCAACCATAATCACATCGGATACATCAATAATTTCTTCAAGATTTTCTATGGCTTCGGCACGCTCAATCTTGGCAACAATTTTAGCGTGGCCACCCGCTTTTTTTATCAATTTTTTTGCTAATAAAACATCTTCAGCACATTTAGGAAAAGAGATTGCAATATAATCCGCCTCTATTGCTACCGCCGTCTTAATATCAGCGCGATCTTTTTTTGTCAATGCCTCTGCACTAAGCCCGCCGCCTTGACGGTTAATGCCCTTATGATCAGATAACACCCCACCCGTAAGCACCACACAACACACCTGCTTGCCCTTGATTCGATCCACTTGTAACGTGATACGCCCGTCATCTAATAATAAAATGTCACCCTTATTAACTTCTTTAGGAAGAGATTTGTAATCCAATCCCACACGTTGCTCATCACCTAGCGAGCCATCATCATCTAAAATAAATTGATCACCAGACCTTAGCTCAACCTTGCCCAATTTAAATTTACCAATACGAATTTTAGGGCCTTGTAAGTCGCATAGCACACCAACTGGCCAGCCTATTTTTGATGCAACACGACGCACCTGCTCTGCACGCTGCACATGCTCCTCTGCACTACCATGTGAAAAGTTTAATCGCACTACGTTCACGCCAGCAGTCACTAAACGTGCCAGCATTTCCTCACTAGAGGAAGATGGGCCTAGTGTTGCTACAATTTTTGTTTTACGCGGGTGTAATTGATGTTCAGACAAATTTTTTCCTATTAATGTTTTCAATTAAAAAAGGGCTTAAAGCCCCTTTTTATTATTATTGTTGAGGCTTGCTAACTATTCGAACGTTGCTCCAAAATTTCCACAGCTGGCAATACTTTGCCTTCCAAAAACTCTAAAAAGGCACCGCCTGCCGTTGAAATATAATCCACTTTGTCATAAATATCATATTTCTGTATAGCCGCAATAGTATCGCCACCGCCAGCTAAAGTAAATGCCTGCGTTTCTGCTATCGCATGAGCAATGATTTTAGTCCCTTCACCAAATTGGTCAAACTCAAACACCCCAACTGGGCCATTCCATATCACCGTGCCTGCTTTTTTAATAATTTCAACTAACTCATCTGCTGACTTTGGACCAATATCAAAAATCATATCATCGGCCACCACAGAGGCAACATCTTTTTTTACGGCAGGTTCATCAGCTGCAAAATTCTTACCACAAACAACATCTACAGCAATAGGTACGGCAGCACCACGTGCAGACATCTTTTTCATCAACGCCTGTGCAGTAGGGACTAAATCTGCTTCACAAAGTGATTTACCGACTTCATAACCTTCAGCTTTAAGAAAGGTATTAGCAATGCCACCACCGACTACCATTTGATCTACTTTTTCTGACAAGCTTTCGAGCACCGTTAACTTTGTAGACACTTTTGATCCACCCACAATCGCCACCATAGGGCGTGCAGGATTTAACAACGCTTTTGTTAAGGCATCTAGCTCTCCAGAAAGCAACATCCCTGCACATGCTGTAGGCGCAAACTTAGCAATGCCATGTGTGCTTGCTTGCGCACGGTGCGCAGTACCAAAAGCGTCCATCACAAACACATCACATAATGCAGCATACTGCTTGGCTAACGCATCATCATTTTTCTTTTCACCTACATTAAAACGACAATTTTCTAACAACACCATTTCACCATCTGCAATCGTTGGTGCATCTGAACCTAGCCAATTTTCAATCAACCGCACTTTTTTCCCAAGCTTATTAGCAATAACATCAGCCACTGGCTGTAGCGAATTCTCCTTGGAATAAACGCCCTCCTCAGGACGCCCCAAATGCGATGTCACCATCACTTTTGCACCATGCTTCAACGCATATTCAATCGTCGGCATAGAAGCGCTGATACGGGCATCAGAAGTCACTTTTCCACCCGTCACAGGTACATTTAAATCAGCACGAATAAATACGCGCTTACCCTTTAAATCCAAATCAGTCATTTTGATGAAATTCATGATAGCCCCTATTTACTTAGCAATATGCTGAACTAGGCGAATAAGGTTACAGGTGTAACCATATTCATTATCGTACCAACCGACAACTTTCACAAAAGTAGGGTCTAACACAAGACTTGCCCCAGCATCAAACACACCAGCTGCAGGCTCACCGCGGAAGTCAGTTGACACTACTTTTTCATCTGTATAACCAAGCACCCCTTTAAGCTCGCCATTGCTTGCTTTTTTCATTGCGGCGCAAATTGCTTCATGGCTTGCTTCTTTATTGAGCTCTACGGTTAAATCCACGACAGACACATCAACACTAGGAATACGTAATGCCATCCCCGTCAATTTTTTATTCAATGATGGGATCACTTTACCTACTGCTTTGGCAGCGCCTGTACTTGATGGAATAATATTCTCAAACACACTACGCCCGCCACGCCAATCCTTTTTAGATGTACCATCAACCGTTTGTTGCGAAGCGGTAGCAGCATGAATGGTCGTCATCAGGCCACGCTTAATG
Organism: uncultured Methylophilaceae bacterium; assembly: GCA_964466895.1. Classification (GTDB taxonomy): domain Bacteria; phylum Pseudomonadota; class Gammaproteobacteria; order Burkholderiales; family Methylophilaceae. Next base: position 28,907 of record CAYXOR010000021.1, on the reverse strand, counting down.
CCAAAATTATCATGCAATACTTTTGCTAATGGTGCTAAGCCGTTAGTCGTACAAGAAGCGGCTGAAACAATCGCTTCGCCTTTATACTCTTTATGGTTAACACCATACACAAACATAGGCGTTTCATCTTTACCTGGCGCAGACTGAACTACTTTTTTAGCACCACTATCTATATGTACCTGACAACTCTCTTGTGTTAAAAATACCCCAGTCGCCTCAACAAGAATATCAACACCACTTGCAGTCCAGTCAATATTTGAGGGATCACGTTCTGCAGTCAAATGGATTTTTTTGCCATTCACCACTAAAGTGCCATTTTCTGCCCGTACATCACCTTTAAAGCGACCATGCGCTGTATCGTATTTCAACATATACATCATGTATTCAATATCATATGAGCAGTTTATACCAACAACTTCAACATCATCAAACTCAGCTTCCTGAACGACTGCGCGCAATACCATGCGGCCAATACGGCCAAACCCATTTATCCCGATTCTAATTGTCATGTTTACCCTTTATTTACTAATCATATTAATGTTAATAGTGTCTATTAAACAAATAAAAAGAGCCTCACTAAGAGGCTCTTTTTATTAAAACAACCTCAAATAATTACAATACTGATTTAACAGTAGCAACCACATTTTCAACGGTAAAGCCAAAATGCTTCATTACATCGCCACCAGGTGCAGATTCACCAAATGTGTCAATACCTACAACAGCACCGTCTAAACCTACATACTTACGCCAGAAATCTGGGTGAGCCGCTTCTACAGCCACACGTTTAACACCAGGTGTTAACACACTGTCTCTATAGGCTTGGTCTTGACGATCGAACACATTAGTCGATGGCATTGAAACCACACGTACTTTAGTCCCTGCTTTCGTTAGCTCTTCAGCAGCTTGTACTACTAAACCAAGCTCAGAGCCATTAGCAATCAAAATCACCTCAGCATTAGCCACATCAGAAAATACATAGCCACCTTGGCGCACTAGTGCAAAGTCTTTTGCATCATGCTTAACGCCTGGCACGCCTTGACGGCTTAACACCAAGCTTGTTGGACCATCGTTACGTTCCGCAGCAGCCACCCAAGCGATTGTCGCTTCAGTTGAATCAGCAGGACGCCATACATCCATATTAGGGATATAACGTAAGCCAGAAGTGTTTTCTACTGGTTGATGGGTAGGGCCATCTTCACCCTGACCAATAGAGTCATGTGTTAATACAAAAATAACACGTTGATGCATTAATGCAGCCATGCGCATACCGTTTTTCATGTAATCAGAGAACATATGGAATGTACCGCCGTATGGTAATAAACCACCGTGCAATGCCATACCGTTCATAATCGCTGCCATACCAAATTCACGTACGCCGTAAGAGATATAGTTACCCGGCTCTTTACCACTGACATGTTTAAAGCTAGCAGTCGCTGTTAAGTTAGAACCTGTTAAGTCAGCAGAACCACCTAAGAACTCTGGCAGTAAAGGTGCCAATGCAGTAATTGCATTTTGTGACGCTTTACGTGTTGCCACTTTTTCGGCTTTTTCATTTGTTTCAGCAATAATTTTATCCGTTGCAGCTTTCCAGCCAGCGGGTAAGTCGCCTGCCATACGGCGTTTAAATTCAGCTGATTCTGCTGGAAATGCTTTAGCGTAAGCAGCAAATTTATCATTCCAAACCGCTTCTTTTGCAGCGCCTTTTTCTTTTTGGTTCCAACCGTCATATACATCTTGTGGAATCACGAATGGATCATGTGGCCAGTTAATTTCTTTACGAACTAAAGCAACTTCATCGTCACCTAACGCAGCACCGTGACAATCGTGTGAACCCGATTTATTTGGTGAACCTTTACCAATAATTGTCTTACAGCAAATCAATGTTGGTTTGTCAGTCACTGTTTTAGCTTCATCAATCGCTTTTTGAATGGCATCTGCATCATGTCCATCTACTGAAAGCACGTGCCAGCCATATGATTCAAAACGGCCTTGCGTATCATCTGTATACCAGCCTTCAATATGGCCATCAATCGAAATACCGTTATCGTCCCAGAATGCAACTAACTTACCTAAACCCCAAGTACCAGCTAGCGCACAAGACTCATGAGAAACACCTTCCATCATGCAACCGTCACCTAAAAACACATAGGTGTAATGATCAACAATATCGTGACCTGGCTTGTTAAATTGATCAGCCATTAACTTCTCTGCCATCGCAAAACCAACGCCATTTGAGATACCTTGACCTAAAGGACCCGTTGTTGTCTCAATACCTGGTGCATAGCCATACTCTGGATGACCAGCACATTTAGAATGTAGCTGACGGAACGATTGCAATTGCTCCATTGGCAAATCGTAGCCTGTCAAATGAAGTAATGAATAAATAAGCATAGAACCATGGCCGTTTGACAATACAAAGCGGTCACGATCTGCCCAGTCAGCATTATTTGGGTTGTGGTTCATGTTGTTGTTCCACACAACCTCTGCAATTTCAGCCATGCCCATAGGCGCGCCTGGGTGACCAGATTTTGCTTTTTGCACAGCATCCATGCTTAGCGCACGGATAGCATTGCACAAGTCTGTACGAGTTGCCATTTTCTTCTCCCTATTGATTAAACTTTGATAGGCGTTATAGGGTAAACCCTCAACGCCCTAAATTATTGATCCCTCAAAAAAAGTAAGTTATAAAATCACTTTTTCACAAAGGTTTATTATTGCTTATATAGCGTTTTTGAGCAATACAAACCTTCGTAATAATCCTAATTTATCTATTTTTTTAACGATTAAATAACTTAAAACCCCAAGTGACTAAATACAAAAAGGCCGGGCATCCTAATATTTCACTGAATCACATTTCCGCACCAGCGCTTAAAGTTAACCTAAGCTTATGTTAACTAAATCAAAAGAAAACGCTAAGTAACTGAATACTTAGCGTTCTAAACAATATGATTGTGAGTCAACTATATTCGCTGGCCACCGCCTCGTAAAACAAACAAAAATAGACCAAACAGCATCAACCAAAAACCAGTTACTACCGGTATCGACACCTCTTTTTTAGGCTGCCCTTCAGCAGGTTTAACCTGTTGAATAAAGCTTTGCTCTCCACCTTGGAGCGCGCTCACTGATAATTGATTTTCAACCTCAAGAATAGCCAACTTTATTGACGCACTACCATCATCAGCAACAAGCGCTAACGAAGACAACATCAACATACCAAACATTGCTGAAACCACTAACTTTCTAAACATATTATTACCATCCAATTTTCAAATAATCCTAAAGTTAATTAGGTATTTGCAAATTGGGTGCCAAGTTAATATGTTTTAATTAGTTATTATCAATCAATAAGTTAAAGATATTATCCATCTAATGATGTGTCTTATTTTCAACACTAGTGTTGAAAAAACAAGAGAAGATTACTTTATGAGTCGACCTAAATAACAACTGTTTTTGCAGTTGATATAGAGGCTAAAACTGCCTCTATTGTCTTACAGTTATCTTTAGCATCTTCAAAAGTAAGCAATGGTGCTTTATCATTCAACACACAATCACTGAAGTGTTCAATTTCTAAATTAAAATGATTGCTCGGCGCATATCGTTGCTCTGCATATCGGCCATCGTCTGTTTCCCAGCTAATGACGGGCACATCAGCCTGAAATGCCCAAGTCGCATGACATTTTATCCAGCCTTTAGTACCAATAATTTCATATTCCGATTTGCGTGATCGTTCAAAACTAATATCAAAATGACCAAAACGTGCACGCCCATTAGCATCAACACCAAAATCCAACACACCACTCGTGACAATATCAGCCCCATGCTCGTTTAACTTAGCATGCGCACTCACAGAAACTGGCGCTGCAGGAAAACCATTTTGCGCAAAGCACCAGCGCAAACTATGAATGGCATAAGGACCAATATCCCACATGGCACCACCACCATCTTGCATACTGCGATTAATACGATACATGCGCGCAGGCCGCATAAAAAAAGAAAAACTTGCACGAGCCGACACCACATCACCAATCAAACCAGATGCCACTAAATCTTGCATTGTTTGATGCTGTGGATGAAAGCGATACATAAAACCTTCCATCACTTTCACATTGTTTTTAATGGCCGCTGCTTCTATCGCCTCGATGGCTTGTAACCGCGTTGCCATCGGTTTTTCAATTAATATATGCTTGCCTGCATTAATCACTTTCAACGCCCATTCAGCATGGTCTTCATTCGCCATCGGGCAATAAACTGCATCCACATTACCGTCATCAATCAGCGATTTTAAATCATCATAACAAGCAACATCTGAATGGCCGGGTGCATATTTTCCTAAGGTCTCTTTAGCGGCACCATTGCGACGACTCGCAATCGCCACTAATTCTGCATTAGGTGCTGCTATGATTGCCGGCAATAGTTTTTCATTGACGCGCGCTGCACCTAAAATACCCCATTTTAGTTTTTTTTCGCTCATGATGAGACCTCAATTTTAATATGTAGATTGTAATGTTAATTTAAAATCATTATACAATGCATCTCAACTGTCTAAAGATGTCACTAACAAAGAAAATGCGTCATGCAATTTGCCAAATTAAAATGGGATAATCAACAACCCTACTCATTAGACTTTGATGATATCTACTACACTTCTGATGACGGCCTAGCAGAGACCGAATATGTGTTTATTCAGCACAATCAACTAGATGAGCGATTCAGTACTTGTGAGCAATCCGTTAAGTCTATATTCACCATCATTGAAACAGGCTTTGGTACAGGACTGAATTGCTTATGTGCTATCCAGCACTTTATTGAACACGCGCCAGCTAATACTACATTGCGTTTCATCTCTATTGAGCGCTACCCGCTTACATGTGAAGACTTTATTAAAGCCAACCAATATTGGCCAATGTTTAATGATCTTGTCACTGAATTACAAGCAAGCTACGCCCAATTAACAGATGGTCTTAATCAACTCCAGTTATGTGACGGGCGCATACAGATTGACTTATGGGTAGGTGATGTCAGTGAATGTTTACCATTCATACAAACGCCTGCTGACGCATGGTTTTTAGATGGTTTTGCGCCGAGTAAAAATGGTGATATGTGGTCAAAAGCCCTATTCAATCATATTGCCCGTTTATCAAAACCCTATACAACATTGTCGACATTCACTAGCGCAGGACATGTACGCAGACAGCTACAACGCGTCGGCTTTCAGGCAAACAAGACCAAGGGATTTGGCAAAAAAAGAGAAATGCTTTCTGGGTCTTTTCTCTAAAGTAGCGGCAACACCATTACAATTAAAGGCCACGCTGCATTTTAATTAAATCATAAGCCACTTGAATTTCCTTTGCTTGCTCCGTAGCAACTGCAACCATATCTTCTGGCAACCCCTGACCGATGAGTTTATCAGGATGGTATTGACTCATCAGCTTACGGTACTTACGTTTAATTTCTTGGTCACTTTGATCTTTAGTCACCCCTAATGCTTTATAAGCATCCGCTAATGCCGTGCTGGAGGCTGGCTGGCCTGCAGCAAAGTGCGATTGATTCAATACCATATCCAACATCTGTTGGAACGTAGCTTGACTGTAGCCAAGATGTGCGGCGATCTTCACTAACAAAGCATGTTCGGCTGGGTCTAATTTTTCATCTGCCAATGCCATTACAATTAGATACATCAATAACGTTTGCTTTAAATTAAGGGTCTGACCACAGGCTGCCATAAAGGCATCTAGCGTTTTGGTGATATCAAAATCAGCAGCAGCACCACGTTTAAATTGACTAATCGCTTGCTCGCGATGTTCTGCCGTCATGCCTATTTTTTGTATAAACATTTCGACATGGTCGATTTCATCTTTAGTAATTTGCCCATCGGCTTTGGCGAGCTTACCCATCAACGCAAAAACCGTTTCAAGAAAGACCTTTTGACGCTGGGCATTGCCTAACGGGTTAATGCCGCCAACACCATAATCTCTAGCCCGGTCAAAGCTACCGCCTATAAAGTAGCCGAATAGAGCGCCAAAAAACCCAAAAAAGTAATACCCAGCAATGGCGATGATAATTTTAAACACGTGATTACCTTAATTTACGCTGTAGCGTCAGTCGTTAATATTGAAGCACCGTAGAGCGCACTTGTTTAGTGTGTTCGGAGTTCGGATCAATGGCGGGGACAGACAGATTATTCTATCCACTTAATGCTACAGCCAATACTAGCAACTTGCTCCTTAGGCCCATGCCCTGTTTGTGCTATTTGCTTCATCGCACGGTACAAGTCACGCGTGCTATCAGGCGCTGTTTCTTTGCGGCTTTCATCAAAACGTCCCCGATATTGCAATTCACCTTTACTATTGAAACCAAAAAAGTCTGGTGTGCAAACCGCTTCATACTTTTTTGCTATCTCTTGCGTGTCATCCAATAAATAGGGAAATGAGAAAGCCATATCTTTTGCAATTTTTTGCATATTCTCAGCACTATCTTCTGGATACTCTGTCGAATCGTTCGACATGATGGCAACGGTATTGATACCGATTTCTTTCAGCGCGGCTACATCATTAATTAGCCTCGGTAGAATCGCTTTCACATAAGGGCAATGGTTACATATAAACATAATAAGCAAACCCTTCTCCCCCCTGGCCTCACATCGAGAAAGTACTGTCCCATCTATATTTTTTAATTTAAAATCTGGTGCTTGCCTACCAAACTCACATACGGGTGGATTAATACTAGCCATGGCTAACCTCCTTATTTATTTTCGCTATAATTGATAACATTAATACTATCATTAAAACCTTATCGTTAAGCACCACACTATGAGCAATTTACGCTTTTACAATACAGAAAAACTACAGACCAACACGACAATAAAGCTTGATGGCAATGCTGCCACACACGCGATACGCGTCATGCGCCTAACGGTAGGTGACAACATTAAATTATTTGATGGTAGCGGCCTAGATTACCTGTGTGAATTAATAAGCATTAAAAAAGGTGAAGTACTAGTTAACGTGTTAACTAACGAACCCGTCACCAACGAATCCCCACTTAACATCACCTTGTTGCAAGGTATTTCCAGTGGTGACCGCATGGATTTAACTATTCAAAAGTCAGTTGAACTAGGTGTAACCAAAATCGTACCGATTAAAACAAGTCGAAGCATGGTTAAACTAAGCAAAGAAAGAGCCGAAAAACGCTTAGTACATTGGCAGAAAATAATTATTTCAGCTTGTGAGCAATCAGGACGTTCGCGCATTCCATTAATATTAGCCCCCATTGGCTTGACGGAATGGTTAGCGTCGAACCCAGCAAATAACTACACACGTATTATATTAGACCCTCTTGCAAAATTACGATTAAAAACTTTAAGCAAACCTAATGATTGTATTGAACTACTGGTTGGCGCCGAAGGTGGGCTTTCTAGCGAAGAAATCAATTTAGCCACGGAATATGGCTTTACAAGTGTGCAACTAGGTAAGCGCATTTTACGAACAGAAACCGCTCCTCTTGCTGCAATGGCAACCATGCAAACCTTATGGGGAGATTTTTAATGGGTTTAGATACTGTTGAATTTTTAATGGAAACTGAAAAAGAATTAAACATCAAAATAAGCGATGCCGAAGCTGGTGAAATCTACACTGTCGGTCAGTTTTCAAGACTTTGCCATAGCAAACAACAGGAAAAATCAAATAATAAAATGGATGAAGAACAAGTTTTTGCCGTACTAAAACAAATACTTCAAACAAGCTTTGGCATAAAAACGCAAATCAATAGAGCGCATTTAATTGTAAAAGACTTAGGTTTAGATTAAAACTAAAGATATTTTTGCAATAACTACATTAATTATTTGTAATTTATGTAAAATTTACATAAAATATAGCTATGTCTATTGGTCTCGCTATCCGCAATCTGCGGAAGTCACTTAAAGTGACACTCAAATCATTAGCGTCTGAGGTAGGTGCAGACGCTGGCAATTTATCCCGCATCGAACGTGCAGAGCTAGGCATCTCAGAAAATATGCTACGCAAAATTGCCGCCGCGCTTAATACCACGCCCGCACATCTCTACACAATGAGTGATGCATCAACCATAGAAAACAACAATCTTAAAAACACCGCAGAACGCAACATTATTCCTGCGCAAGATTTTGTGAATTGGTTTCGTTCCGCCACCCCTTACATACATGCCTTTGGTGGACGTACTTTTGTGATTGCTTTCGGCGGAGAAGTCATTGACCAAAAGCAATTTTCCACACTTTCTCATGACCTCAATTTACTGGCCAGCTTAAATGTTCGATTAATTATCGTGCATGGCGCTCGACCACAAATAGAACATCGCTTAAAACGCGCTAAATTAGAAACCAAACTATCAAACGGCCTACGTGTCACTGACGACCATGCAATGGAAGCGGTAAAAGAAGCCAATGGCGCTATTCGGGTAGAAATAGAATCGCAACTTTCTATGGGATTAATCAATTCACCAATGGCGGGTGCTGATATCTGTGTGGCTAGTGGCAATTTTATTACTGCCAAGCCGCTTGGCGTATGCAATGGCGTGGATTTGCAGCACACTGGCGAAGTAAGAAAAATAGAGGCTGTCAGCATACAAAAACGCTTAGATGATGGCGAGCTTGTACTGCTGTCTCCTTTAGGCTATTCACCCACTGGGGAAGCATTTAACCTTACATTAGAAGACGTAGCAGTCAATGCTGCCATTACGCTTAATGCTGATAAACTTATTTTTCTAATGGATTCTGCAGGCGTTTATAACTTACGGGGTGAATTACTGCGTGAGATGACGACACATAAAGCAAAAAACTTTATGAATAACATAAACAACAATACATCATCAATGAATGTTTCTGAAGACATACATTATTATCTTCCTGCCGCGATAAAAGCCTGTGAACACAGCGTACCACGTGTGCATTTAATTAACCGCCATATTGATGGCGCTATCATTCAAGAACTGTTCACCCATAATGGCATTGGCACCATGGTCACTAAGTTACCGCTGGAAGCAATGCGCCAAGCTAACATTGATGATGTAGGTGCAATATTGCAACTGATAGAACCACTAGAAAATGAAGGTTATCTAGTAAGGCGGGGACGTGAGCATATTGAATTAGAAATTAAATGCTTTTATGTCATGGAACATGACAATATAGTTGTTGGCTGCGCTGCCATCTACCCTTTTTATGAGGAAAAAATAGCTGAACTTTCTTGCTTAGCCATTGACCCTTCACACCAAGGTGGCGGAAAAGGAGACCGGTTATTTAACTACTGCCAAGAACAGGTGCGCGAATTAGGATTCACTTCACTGTTCTGCCTCACGACAAGAACTGAACATTGGTTTCTCGAACGCGGATTTTTACAACAAAAAATTGAACAGCTGCCACATGAAAAACAAAAACTTTACAATTACCAACGCAATTCAAAAGTGTTTATAAAAACACTTTAATTAAAGCATTTATAAAAACGCACTAAATAAGAACGTCTTAGGCATTTTTTAGTTACAATTCTATACATTGAAAATTAAACATCATTTTTTGCGAAAAAATACTATGTTAAACAAACCAACAGCAGCAAAAAAAGCTAAAACCATCTCAGAAGCGTTGCCATACATCAAACGCTTTTTTGATAAAACCATAGTCATTAAATATGGTGGCAATGCCATGATTGAAGAGCACCTGAAAGAAAGTTTTGCACAAGATGTGGTGCTGCTTAAACTCGTCGGCATGAACCCGGTTGTTGTGCATGGTGGTGGCCCACAAATTAACGAGATGTTAGATAAGCTAGGCAAAAAAGGTGAATTTATTCAAGGCATGCGGGTGACGGATGAAGAAACCATGGATGTCGTTGAAATGGTATTGGGCGGCCAAATTAACAAAGAAATCGTGAACCTTATCAACCAGCATGGCGGTAAAGCAGTTGGCTTGACGGGACAAGATGGTAACTTTATTCATGCAAAAAAACTCATGATAAAAGACTTGGACAACAAAGAAAAAATGATTGATGTTGGCCGAGTTGGTGAAATTAGCGCAATAGATCCAAGCATTATTAATTTTTTAGATAGTGGTGACTTTATTCCAGTCGTTGCGCCTATTGGCGTAGGCACTGACGGTAAAACTTACAACATCAATGCAGATGTCGTTGCGGGCAAGTTAGCGGAAATTTTAGGCGCTGAAAAACTCATGCTACTCACTAACACACCAGGTGTTCTAGACAAAAGCGGCGCGCTACTAACAGGTTTAACGCCTAAAGAAATCGATGCGATGATTACAGATGGTTCGTTATCTGGCGGCATGCTGCCTAAAATTAACTCAGCGCTAGAGGCGGCTCGCAGCGGCGTCAACGCAGTACACATCATCGATGGCAGGGTCGAACATGCCTTGCTATTAGAAGTGCTAACCGACGAAGGTGTTGGTACGCTAATAAAAGCGAAATAAAATTAAAGCCAAATAATGCTTGTTATTAAGTTATTTAAACTAGATGAGTAAAGTTTGGATTTTCGATTTAGACGATACTTTACACAACGCCTCAGCGCATATTTTTCCCGTTATGAATCGTGGCATGACGCAGTATATTCAAGACTCGCTTAACCTAGAGGAGGCTGCAGCACATGATTTGCGCCAACATTACTGGAAAGTTTATGGTGCGACGCTCAAAGGACTGATGCGCCACCACGGTACTGACCCACATCATTTTTTAAAAGAAACACACCAATTTAATCACTTATCTGAAATGGTGATGACAACCAAACGCCTGCGCCATATGCTGCAACAATTAAAAGGACGTAAAGTCATTTTCACCAATGCACCAAAAAGCTATGCCCTACGCGTACTTGATTTGCTCGGTATCGGTGATATTTTTGAATTAGTCTTTAGTGTAGAGTCAACGAAGTTTCATGCTAAACCCTCAGTACGTGGTTTTCAAATGCTACTTAAAAGCCTGCACATAACACCCAGTCATTGCATTATGCTTGAAGACAATGTAGCGGCTTTGATGACGGCCAAACGACTCGGCATGAAAACCATTTGGGTCACAAAAAGATTACATAAACCAAATTTTGTAGATTTTAGAATAAATGGGGTGTTAGCACTTACTCACCTTAAGCTATAATAAATTAAAACAATAAGCGGCTTAGTCGCAATACTTAATGTTGCAAAAATAAATGAGATTCAGGGACAGCGCATGGCAGGCGAACGTAAACAACAAATACTAGAAGCATTGGCAAAAATGCTACAAAACCCTAAGCGTGAAAAAGTGACCACCGCATCACTTGCAGCAAAGCTAGGCGTTTCAGAAGCGGCACTTTATCGGCACTTTGCTAACAAAGCACAGATGTTTGAAGGCTTAATCGATTTTATTGAAAATAGTATTTTTGGCGTCATTAATAAAATAACCACCGAAGAAACCGATGGCGAAAAACAAACACAGCTTATTATTACAATGTTGCTGAGCTTCGCAGAAAAAAATCCTGGTATGACACGCGTACTCATTGGCGATGCTTTAGTGAATGAAGCCGAAAGTTTACAAGTTCGCATCAACCAACTACACGACCGTATTGAAATGACATTAAAACAATGTCTGAAAATCACCATCGCCGAGTCCGGCAAGAAAGTGTTGCCAGAAAGCCAAGCTAATTTAATGATGAGTTATGTTACTGGGCGTTGGCACCAATACGTAAGAAGCGGCTTTAAACGCAAACCATTGGAACACGCGCAACAACAAATAGCAGTTTTACTTTAATCACTTACAACAACACTTTTTCGATCCCACCATTGTTCGCTTTTGCGATATATTCTTCCATCCAGTTCTCACCCAGAATATGTTTCGCCATTTCCACCACGATATAATCCGCAGTGATGCCAGTGTCATCACCATAACGATCAAGTCCTTGTAAGCAACTAGGGCACGAGGTGAGTATTTTCACATCTTCTTCTGGCTTGCCTACCGTCAAGCCCATTTTAACCATGCCTTTTTCTAGTTCTTCTTGCTTACGGAATTTAACTTGCGTTGCAATGTCTGGGCGTGCGGCCGCAAACGTACCAGACTCGCCACAACAACGGTCATTAAGTTCTACCTCTTGACCCATCAGCGCATTTGTTACTTCTAATGGTTTATAAGTTTTCATCGGACTGTGGCATGGGTCATGATACATATAGCGTGTCCCTGTCACATTCGATAGCTTTTGATCTTTTTCCATCAGGTACTCATGAATATCTAACAAGCGGCAACTTGGGAAAATTTTCTCAAACTCATATTTTTGCAATTGATCCATGCAGGTTCCGCATGACACAATCACCGTTTTAATATCAAGATAGTTTAACGTATTGGCAACACGGTGAAACAGTACACGGTTATCTGCTGTAATTTCTTGGCCTTTATCATGATTACCACTTGAGGTTTGCGGATAGCCGCAGCACAAATAACCTGGCGGCAACACGGTAATCGCACCCACCTCATACAACATAGCTTGCGTTGCAAGGCCTACGTTTGAGAACAAGCGCTCAGAACCACAACCCGGAAAGTAAAATACAGCTTCTGAATCTTCCGTTACTTTTTCTGGATCACGAATCACGGGAATCATACCGTCATCTTCTACACCTAACATGGCCCGCGAGGTTTTAGACGCTAACTTTCTTGGCATTGGCCTATTAATAAAATGAATCACCTGCGCTTTAATGTTGGCTTTACCTACCGTTGCTGGTGGCGCTTTTTTGTCTTTTAACAAGCCGAGATTTTTAGCAATTGCATATGCAATATTTTGTGCTTTGTAGCCCCAGCCTATCATGGTTGCACGTAAAAACTTAACGGTAGCTGGGTCTTTAGCATTGAGAAAAAACATACCCGCGGCAGTACCTAGGTTAAATTTCTTTTTGCCTAGCTCTCGCAATAAGTTGCGCATTTTGATTGATACATCACCAAAATCAATATTGACTGGGCATGGTTTCTCGCAACGATGGCATACCGTACAGTGATCTGCTACATCGTTAAACTCATCAAAATGTTTAAGTGAAATGCCGCGCCGCGTTTGCTCTTCGTAAAGAAAAGCCTCAATCAATAATGATGTACCTAAAATTTTATTACGTGGCGAATAAAGCAAGTTAGCACGTGGCACGTGCGTAGAGCACACGGGCTTACATTTACCACAGCGCAGACAATCAGAAATATCATCGGCAATTTCTCCCATCGCCGATTCTTCCATAATGATAGATTCTTGTTCTAGCAAACCGAAACTTGGTGTATAGGCATTGTCTAAGCCTGAGCCCGTCAATAATTTACCTTTATTAAAATGGCCCTTTGGATCTACTTTGTTTTTATACTGCGTAAAAGTATCAATTGTCTCCTGATCTAAGAACTCCATTTTGGTAATACCAATGCCATGCTCACCAGAAATAACACCATTCAATTTTCTAGCCAATGCCATGACACGCACTACAGCACCATGTACTTCTTGCATCATGTCATAGTCATCAGAGTTCACTGGGATGTTGGTATGAACGTTCCCATCACCCGCATGCATATGCAACGCAATAAACACGCGACTTTTCAACACTTTTTGATGAATATTGTTTAATTCATCTAAAATTATTTGATATTCTCGCCCAGCAAAAATCTCCTCCATCGGCGCTTTAAGCTCTCGTTTCCAAGAAATACGTAAATCGTATGATTGCAATGCACGGAACACGTTTTCATACTGCCCTAATGCCTCACCCTCTTCACCCAGTGTACTGACAGGCTTATCTAAAGCGTCAAAAAACATACGCCATTTAGTACGTAAACCTTTAATAAGTTTGGTGGCAATTTCTTGTTTTGGTACAACGCTCGCTTTATCTGTATTACCTTCTTCATCTGGCTGTAGCGGTAACGCTCTTTGGAAAAACACTTCTAATTCATCTAACAACCTGAGCTTATTATTGATTGATAACTCAATATTGATACGTTCAATGCCATCTGAATACTCACCTAACTGCGGCAACGGGATCACGACATCTTCATTAATTTTGAACGCATTCGTATGTTTTGCAATTGCCGCAGTACGCGAACGATCCAACCAAAATCTTTTACGTGCTTCAGCAGAAACAGCAATAAAACCTTCACCATCTCGTGCATTACACATGCGCACCATCGCTGAAGCGACTTCGCCCACAGCATTTTCATCATCTGAGGCAATGTCTGCCAGCAACACCATTTTCGGACGTTGCTGACGCGCCGCCTTAGTCGCATAACCAACGGCTTTTATATAGCGCTCATCCATATGCTCTAGCCCAGCCAAAATTACTGCTGGTTTTTGTTTCGCTGTCGCGTCTAAGTAATCTTTAATCTCAACAATCGCTGGCACCGCTTTTGACACCTGGCCAAAAAATTCTAGCGCTATCGTACGAACATATTTTGGCATGCGATGTAAAATAAAAGTCGCAGATGTAATCAAGCCATCACACCCCTCTTTCTGCACACCAGGTAATCCAGATAAAAACTTATCAGTCACGTCTTTACCTAAACCAACTTTACGGAAACTAGGGCCAGGAATCTCAATAACTTCAGGCTCAGCCAATAAAGTTTTCATGTCAATGTCATAGCGACTAATTTTAAAGCGCGCCATTTTAATATCATGAATTTTGCCTAGATTATGATCTAAACGCTCGACTTCCATCCAAGTCGATTCGGGCGTAACCATGCGCCATGAAGCCAAATTATCTAGTGCCGTGCCCCACAATACTGCTTTTTTACCGCCTGCATTCACTGCTACATTGCCACCAATACAGCATGCATCAGCTGAGGTGGGGTCACAAGCGAACTCTAACCCAGCTTCCGTCGCAGCCTCCATCGCACGCCTTGTAACCACCCCAGCACCACATTCAATAGTAGCTACTTCATGAGAGACACCGGGCAAATCACGCTTCTGCACACCAGAATGTTGATCTAATTTTTCTGTATTAATGACAGCTGACAATGGAGTTAAAGGTATGGCGCCACCTGTGTAGCCTGTGCCTCCGCCCCGCGGAATCACGGTCAAGCCTAGCTCAATACAAGTTCTAACTAAATAGGCAACTTCTGCTTCCGTATCAGGATTAAGTACCACGAATGGGTATTCAACGCGCCAATCAGTGGCATCAGTTACATGCGACACCCGTGCTAAACCATCGAATTGAATATTGTCTTTTCTTGTAAATTGACTTAATTGACTGAGTGCTTTTTTTCGCAAATCATAAGTTTGCCTAAAATCATCTGCAAATTTTGCGATGGCTTCTTTAGCCGCCGAAACCAATATTTTCACTTTCTTGTTACCACCACCACGCGCATCAATCGCACCCACGCGATGATTTAACGCTTCAATTAAAGAAGCACGACGCTTAGGATTATCCAACAAATCATCCTGCAAATAAGGATTACGAGTCACCACCCATAAATCACCCAGCACTTCGAACATCATGCGCGCACTACGGCCTGTCTTGCGCTCTGTTCTTAACTCGTTAAGAACACCCCAAATTCCCTCTCCCATGAATCGAACAACGATTTCATGGTCAGAAAAGGAAGTGTAGTTATATGGAATTTCTCGTAGTCTTGTAGCAGGTTCTGAATTAGCTTTGAGCAAGCTGGGTAGTATAGGTGCGTTCATTGATTATCTATATTTCATAAAAGAAAATTATATCATGACGTCGTGCTCATAAAACTACTGCCCCTATCCACTAAGCACTATAGTTATCATTAAAAAAACGTTACAATTTGTTCATGAATTTACTTAAAAAAATGGTTGCGCCACTGGCCTTAATTGGGCTGCTTATACTGTTAGGCTATAGTGGTTTACAAAAAACCGTGGCACCTAATGCTAGCTTTACCACATTAGAAGGTAAAACATTTGATATGGCATCACTAAAAGGTAAGGTCGTGCTGGTTAGTTTTTGGGCAACGGATTGTAAAAGCTGTGTAGAAGAAATGCCCGACTTAATTCAAACCTATCAAACTTATGCTGATAGAGGCTTTGAGTTAATTGCTGTCGCAATGCCTTACGACCCACCCGCACAAGTCCTTAACTTCACAAAACAAAAAAACTTACCTTTTCCTGTTATGCATGATAGTTATGCTGAAATAAGTCAACAATTTGGTGGCGTTAACGGAACACCAACTGCCTATTTATACGACCGAGAAGGCAACCGTATTCAGCATACCGTAGGCACTTTAGATTTCAAAAAACTACATGCATTGTTAGATAAAGAACTTAGCTAATGCTTTGGGTTAAAGCATTTCACATTATTTTTTTCACCAGCTGGTTTGCTGGTTTGTTCTATTTGCCGCGCCTATTTGTCAACCACGCCATGGAAACCAACCCAGAAACGATTACACGCTTAAGCCTTATGGAGAAGAAGCTATTCCACTTCATGTTGCCATTAGCATTGTTGGCGCTTGCTTCTGGTTTATGGCTATGGCTAGGCTATGGCATTACGGGTGGCTGGATGCATTTTAAGCTTAAACTTGTTTTAGGTTTAATTGTTTATCATATTTACTGTGGCAAACTTATGCATGATTTACAGGCTGATAAAAATAAGCACAGTCATGTGTGGTATCGTTGGTTTAACGAGGTGCCTGTTTTAATATTAATTGCCATTGTTATTTTGGTGGTCGTAAAACCCGTTTAGGTTAAAGGCGATAGACCATGGATATTCTAAATTCTGAGTGGTTAGTACACATGCTGAACAAAACAAGTAAAGCGCCCAAAAAGCGTCTACTTAGCCTCTTTGATATCTTAGACGATTGGTCTAATGCCCCAGGTATTAACTTAAATATTGATTTAAACAAACCCTTATCTAACAATAATGCAATGCAAATCTACCTTAGCTTAGAAGCCGCAAAGGCAGGTGCTGCATTACCAGAGGCATTAGCCTCGCAGCTATATTTTATGGCGATATCGGCAACACAAGAAAAGCTTCATGGCAGCAATGAAGCAGCACTTCAACATGCAAGAAGTGTTGCTGAAGCTGTTATTAATGCACAAACGAAAAAAGAATTCCACATAGCCAAGTCTTCCGTTTATGCCATTGCTGCCAGCTTTGTCGGCATATTTATTATTGCAGGGTCGTTATTTATATATAACGCCTCAAAATCAAATATTGACACACCTAAAGTTGCCTTATATACACCGCTAACTCAACCAGTGTTTGCTAACGCAGGTCTTATTGCTAGCCCAGAAAAAACGGCAGCACTTGTTGCTCAAATTGAACAAATGCGCCATGGAGAATGTCAATTACTTGAAGCGCTACAACTTCCAGACTCATATAAAAAAGTATATTTTGAAAATATTGTTTTAGGTCAAATTTCTACTGTGCCTAGCGAACAAAAACTGGTGCGAGAATTATTGGACAAAATACGCTGTAGCTATACTCCTGCATTAATGGCAAAATCTAAATAATGGCAATAATGCCTGTGATGGGGAGGCCAAGCTAAAAACTAGCTTGTCCTCACTTGCATTTGGTCTAATTACTCAGTAATTTTTTTCAAATTAGCCAAGCCACCTTGAAAAACAGCAGTAATCGTTTCACTTGCCGCCTTATCATCCTGACCTGTCGCTGGATTAGCTGATAAATCTTTACGTTTAAAATTAGCTGCCCATGTTACTTCTGAAGCACTCGCTCCTAGGGGGTTCACTGTTAATGTTGATGCATAATTGCTCACTGGCAATACACCTTCATTAATTACATAGCTTAATGTCCTACCGCTTGCATTATAGGCAGTCAATGTTTCATTAATCGTTCCTCCATCTTGCAAGGTAAGCAAACGTACTGCGCCTGGTTGGTTATTAACACCACCAATAATTTCAGTTTTTGCAACTGCAGGATGCCAAGCACCTAAATCACCAAAATTTTGCGCTTTCGCCCACACCTTGTCTGCTGATGCATTGATAGTTATTTTTTCTACTACCACTAGCTCAGCAACATTATGCATAGGCTTATGCGCACAAGCCGCCAATAAGGCAAAACCACTTAATACTGAAATATTCATTAGCTTATTCATATGTAATCTCCTGTTTATTGAATGACGGATATACTATACCGTTCTGTATACTTTATTACTTATTTTTGGGTATGTAAAGAAATATTTACATTTAATAATAGATAGTTATAATTTTTTAAATGAATTATTAATTACTAACCTGTATATATATTTATATGCCCAATAAAACTCATGATATACTTAACTCTATGAGTGTTCTTAGAGATAAAATTTTAGAGGTTTCGACAGATCTGTTTCAAACGAGAGGCATTAACTCTACGGGTGTTGATAAAATAGTGGCCGTTGCCGGCACAACTAAAATGACACTGTACAAACACTTTCATACTAAAGAAGGTTTGATTCTTGAAGTGTTAAGTAAAAGCCAACAAGATTTTAGACATTGGCTTGATAACAAACTTAATACCAATAGCAAAGCACCTGCAGATAAAATCCAAAAACTTTTTGATTACATTGAAGAGTGGGTCACTTCTCCAAGCTTCACTGGTATGGGCTTTATAAAAGCTTCAGCAGAATTTCCTAATGAAGAAAACCCTATCCACCAGCTCTCATCTAAACAGTCACGTGAGTTTAGACAGTACATTGCCAAACTAGCACACGAAGCTAAGATTAAAGAAGCTGAAGGTTTGGCATTACAATTATCACTACTGTTTGAAGGCGCAGTACAAGCAGAGCAAATGAAGCGCGGGTCTGGCGCTATTAAATATGCGAAGAAAGCTGCTAAAATTTTAATTGATGGCGCGACCAAAAGTTAAACTTAACGACCGTTTAGCTTGCAATAAACACTGCTTGTAAAAGATAATACGCTTTTAACCTAAAAATATATCATCTATGCACACGCTTATCTGTGGCTCTTTAGCCTACGACACCATTATGGTGTTCCAAGATCAATTTAAAAACCACATTCTGCCTGATCAAATCCATAAACTGAGCGTAGCCTTTTACGTACCTGATTTGCGCAGGGAATTTGGTGGAACAGCAGGTAACATTGCTTATAACCTGCAATTGCTAGAAGGTGAACCACTCATTATGGCAACTGTGGGAGATGACTTTGCGCCATATGCTGAGTGGATAGATAAAAATAAATTAATGAGCAGCCATATTAAATCAATCCCTAATAGTTTTACCGCACAAGCCTTTATTACAACAGATATAGATGATAATCAAATCACTGCTTTCCACCCAGGCGCGATGACAGAATCACATCAAAATAGCGTTAAAGATACGAAAGATATCTCTTTAGCCATTATTGCGCCCGATGGTCGTGATGGTATGTTTCAACATGCGCAAGAATGTGCAGATGCAAAAATCCCCTTCATGTTTGACCCAGGTCAAGGCTTACCTATGTTTAATGGTGAAGAGCTCATGCATTTTATTGAAATGGCGACTTACCTTGCAGTCAATGACTATGAAGCACAGGTGTTGCAAGACAAAACTGGCTTGACATTAGAACAGTTAGCTGAAAAAGTGAATGCACTTATTGTCACGCTAGGTGCTGAGGGCTCACATATTTATGCCGACAGTCAACGTTACACCATCCCAAGCGTTAAAGCAGATAAGGTTATAGACCCTACCGGATGTGGTGATGCCTATCGTGCTGGCTTATTGTATGGCATTGTAAGAAAATGGGATTGGCCAACTTGTGGCAGACTGGCCTCTACCATGGGTGCAATTAAAATAGCGAGCCGTGGCGGACAAAACCACCAACCTAGCCGTCAAGATATTGAGAACGTTTATAGCCAAGCGCTTGTCCAAGAAGTTGCAGAACAAGAGCAAGCAAAATAATTAATTTAAAGGGGAAACCATGACATTTTCAAAATTAATTTTAATGATAATTTTATCTGTGTTTATAGCAGCATGTGCCAGCTCAAACTCTGGTAGCGTGTATAAGCGTGATGATGCGCGTAAAGTACAAACTGTCAAAACTGGCGTTGTAGAAAGCGTACGTAATGTTAAATTAGAAGGCACCAAATCTCCCGTCGGCACGGTTGCAGGTGGCGCAATTGGCGGCATAGCAGGTGGTTCTATTGGGCATGGGCGTGGTAGCGCACTTGGCGCAGTCATTGGCGCAGTCGCTGGTGGACTTGCTGGCGCAGCGACAGAAGAGCTAGTAACTCGTACCGATGCACTAGAAATTACCGTTAAACTAGATGGCGGCGGCCTCATTGCCATCGTGCAAGAAGCTGACGAACCATTCAACCCTGGTGACAGGGTGCGTATTGTAGAAAACAGCAGCACTTCACGTGTGACACATTAACCCATATTGGTGAAACCAGTACTCGCTTTTTGGTCTTCATTAAAAATAAGAAATACTAGCATTTCTTAAAGTAACGTTTGCGCCAAACTAATTCACTGACACGACTATATCGCATATTCTGCATTGTGCTACACACAATGTTGGGTATTGCTATTACCGCTATAACTTGGTCTTTTATTAAAAAGGGGCGCAAGCTAAAACTAACCCAATGGTGGTGCAAAGGCTTATTAGAATGCTTAAATATTGACGTAAAAACTTACGGGGAATTACCCAATAACAATACTTCAAACACCCTGTTTATGGCCAACCATATCTCATGGACAGATATTCACGCACTGAACAGCATTATCCCATTACGCTTTATTGCTAAATCCGAAATTAGCAATTGGCCAATTTTTGGTTATTTAGTAAAAAGTTCTGGCACAATTTTTATTAACAGAAGCAGCAAAAAAGATGCTGTACGTATTGTAGAAACCACTACTGAGAAATTGTTAAATGGTGATAATATTGGTTTTTTTCCTGAAGGAAAAACGACCGACGGCACAATGATAGCGCCATTCAAAAGTAGCATTGTGCAAGCTGCTCTAAACGCGAATGCGACGATTCAACCCGTTGCTATCAAATACCCACACCTTAATGGCGAGATAAACACATTAATGTCTTATGCTGGAGAAACCACGCTAGGTGAGTCTATGGTCAATATATTAAAACAAAAAGAACCCATCATTGAATTGCATTTTCTTCTACCCATCGACACAAAAGACATGAACAGACAAATGCTAACCAAGTCAGTTTTTAATGCTATTTCTAAGCAACTAGGCCTTTAGTGGTTGATCATTTTTATTTGATGGCACTTGTGTAATCGCTTTTGTTTCCAAACACATGGCCGTTAACTTTCCCCCCCATAAACAACCTGTATCGAGTGCGTGCACATTCTCACGCTGATGTAAGCCTAATGCTGACCAATGTCCGCAAACAATATCAATCTCTGTTGATTGACGACAGGGCAAATCAAACCAAGGTACATAGCCTTCAGGTACATCACATAACTCACCTTTAAAATCAAAATCCAAAGCGCCTACTGTTGTACAAACCCGCATACGTGTCATTACATTAGTGATCGCTCGTAATCGGTCATATCCAACCAAACCATCATGCCAAACATTAGGCTGATTACCATACATATTCGCTAAGAACGCTATATAGCGCTTACTTTGCAAAGCAATTTCAACTTCATGTGCATAAGCCAGCGCATCTGTTACTGTCCACTGTGGTAATAAGCCAGCATGCACCATGACATAATGATCACGTACAACCATCAATGGTTGATGTCGCAACCAATGCAACAAGGCATCAGCATCGGGTGCATCGATAATGGCTTGCAAAGTATCACCGCGATGGGCTGGCCGAATATTATGCGCAACGGCAATAGCGTGCAAATCATGATTGCCCAACACTGTTTTGATGTTATTTTGGTGCTGAAAACACCATCGCAAAACCTCAAGCGAGCCACTGCCACGGTTTACCAAGTCACCTACCAACCATAAAGTATCGGTTTTTATATCAAATTCAATACGCTGCAATAATGCCTGAAAAGCATGATAACAACCTTGGATATCACCTATTGCATAGGTAGCCATCTGTGCCTACTCAATAACATTAACAAACAATCTTTGTCGATTACTGCATAGTTTCAGCAGCTTCAGGTAACGTAAAATTAGCACCTGATTGGTTGGCCATATAGGCAACGGCTTTCGCAACTTCATTATCCGTTAAATCTGGATTCCCGCCACGAGCAGGCATGGTACGAACACCCTCAATTGCATGTTTAGTCAGCGTGTCAAACCCTAGCGCGATACGTGCCCCCCAATCTGCACTTTCTCCTATCTTTGGAGAACTCAACACACCTGAAGCATGGCATGCTGCACACGAAGCAGCAACAACTGCTTCGCCACTCATTTCTACAGATGCCCCACTTTCTACTGCCACTTCCACTACTGCTAATGGCTTAATATTAGCTGCAACATCAATGACTTCGACAGGCTTATCCGCTACCGGAGCCGACTTTGTCATGGTATATAAGACAAAAATAGGTGCGATGATGCCGCCTAATATAACGATGACTTTCTGAATAAAACCAGTGCCTGGTGGGTGTGCCTTATTGCTCATAATAGGATGTATCCATAATTTATTTAACCGCGCAATTATACCAGCAAGCTGATAACAGCATCTTGATACACGCAAGACCGCACACCCGTAAGACCGCAAGGGTCTTCCCCAATTAACTAAGCCAGTAAACTGGCAAGTTAAGTGTGAAGGGGTGTCACCAACCTCGCTAAATGCTATACCCGTAAAGGGCATCACCATTCTCTCTAACCGCTAAAGCGGTAAGTCAAATGAGAAAGCGGCAAGTTCAATGCTAAAGTTTACAGCCGCAAGGGCTGTCCCCAGCCTCGCTAAATGCTGAAGCATTAAGTCGGCTGTGAAAGACAAGCCACAGACCGTTTGCTATAATCCGCCACATGCGCCCGTAGCTCAGTTGGATAGAGTGTTGGTTTCCGAAACCAAAGGTCGTGGGTTCGACTCCCGCCGGGTGCGCCATATAAAATTAAGCAGTAAAATCCC
The DNA here is from genome assembly GCA_964466895.1 of uncultured Methylophilaceae bacterium. Lineage (GTDB taxonomy): Bacteria > Pseudomonadota > Gammaproteobacteria > Burkholderiales > Methylophilaceae. Next base: position 6,020 of record CAYXOR010000021.1, on the reverse strand, counting down.
GCAGCTTATCCTGATTGCAGTAACGGCAATATAAATGCAGAAAAACTGCCAATACACCAGATAACGACCGACCCCCAGAAAAAACGAGTATTCCATTGATACGCAATATTACAAGCTTTAGCATACTCTGGATCAGTAGGACACACTCTACCGGGACGATAAAGCACCCAACCAGCAATCATGAGTATCAAAGCCGTAATACTAAACGTCCATGCTTTATGCAAGCTTAAAGTCACTAAAAATGGGACGCTAGAAGCTAATGATGCCACAACAGCACCCATGCCGAGACTCACTAAGATAATAGGCAATGCACAGCACAGCAAAGTGCTGATAGAGGTGAACAATATCAATACGCCCCATTTTCTTGGCTTCTTAATATCATCAGCCACAACAATCTCCTTTTTGCGCTTGTATTGGAGGACATGGTTTATCACCATAGGAACAATACACACAACAGTCCCCTTGTTTTGGTTTTAACAATTGGCCACAACCTGTGCATTCATAAAAATACTGGCACGCATTTGTCGGCATGGTCTCTTTCTTAGAGGCACCACATTTGTAACAAGTGATTATGCTTGTCATCTCCATTAAAACGTAACCCCTATGCTAATATTAAACTCATTACCACGTGAATTAGAGACTTGACTCGTCTTCTCATAAACCAAATGTTTATACTCACTACGAAACATCATATTATCTTTATACAAAACTAGCACTGGGCCAGTATGTATCCGTTTTCCACCGCTTGCAGTCGTCAATGTTGCTGCATTCGGCTTATCATGATGCCGCGCGGTAACGTCCCACATGACAAACATACCTGAATTAGTGGCATCATCATGAAAAGGGTGATAACCAAGATTAATATCTAACCCAAGCTCATTACCTTCACGCATACCATGTTTACCTTTACTATTAATCCAATAAAACAAATCGATTAATGTGTAGTATTTAAAGGATTCATAACCATGCGAGAAACTTAAACCCAAGTCTAAGCTACCATCGCTAATAGGAAAATCTCCGCTGGTGCTTCCTGTAGGGACGCGTAATGAAGGCGTAAAACTGAAGTTCTGTGTACCACCACCTTTATTAATATAATGTTTTAAAGGTACACCAAGGACAAGGTCACCGAGACCACTACTTCTCTGCTTTACACCGACACCAGCCACATTTTTAACGCGGGTTTGTTCTACATACGGCAATTTAAATGTAACACGCACCGCACGATCAAAAGTGTAAACCCCTTCTAACCATGTTTTCTTTACGTAACGCTTCAAACCCAGTGGATTGGCAATTTCTGAATGACCATCCATGAGATCATTAGACCCATAGCGTTCATGACGAATTTGAAAACCATAGCCCTCCTCCCAACGCGGCGCCATATCCATCACCGGTTGGTGCGCATAAGCGACGGGTGCGAACACGCAACTAAAAACAATTGTTAGCAGAACACGATTCATTATTATTCTACTGGCGTATGCGTTGTCACGATGCCGTTTTCATCTGCAACCATCACATTGATAGGCTCATATCCACCTGATTTAATCGATTCAAATGCTGCATTCATATCAAGCCTTGCCCCTGGCTTTATCGCTATGGTTACTTTCTGACTTTCAATTTCTACCAACACACCATCTTTATATTTACTCTTGTCTATAAAGGGGAGTTTAGAAAGTTTTTTACGTACACCAACCGAGCAAAACGAGCACACAATACCATGCACTTCAAACAGCGCTTCGTTTGGTTTTACCTTCGCTCCTGCTGCATCTGCTTTAGCGACTAACATACGATCTTGACCATGTGCTTTAGCCTCTTGCGCAGCAATGCTGATAATAGGTTGTAATAGCAAGGCAGTTACAACAAGTGGTAATAATAGCTTCATGACTCATCTCCATAAAAATATTGCAGGATATTACACTCTGCTAGCGGTTTACCTTCGCCTGGGCAAAAAGAAGCAAGCTCTTCCAAGCAGGTTTTAATTTTAATCAAATCAGTAATACGTTCGTCTATATCCATGATTTTAGTGCGCGCATATTCTCGTACATCGGCGCAATCGGCTTCAGGTCTATCTGAAATCCCCAGCAAACCTTTAATTTCTTCCAAAGTGAAACCAAGACCTTTCGCTTTGCGAATAAATTGCAAGCGCCTTACACTATCCGGTAAATAAACACGATAATCAGATTCCGTCCGAGCCGACGGTAACAACAGCCCTTTGCGCTCATAATAACGGATAGTATCAACCTTTACCGCACAGGCTTTTGCCAGTTTTCCTATCGTTAATGTAGACATTTTATCTGCTCCATAGTGAACACTATAAACCTTAGACTATAGTCTAAGGTCAAGAGAAATGATAATAAGTTAATTTCACAAACAAAGTAATCTAAACCTTTACACGAAACATGCCTAAAAAAAATAAAACTGACTTCAACGCTGACATACACAGCAAATCTAAGTTGCATGTCTTGTGAACTGGCTATCATGGCTTCAGTACCCGATAAAGCAATACATAGAAAAATCATTTACAATAAAATATTACTAACACAACAAAAGCCAATATAGAGGTGTGATGACATGTCTGACTATATGATTTCTTTAAGAAACATAGAAAAAGGTAAGTTTGGTGATGAGCCAGGTGCGACCTATTTTCTGAGAATTGGTAACAACGTAAAAAATCCTGCTCCTGGCCAAAAAATTAAAAAAAGCGAATGGTTTAAAGACGTACTTACAGAAGCTGTTTCAGGAAAAAGCGAACTGACTGGTAAAGATTGCGGCGATATTTTAGTATTCATTCACGGCTATAACAATAACCAAAAGTTAGTGCTGAAAAGGCACCGCCAACTACAAAAAGATTTAGATAAGCAAGGTTTCAGAGGTGTTGTCATTAGCCTTGATTGGCCTAGCGATGACCGTGCTTTAAATTACCTTGAAGATCGTTCAGATGCGAAACAAACCGCTATAAGATTGGTTGATGACTGCATTAAACCTTTTGCCGCCATGCAAACTGCAGACTGTGAAATAAACCTGCACATACTCGCACACTCAACTGGTGCTTATGTCGTTAGAGAAGCTTTTGATGATGCAGATGATAGACCACGTGTCGCAGAAGAAAATTGGACTGTGAGCCAAATTTTATTCATAGGTGCTGATGTGTCCGCAAAATCGATGTCTGGTGACAACTCAAAATCATCATCCATCTACCGGCATTGTGTTCGATTTACTAATTACTCAAATCCATTCGATTCAGCGCTAAAACTATCTAACATCAAAAGAGTTGGCGTAGCACCAAGAGTTGGCAGAATTGGGTTGCCAGAGGATGTGCCGCATAATGCAGTCAATGTAAATTGTGGCGAATATTATGATGATAATGAAGAAGCAATGAAGGTAGATGGGAACAAAAGCCACTCTTGGTATATTGGAGATATGCTATTTTCTAAAGACATGTATCAAACAATATGTGGAGATTTAGATAGGCATGTTATTCCAACAAGGAAAAAAAATCCTGATGGTGGTTTATCACTGACGACAGGGTAAAATAAACTTTATATTTATCTATATGACTTACCTGCTGCTGGCTAATAAAGCACTATCAAAAAGTAATGATCAACCACCAATGCGAGAAATAACAACATTAGATATAAAATTGAATACTTAAATGTGCTTTTGGATAACGCATCTGAATATTGGCGATGCAGTTTAATGGCATAAGCCATAAAAACAGCATCTAACAACAGTACTGAGACTAAATAAATGATTCCACTCATACGCATGGCAAATGGAATCAATGTCACTGCTACCAAAATAATGGTGTAGAACAAGATGTGTAATGTTGTGTATACCTCACCATGTGTTACTGGCAGCATCGGTAAGCCTGATTTGGCATATTCCTCACGGCGATATAGCGCTAACGCCCAGAAATGTGGCGGTGTCCAAGCAAAAATAATGAGTACCAATATCCACGCTTCTGCAGAAACAACGCCTGTAACTGCCGCCCAGCCTAGTGCTGGCGGCATTGCACCAGATAACCCACCAATCACAATATTCAATGGTGTAGCAGGTTTAAGAAACACCGTATAAATCACAGCGTAACCGATAAAAGTGGCAAACGTTAGCCACATGGTGAGTGGGTTAACAAAGAAATATAAAATGGCCAAACCAATAGTCGCAACGACTGTTGCAAACACAAAAGTTTGTTTCGAATTTATTTGCCCAGTTGGAAGCGGTCGGCCTCTAGTCCTCGCCATTTTTGCATCTATCTTTTGCTCGATTAAATGGTTAAATGCAGCAGCAGCCCCAGAAGCCATGGCAATACCGATGGTCGCCGCAGCCAAAATATTGAGTGGCACCATACTGGGTGTAGCCAGAAACATACCAATAATTGCTGTAAACACAATCAAAGCTGTTACACGTGGTTTACACAATGTAAAAAAACTATTGAAATCTACCTTTGACCCAAATGGGTTCATGCCTGTTGTAGCACTCATACAAAAAACCTTTAATTCAAATCATTAAAACATGCCTAACAGGCACGCCTCTCTGTAATTTTGGAGTTTAACACAATCACTGTTATCAAGAGCAATGCAGCAACTAGGTTATGTGCGACGGCAAGTATAGTCGGTAAAAGCAATACCAAGTTAGCAATGCCCAAACCAATTTGCACAAATAGCAACACTAGCATAATGCCAGCCAGCCCTTGTAGCTGTGATTGACGCATTAGGCTTACACACAACAACCCTAGATAGATAAAGGTAACCAATGCACCAATGCGATGTGTCCATTGAATCGCCACATAAGCCCCTAGTGCTAACGGCTTACCTTCTGCGTCCTGATTGAGCTCGCGTAGCCAATGAAATGCATTTCTGAAATCCATTTCTGGTATCCAAGCACCATGACAAGTAGGAAAATCTGTACAAGCTAATGCTGCATAATTGGTGCTGGTCCAACCGCCCAAGAAAATCTGTGCGAACAAGATAACAATAGCGAAACGCACCCACAATCGTGCATGACTAGAAACCAAAAAATTACGTGACGCAACACCCCAGTGTCGATGTGTTATCCACGTTAGTATAGCCAGTGTGGCCATACCGCCCATGAGATGCATCGTAACAATGGCCGGTTTAAGCAGCATTGTGACTGTCCACATACCAAGTACGGCTTGAAAGCCCACAATACCTAACAAAGCAGTTGGCAACATAGGTGAAACATTAATTGTATCTCGCTCACGCCAAGCTTGTATAAATAGAGCTAACACTAATATGCCTAGTATGCCCGCCAAATAGCGGTGAATCATCTCTTTCCATGCCTTAGCCTCTTCCACCGGTGAATCAGGATAAGTGATTTGTGCTTGCGCTATCGCCTCGCTACTTTGCGGCACGGTTAAAGTACCATAGCAACCTGGCCAATCTGGACACCCCAAACCAGCATCTGATAGACGTACATACGCACCTAATACAACCACGCAAAGCGTTATTACAGTAGCGATATAAGCTAACCTTTTAAACATACTAGCCTGCCCAAGAGTTTTTCAACAAACGCACCAAATCTCCACGCAATTCTTTTGATGAAATATCTTGCGAATACTGCATCATCAAATTACCCAACGGGTCAACCAAATAGATGCTTGGTACATCTGCTACTGTCTCATAAGTAGCAATAAACTGTTCAGTGTCTCCCGTCAGCACTTTTAAGTTAGGAAATCTTTCATGTATTGCTGATCTAAAGTCATTATCACTGTTAGATAAGATTAAAATACGTTGCACGCGCTTCGCTTCTTTTGCGAGTGATATATGCACTCTATTTACCTTGTCTAAAATAGACTGACAGCCGGTATCACACCCATTATAGTCAACCATCACAATATTCCATTTTTTGTCCCATTGTTCAGGTAAAAAATCCCTGCCATGTATGTCTTTTAGCTGAGGAAAGTCTAAGCCAATTGGCGGTGTAATAAGATTACCAAAGCTTTTTCCTCCAGGCCTAATATCTAATAGATGTAATGTTGCTGCAATCATAAATGGCAATACAAA
>CAYXOR010000020.1:0-43917 GCA_964466895.1 uncultured Methylophilaceae bacterium | reverse complement strand
CCTTCAGCACGTTGTTTATCTGCTTGCTGAGGCAACTCACCAATATCGATGTCCAAGCTTTGAAGTAATTTACTATTACCTAATGCAAGCTTGTGTCCATCAACAAGCCCTGTCACACCTTTACCCGTAATAGATTGGAAATCATCTGTTTGTGAAAGTTTAATTCCTTTCTCTTCAGCCCCTCTTACAATAGCTTCAGCCAATGGATGTTCACTTGCTCTTTCCAAACTTGCTGCTAAACGTAAATTTTCGTCTTCTTTAAAATCAGCTGCCGCAGTGACAGAAACCAATTTAGGTTTTCCCTCGGTCAAAGTGCCCGTTTTATCTACCACCAAGGTATCGACTTTTTGCAAAACCTCTAATGCTTCAGCATTTTTTATCAACACCCCCATCATGGCACCTTTACCTGTACCCACCATGATTGACATAGGCGTTGCTAATCCCAATGCACAAGGACAAGCGATAATCAATACTGCTACAGCATTAATTAAAGCATAGGCTAATGCGGGTTCGGGTCCCCAAATACTCCAGACGATAAACGTTATTACTGCGGTGAGAACCACAGCAGGTACAAAATAGCCTGCTACCACATCCACTAGTTTTTGTATGGGCGCTCGTGTGCGTTGTGCATCGGCTACCATTTTGACTATTTGGGCAAGTAGCGTATCGGCACCTACTTTTTCAGTCTGCATTAATAGACTGCCCGTACCATTCACCGTCGCGCCAATTAGTTTTTCTCCTGCAGACTTGGTGACCGGAATGGGCTCTCCTGTTACCATCGATTCATCGACATTGCTTTCACCTTCGGTGACAACACCATCAACAGGAATTTTTTCACCCGGTCTCACGCGTAAGATATCACCGACTTGTACATGTTCAAGTGGAATATCCTCTTCAATACCATCCCCTCTAACAATTCGAGCAGTTTTAGGCGCAAGCCCTAATAATAGTTTTATGGCAGTGTTGGTTTGACTTCTAGCGCGTAATTCCATTACCTGTCCAAGTAAAACAAGTGCGGTTATCACAGCCGCAGCCTCAAAGTAAACAGGCACGACACCAAAATCATTAAACACGGCATCAGGAAAAAGTCCAGGTGCAAGCACAGCTATGAAGCTATAAATCCAAGCTATTCCCACACCAATCGCAATCAAGGTGAACATATTCAGGTTGCGTGTGACAATCGACTGCCAGCCACGCTGAAAAAATGCCCAACCTGCCCACCAGACTACTGGGGCAGATAATATTAACTCTGCCCACTGTCTTGCTACAGGCGAAATAATGCTATTGATTGCGTCTGGCCAGAATTCTGCTGCCATCGCACTGAAAAAAACTGGAACTGCAAGAAAGACACTAAACCAGAAGCGACGACTCATAAAGTCTAGCTCACTCGTATCTTCACTGACTTCTACAGTTCGAGGTTCTAATGCCATGCCACATTTTGGACAACTACCTGAGTGATCCTGCACAATTTCTGGGTGCATTGGGCAAGTATATTCTGTCTTTGTATTTAAAAGTGGTGCGTTTTTAGGTTCCAGAGCCATGCCACATTTTGGGCAAGCTGCACTAGGGTCTGTTGATTCCACTTCTGAGTGCATGGGGCAGGTGTAAATTATCTCACTATCATTTGCACCTTTAGTTTTAGGTAGCACGACATTGTTTTGTTCATGTCCGCCACAACAGTTATGCTGCTTTTCATCAGGTTTCTCATCATGATTTTTCTCTCCACTACAACACCCTCCTGCACTTTCTTCTGCTTGATTCGACGTTGTTTTATCATGATTGCATCCACAGCCACTCTTTTCCTCCATATCATCAGTAGATAGGTATTGTTCTGGTGAAGCTGTAAATTTATGCTGGCAATGTTCACTGCAAAAGTAGTATGTTTCACTATCATGCTCGGTGAAATACTTGGATTTTTCATCCACAGTCATGCCACAAACCAGATCAGTTTTCATTTTATTCTCCTTCATCACTCATTTCTATCAAATGGCAAATAGCATCACCATTAGGAATACCATCTGGCATGAATTGCCATTTATCCATTGCTTGGTCCATTCTTTCTTGAAGTGCATTTAATTCAATTAGTTTTTCTTTGTTATCTTCAAGCCGTTGCTGGATGATGTCTCTGACTATCGGACAGGGTGATTGACCGTCATCACTGTGATTAAAAATGGTCTGAATATCATGCAATGTAAAACCCAGTAATTTTGCCCGACGAATAAATGCCATTTTTTTCGAATCTTCATGATCAAACAGCTTGTATCCATTTTCAGGATCTCGTGATGGTGTTAACAATCCAATCCGTACGTAATGACGTATCGCATCCGGTGTTACATTGACTCTTTTTGATAACTCACTGACTGTCAACATCATGCTCTCCAATTACCTTTCCTCTATACTTGATTGCAGTGTAAATCCTAGGTGCTACACACAAGTCAATCATTTTTTTAACATTTCGACTCTGTTGACTAATGTGTGTGATCATGTCCATCCGATGGAATATCCTGCTGCGTCATTTCCTCCATAACATCATCTGCATGGTTACCATGCTCCGCTACTAGAGGTTGTGTTAACTCACCCATCGGTTCCTCAATCACTGAATGCGCATGATCCGAGGTATCGTCATGATTTTGCTCACTGATAGTTTCTGCCATTTCTGGTACAACTAATTCGTGACTGTCGTTATGCCCATCTGAACTTATTTTTGCTTCTGAATCTGAACCATGGCTATGATTATGACCATCAGCACCCGCTTCAATTTTTGGCAATGACATCACTCCTAAACCATAGCGATAAACAGCCTCAGCCCCTAACCAGCCAGTAACCATCAATAAGATAGCTGCAATAATAGATACTGATAGAAATTTAAATCCGGGTAGCTTGTTACCGGTAGCCAAACGGATACTGGAAAAGCCTAATAGTAAAAATAAGGTAGCAGTGGGAATTGCCCAATTACGATGTAAGGTCATTGCCGCATGGGAGGGTGTATCATGTGCCACTGAGTTATAGGCAAACCAACCCGCAATTACAGTGGCTATCGCAAATAAACAACCTGTCCATAAACTCCAATTCGCCATATTTAACCACTGTTCTCGCCAACGATGATTAATAGGCAATAATAGTCTAAGCACATAAAACACGACTGATATACTAAGCAGCGCCATGGTGAAATGTACTAATATCGGATGATAATTTGGGATAATTTCTGGCATGATCATTGTTCCTTACTTTTGGTGGAAAGATTAATATTAGATGTATCAACGCCGTAGTTAATGCTCTTTATGACAGGGTTCAGTTGCTCTGTCTGCATACTGTAAATCCTTTCAATGGTGTTGAACAAAATACTGCATAGCCAAAGTTTGTAGCTCTTGGCTGTCTACTTTCATAATTTTTTACTCCGCAATAACATATAGGCTGCTGGCAGCACGAATAAAGACATTAGCGGAGCAGTAAGCATGCCTCCTACCATGGGTGCCGCAATACGGCTCATAGCCTCAGATCCTGTGCCAGTACCTATTAAGATTGGGATTAATCCAGCGAGAATGACTGCCGCTGTCATAGCTTTAGGCCTTACTCGCAGTGCAGCACCCTCAATTAATGCATCATAATAATCTTCCTTAGTATTGAGTTTGCCAGCGGCCCGATAGCGCTCAATTGCATCATCTAAATACACAAGCATGATGATGCCAAACTCGGCAGCCAACCCAGACAAAGCAATCATCCCTATCCCACTGGCAATAGAAAAATTGTGACCTAAAATGTAGAGAAACCAAACAGCCCCAACTAATGCAAACGGCAAGCTACCTAATATAAGAATGGCTGGAGTGATACGTTTGAAGGCTAAAAATAGTAAAATAAAAATAATGCCTAGCGTCATCGGAATAACATAACTTAGTCGTTTAGATGCACGCTCATAATATTCAAACTGACCTGACCATGTGACTGAGTAACCCGCTGGCAGCTGCAGCTCTTTATCCAACAATACTTTTGCATCTTTGACAAAACCACCTAAATCACGGTCTTGAATATCCACATATACCCACACATTTGGGCGTGCATTTTCACTTTTAATCATGGGCGGCCCATCTGTTATTTTTATTTCTGTCACTTCTCCCAATGGCACGGTAGCTCCTTTTTTAGTAACGATAGGGAGAGATTTAAGCTTCTCTACTGAATCACGTAGCTCTCTTGGAAACCTTACATTGATTGGATAACGTGCCAAGCCCTCAATTTTTGAGCCGATATTGGCGCCGCCAATTGCACTAGAAATCAACAACTGCACATCGTCTATATTTAAGCCATAACGAGCGATTTTGAGACGGTTTATTTTGACATCAATATATCGCCCACCTGTCACACGCTCAGCGATCACTGAACTAGCGCCAGGCACTTTTTTCATCAGTTGCTCCACCTCTTCACCTAGTTTTGCTAGTATAGCTAAATCAGCCCCTCCAATTTTGATCCCTACTGGGGTTTTAATGCCTGTAGAAAGCATGTCGATACGGTTACGAATAGGTTGCACCCATACGTTTGCCATGCCAGGTATCTTAAGCTTGCTATCTAATTCTTTAACTAGCTTCTCTCGGGTCATTCCAGGACGCCACTGATCTTGTGGTTTAAGTTGAATCGTTGTCTCTAGCATCTGCAATGGCGCAGGATCAGTCGCCGTATCTGCTCGGCCGGCCTTACCAAATACTGACTTAACTTCTGGCACGGTTTTGATGAGCCTATCACTCAATTGTAGTATCTCACTAGCTTTCGAAACAGAGAGTCCAGGTAGTGCCGTTGGCATATAGAGCAAATCACCTTCATCCAACGGCGGCATAAACTCACTGCCTAATTGACTAAGCGGATACAACGTAATCATCACCAGAACTACTGCAACACCTAATGTGGCTTTAGGGAAATGTAGCACTTTAGCCAGCAATGGTTTGTAGATCGCAATCAGCCATCTATTAAGCGGGTTACTATGTTCAGGCCGAATGTGTCCACGAATAAAGATAGTCATTAATACAGGAATTAAAGTCACGGACAATCCTGCTGCTGCTGCCATTGCATAGGTCTTAGTAAAAGCTAATGGTGCGAATAGTTTCCCTTCTTGTGCTTCTAAGGTGAAGACAGGAATGAACGACAAAGTAATAATCAATAAAGAGAAAAATAACGCTGGCCCGACCTCACTTGCTGCATCAACAACAACTTTAATACGTTGGCTATTATTAGGTTCACCAAAATCATTTTTGTAACTTTCTAACTTCCGATGAGCGTTCTCAATCATCACAATGGCAGCATCCACCATGGCACCAATTGCTATTGCAATACCTCCTAGCGACATGATATTAGCATTAACACCCTGATAGTACATGACAATAAAACTGACTAACACGCCTACTGGTAAAGCCACAATCGCCACCAATGCTGACTTAAAATGCCATAAGAAAAATACACATACCAATGCAACAACAACAAACTCTTCAATAAGTTTATAGGTTAAATTATTAACGGCACGCTTGATAAGTTGCGACCGATCATAAGTCGTAACAACCTCCACTCCTTCGGGTAAGCTCTTCTTAAGAGATGCTAGTTTCGCTTTTACTGCATCAATCACTTCTAATGCATTTTGTCCCGCTCGCATCACAATCACACCACCTGTTACTTCGCCTTCACCATTAAGCTCGGCTATACCGCGACGTAACTCAGGGCCGATTTGTATACGTGCAACATCAGATAAAAGAATTGGTGTTCCATTACCGCTTACACCCAACGGAATGTTACGAAAATCTTCTAAAGATTCTAAATACCCATGTGCACGCACCATATATTCAGCTTCAGCAGCTTCTACAACTGCGCCTCCCACTTCTTGGTTGGCTGATTGGATAGACGATACGACTTTAGAAAGTGGGATACGATAATTGCGTAATTTATCAGGATCAACCTGCACCTGATATTGGCGCACCATACCACCTAAAGTAGCAACTTCAGCTATGCCTGGAATGGTTTTTAACTCAAACTTAAGAAACCAGTCCTGTAAAGCACGTAACTGCCCCAAGTCATGCTTACCACTGCGATCAACCAGCGCATACTCATACACCCAGCCTACACCCGTTGCGTCAGGCCCCAAACTTGGATTTACACCTTTAGGTAATTTCGAAGTAATCTGACTTAAGTATTCCAATACACGAGAGCGTGCCCAATACTGATCTGTGTCGTCATCAAATAGAATATAAACATAAGAGTCGCCAAAGAATGAATATCCACGTACAGTTTTTACGCCAGGCACAGACAGCATCGTTGTCGTCAAAGGATAGGTCAGCTGATTTTCTACAATCTGAGGTGCCTGACCAGCCCATTGGGTACGTATGATGACTTGTGTATCAGATAAATCAGGAATTGCATCCAACGGTGTCCTGAGCATGGTAAATACACCCCAAATCACGACCATTAAAGTTACCAACAATACTAATAACCGATTGTTAGCAGACCAACGTATTAATTGAGCAATCATGGCTTCACCCCCATCATGTCATCTTTCATGACTTTATATTTTTCTACACGATCAATCATATATTGTGCTGGCATGTCAGGGGCTGCTTCTGTTTCAGCCTTCAAATCAAACTCTACTGCATCACCCACTTTAAGTTTGCTAAGTTGTGTACTATCTTTCACCTTAAACCCCATAGTCATAGACGGCCAGCCCAGCTCTTCAATTGGTTCGTGGTTCAACGTGACATGATTTGATTCAACATTAATATCAACCACTTTGCCACGTCCTTTAGGCATCTTTTCTGATGTCATCGCTTTATCATTACCCATTCGCATGCCGTTCATGCCCAGACTCATATCTTCATCTTGCTGGGATAGTCTAGCTAATACGCCAGATAATGATGCTTCAGAATCAATTAAGAACTGGCCCGAAACAACCACTTCCTCCCCTTCAACCAGACCGCTTAACACTTCAGCACGATCACCAAGTTCTTGTCCTGTTTTAATCTCAACTGGCCGATAGCCATTAGCTTCTTTCACAATAACGACTTTGCGCCTACCAGTAACAATAATACTTTCAATTGGTACAGATAACGCTTCACGTGTTTCCCCTGAAAATTCGATATCGGCATACATTCCAGGACGTAATCGATTATCTTTGTTCGCCAGCTCGATGCGAACTTGCAGCGTTCTAGAGGCATCATCCAACATCGGATAGATGTAGCCAACTTCACCTTTGAACACCATGCCAGGTAGGCCTTGAAATTGAACTTTGGCAGCAACCCCTAGCTTCAGCCTAGCTGCATCACGTTCTGGCACTTCTGCAATCAGCCACACTTGTGATAAATCAGCAATTTGAATTAATGAGCTACCTGCCATTAGCTGTCCACCTTCTCGAACACCTAACTCAGTCAGCACTCCAGAAGCTGGGGCATAGACGCCAAAGCGAGTACGTGATTTTCCTGACGTTGTAATCGCGGCTATCTCACCCCGACTCATCCCGAGTAACTTTAACCTGTTACGTGCAGCGTCCTTAAGTACGTTATCGCCATCGACACTAGATAATTGACGCAAGGCCAAATACTCTTGTTGTGCCGCTAATAGTTCAGGCGCATAAATTTCAGCAACTTTCTGACCTTTGCTGACAGGGTCACCTACAGCACGTACCGACAATCGTTCCACAAACCCTGGAATGCGCGTTTGCACGTCATAAAAACGACGTTGATCCGGCTCAATGCGACCTATTGCTGAAAATGACTCACCAAATCTTTTCGGTTCAACTTGCGCTAAACGGATACCTAAATTCTGCCTGGTTTGAGATGAAATAGCGACACCGCCTTCTTCACCATCACTACCAGCATTAGTATATTTCGGGACTAACTGCATATCCATGAAAGGCGACTTACCCGGCTTATCGAAGCGCTGTTCAGGCACCATCGGGTCATACCAGTATTTAACGGCTTTGCCAGACCCGTCTTGCTTAACACCATTCACCACTGATATTTCCATCTTGTTAGAGTCACTAGTGGATGCACTTTCAGAGACCGACAGTTGCATACTTTTTTGCCCAAAAAACCAACCGAAGCCAGAGGCTAGCACTAATAAAATAGCCATTAAAACCATATGAATCCGCCTCATGATTTAGCTCCTTCGTTAGCATCTTTTGCATAATGTGGTACTAATTTCATGTCCATAAAAGGTGATTGTCCATACTTGCTAAAACGCCGACCTTCTACCATCGGGTCGTACCAAAACATCACTTTTTTACCGCTATCATTTTGTTCAATTGCAGTCGCTCTATCATCTGTAGTTATTTCGTTAGGTAGTCTTTCTTTTAATTCTAGTTTCGCCTCAAATGATGAGGCTTCCACCAACCTTACTGTTACTGACATATTCTCTAATTGGGCCTCAGCGCTTGCTTGGTTGTCTTGTTTAGTACAGCCCAATATCGTAGCTAGTGATAGAACAATTATCAAAAATTGTGTAGTTTCCATGCTAGGTTCCTTTTAATTTTTATTTAAATAGTTGCTTGTCATTTATAAAGTATCTAATCTTGACTGCGGCACGTTGTTTATCCGTTAAAATCGACAATTGGTCTAACTCAATATCGATCATATCTCTACGTGCTTGCCATACTTCGCCAATGGTTTTTTTGCCTGATATATACCCTGCCTGCGCTATACTTAACTTAGCTTTGGCATTGGGGATGAGTTTTGTCACATTTTCACTTTCGAGAGCTTTAGCCGCCTCAGCATCTGCCATTGCACTTTCAAGTTCAGATGAAAGTTGACGCCTTCTATCTTCCGTGAGTTTGCGAGCCTTTTCGACTAATACAAGTTTTTCTGCAGTGCGTCTATCTTGGCGATTTGCACGATCTAATTGCAAATCAATTGAAACTTGGAACGTGACCATATCACTACGATCATTAAAACGTTTGCCATAACCAACTTCCCACCCCCAATTACGCTCAAGATTCGCTTGCGCAATGTCTACTTCATATTGCGCGACGGTTTCAGACTGAAAGGAATTTTGTAACAGTGGATGCTTTTCAAGCTGTTTTTGGATTGCATCATGATTCAAAATACTTGTCATCACAGGTAGTTCTGCTGAAATCGAACGAGATGCTGACTTACCAATCCATCGCGCCAAAGCCGCACGTGCTTTACGCTCATCCCGCTGTGCAAAAATACGCTTTTCGTTAGTTAGCGATATATTGGTATCCATCACTAATACATCGCTTGTTTTAGCATTACCTGAGCTGATACTAGCAGCGTGTACTTTTCGCTCTGCTGTCATATCAGCTATCATGCGTTGATGCAACGCAGTTTTTCGCTGTGCTTCATAGACATCTAACCAAGCCAAAGCAGCATCACGTTCAATTAATCTCGCTGTTGCGGTTTGTTCAGTATAAAACTGACCTGCCTCTGCCAACAGACGGCTTGAAGCGGCTTCTCGCTTTTTTAATGGCGTCACATCCTGGGCAATACCAACTTTTACCATGGTCATATCTTCGCGATCAAATCGCAGCGCATTACTATTGGTAACAGGTAGATTAATGACGCCGAACTTAATTTTTGGATCTGGCAATTGGGCTTCTGCAATTGCTGCCTGGCGTGATGAAGCCGCCGCCGCATCAAGTGATTGTAGCAAGGGCTGATTTTGTGTGGCCAACTGGATAGTTTCTGCTAATGACAGTGGCTCTTCTGCTCTTACAGAAAATACTAATACCAGCATCAAACCAAACAAGAGACATGAAAACATTGGCTTATTAGCCAATTTATGAGTACTCATGAAATACCTCCTAAAACTTAAATAGACAATTTAGGGCGTAATAAGGCCCTATAACATCAACTCAAGCAGGAGGTTTTAACGGCGGGGATAAATCTATTGATTTTTCAAAAGGAGTGAATTCTGGGAAAGATAATCTGGTTAAACCTGCAAAAACGTACTTCGATAGTGAGTCAACTTGAGATATTACTTGCGCGAAATGACATGTAGCGCCCATCACACAAGACTTATGCTCAGCACTTGGTTTATTTGTATGTGTACCCATTGAACCTTCATGGCAATGCTGCATTTCAGTCATATCATTAGAATGTAAAGCAGTCATAGCAGACAGAGACGCACATGTAGTCGCACAAATAGCAGCTAGTGCAGGGCTTGAAGCCAATACTAGAATTAAAACCATTGCGACTAAGCGAAACTTTCTCATATTAAATACGACTTTATCACTCGCAATTGGTTCAAGCAAGTAACTTTAATTTAAAACAATTTCAAATAAATATTTTACTTACGACAATATCTAAAGGTGAGGCTGACTTGTATTGAAAATCCGCGTGTCACTGGTTCAATTCCAGTTCGGGCCACCAAATTATTTCTCCTCACTCACTAAGCTTTTATATACTTGGCGAGTCATTCTTTCCGTATTAATAAATTCTCGACTCCATTTTTGGTACCTAGATAACGGGTTTAGCTTGACGATTTCATCTTCGCTTTTATTATTAGCGATTAATTCATTGATGCGTTTTTTTGATTCTTCCAACATGGCAATAGACGCTTTTAAATTAGCCAAATTAGCAAGTGCACCATGCCCAGGAATGATTTTAGTATTAGCGTCTGTAATACTTAGGATTTTATGATGCGCTGCAATTAACCCCGTCATACTACCGCCATTTTCTAAGTCAATATAGGGGAACATCCCATTCAGAAAGACATCTCCTGCATGAATAACATTTAAATTTTTAAAATAGATAATGATGTCACCATCCGTATGCGCATTGGCAGCATAAAATATATGCGTGTCATTACCATTTAAGTAAAAATGCATTTGTTGCGAAAAGGTAAAAACTGGTAAGGCGCCTTCCCCAGCTTTTCCTAACTCCTCATGCAAACGTTTACGTGTATTCTCATGTGCGAAAATTCTTGTGCCCATCTTTCCCATTGCAGCATTATTCCCCGCATGATCCCAATGGAAATGTGTGTTAATTAGAAAATCGACTGGTTTATCTGTAACGCTTTTAATCGCAGTTTTCATAATGCCCAGCGTTGACGGCATAGCATCATCAATCATAACAACACCATCATCACCAACAGATAAGGCTATGTTGCCCCCCGTAAAGCCGCCAACACCTTCAAGCATATATAAGCCAGAAGCAATTTCTGTTGCTGAAAATTTAGGCGCTACTTTTTCTTCAGATACACAATTAAAAGACGCAGCAAGCAAAGCGCCAATGAAACAAATTTTGTTCAATAGCTTGATTTTAAATTCCCTTTATTAATTGATTCATAGCAACTAAATAAAGCCTACATGTACCTAATGGTTAATATAGAGACACCATATTGCTGTTTGAATGATTCTAAACCATAAACTTTCTGATCACTATTATTTGCATATTGAGATTTAACGATTAACAACATGCCATAAATATTTTCTGGAACTATTTGAAGGTTAAGTAGCTCTACAGTAGAACTAAATTAGTTGCAATAAAAAACAAAGTTTGATAAATTGACCGTATGGTAACAATGAAAACAAAATGGATGGTACTAGCAATTGCAGTTTTTTTTGCTATTTTGCAGCCGTTTATTCATGCGCACTTAAATGTGCACCACCCAATTGAACATACGGGTTTTAATGTTGCTAATGCGTATGAAGAAATTAACCATCACTCAGGCCACCCAGCTAAAAATGCCCTATCGAGCATTCCACATGCTTCATATACATTATCAGTTGCATCGGGCATTAAAAACGATGTTGATATAGCATTAGCCATTAATTCATTTACATTTATTTTATTCTTTTTATGTTTTGTCATTGTTCTATGGTTTTTTCCAAAGCATTTTCAACCGTTATTACCTGACTCTAGCCAGTCGCTTAAACATCAACCAACAGCGCCACGCGCGCCACCTCTACTCTAATTTCAGTATTTTGTAACCTATCGTGTGGTTTTTCCACCCGTGGGTATTTTATTTGAAATTAGGAGTGCGTCATGCAATTACAATTTTTGCGACCCAAGTATTTACAATTAAGCTTTCAATGCGTATTCATCATCCTGTTATTGATGGGATTTAATGCGGCAACTATTGCCGCAGAAGCTAAAGAATCAGCAGGCAGTTTAACACTACAAGATGCATTAAATATGGCCTTACAGGCTAACCCAGATATTGCTGTCGCCCTACGCGAACGTGAGGCAATTGAAGGCATTAAAATGCAAGCAGCGGTTCGGCCTAATCCTTCTATATCGACAACGATCCAAGATGCTAGACATGCGAGTAGAGAAACAACTCTGGAATTTAGTCAAGAGTTAGAGTTAGGCAATAAACGCAGTGCGAGAATGGAAGCTGCCGATTTATTTGTTGATAAAGCGACCGCTAAATTAGATAGCAAAAAAGCTGAAGTCCATGCCAATGTGGTGACCACTTTTTACGAAGTATTAGCGGCGCAAGAGCGTTTAGGTTTGGCAAAATCTTCTGTTGAAATTGCTGAGCTTGCTCTTGATGCTGCCGCAAAACGCGTCAAAGCAGGCAAGAGCGCGCCCGTGGAAGAAACTAAATCTAGAATCGCTGAGTCTACAGCGAAAATTGAATTGAATCAGACTAATAGCCACTTAAACAATTGGCGTAGGCGCCTAAGCGCGTTATGGGGTAATACCTCACCAACATTTAATAGTGCTGCTGGCAGTATTATTGATATCCCAACAATCGTAGCATTGAGCGAATTATCTGCAATGCTAAATGATGCCCCCGCAATCAAGCTTGCCAAAGCCGAAGTAAATGCACGTGACGCTGTCATCCAAATTGAACGTAGCAAAGCTACGCCAAATATCACCATTAGCGCCGGCGTTGTAAACAACCAAGAACTTGGACGCAACCAAGCACTGCTAGGATTATCTCTACCCATTCCACTTTTTGATCGCAATCAAGGTAACTTACAAGAAGCTGTAAGCCGAAAATATAAAGCACAAGATGCGCTAATTGCACTAAAAAGCCGCCTTGAAGTTAATCTATCTAATCAATACCAGCGCTTTGAAACAGCTCGGCAAGCTTCAGAATCACTTCACACCAAAATTTTACCCAACGCACAAAGTGCTTTTGACGCAGCAAACAAAGGGTTTATCGCTGGTAAATTCAACTTTTTAGATATGCTTGATGCACAGCGCACATTATTTCAAGCTAAATCTCAATATGTACAATCATTGTTAGAAGCACATCAAGCAATGGCAGAAATAGAACGCATCCTTGGTGATGTTATTTCACATCAAGAAAATTAGGAGTTAAGCATGACTTTTACACAAATTAAAAATAAACAATTGATTGCTATTGCTATAGTAATAGCAATAGGCATGATATTAGCTTTGCTAATACTGAACACAGATAAACCCAAGGCCGTCGATGAAGAACAGAAACATGCCGAAACTGAGGCGCACACCATCGCAGATGAACAACTAGAATATGAAGGGCAAGAACACAATCACGAAAAAGGTCACTCATCGCTAGCTAATAGCACCGAAGGGGAACATGGTCACGAAGCACAACTACCTGAAATAATAAAAGGCCCACACGGTGGCAAGTTATTTACTCAGGACGGCTATGGCTTAGAAGTTACTATTTCTGAGCAAAATGTATTCCCTGAGTTCAGGGTGTATACCTATCAGGATGGCAAACAGCTAAATCCTATATCTTCATTTGTAAACATTGATCTTGAGCGCTTAGGTGCTAAGCCAAAACAGTTTGCCTTTACAAAAGAAAATGACTATCTAAAAAGTAATGCTGCGGTTAAAGAGCCACATTCTTTTAATGTAAAAATTACTGCTAAGCACAATAATCAAACATATCACTTTGGCTATGAGCAGATTGAATCCAGAGTCAAAATTACAGAAAAGCAAGTGCTGCATAACGGAATTGAAGTGCTCACTGCGGGCCCTGCCAGAATCAAGAGCGCTTTGCGTCTTCAAGGCGAAATTAAACTTAATGGTGATACAAGTGTACATATCGTGTCGCGTGTGGGTGGCATCGTAGAGTCAGTGACTGCTAATGCTGGCGATATGGTGCGAAAAGGGCAAATGTTAGCTTCTGTTTCCAGCCAATCTATTGCCGACATACGAAGTGACTTACTAGCCTCACAAAAAAAAGTTGAATTATCACGCGCCACTTATCAGCGGGAAAAACAGCTTTGGGAAGAAAAGATCTCTGCAAAACAAGACTACCTACAAGCCCAGTATGAGTTGCAAGAAGCGAAAATTAATACAGCTCGTATTCGGCAAAAGTTAAATGCTTTAGGCGCAAGTGCTAATGGCAAAACCCGTTATGAAATACGCTCACCTATTGATGGTGTGATTACCAATAAGAAAATCAGCCAGGGTCAGGTCGTTAGTGAAGTTGATGGCATTTTTGAGGTGGCTGACTTGTCGTCTGTGTGGGTAGAAATGTCGATTTATGCCAAAGACATCAATATAGTTAAAGTCGGGCAAAAGGTGACGGTAAAAGCGACAGCATTTGATGCACGTACAGTAGGCACTGTCTCTTACGTGGGGGCTTTAGTTGGGCAACAATCTAGGACGGCTATGGCGCGTGTGGTACTAAGTAATATTGATGAAGCTTGGCCTCCAGGATTGCCAGTGAATATTGATTTAACTTCAGACGAAGTTGATGTGCCGCTTGCTGTTTCTGTAGAAGGCATCCAAACCTTGAATGGTTCATCTGTAGTATTTGGGCGCTATGGTGATTTCTTCGAAGCCCGGCCATTAACACTAGGTCGTCGTGATGACAAATATGCTGAGGTGCTGAAAGGATTTAACGCAGGCGAACTATATGCGGCAGGAAACAGCTTTTTAATTAAAACTGATATTGGTAAAGCGGGAGCAAAACATGACCACTAAGCCATTCTATCTGGATATTAAGGGGAGTTTTTATGTTTGAGAAGCTCATTCGTTTTTCTATCGCTCAGCGTTGGTTAGTATTGCTTATTGCACTTGCTATCGTAGCACTAGGCATATTTAATTATAATAGATTGCCTATCGATGCTGTACCAGACATTACAAATGTACAGGTGCAAATCAATACATCCGCAGTAGGTTACTCCCCGCTAGAAACAGAGCAACGTATAACTTACCCAATTGAAACGATTATGGCTGGTCTGCCAAAGTTGGAACAAACACGCTCAATATCACGCTACGGCTTATCACAAGTCACAGTAGTGTTTGAAGAAGGCACTGATATTTACTTTGCGCGTCAGTTGGTGAATGAACGTATTCAACAAGCCAAAGAAAGCCTTCCTGTAGGCGTCTTGCCAGAAATGGGACCAACCTCTACTGGCTTGGGTGAGATTTTCATGTGGACGGTTGAGGCTAAAGACGGCGCATTGAAAGCAGATGGAACGCCTTATAGCCCTATGGATTTACGGGAGGTTCAAGACTGGATTATTAAACCACAATTACGCAATGTTCCTGGTGTAAATGAAATCAATACTATTGGTGGTAACGTCAAACAATATCAAGTAGCACCTAATGCAGATCGTTTAATAGCCAGAGGTTTATCGCTAAATGATATCGTTAATGCCTTAGAAAATAATAACGCTAATATGGGTGCAGGCTATATTGAGAAATCAGGTGAGCAGTATTTAATCCGTGTACCCGGCCAAGTGGCTAACATGAAAGATATTAGCAATATTGTCGTTGACACTAAGTTAGGGGTGCCAGTACACATTAAAGACGTTGCCGATGTCATCATTGGCAGTGAAGCACGTAATGGTGCTGCTACTGAAAATGGTGAAGAAGTTGTGTTGGGTACGGTGTTTATGCTTACTGGCGAAAACAGCCGCACTGTTTCTGCCGCAGTAGAGAAAAAATTAAAGCAAATTAACAGTACGCTACCAGAGGGAATTATTGCCAAAACAGTCTACGACCGGACTGTTTTGATTGATAAAGCCATTAGTACGGTCAAGACCAACTTATTTGAAGGTGCATTATTGGTTATTGCCGTATTGTTTATCTTTTTGGGCAACATACGTGCAGCGGTAATTACCATGTTGGTTATCCCACTGGCAATGTTATTTACTTTTACTGGCATGGTTACTGGGAAGGTTAGCGCCAATTTAATGAGCTTGGGTGCGCTAGATTTCGGCATCATCATAGATGGTTCGGTAGTGATTGTTGAGAACTGCATGCGTAGGCTTGCTCATGCGCAAACTAATTTAGGTAGGCAGCTTACACAGTCAGAACGTTTTGATGAGGTCTTTACAGCAGCGAAAGAAGCAAGAAAACCATTGATTTACGGACAGCTTATTATCATGGCCGTCTATTTACCTATTTTTGCACTAACGGGCGTAGAGGGGAAAATGTTTCACCCAATGGCATTTACTGTGGTGACTGCTTTGGTTGGGGCCATGTTATTGTCAGTGACATTTATCCCCGCAGCGGTTGCATTATTTATCACTGGTAAAGTACAGGAAAAAGAACAGCCGATGATCGTTTGGGCTAAAAAGGGCTATGTACCCGCCTTCAAATGGGCGATGTTAAATAAAACATTGGTATTAACTATTGCGCTAGTGTCCGTTGCGCTCAGTGGTTTGGTCGCCAGCCGGATGGGTAGTGAGTTTGTGCCAAGCTTAAACGAAGGCGATTTTGCATTACAAGCACTACGTATACCAGGCACCAGCCTGACACAAGCGCTTAGAATGCAAAAAGAGCTTGAATATACGATCAAAATGTTTCCGCAGGTAGATAATGTTTTCGCTAAACTCGGCACAGCAGAAGTTGCCTCTGATCCTATGCCGCCTAATATTGCAGATACTTTTGTTATGCTTAAACCCAAGTCAAAATGGCCAGACCCTACTTTAAGTAAAAATGCACTAGTTGCGCAAATACAACGCGCAGTAGAAAAAGTGCCTGGCAGTAATTATGAATTTACCCAGCCGATCCAAATGCGCTTTAACGAGCTTATTTCTGGCGTGAGAAGTGATATCGCAGTAAAGATCTTTGGCGATGATATGGAAATCATGAGTAGTACCGCTGAAGAAATATCTAAAGTACTGTCTAGTACACAGGGTGGCGAAGATGTTAAGGTGGAGCAAACGACAGGTCTCCCCATTCTTACTGTCAATATTGATCGCCAAAAGATTGCCCGACTAGGGGTTAATGTAGCCGATATACAAGAAGCGGTTTCTATTGCTATGAATGGACGCAAATCGGGCACACTGTTCCAAGGTGATCGACGGTTTGACATAGTGGTGCGATCATCAGAAGGTGAGAGAGAAGATATTGAGCTGTTTAAGCGGTTGCCAATTAAAATAGCGAGTACAAGTGACATGCCCGTTTACTTGCAGCTTGGTGAAGTCGCTAGTATCGATACAGCACCTGGACCTAACCAATTTAGCCGTACAAATGGCAAACGAAATATAGTGATTACAGCCAATGTACGCGAGCGTGATATTGGCTCTTATGTGGCTGATGCGCAACAGCGTATTAAGCAGGAAGTTAAAATTCCTGCTGGCTATTGGCTTCGTTGGGGCGGTACATTTGAACAATTACAATCCGCGAGTAAACGCTTGCAAATTGTTGTGCCTCTAGCGCTACTGTTGGTGTTCATTTTACTCTTTGCAATGTTCAACAACATCAAGGATGGTTTAATTGTCTTTACTGGTATTCCTTTTGCGTTAACAGGTGGCGTATTAATGCTGTATCTGCGAGACATTCCTCTTTCAATTTCAGCTGGTGTTGGTTTTATTGCCTTATCAGGGGTGGCTGTATTGAATGGTTTGGTGATGATTAGTTTTATCGGTAATCTAGTTGCCGAAGGTAAGCCAATCGACGTAGCCATTGAAGAAGGTAGTATGAGTCGTTTGCGACCGATACTAATTACGGCACTTGTAGCCTCGTTAGGCTTTATACCAATGGCCATTTCAACTGGTACTGGTGCAGAAGTTCAGCGGCCTTTAGCAACCGTTGTAATTGGTGGTATTTGGTCATCGACATTACTAACTCTACTTGTTTTACCTGTGCTTTATTCTATGACCCATAGGAAAGACAAACCATAACTGACCATAAATAGCTATTCTTTAGCGTACATTTCGTGTGTACAATAAGCGACATACTGAAAGTTTACACATGAAAAATTATTCTGAAATTGACGCTAACGATTTATTTAATTTAATCGACGATGCTAAAGTGCAGCTGGTTGACGTACGCAATCAAGAAGAGGTCGATCGCGGCATCATTTCTGGTGCGATACACATCCAACTAGCCATGTTGCCTTTACTATATGAAAAATTAATGAAAAATGATACTGTCATTTTTTACTGTCACAGCGGGATTCGCTCAGCACATGCAGCTGATTTTGCAGTAAACAAAGGCGTTAAAAACGTACACAACCTTGTAGGTGGCATTGTTGATTGGAACAAAGCCGGCTATCCTCTTGTCACTAAGAAATAGGTTTATTTTTAAATAATACGGAATTAAATATAATGAAATTTGATAAAGAAGTTGATGCGCGCAATCTCAATTGCCCCCTACCTATTTTACGTTGTAAAAAAGGCTTAAGCGACATGCAAGAAGATCAAGTTTTAAAAATTGATGCGACTGATCCAGGTTCTGTAAAAGACTTTGAAGCATTTTGCAAACAAACGGGTCACGAGTTATTGCAATTAGATGAAGATGATGACATTTTTACGTTTTTTATTAAAAAACGTAAAAATGACACCTAATACAAGATGCCTAAAAAGCTAGCGCTTATTGCCTCTAAAGGCACTTTAGATTGGGCGTACCCGCCTTTTATACTAGCCTCAACTGCCGCTGCACTTGATTATGAAGTGCAAATATTCTTTACGTTTTATGGCTTAACACTGCTTAAAAAAGATATTGATGATTTGAAGGTTTCACCTATCGGCAACCCTGCAATGCCCATGCCAGTACCGATGCCAAATTTAGTACAAATGCTGCCTGGTATGGAAAGTATGGCGACCATGATGATGAAGCAAACAATGGCTAAAAAAGGTGTTGCTAGCATTCAAGAACTGCGTGCTGCATGTATTGAATCAGGCGTAAAGTTAATTGCCTGCCAAATGACCGTCGATTTATTCGATTTCAAAAAAGAAGATTTTATTAAAGATATTGAGTTTGGTGGTGCTGCAACGTTTTTTGAGTTCGCAGGTGAATCAAACGTTAATATGTTCATTTAGGAGCAAAGCATGAGTAAGGGATTAAGGTTATCTGAAAAATGGTTTAACCGTGGTCTATGGTTAGTGGCTATCGTATTTGCTTGGTTTCTAGTTGGCTTAGGCGATACTGTTATTCGCGATCTGCCAAAAGTAGAAAAACGCTATACATTGGACAGTTTTATTGATCAAAATGCAGCCAAACCTATCCGTAAAGAAATTAGAACGCTCATTTCACAAGCACGAGAAATTTCAGATCAGCTCGACCAAACTCAACTAAAACTGAATGCTCGACAAAATGATTACAGCGCCGCGCGCACCACGTTTAATAATTGGGTTTCCACGCGTAATGTTACCGATCAACCTAGTCAAGATGATGAAATTATTAAACGTACCCAAGCCTTAGATAATCTAAAAACTTTAGAGCGTAATGCATTAAAAGAAGTAGAAAACCTAAAACAACGTCAATTAGATATCAACCAACAAACGAATGAGCAATCCACCACACTTTCTAAACTTGAAAACACTGCACGTAAAAAATTACAAGCCAAACAAAAAGAACAAGATATTCGTGCATTTTTATACCGCCTAGCCTTAACACTACCACTATTACTCATTGCAGCTTGGCTTTTTAAGAAAAAACGGAAAACGCCGTATTGGCCTTTTGTATGGGGCTTTATCTTCTTTGCTGTTTTTGCTTTTTTTATTGAATTAGTCCCGTACTTACCAAGCTATGGTGGCTATGTACGCTACCTTGTTGGAATTATTTTAACGATTGCCATTGGGCGCCAAGCCATTATTTCACTCAATCGTTATCTTGAGAAACAACGTCTTACAGAAGCACTACCTGATGCGGCAAGAAGAGAAACTTTAAGTTACGACACTGCCCTAGCAAGACTAGCTAAGAACGTATGTCCAGGTTGCGAACGACAAGTAGATTTAAAAGATACTGCAAATGACTTTTGCCCACATTGTGGCATCGGCTTACATGATTATTGTAGTAGTTGCAATGCACGCAAAAGTGCTTTTTCTAAATTTTGTCACAAATGCGGTGCAAGCGCTTAAGTAACGAATAGACTAAGCTACATTTTTTCTACTTGCTTACACACATATCCTAGCAAACACTCGCGCCATCATAGCGTCAGCCCCAAGCCTGTTTAATCAAACTAAAAGTGACTTATCTAATTTTTAGTTAAGTTAGCTCGCACAAAATTAAAGATGTAGTTCATCATCGGCATCATCAACAACACTCCCAATAAAACCAAAGCTAAGCCATAATTCTCAAACTGCATACTCAATGGAATGATGTCAATTCCGCCAAATAGCTTAGCTAGACCAAGTCCCAATGCCGCAAAACCAATAACATCGAGAAAGATAAAACTTAAAGGTAATTGTAAAGTAAGTTTATTCGACATAATGAACACTCCATTTATAAAAACTTTAAGCTAATTTAGCTAGCTGTTTTTGTAACTTATCTAAATTAGCACTGAATTCAGCCACGCGACTTTTTTCCTGTTCTACTACCTCAGCTGGTGCACGTGCTACAAAATTTTCATTATTAAGCTTACCATTTGCTTTAGCAATTTCACCTTGCAAACGTGTAACTTCTTTACCCAAGCGCTCTTTCTCAGCGACAACATCAATTTCTACTTTAAGCATTAATTTAAAATTACCAACTAACATCACAGGGGCATTGGCCTCGGGCAGCTCTGTTGATATGGCAACGTCTTCTAGCTTTGCTAATGCTTTCAAATAAGGTGCATAAACTTGTAATTGCGCAGCATCGCCCGCAGCAATTAGTGGCACTTTAGCAGCTGGTGAAATACTCATTTCGCCACGTAGGCTACGGCAAGCATCGACCATTTGTTTAAGCTGCGTAACCCAAGCCTCAGAGGCTTCATCTAGTTTATCTAGATTTGATTGTGGGTATGCTTCTAACATAATACTGGCAGCATGTTCCTCTGTTAGCGAAGTGCGTGTCATTGGCTTAACAGTCTGCCATATCTCTTCAGTGATAAATGGCATAATCGGATGCGCTAAGCGTAAAACCGTTTCCAGCACGCGTAACAAGGTACGACGTGTTGCACGTTTTTCTGCATCACCGCCATGTTGAATTTGTACCTTAGCTAATTCTAAATACCAGTCACAATATTCATCCCACACAAATTCGTAAATTGCTTTTGCTACAAGATCAAATCGATAGTCTTTAAATGCGCGCTCTATATCAGCTTCTGTGCGTTGCAATATACTCACAATCCAGCGATCTGCCTGTGAAAACTTGCGGCCGCCCTCTTCACAACTTGCAGCATCAAAACCATTGTCTTGACCTTCTGTATTCATCAAGACAAAACGGGTAGCATTCCAAAGCTTGTTACAAAAGTTACGGTAGCCGTCACAACGTTGCAAATCAAACTTAATATCGCGGCCTGGGCTAGCCAAGGCTGCAAAAGTGAACCTTAAAGCATCCGTCCCGTAAGCGTTAATTCCTTCAGGAAACTCTTTACGTGTGCGCTTCTCAATTTTAGGTGCATCTTTCGGGTTCATTAACCCAATCGTACGTTTTTTGATTAAATCATCTAAACTAATACCATCAATCAAATCAATTGGGTCTAATACATTACCCTTAGATTTTGACATTTTCTGGCCTTCAGCATCGCGAATCAAACCATGTATATACACATGCTTAAATGGAATTTTGCCCGTAACATGTTTCGTCATCATGACCATGCGTGCCACCCAGAAAAAGATAATATCAAAGCCTGTCACCAACACGGAGGAAGGTAAAAACTGTTGTAATGCTTGGTTCTGCGCATCAATCGCCTCGTCACCTGTCCAATCCAATGTTGAGAAAGGCCAAAGCGCTGAAGAATACCAAGTATCTAATACATCATCATCACGTTTTAATGTACCTGTGTAGCCATCTTTAGCGGCTAATGCTTTTGCTTCAGCCTCATCATGCGCTACATAGATTTTGCCACTATCAGCATACCAAGCGGGGATTTGATGCCCCCACCAAAGCTGACGAGAAATACACCAGTCTTGAATATTATTCAGCCATTGGTTATAAGTATTTACCCAGTTTTCTGGGTAAAACTTAACCTCACCGCTTTCAACCACATCTAACGCTTTTTGCGTAATGCTTTTACCTGTTTCATCGGCTTTGCTCATGGCAACAAACCATTGGTCTGTTAGCATCGGTTCAATCACCACGCCAGTACGGTCGCCACGCGGCACTTTGAGTTTATGTTTTTCAGTTTTAACTAAATAATTTTGCGCATCCAAATCTGCCACCACTTGCTTACGTGCGGCAAAACGTTCTAAACCTTGGTA
Organism: uncultured Methylophilaceae bacterium; assembly: GCA_964466895.1. Taxonomy (GTDB): domain Bacteria; phylum Pseudomonadota; class Gammaproteobacteria; order Burkholderiales; family Methylophilaceae. The sequence continues at coordinate 21,461 of CAYXOR010000020.1, read as the reverse complement.
TTGTGCTGGCGCCTCATTATTTACAAGCCCTTCAAGCGTTAAAATACCAATCGTTGGCAACTTGTGTCTCTGGCCTACCGCATAATCATTAAAGTCATGTGCTGGCGTCACTTTGACGCAACCCGTACCAAAGTCTTTATCGACATAATCATCGGCAATAATGGGAATTTCACGATCACATAGTGGCAAAACAATATTTTGCCCGATGAGATGTTGATAGCGCTCATCCTCTGGGTGCACCATCACCGCCACATCAGCTAACATGGTTTCTGGGCGTGTTGTCGCTATGGTTAATTGGCCTGAACCATCGGCAAGTGGATAGTTAATATGCCACATAGAACCATCTTCTTCTTCCTGCACGACTTCAAGATCAGAAACGGCAGTCCTAAGTTTCACATCCCAATTTACCAGACGTTTGCCGCGGTAAATTAATCCTTCGTTATACAAGCGTACAAAGGTTTCTGTTACGGTCTTATTTAAGCCCACATCCATGGTAAAACGTTCACGCGACCAATCGGGAGATGTCCCCATACGACGCATTTGCTTAGTAATCGTGTTACCAGAAACCTCTTTCCATTCCCACACTTTTTCTAAGAACTTTTTACGGCCAAGCTCTTTTCCATGCTCGTCAACTAAAGACTGACGAGATTCCCCTTGTGCATCGAGCTGACGCTCTACCACTATTTGTGTGGCAATGCCTGCGTGATCTGTGCCAGGTTGCCATAATGTGTTATCACCACGCATACGATGATAACGCGTTAGTGCATCCATCAATGTTTGATTGAAACCATGGCCCATATGCAGCGTGCCAGTGACATTAGGTGGAGGTAATAAAATACAAAAATTATCTTTTTTGTCCGAATTTAAACCAGCAGCATAATAACCACGGCTTTCCCAAAATTCATACCATTTACGTTCTATCACTTTAGGGTCAAAAGATTTTGTGAGTGCTTTTTCAGCGTTGTTAGTCGTCGTATTCATAGCGCGTGATTTTACCACAGCAACATCAAACACTTAATGCTTACAATAGTCGTATTGCAATCAGTAAAACAACCAATATCAAAAGATGTGTAATAACCCAACAACGATAACCTGCACGTAAAAATTCTGGAGACATGCCTGACAACAGATAAAGCTGCCCATTTTTAGGTGCGGAAATTTGAAAGTCTCCTGTATGCGCTTGATTCATATGCTGACGTAACACTTGCTGCCGTGCTTCTTCACGTGCCTTTTCCCATTCATCTTGATCAATCTCACCATTACGATCCAAATCAAATCTAAACAATAATTTTTGCTGGTTAGATTTCCAATCACTTATCAATTCCACCATATCTTTTTTTATTGTTTTTTGATCGCTAAAATAATGACGCGTATCTAAGTTCCCAATTAGATATAATGGCTTTTTCGCAGGTAGATACTCTTCCACATAACGATGATTATGATGATTACTTGTCTTTTTTAACATGTGAATCACCTCCGCCCCCCGTGGGTTCACGGTACAAATACCTGAATCATCTTCTAATGTAAATACAGCATCGCTCTGTGAATAGCTAACCAAACGCCAAAAATTCTTATGGTCACGTGCGTACACCCATGAACGAAACCAAACACAAGGCACACTATGCAAGGGGCTACGTATAGGGGTTTCCATATCAGCCAGGCCATACAATTCAATATAACCTTGCGCCGCTGCTGCAATAGTAGACACAGGTGCTTTTGCTATCGCTAAGTAACGCCAAAAATTAAAGGCAAAGGCCGATATTGCCAGTAAAACCAAACCAATTAATACCTGATGAACCGTCCCACTATTTAATGCATTATTAAAAAACAGGCCTGCTAATAGCAGGCCTAAATAAATACCACAAGTGATTAGGTTCACATAGTGGCCTGTCCATTTTTTAAACATCTAACTGTTAAAGCGTTGACTTATATCCACATCAGTTAACTCGCTAGCGGCAAACTCTAGCAAATTAAATGTATTAAAATTAAATAGTTTTGCTGCGACAATATCTGGAAACTGTTTCACACGCACATTATTAATGTTGACACTTTCATTATAAAACTCTCTACGGTCTGCTATCGCATTTTCAAGACCAGAAATACGACTTTGTAAAGCATTAAAACTTTGATTCGCTTTTAAATCAGGGTAATTTTCTGCGATTGCAAATAAACCACCTAAGCTGCCACGCAATGCTGATTCAGCAATACCTAAACTGGCTATATCCTGCCCCCCTCTAGCCTGCTCTACCCCTGTTCTTGCTTGAATTACTTTTTCTAATGTTGTTTGCTCATGCTGCATATACTGCTTACAAGTGTCTATTAATTTTGGTAACTCATCATGACGTTGCTTTAACAACACATCAATATTAGCCCATGCCTTGGCAACATTATTCCTAATTGACACTAAGCTATTATAAGTAATCACCAAATGAATAATCACAATCGCCAATGCAATTAAAAACTCCATGCCACTCCCCTTAAATTATTTACTTATTATCGCCTGCAATCTTACCATTAAACATTTCCTGCCCGACTTTTTCCCAATAACGAGAAAAACGTTTTAAACGTTTTTCACTAATTTTTGTTTTGGTAAACTGAAATTCAGGTTGCCACTCTACCTTAAATGGAGACAATGAAGCTTTGATCTGTAAGTTAGCCGTATCCTGAGTAATAAGCTGACCCACGCCACGTTCATTAAGGATGGTGGCAGTATCTCCTACCCAAACCTCCATGCCAGGTAGCTCATTCAAACAATCCGCAACAAACTGAATCCGCTTCAATGGCCACTTTGCATGTACCTTACTATCAAACACAAAAAAGTTTAATGCAGATTTGCGTAATATTGGGTGCGCTGCGGAAAGCATTTCATCATGCGCGTAAACTGCCACTGCTTGATGTATTGACAAAGTCTGTTGTAAGGCAGGTTTCTTGGCAGGTGTTTTTGAAATATCGTTAGCTGCCTGCTTAAACAATTTTTCATTTAGCGCTTCATAAGTTTGGTCAAATGGGCAATCAACTTTACAGCTTGCACAATATTTTTCGCCTGTATGCCGCGCTAAACTAGCTTTATTAAAATAATATGGTCTAGAGCTAAATGTAGATGCCACCCACTGCCAAGACAAATGGTTAGAAGCTTTATCTCCATCTAAAAGATAATTTTCAAACCAGTCTGCCGCCTCACGCCAATCCACTTTTAACCAATGCACCACATAAGCTGCAAACCACATACGCGCATGATTATGCACATAGCCTTCTTGCATTAAATCTCTAATAACACCATCCATACAGGGCAAGCCTGTAATGCCTTGCCTAATATAATCTGGTAAAGGGTTTTCACCAAGCGGGACTTTGGGCTCTTCTATATTGTTATAAATAACATCCCCTTGCTGATACCAAACACGGCGCCAATAATCTCGCCAGGCAAGCTGCATAACAAAACTTTCCGACTCTTTCCCAAAACGATCTTGCATAATATCGGCGGCTTCTTTAAGCGTAATGCAACCATATCGCAAATAAGGCGAAAGTTTACTGACAGCACCATTAATAAAATTATGATTGCGCTTATATGATGCAATATCAAAGCTATTAAGACGTTTAATGGCCTCATGTCGCCCACCACGCCAGTTATCCGTCAAAAATGAACCCACTGCATTGGGGAACATGCGCCGAATATATTCAAGCCGCTCTATACGATCTGATGGAATAATAAGTTTTTTAGGTTGCATCATGAATTTTTTCATCTATTTTTTACACCAGTCTACACGCTTTTAGCAGTTTACGTTTTGTCGTCATTTTTGCATTCTATGACACTTACATTTAATCATTAAATAATGCTAAAATGATATAAATTTCTGGTTTGTAAATGAGATTCATAATGATAGAAAATATGTGGGTGTGGGGAGGGCTTGGTTTAGTGTTATTGGCTTTAGAAATGGCCACAGGCACATTTTATATTTTATGGTTTGGAATTGCTGCATTATGCCTAACCATTGCCATGTGGCTTTTCCCTAACATGCCATATGCTTTACAATTTATCATTTATGCCGTACTTTCATTTGGCTCACTAGCCATTTGGAAGCTTAATTACAAAAAAAATGAAACACATTCACGCGCTGGCCAAGCACAAGGCTTGGAAATTGGCCGTACTGGCAAAGTCATTGAAACATGTGGACCAAACCAAAATGGTAAAATAATTTTTACGCAAGGCCTCATGGGTTCAAAAGAATGGATTGCCGTGTCAAACGAAACTATTGAGACAGGCGCCAATGCAGAAGTCATTGCAGTAGAAGGTAATTCATTAAAAATAAAAGCAATTTAATTCAACTTTTAGGAAAGTAATCATGACCGTATTCAGTATAGTACTCATATTTTTAGCCGTTATTGCCTTCATTAAAGGCATACGCATTGTGCCTCAAGGTGAAGAATGGATTGTTGAGCGCTTAGGTAAATTTACTAAAGTTTTAAAACCTGGGCTTAATATCATTAACCCCATTCTGAGTCGTGTAAGCTATAAAGTGACGACTAAAGATATTATTTTGGAAATCCCCGAGCAAGAAGTAATTACTTCTGACAACGCTGTCATCTTGGCAAATGCTGTTGCATTTATTAAGGTCAGCAATATTGCACGCGCCGTTTATGGTATTGAAAACTTCCGTGAAGCCATGCGTAATATGGTGCAAACTAATTTACGTTCTATTATTGGCGGTATGGATTTAAATGCAGCATTAACCTCTCGCGACCGCATTAAAGCAGAACTAAGAGATGCCGTAGCTGATGAAGCTTTGGATTGGGGCTTAACCGTTAAATCTGTCGAAATTCAGGATATTAAACCATCCATGAACATGCAAGAGGCCATGGAAAAACAAGCGGCTGCAGAACGCGAACGTGTTGCCGTTGTTACTGAAGCAGAAGGTGCTAAACAAGCACTAATTTTGAATGCCGAAGCCCGTTTAGAAGCAGCAAGAAAAGATGCTGAAGCGCAAATGGTGGCCGCAAAAGCCTCTGGCGAGTCGATTAAATTCATCGCCGAAGCAGCAAAAAATAATGAAAATTCAGCAACCTTCTTACTCGGTGACCGTTATATCACCGCACTACAAAAAATGTCTAACTCTAATAACAGTAAAATTGTGGTCATGCCTGGTGATTTAGTGGGTGCGGTAAAAAACTTAGTCGGTGGAAAATAAACCTTAACCACACACACCACATGCAGGGTCGCGTGCGAGTTTTATCGTGCGCCACTCCATGCTCAAGGCATCAAGCAACAGCAAACGGCCTTGCAAACTATCTCCAATATTCATCAATAGTTTTAATGCCTCTGCCGCTTGGGCAGTCCCTATCATACCCACTAATGGTGAAAACACGCCGTTGTCTGCACAACGTAATTCTTGATCATCCCCGGTGTCAGGAAACAAACAGTGATAACACGGGCTCGCTTCATGCCTAAAATCAAACACGGTAATTTGCCCCTCGAAACGCACCGCAGCCCCAGAGACCAAAGGTTTTTTTTGCGTAAAGCAAGTACGGTTTAATGCATAACGTGTCGCAAAATTATCAGAGCAATCAATCACCACATCAGCTTTTTTTACCAAGGTCATTAATTGTGCCTCAGTCGATTTTTCTTGAACAGTTTTCACTGTTACTTCCGGATTAACTTCATATAATGTTTGCTGTGCAGATACGGCTTTATTAATGCCGACAGATTGTGTGGTATGAATAATTTGCCGCTGTAAATTAGTTAAATCCACTACATCAAAATCACAGATGGTTAGCGTACCAACGCCACTGGCGGCCAAATATAGTGCTACTGGCGAGCCTAAACCGCCAGCGCCAACAATCAATACATGACTTTTCGTTAATTTTTCTTGGCCTTCATATTCAACCTGTGGCAATAAAATATGCCGGCTATAACGTAATAACTGGCTATCGTTCATTAATGCAGTTGCCCAGCTCGAATCATCTCGTTATAAAGCACATAAGGGGAAAGCCAAACAACTAAATGGTCAAACTCCCCGTTTGGGTCATTGGCTCTTATGTCATGGCTAACGAATACCTTATCAATACCAGCAACCAAAGGAATAGAGTTTTCATTTTCATCGGCTCCCCCAGAAGCCAGAGCACCTGTTGCCCCCGTTGAATAAACCACTACAACCGCATTATTAATGAGAGTTTTTGATGTTCCTGAGCAAGCTGCAGCTGTTGTACCTGTAGATGTTGAACAAACACTTAAGTCAGGGTTAAGGTTGCTAAGACCTAAATCATTCATATCTCCACTTTTGGTAAATGCATTAGCATCCGCATTTGTCACAGCATAAATAATTCGATTGTTCCAAGCATCTAGTGCAAAACCCGCGTCATCCGTAGGTTGAATACCCAGTGTACTAGCGGGTAAGAATCCGATTTGACTCTTGCAGACTCCGCTTCCGACAGGATTTTGATTTTCTGTACCTGTGCCATCTGGCGAAGGTTCACCACCACCAATTATAGTTGCAGGGCAAGGTAAGCGTCCATTTGTCTGAGAAAAACCTAATAAAGCTTGCTTGCTATTTCTAAGTATATTTTCTGTTTCAAGCTGGAATGCAACACTCCTCTGCGCCTGCAGCGGCACTAGAAAAGCTGTCAACAATAAGCCGAGAATGACAATGACAATAGCCATTTCGACCAAAGTAAACCCTATCTGTTTTTGATATATTTTCATCAACTTCATGGTGCTACTATAACAATTTGATCGTTATAGGATTGTCCTTTAATTTGGGTGGGTTCATATACACCATCCTGAGAATCATTGACCAGCGGAATATTAGTATTTTCTGTTGCATCCAAATAGTCTCTAATATCACATGATGGTCTTGCCTGTTGCACAGCGCCCTTTGATATTGTAAAAGGCGCTGTAATAATCTCAACATTTGGCGATGCCAACACTGCTCTAACATTTAATTCTGCCCCTACAGCCAATGCACCTGCACACGCCCCACCGTTAGTGCAATCATCAGATACTGCGTAATATATATAATCTTGCCACTCGTTGTCCACAAACCAACCTGGTAGGCCATCAGCTGCTGGTGAAACTGGCACTTCGATATCAGTAGATACTGCTACTGTAAATGTGCTAATCCCAGCAATATTATTATCGCACTTAGCCTCAATTGTAGAAGGAGTTGTGCAGGCTCCAGTTGGATCCTTGAAAACAGCTGTCGTGGCAAAAACATTTTCCCCTGGCACGGTAGCCGTACAATTTCCGCAAGCATCACAACTAAATTCTACAATACCTGCATTAGATAAGCAGGCACCCGCTCCATTACATGCACACATATTCGCTGTAGCAAGATTCACCGAACAAGCTCCAGTTGGGCTATTTGCAGACCCATCTGCATCAAAAACTCCCGCTATTTTAATGAATATAGTGGATGCTACAGCACTAAAATGGCAAGCGCAGACGTTACTGTCACCATCGCATGAACAACTGTAATCATTAGGTGGATTTATAGGAAGCAATCCTCTTAAATTGCCCTGTACACTTTGATTTGGATTAACTGTTGCACCTAACCCTGCAGCATATGGGTAGTAACTATGTGCCGCGTAATACTTATTGAGTTTGTCTTTCACTTCTTCCAAAACACGTTTTTCTAGTGCATACATCAGCTCATCAATTGTGATATAGACTAATTTATCATTAATATCCGATGAACCCTCAACCATAAAAAAATCTTCATTTTCACTATCGTAGTCACTATTACTAAAGGCGCCGAAAGTTTCCAAAAAATTATCTGCACTTGCGGCGCCAACCCTGTTCTGTGCACCTATTGCATTACCTGGCGCAATAATCACAGCAGCCACTCTGTTTGATATTAAATTTCCATTGCGATCAAGCACTCGCAGCCAATCATAAGTTGAGCTATTATTAATTGAAGGATTAATAATAGGGTTGCTCAGTGGGTTTGCTGCCAGATGTTCATATTGATGTACCACATTGCGTGAGACAGCATACCAAAGGTTATTCCCTTGTCCATCCTGAGTATTGATGCCTAAACCTGTTTGTGGGCTAACACATGGTGCAGTTTGGCCATAAATTGGCAGCTTTCCTATTAAGAGTCTATAACTTAGTGGGTCGTTAAAAGCTGTTCCTGAAGGACTACAGTCACTAAAGCCATCATAACCACCACCACCCGCTCTATCTGGATAAGGAAATTGGCCTGGATGTAAATTATTACTGACAGCCCAAGCGATTAGCGCTTGTTTGGCTTCATTAAGTGTTTGACTAGTTCTTTTTGCTTGTTCAGCTTTAAGCGTTGCTGGGTTATATAGCTTCAACGCATAGCCCGTTAACGCTAAGGCAATAATAAAAACCAGCATTAACAAAGCTAAGCCTTGCTGATTATGGGAAGCTTTCATTGCCAATTCTTCCAACATCGCCCTGCACGCTTCGGCGAATTTCTCTCACTTTATTCGTTTGTGGGTCGTAAACTTGGCCAGCCTTTAATGTAATACGCTTACCATTTGCTGGCAGCCGCATTGGCACACGATTACTTTGTATGGGTAGCCTGCCTACTTGTATATCTTTTGTACGTGAGTTTTCTTGCACTGCATTACCATTAATCCAAACTGTACCTCGCTTGCCATCATTTCTTTTTACGTAACCTTGCATACTAATTTGATCAGGTAAACGAACGGGTGCCGGTGCTTCAATCACACCTATCGGCTCGTCTATAAGCTCTGGTGTTTTCTTTTTAATTTTTCTTAAATCTTCTAAATAAGCGCGCTCATTGGGTGTAGAAAATAATCGGCCTATTGGTTCAGCTGCAACAGTTAAATTAGCCGCCGACATCTGAGCAATCAATAAAACCAACCATACCGATAGCTTCATTACAAGTCCCTCGCAAGCTGCGGATCACGTAACGTTAACCAGTCTATTTCACAAGATGCGCTCAGATTGGCCACAACTTTTTTGGTATTAATCGCGGCGCCAATAGGCCGCGTCATTTCACAATCACGCACGATAAAGGGTGTTGTTTGCTCTTTTAACCCATTTAATAAATTAATTAAATCGCCTTCATGTAGCATATCTAAATCCAATTTCATGGTAGAACGATTCATAATAAAATTGCCAATATTTGGTATAAATGTGGGCCTGAACCTTTCTTGTAAACTGATACTGTAATCAATACTAAACAGCTTATATTGCGCATGAATTTCGCGTAACATCTCTATCCATTCAATCCGTCTTTCTTCGCCAATAAAGCCATCTTGCAGTAAATCGTTATAGACAGGAAGGTATTGAATAATGGTTTGCTTTTCCAAACCAGAAGATTCATATTTATTACTTGCCTCATTCAGCAAACGTTGATGTTGCTGCAAGGCAATATTATTTTTTGTGCGATATTGGTCTGCCAAGCTCACTAACAAACCAACAATTACTAAAACGGCACCTAGCGCTAAGATTGGGTAACGCAATTTACGCCAGTCTTGTGGTGTTAACATTATTGAGCGCCCCCTATATTGATCGGTTTAAGGACAACTTTTAATTTAAAGATTGCAGGAGCACGTTGCGTTGTTGCACCTTCATCCCGCGTGCTACCTTGCAAATTAGCAAATGAACTCACATTAACTGGCTCCTGCAACACCAGCACCTGCTGTACAGAAGGATTATCCCTCAAGCGTGCTACGAGTCGACTAACACTGTCTAATGCCCCGCGATAATCTCCAGTAAAACCTCTAATCTCAGCATTAACAAAGCCTATTTGCATCAGCTTTGTTGGGTCTCCTATCGGTGCAGATTGACTGTTCTGGCTTTTCTTAACAATTAAATCAACATCTTCATCTTTAATATCGGCTTGATTGCTTTGTACCCAGCGTATCCTATTAAGTGCAATCTCTGGTGACACCTCAAAAGCAGCGCTTAGTATCTGCATTAATCGTTGTGGTGTTTGATTGTTGGCTTTAATAATTTGTGCGATTTCAGCTGCTATTTTTAAATCATTACCTGGGATAGGGGTATCTGGAAAATTTTGTGCAACTAACTCATATTGCCTTTGTTGATGCTTCGTTTGCGCCTCTATTTCAGCAATCTGATTTTTTTGAATAGTCCCTCCTATAAAATAATAGGCAGCCAACATAATACCAATGGCAGCTAACATGACTGTAACAATGTTAATGTTACGGCAAACCTTATTGAGGTTATGTGTTTTTGTAAGCGTTGAAGGCGCTAAATTATCAGGAATATTACCATTGGCTAATAGCTGCATATGCAGCAACTCTGGATGCGCTAGATAATCATCTTTCTTGAGGCGACTATTTTTGGCGTACGCCAGAATATCAACTGTTTTACACTCATAACCCTGATCTTGATTAATGTTTTTTGCAATGTCTTCATGCGTACCATCTAAAACAGGTAACACCATTTGTAATGCGGTGTCTGAAACAATTAAACGGCGACTTAATAAATATAATCTTGTTTTTTCAATTTCTGCCAAATAAAAATAATTAACCTGATTAGCTTTTACTGCCTCCATTGGCGACAAACGACTCATACGTAACCGCCCGTTATGTAAGAAAGTTTGCCGTAAACCAGAAGATAACCGCTCACAAAATAATATATTAGGTGCCATCAGCTTCATTTGTCGCACCATCACTTGGCTAATCATCGGCAACAAATAAACACCCACTAGCGGCGCTTGCACTGCTTGAATAACATCCATCCAATGTTGTAAAAAATCGACTTTACTTAAGGCAATAAATAAGAAATTATCATCCTTACGTTGGCCCGTATCTCGGTTAATAAAATGTGCAGTACGATAGATACTATTTCGATTAAATTGACCTAGCTTGCGCGCTAAAATTTGCCGCCTTGCACTACCTGTCGTATGCGGCAACACCTCTAACTTGTAATCTTCTTCTACTGCATCAACAATGAGATATATATCAATACTAGAATGTTGTGCTAAATAACGACTGAATGCCGTGTGATCTTCGTCATGATTGTGAAAGGTCTTATATGATTGTAAGTTTGTGCCATGCCACAAACCCGCCGTTAAGCTTTGATTAGTCACACATAAAATTAATTTTTGAGTGCGCCTAATCATTATAATTTCATCTTACTAAATGAATCGTAAACAGGGCCTAAAACCGCCATCATGATAAATGCCAACATTAAACCCAATATTACCGTTAGCGCAGGCTCTAGCATTTTAAGCATTTTCTGCATTGATTCATTGACATCTCTATCATAAAAATAACTGATATTGAGTAAAGACTTATCCAGCGCACCAGAAGTTTCCCCTACCTTAATCATACGCACCACCAAAGAAGGAAATAAACCTGCATTACGAAAACTTTCACTCATGCTATCACCCGCATTAATCTGTGAGTGAGCACGGCTTAATGCATCCGCGACCACTTTGTTCCCCACTATATTTTCGCAAGTTTTAATCGCATCTAAAACTGGAATCCCAGTTTGGTACATTAATGCAAAATAACGTGCAAAACGCGCCATAATAATTTTATTCAATATCTCACCTGTAAACGGTAAATTTAACTTAATATAATCAAACTTATAACGTGCATCTGCACTGTTCTTAATCCAAGTGATTAACCCTACCGTAATCACTAGTGGTAAGGTTAAAAACAACCACCAATAATTGACAAATGCATTTGAAACAAAAATTAATATTTTTGTATGTATCGGCAACTCCTGACCAATGCTACTAATAAACTTCACCATTTCAGGCACGAGATAGATCATTAAAAAAGTCATTGCCCCCATGACAACCACAAAAACAAATAGTGGGTAAGCTAACAATCGTTTCGTTTGTGAAAATAATTCATCTTGCCATTTTAAAGTATTACTTAAATTATTAAATACAGCGGATAACTGGCCCGTCTGCTCACCTGCGGCAACCAAGCTCACAAATACTTCGTCAAAAACATCTGGGTGCCCTTCTAAAGCTTGCGAAAGCATTTTTCCACTCTCCACTTCAGCCATAATGGCACCTAAAACTTTATGGAAATAAGGGTTTGATGTGCTTTCTTGCAAATCATTTAACCCATCTAAAATCGGCACCCCTGCTGTATTAAGTTGCTCCAACTGGAAACAAAACATCATCAAGTCACGATTAGTAACACGACTCTTTGTGTATACACTTTTTGATTTCTCAGCAGATTTAAAAGTAACCAAGTCTAAACCCATGCGCTCTAAACGAATTTCTAAATCTTCTTCATTTAGCGCATCTATCTGCCCTTTTGCATACAAGCCTGCATGGTCGATTGCTCTGTAATTATAGGTTGCCACTAATCAATGGTTCCTTAATATGCGCGTGCAGTCAGGTCAATCACGCGCATCACCTCTTCTATGCTAGTGTAACCTTCCAGAATCCTACGCACACCATCATCTGCTAAGGTAACAAAACCTTTTTCTTCAGCCAATTTTCGCAACTCATCCAAGTGTGCACGCCTGGCAATGAGTGCATCAAAATCTGTGTCGATACGCAACAATTCAATAATGGCCATACGACCACGATAGCCTGTTTCATTACAGCGTTTACATCCTTTTGCTTTAAAAAACTGTATCTTTTGATTTCCCTTTACACCTAATATCTTCTTTTCTTCAACATTAGGTTTCGCCGCTGTCTTACAATGCGGACACAATATCCGCACCAAACGCTGTGCAACGACACCAATAATATTACCCACCATAATGTCTGAAGAAATACCAATATCCGTCAATCTAGAAAATGCGCCTAAAGCTGAATTTGTATGCAATGTTGTGAAAACCTGATGTCCCGTCATGGCTGCACGGAAAGCCATGGTAGCGGTGTCTTGATCACGCACCTCGCCCACCAAAATAATATCTGGGTCTTGCCGCATAATGGAGCGAATACCATTAGCAAAGTCCACTTTGTTCACTTCAGATACTGAAGTCTGTCGCATTAACGTCACAGGATATTCAACAGGGTCTTCCAAGGTCATAATATTGACCTCTTCTGAATTTTTATGGGAGAGCAATGAATAAAGTGTCGTTGTCTTACCACTACCCGTCGGGCCAGTCACGATTAAAATGCCCTCTGGCCTTGTCATCATTAAGGTAAGCTCTTCTAAGGTCGATGTTCTTAAACCCATACGTTCTAGCGGGATAATAGATTTTTCTCGGTCAAGCACCCGCAATACAATATTCTCACCATGAATGGTTGGATGTGTAGAAACCCTAAAATCAATTGGTCGGCCACATAGATTCATATTAAGACGCCCGTCTTGCGCTGAACGCGTCTCGGCAATATCCATCCCGCAAATAACTTTCAAACGTACGGCAATGCCCGGCCAAAAGCTTTTGTGTAAACTACGAACCTGCTGTAATACACCATCAATACGATAACGAATACGTAGAAATGCAAATTCTGGTTCAAAATGGATATCAGACGCGCCTTTCTTAACAGCATCCATCAGCAACGCGCCAACCAAACGCACTGTAGGCTGTGTATATTCGTCACTAGATATCGCCGTCAAGCTTTGGTAATCAATTTCTCCTGTTTCAATTTCACGTAAAATACCGTCGACCGATAGCTCATAATCATAAAATTGATCAATATACTCTTCTAATTGTGAATCTGCTGCTAATAGCGGCTTTAACTGAATTTGCCCGCCAAGCATGGCACGCAACTGATCAAGCGCGACCACATTGAACATATCTGCCATGGCTACAACCATCGTTTTAGCTTGCTCTTCATAAGCCACTGGCAATAAATGATGACGGCGAGAAAAATCTTCTGGCACCATGCTAATAGCATCACCATCAGCCATCACCGTTGTTAGATCGATACTTTCTTGACCTGTACTCTGCGCAACCATGTCACGCACCGTCGCTTCAGATACAAAACCCAATCTAACCAACTGGCGACCAATTGGAATTTTATTTTCAACTTGTTCTATTAACGCAATGCGTAGCTGATCCTGAGTAATTAAACCCTGTTGGATCATCAATTCGCCTAAGCGTAATTTACGTCTTTGTTCTGCCATGTATCAAGTCTGTCATCATTATTTATTGAATTGAATGAATACGCGCCTGGAGTGCAGCCATATCAATAGATGTATTCTGTGATTGCTCTGCTTTTTCCAAAGCTTGCTGATAATAAGGCAGTGCCAATTTCGGCTTTGCCATTTGGTCTAAACTTACCGCTAAATTAAATGCATTATCTGCACTACTATTCAATCGGTAAGCATCAAAATAGGCTTGCTGCGCGGCTGGCCACTGATTCTGTTTAATATAAAAGTCACCCAGTGCAGCATATAAACTACTATCATTGGGTGATTGTGCAATCATCGATTTAATGTGACTTTCATCACCAATTTGTGGGTTGCGTTGCGCTTGAGAATACAACAAAGCCGTCTTAGCCGTGTCATTTCTTGGCTCTAATCGTAATACCCTTTGATACCAATCATTTGCATCGGCTATTCGCCCCTGACGTGTTGCGATTGCACCCAAGCCCAACATGGCATCAACATTTAAACCATCCGTGCGTAATACCTCTTTGTAACTGCTGCGCGCCTCATGATCATTACCGACTTGATAGGCAGAATATGCGCGCATTAATACTGGGTTAATACGCGGTTTTTTCTGATTTTTTATCACCTGAATTGAAGCACTCTCTGAAACAATAATCTTTTTTGTTTGCACAAAACTTGTTTCTTCTAAATCAGCACTTGAACGAGCAAGCACTTCATTTGGCTCTAAGGTATTTTCAACATCGGCTACCTCGCTGGCTTTTGTCGTCGACAACAAATCTGTTTTATTTTCTGTAAACACATTTGTTTCCACCGGCGCCGCATCATCTTGCATGGTATTGCCTAAAACTTGATCATCCTCTTCCTCAGCTAACACTTCTTCAGCAACCAACGGCTGTTGCTGTGTCTCAGGCAAAACTACAGGGGTTGTTTTTATCGCTATCTGACGTTGTGGCACAACGATATCAGGCGAGCTATCTACAAATTGATAATAATAAATGCCCATCGCTATCATGGCGATTAAACCAACGGCCGCAATCAACAATAATGTAGAGTTGCCATTTGTTTCTTCTTGTGAATGCTTTGCAGCAAATATATTCGCTGCCTGTATAGGTGTTGGTCCATTAAGACTAGAGGCACTTAACGTATCTGCACTAGGTGCGGGGATACTCGGACTAACAACAGGCTCTACTGGTGACAACTGCGTATGCGATGGTTTTTGCATCGCTGCGGGCCTTTCAGTATCATGTATTGCTGGCTCAATCGTTAAAGCTCTCGCCGCTCTTCTTTGCGTCTGTTCTGCCGCTATTGCTTTTGTTCTAGGTGCATTCTTTTTCTCACTGATTAAATTTTCTTTAAGTGGACTTAATGATAAATCTGAAACAGCGTTACCTACTTTTGTTTTCTTAACTTTTGATTTTTTATGACGCTTAGCTACGGTTTGTTTTTCTTTCTTAGGCTCATTTTTTACATCCTTACCGTTCGCCGCTTCTGCTTTTGCCTTTTCTGCTTGCGCCTTATCCAGTGCTTTTATCAATAAACTCATGCGTCATCTGGCCCATTAATCAATTGGCTTCTTCTAGCGCTTTTTGTAGCTGTTGCGCTGGCAAGTATTGTTTAAAAGAACTTAACTCATCGCTTTCTAAGCTAGCATTTCTAATGACCGTTGGACGCAAGAAAATGACTAACTCAGTTTTTCTATTGGCATCATTCTTACCCGTAAACACTTTACCCACACCTGGTATATCAGATAACCCAGGCACCTTATCCGTATTTTTAGCAATAAAATCTTGCATGAGACCACCCAACACCGCAGTATTGCCACTATTTACCTGCAAAACAGATTCCATTTCGCGTACTTGAATAATTGGAATTCTACTCACGATCGTAAGAGCAGGATTAGGGTCCTGTTCAAAACCGATTACGCTAGAAATCGTAGGTCGCACATTAATATTGACATTATCAGCATTGTTAATCTGCGGCGTTACGCTCATTACGATACCCACTGGCACGGTATGCGGTGTTGTCGTAATAACAGGCGGGGTAATGACACCGCCCCCAGTAGCAAAACCCTGGTCGGCTTTCACTGTAAAGTACACCAGATTATCAACCACCTTCAATACCGCCGTTTGATTATTCAGCACCATTAGCTTAGGGCTGGAAAGCACCTTAGTGTCACCAAATTGTTTAAGCAGTGTAATAGATGCAGCAATATTACCAATGGCGCTAGCAGGGTTTAAATAACCTGCAACAAAACCGGCTTTCTGCGCAATATTTAATGCATTGCTATCACCTGTGATAAATTGGTCTGCTGTTCCAGCATTTGTATTTGGATTAAAAATGACATTTGGATTAAACCCAACCCCTTTCGAGCCAAGCGTTTGTCCAAACACAAAGCCACTGTTATTTGCACCATTATTTAATCGACTCCAATCAATGCCCGCTTGAAAACTATCGCTTAACTGCACCTCAACGATCGTCGCCTCTATTAGCACCTGCTTCTTAGCGCTATTCATTACCCTATCAATAAACTCTTGTACTTTTTCATGCTGTTTACTGGTTGCACGCACGCTGATCACACCAGTCTCTGCATTCGCAATCACATTAGCGGCAAACAGTGTTTTATATTCTGTACGCTGCTCATCACGCTGCTGTGCTTCTGCTTTACTTAATTCTGCTTGTGCCTCTAGTTCATCAGCATCCAAGCCAGCATCTTCATTATCACGCTCACCCAAACTACCAAATCGTTTTACAATCACTTCTTTGTCTGTTTCTGCTAATAATTCCTTGAGATTTTGTATTAAAGATTCCCATAAGTGGTGTTTAGAAACGCTGTCAACTGTTGTACTTGAATGATTTTTATCATTGCCCCCACTCTGTCCTTCATCAACAACTCCTGAAATCTGGCCATCAACCCCTATAGAGCTAACAGTGTCACGATTTATATTCACATAATCGATTTTATAAAAACGCAATTCGGGCTGATCTGGCGTAATGTACAGTACGTTATTTTCCATTTTATAGGTCAAATCAACCTGCCTAGCCAAACGTTCTAATATCGCTGGCAATGTCTGCTCTACTGCATTTAACGTCGCGCGACCCTGTATAGCAGGGTGAATATCAATATTAAGTTTGCTCTCACGGGCTAGCGCGAACAATATCTCTTTAACGGGTACTTCATTCACAACCACACTATAAGTCAGCGCTTTTCTGGTGGCTTTAGGCGGAGGTAGTACAGGGCTGCTTCTTACTGGTTTTGGGATAGGCGCTGCTGTAGTTTGTTTTACCTGCTGCGTTGCAGTTTTAGCCTCAATATGCCCAGTAGATGGCACGACTTTAGATTGGTGCGCACAGCCCGACATAACCAAGCTAGCCATTATCGCAAAAGGAATCTTTATGAATAAATTCATATTTTTCTTTTTAAGCACGTCGTGCTTCTCCCCCAAGTAAGTACATTACCTTATGAGTTATCCCATAATTTGCATTAGATTGCAATAATAACTTATTGAAAGTTTTATTAAATACTCTGTTTGTAGCCGTTATTTCGTTTCTTGCAACACACCAGCAATCGTACGTAATTTCGGCCTGTTTTTTTGGATTCTTGCTGGCAGTTGATGCAACGCTTGCATCGCATCAAAACGGTTAGCAAAACTACCATAAAGTACATTCAAAAATGGCTGCCCATTAACCTTAGTTTGGTAAACATATATTTCATCCACTTCAATTTCCTGCGTTAATAAATCTAAATCACGCTTCAATTGTAGTGAATCACTTGAACCCATCAACTGGATACTGACCGTACTAGGTGAGGTATTGGCTAACCAAACAGAGGTAGCGTTTAAACGGCGCGTCAAAATATCCTCTCTTACAACGGGTTTTGTTACAACCGCCGTAACTTTGTTTGCTGTAGGCAGCGAACTCATTTTCTTTTCTTGCTCAACTTTTTCTTCCTCAACCTTGGCTTGCTTAGCTTGGGGTTGTTGAATACTGACGACTGGAGCACCCTGCTTCTGGTACCAAGTGCTAACCAAATAACCAAAAATCAAACCCAAAGACAACAAACCAAGCCATATTAAAATTTTATATTGTTTTGCCTTTGCTTTCGCTTCTTCTATGCCAAATTCACTGTCTAATATAGCGGCTTTTACATGCTTGAGTTTAACTTGATAACCATTTTCTGCAAAAGCAGCTAGCATCGATTTATCAGCCAAAATATTTACACGCCGCACCAATCCTTTTGCCGCTTTAGACAGTTTTTTGATTGCCGCTGGCGTAAATAACTGCGGCCCAAAATAGCCTGCAGCACGTAACCTAAAAATTAAATACTCCCCAATTTCCTGTGGCTGAAGTGGGCTTAAATTAAAACTATGCGTAATGCGTTCCCGCAATTGCCTAATATTGGTTTCATTTAAATTTTCATCTAACTCTGGCTGCCCAAACAACACAATCTGCAACAGCTTGTCATGATTCGTTTCTAAATTAGAAAGCAACCTAATTTCTTCGAGCGTTGCAATAGGCATGCCTTGCGCTTCTTCCACAAAAATAACCACTTGCTTGCCCGCCGCATGCCGGTTTAATAAATGTTTTTGCAGTGCTTGCATGACCTTAAGACGGTCAGCGTTTCTTGGGAGCTTCAGCTGCAATTCAAATGCAATGGCATGTAACACATCTTCAGGTGCAACGCTCGGGTTAGCCAAATAAATACTTTCTATTTTCTCTGGCAGCATGGTTTGCAACATACGGCAAAGCATGGTTTTCCCGCTACCCACTTCACCGACAATTTTTATAATGCCCTCGCCATTTAAAATGGCATAAATGACAGCATCTAAAACAGCGCCACGATTAGCGCCGGTGAAAAACACTTCTGTATTAGGTGTGATTTTGAATGGTGGCTCATTTAAGCCAAAGTGCGCATAGTACATACTAATTCTATTTTTCTTCTTGTAGTTGGATGCGGCTATATAGCGTGGTGCGGTTAATGCCTAACAACTTTGCTGCTTGGCTCAAATTACCGTGTGTTATCCGCATTGCGGCATCAACATAAGCTTTTTCCCATTGTTTTAACACTTGATCTAAACTAACATTGACTCTATTTTGTAAGTCTTGCAATGCGTATCCTGACAAATCGCCATTCGCCATTCTTGGCTGTGTGTCTATCTCATTTTGGCTAGATAAATCAAATTCTGCACTAAGCTGTATCTCATTAACCGCTTGCCCTGCATATTTTGCAATCAAACGAATAATAATATTACGCAACTCACGCACATTGCCTGGGAAGTGATAAGTCAACCAGCATTTCTTAGCTTTTTCATCCAACTTAAAAGCTTCTTGGCCTGTTTCTCGCGCGTAAAAACGATTAAAGTGCTCAAGTAAAATCAAACTATCTTCACCTAAATCACGTAATGGCGGCACCCTCACTGCAAATACACTTAAACGGTGATATAAATCAGATCTGAAATTACCTTCACGCACCTCTGCACGTAAATCTCTATTCGTTGCGGCTACAACACGCGCCTTGCTTTTGCGCATTTGCGTTTCACCTACACGGGTATATTCACCATTTTCAAGCACACGCAATAACTTGGCCTGCATTTCTAGCGGCAACTCACCAATCTCATCTAAAAATAACGTACCTTCTTTTACATCTTCAAAATAACCACTCTTAGCACTGGTGGCCCCAGTAAAAGCACCTTTAGCATGCCCAAACATAATAGATTCAGCCAACATAGGAGAAATAGCCGCACAATTAACAGACAAATATGGGTGTTTAGCGCGCTTACTAAAATGATGAAAGTTACCTGCAACACGCTCTTTACCTGCGCCTGATTCACCCTCAATCAGCACAGGAAAAGGTGAATCAGCAAATTGCCGGATTTGTGTAATCAAGGTTTGTATTGGCAAACTCTCACCTAGAATACCGCCATTTTCATCTTCTGCTACTTCGGTTAATTCAACGCTTTGAACTTTTAACGAATTAAGTAAAAGATCTTTTAAAGGACCGGGCTCACATGGTTTAGCAATAAAATCTAAAGCGCCAAGCGCCAGCGCATGCTTAACGTTCACATCATCGCTTTGCCCAGATAACACATGAATCTTCATACTAGGCGAATGCGCTAACAACTCGCCTATCATCTTAAAACCTTCGTCAGGCTTATGCTGCATAGGCGGCAAGCCCAAATCGACTAAAGCCAAGGCAGGCGGCTCATCTAACTGGCGCAACAAACTTTTGGCTTGCGTACGTGAGTCAGCAACACACACCTCAAAGCTCTTGCTTAATACGTAATGTAAAGTGTCCGTAATTAACGGGTCATCATCAATAATAATTAGTACTGGAAGCGCATCAGCCATAGACCATCCTAAACGTTAATTCCTTACTACTCTTTGATAAATACTATAACCTGTATATCGCCTAGCATCAACGATATACACGCAAATTCACTGCCTAACGACCGCAAATGATTTAATATGCATTAGGTTCCTCATCCTTCAACATTGATACATTAGAAAACCACATGGAAAATTTTTTACAAAAAATAATAGATACCTTCTTAAAATTCATTAACTTTGAGATTTTTCAATTAGGCGAGACAGCGATTACAGGCTCAAAACTAGTGGCTGTCATTTTAATGCTCGTTGCTGCTTGGTGGGCAGGGCGTCTTGTAGAACATACACTGATGAAGCTCTCCACACGACACTCTGCCACAAAACTTAATCCTACTGGTGCTTATGCGCTATCACGCATATTACGCTATGCCATATGGATAGGTATTAGCTTATTAGGCCTTAATTATTTAGGCATCAACATATCATCATTAGCCTTATTTGGTGGCGCGATAGGGGTTGGGGTCGGCTTTGGCTTACAAACAATTTTTAGCAATTTAGTTTCCGGCATCATTATTTTGATGGAGAAAACATTAAAAGTCGGAGACTTTGTCGATCTTGAATCAGGCACTGTCGGCACGGTAAAAGAAATTAGCCTGCGCTATACCAGAGTCATTACTAATGATAATGTCGATATCATCGTACCCAATTCTGAGTTCGTTAATGGGCGGGTAACTAATTGGACCTATGACGAGCTGTTACGGCGCATACACGTGCCTTTTGGTGTCGCCTATGGCACTGACAAGGCGCTAGTAAAAGAAGCCGCTATTGAAGCAGCCAAATGTGTGTCTGGAACAGTTACTAGCGAAAATCGTATGCCCGATGTTTGGTTGGTGAAGTTTGGTGATAACAGCCTTGATTTTGAATTGGTCATCTGGGTAGAGCGTGCATTGCTTATGTCACCAGGCCGCACCCAAGCCCAATACCTTTGGGCCATTGAAACAGAACTGGCCCAACGCGGCATAGAAATCCCTTTCCCACAACGCGACCTTCATATTCGCAGTGGCACGTTATCGGTAAAGGTAGAAAAAGAAACGTAAGATTTTATGGGGTGGCTGATGGGGCTCGAACCCACGACAACCGGAATCACAATC
>CAYXOR010000019.1:1376-44499 GCA_964466895.1 uncultured Methylophilaceae bacterium | reverse complement strand
GCCTTAATACTCACACATGAAGGGGGACATGCCTTAGACGCTGCCTTTCTTAAACACTTAACGCAATACAGTAAGCAATATGACAATAAAGCGGAAGAATATGCAGCAGAGACTTGGGAACACGAAGTAGCCAAAGACAAGAAACTCAATGAAGGCAAAAGAGAAAACCACGGTGGCACTTGGCTGGCAGCTGGCACCATCCCACCTACATCGCATGTCTCACCCACCTTGCATACGGTGGCTTATCAACCAGCAAGAAAGAACGAACAGGATGATGAGATATTACAGTGGCAACAACATCACTTGGCTGGCGCAGTGGTGGTCACAGGTGGCAAGTTCACTCAATATTCTGTTCATGACCCTAAAAATGAGAATGACACAACTACCAAAAACATCATCCCCGACCTAGGCACTTATAGCGCAGATAACAATACGCTTAAGGTTGATAGCGTTAGCATTGAGCTTAATCAACTTAAACATGACTTAACCATACAAGGACATGACAATATACTAGATTTATCTAATAGCACATTACAAGCTAACATTAACATCATCACCCAAGGTCGTTTTATTATTAATGACGGTGAGCAGCAGCAAACCATAAGCGGTACTAACCGTATTAGCATTAATCAAGCGGGTGAAATAATTATTACAGCAGAAAAAGGCACGCAAGCCAATAACAAACAAGACCAAGATTACCAACAGCTCGCACAAACTTTTACTGATGCGATTAAACAACCAACATCACAAAGAAATGCTGATTTAAGCAATCAACAACATACAGCATTAAATGACAGCCTTACCTTTTACAATGCAGCAGCAACACAACTGCCAGAGCCTGTTGTTAAACAAATAGGCAACAACCTCTTAAATGAAATTAAAGCAGGTAAACCTTTACAGCTAGCAACTAATCAATCGCTGGCTTTTAATGAAGAAACCAGCCAGGTGAGTGTTGATGATGTGGAGTTGTGAAGCATAGAGAGCCTAACACTAAGGCCTTTAGAATATAATCCAACCGAACACAAGAGGCATCAAGCTCAGAAACGCATCTTGAACACCCCCTAAGAACCACTTAATTTTTAATTTTCTATAACACTCGTTTTTTTAGAACAGCCTCTTCTACAGTATGGTATCTAACTTTATCATTTGGATTGTCAAACTTGGTTTTTGTTGTAATACCCTCATCATTGAATGAGAAATCCACCCTAATGTTATAGTCCATCTCTGGCCATTTAGCATTCCAAAAACCTTTTTTTCCTTTAATCTCAACATGATAAATCTCACCATTAGCGACTTTAATTTCCCCATCAAACATATGTAAGTAAAGTGTTAATGTCTTATCATTATTAATCTCAAGCGATGCCGTCTTAGCACCAAGCGCAGTTAAATCTAACACTCTGCCATCACGAAACCATAGATAGTATTGTTCGTAATCATATTCACCGGCAATTTTCTCGATAGCATCATCTGATGTAAGTGTTTTCCCAATCGCATTTGCTGATGTAAATGTAGATAATAATACTAAAATTGTTGCAAAAATAGTTTTCAACACGTTGTATTCTCCTGAATTTAAAACTTAACCACACTAACGACAATATATATTGTTATAAGCGAAAGTGTGTCTATACGCAAGTACCCGATTAGACTAACTTGATATTGATTAGAATTTTACCCTACATCCATGTAACGACTTAATATAATTATTGAAATGCCTTCAATAACGTTTTAATAAAATCTACCTGCACTTGTAAGTGCATAATACTGCTCAGTTATACGCAACTTTTCTAAGCCATGCCGCAATAGGCAAATAAGCTTTAATGGAGCAACATCTGCTTTAAGGTCAAATTAGTTAATTGAAGCTTGACATCAGAAGCATCAATTATCACACTTTTACTTCCCTCGCCGCCGCCAATTCTTTTGTATTATTTCTGGTATATTAGAAATATAATCATATTTCATTCTTGCTTTATCCATTTTTATGAGTTATTCATTGGGTTCTCAATGTTAATGAGTATCGTAGCAGGTATATAATGTTTTACAGGTGGGCAATATGACAAAGTGCGCGATATACATCTTAATTCTGGCAGGTGTGTTCACCTCTGTTTTCTTTTTTTGGACAGCTAGACCCAATAGCAACATTGGCGATCATCAATATATCCCTTTGTATGCTACCCACACTAATAACAGCAACACCAAACATGCTAATTCTAAAGTAGCGGATTATCATTGGGCCGGAACATCACGCACTGTACAAGATGCCGCATCACGCTGGCAGGCTTATCTAAAAAAACATTGCTCTCGAGATTTCTTCGAAGACGGGCCCGACCTTTATAGCTGCTTAACAGCACAATACGAACTTATGAGAACCTACTACCTACTAGGTGAGACCAAGAAAGGCGACGCTATATTTGCCAACAATGACCCATTGGACCTGCTCCCCAAACATATTAATGAACCGTCTAACAAAAACATCAAGTAGAACTTAATGCTTATTTATGAATGTAGGTAACTTTTTCACAGCCAATGCTATTAAGAGAGAGAGAGAGAGAGAGAGAGAGAGAGAGAGAGGTCGTTTAAATAAATTGTTGCAATATGGTTTTAATAAGCTCTATTCTATGGCTAATATTACCCAGTTCTACCGAGATTTTTAATTTTTCAGGACCGTTCATGCGACACCTTTTATTGCGATGCAGCAAATCAACAAGCTTCAATGGGTCTATGTCTGCCTTAGGATCAAACTGCAGTTGAATGGCAGCCTCTGATGCATCAATTTTAATAATACCCAATGGGTTTGCTGTAATACGTAATCGATGGCAAGCCATCAGCGCTTCACCTGCTTCAGGCAATAAACCAAAGCGATCAATCAGTTCCTCTTGCAAAGTATCCAAATCATCATCGCTCTTACAATTTGCCAAGCGCTTATATAAAACCAAGCGTTCGTGTACATCAGGGCAATAATCATGTGTTAGTAGTGCTGGTGTATGTAAATTAATTTCTGTTGTTACGCTGAGTGGCGCCTCTAAATCGGATTCATCTCCTGCCTTAAGCTGTTTCACAGCACGGCTTAACATATCGGAATACAAACTAAAGCCTATTTCCTGCATCTCACCACTTTGACTATCCCCTAACAATTCACCTGCACCACGGATTTCCAAGTCATGCATGGCGAGATGAAAACCTGCGCCTAAATCCTCTAACATCTGAATGGCATCTAATCGTTTTTGTGCTTGTGTTGTTATTTTTCGGTCTCGATCAGTCAGCAAATAAGCATAGGCTTGATGATGGCTACGCCCTACTCGACCGCGTAATTGGTGTAGTTGCGCCAAGCCAAACATATCAGCTTTGTTCATAATAATCGTATTAGCTGTAGGAATATCAATGCCTGTTTCAATAATAGTCGTACATAACAACAGATTTGAACGTTGTTGGTAAAAATCGCGCATCACATGTTCTAGTTCTCGCTCACGCAATTGCCCGTGCGCGATAGCAATACGCGCTTCTGGGATAATTTTCTCTAACTTTTCTTTCATCACAAAAATGGTATCGACTTCATTATGTAAGAAATATACTTGCCCGCCACGCTTAAATTCACGCATGGCTGCTTCGCGGATAATGCCATCGGAGTAATCCGTATGGAAGGTTTTAATCGATAAGCGTTTTTGCGGTGGTGTGCTAATGACAGAAAACTCACGCAGACCTTCCATTGCCATACTAAGCGTGCGTGGGATCGGCGTAGCCGTTAACGTCAGTACATCAACTTCAGCGCGTAGCGCTTTCATTTGCTCTTTTTGACGCACACCAAAACGATGTTCTTCATCTAAGATTGCCAAGCCTAAGTTTTTAAATTTTACATCTTTTTGAATTAGCCTATGGGTACCGATAACAATGTCAATACTGCCATCAGCTAAACTCTTAAGGGATTCTGCTTGTTCTTTTTTGGTTCTAAAGCGGGAAATTTCAGCAATCTTAATTGGCCATTCTGCAAAACGATCACAGAAGTTCTGATAATGCTGTTCTACCAACAATGTCGTTGGCACTAAAATAGAAACTTGCCGCCCACCCATCACTGCTACGAATGCAGCGCGCAATGCAACTTCTGTCTTACCAAAGCCTACATCACCACACACCAGTCTATCCATTGGACGACCTGACTGCATATCACCAATGACGGCTTCAATAGCAGACAATTGGTCAGGTGTTTCTTCAAAGGGGAAACCCTCGCAAAAAGCTTCATAATCCTGTAGGTTTAATTTGAAAACATGACCTTTACGAGCAGCGCGTTGCGCATACAAGTTAAGCAGCTCAGCCGCTGTATCGCGGATTTGTTTTAACGCTTTTTTCTTGGCTTTTTCCCATTGGCCACTACCTAATCGGTGTAAAGGCGCACTTTCTGGCGGCCCACCAGAATAGCGTGAAATTAGAAAAAGCTGGGAAACTGGCACATAAAGCTTATCGTCACCGTAATATTCTAATAACAAAAACTCTGTTTCACCCTCGCCAAAATCCAAGTTCTGCAAGCCCTTATAGCGTCCCACGCCATGCTGCTCATGTACGACAGGGTCATTAATACGCAACTCAGATAAATCCTTGAGCATGCCCTCTGTATTACGGACTTTATCTTTCTCTCGTCGGCGCTGCTGACGCACGGTAGAAGCATATAGTTCAGCCTCTGTAATCACAACGACATCGGCAGCAAAACCAGTGTGTAAAGTAGAAATGCCAAGCATCGCTTGTTCGCCGCTACGCTCAAATTCAGCCCATGTTTCACACACGGGCAATGGCAAATCCTGCTCGGTAAATAATTGCAACATTGTTTCGCGGCGGCCCAAACTTTCAGCAGCGATTAAAATACGTTTTTTACTTTTCTTAATGAAAGCTTGCAGCTTATGTAAAGGCTGTTCAGAACGTCTATCTACATCCACTGGTGGCAATAACTTTTTAGCTGTTAAGCTTGCGTTAATAATGGGGAATTGCCGCGTTTTACTAAAAAAATCATCTGCCTTAATTAGTAAAACATCGGGTTGTAATATTGGCCGCTCTGAATCATAGGCAAGCAGCTTATAACGTGAATTAGCCTCATACCAAAATGTTTGCGCAGCTTTATCTAATGGGCCGTGTAAACACAGCACAGCATTCTTAGAAATATAATCAAAGATAGTCGTCGTTTCATCAAAAAACAACGGTAAGTACCATTCAATACCACCTGTCGCAACACCTTTACTCACATCTTTATAAATCCTAGCGCGCTGCGGGTCACCTTCGAACAATTCTCTAAAATTACTTCTAAACGTATCAATACCGGCTTTATCCAAAGGAAACTCACGCGCTGGCAATAGTCGGATTTCTGGCACCGGATATAAACTACGCTGTGTATCAACATCAAACGTACGTATTGTTTCTATTTCATCATCAAACAAATCGATACGGTATGGCAACACGCTACCCATAGGAAACAAATCAACCAAACCACCACGAACACTAAATTCACCTGGGCTGATGACTTGTGTCACATGGTGATAACCTGCTTGTGCACATTGATTACGCAAAGCATCTAAATCAAGCTGTTGGCCTTTTTTAAACATAAATGTTTGCGCTGCCAAATAGGTCAGCGGTGGCAAACGCACCAGTGCTGTTCCGATTGGTACAAACACGACATCACACAAATTTTGGCTAATTTGATATAGCGTCGCTAAACGCTCTGAAATTAAATCAGGATGTGGAGAAAAAACATCATAAGGTAACGTTTCCCAATCGGGAAGCATATGTAAACTTAAATCAGGCGAAAAATAAGCAAGCTCATCCATTAATCGTTGCGCCTCAAACGCATTTGAGGTGATGATGACGAGAGGCGTTTTTGTTGTTTTTAAACTACATGCAAGTGATGCTAGAGATAAACTATCTAAGCCATTGGCAGCATAAGAAAAACGAGTTGAACGTCCAGCAGACGGCGGTGATAACTGCATAAATGAGATTGAAAATGACTTGGTTTAACGTTGAATTTTACCTATTATAACCCTTAAAGAGTCATCATCTTTTTGCAAGCCTGTTTAATTTTGATATTTCATAAAAAATTGAAAAGCCTGAAAGGTTTACCCCATGAATGACAAGCAGCTTGTTGCAATTCATGCAGCAAAATATGTTAAAAATGACATGTTAGTTGGACTAGGCACAGGTTCAACAGCAAACTATTTTATAGAAGAACTCGCGCGTCGCCAAACGGAAGAAAAGCTTAAAGTCACAACGATTGCAAGCTCAAATATCAGCATGATTAAAGCACAAAGCTTAGGCCTCAATGTCATTTCAATTCAACAAATAAATAACATTGACTTATATATTGACGGTGCTGATGAAATCACCCCTGACATGGCTTTATTAAAAGGTCGCGGCTATGATTTAGTCATGGAAAAATTACTAGCCCAAGCTGCAAAAGAGTTTTTTGTAGTCGCTGATAAAAGCAAATTAGTCGATCGCATCGGCACTAACTATGCAATACCAATAGAAGTCATGCCTTTTGCATGGAAGGCAGTGAAACACAGTATTGAAGATTTAGGCGGGCAAGGTGATTTGCGTCCAAATGCTAATAAAGATGGTTTATCTATTAGCTCATATGGCAGCTTAGTCTTAGACATGTCTTTTGATCAATCCATCTCTGAGGCGTCATTAAACCAAATGTTAAACAACACACCAGGCATTGTTGAACATGGCATTTTTCTCGGCTTAACAAATGCTGTTTTTATAGCGGATAACGGAAATGTTGAAGAGAAATGGACTTAATTTCGCCAAAGGTAAACACTGCCACTCACTTTGAAAGCATTTTTTGCTAAAAAATAGACTTATCCGTAGTCTAAGCTATGGGCTCATATTGCTTGCATCCGTCTCGTGTACACCAGGAGACAAAGACACTAATACGCAAACACAAAACGATGAGAATGCCATTGTATTTGTCACGCTGAATAGCCCAAACACCTATTATGTCAACAGCGACAAAGAGTACGCAGGACTTGAATATGACTTAGCTAAAGCTTTTATAAGCTTTATAAACTCACGCAAAGAAAGCGCTCGTGAAAGTGATAAGCATGTTAAATTCATCGTTGCAGATAGCATAGAGCATGCTATTAGTACGATTCTAAATAAAAAAGCTGTTATTGCAGCTGCAGATTTAACGGTGACAGAAGCACGCAAGCACTTTATTGATT
Organism: uncultured Methylophilaceae bacterium; assembly: GCA_964466895.1. Classification (GTDB taxonomy): domain Bacteria; phylum Pseudomonadota; class Gammaproteobacteria; order Burkholderiales; family Methylophilaceae. Next base: position 37,303 of record CAYXOR010000019.1, on the reverse strand, counting down.
TCTCAATCCCCTATCAAGATGTTCAGCAACAGGTTATTTACAATAAAAAAAATACGCTAAAACCAGCCCGAAAAGTTAGTGGGCTTGTTGGCAAAGAGATTGTCGTGCCTGCCGCAAGCAGCTTTGTGGAGCGCCTTAAGAACAATAAAAACAAAGAACCTGAACTAACATGGATAGAACGTGAAGCGATAGACTCAGAAAAATTAATCGAGCAAGTTGCAAATGGAAGCATCCAATACACCATTGCGGATAGCCACTTAGTATCAACTTTACAAATTTTTTACCCTAACCTACGCGTGGCTTTTTCATTAGGCAAACCTGAAAAAATAGCCTGGGGCTTTTTAAAAGCAGAAAATACAGAGTTATTAACGCTAGCCAATGCATTTTTTGCCAAGATAAAAAAAGACGGCACGTTGCGCAATTTGGTTGACCGCTATCATGGTAACAGCAAGCGCTTAAAACCATTCGATGTCACAACATTTATAAGGCGTAGCCATTCACTTTTGCCTAAATACACAAGGCTATTTCAAGAAGCACAACTAGTCACTGATTTAGATTGGCGGCTACTCGCTGCGCTGAGCTATCAAGAGTCTCACTGGGATACATTCAGCACATCGCCCACAAAAGTACGTGGCTTAATGATGCTGACTGAAGCCACATCTGACAGAATGGGCGTAACAAATAGGTTAGACCCAAAACAAAGCATTCCCGCTGGAGCGAGATATCTTAAATTAATGGTTAAAACTATACCCGATAGAGTGCCTGAACCAGACCGTACGTATATGGCACTTGCTTCTTACAACATTGGCTATGCCCATGTAGAAGATGCGCGAGTGTTGGCACAACGCCTAGGACTTAATCCGAACTCTTGGGTTGATGTAAAAAAAGCACTGCTAAAACTCACCAAACCACAACATTACAGTAAAGCAAAGTATGGGTATTGTGGCTGTGCCCAGCCTATCATTTATGTTGAATCAATCCGCAGTTATTACAGTATTTTGACACGTTTTGAAGCGCCTTTCAGGCTTAACGATAGCGACCCATACAAAATTGCTAGCAACATACCCGCATCGCCAAACGCAATAATGATACAAAGGTCTCGTTAAGGCTTAATAAATTCAAGATCATTCATATAAGGCCTCAGCACTCCAGGCACTTTGACGCTACCATCAGCTTGCTGAAAATTCTCCAACACAGCAACTAGGGCCCGTCCGACCGCTAAGCCAGAGCCATTTAAGGTATGTACAAACTCGGTTTTACCTTCACTATTCTTAAAACGTGCTTTCAAACGACGGGCTTGGAAAGCCTCACAATTAGATACTGAAGAAATCTCGCGATACGTATCTTGTGCAGGCAACCATACTTCCAAATCATAAGTCTTAGCAGCACCGAAACCCATGTCGCCTGTACACAAGGACACAACACGATACGGTAATGCTAATGCTTTTAAAATGTTTTCCGCATGCCCAACCATTTCATCTAAGGCTTCATCACTTTTTTCAGGGTGCACAATTTGTACCATTTCCACTTTATCAAATTGATGCTGGCGTATCATGCCTTTGGTATCTTGTCCATGTGACCCAGCTTCACTTCTAAAACAAGGCGTATGTGCTGTCAATTTAATAGGTAAGTTTTCTATAGCGATAATTTCATCACGCACCGTATTAGTCAGTGTCACTTCAGAGGTTGGAATTAAATATAACTTACTATCGTTATGTTCTAATGAAAATAAATCCTCTTCAAACTTTGGCAGCTGCCCTGTCCCTGTAAGCGTTTCAGCATTGACCATATAAGGGGTATAGCATTCTTCATAGCCATGTCCAGTTTGTGTGTCCAACATAAACTGCGCTAACGCACGATGTAGTTTTGCAATAGGCCCTCGCATAAAGGTAAAGCGTGCACCAGATAACTTAACACCCGTTTCAAAATCTAAACCTAGCGGTTCGCCAACGGCAGTATGATCTTTCACTTCAAAATCATAACTCGCTGGCGCACCAACTTTACGCACCTCAACGTTATCTTCTTCTGACTTGCCTGTAGGCACACTTTCGTGCGGCAAATTAGGCACATTTAACAACATACTTTGTAATTCAGTTTGAATCTCTACCAAGCGCGCCTCATCTGCCTTAAGTTGTTCGCCCAAGCCCGCCACTTCGGCCATATTAGCACTAGCATCTTCACCCTTAGATTTGGCGATGCCAATCTGTTTAGAAGTACTGTTGCGTTTTGCTTGCAACGCTTGTGTGCATGTTTGCACAGTCTTACGCGCTTGCTCAAGTTCTGTGAATTTGGCTGCGTCAAATGCAAAACCACGCCTTTTAAGTTGCGTCACGACACCGTCTAAGTCTTTTCTTAACAACTGTATATCTAACATACTATTTTGTAGCTTTCTCTTTACTTGGTTTTTTACTGTTAGGTTTTTGACTATTAGCAGCTTCATCCAGCGCTTTATAGCGATTCAATTTTTCGCTAATTTTACCCTCTAAGCCACGTGGTGTGGGGATATAAAACTGTTGTTGCGGCATATCATCTGGAAAATAATTTTCCCCTGCGACATAAGCATCTGGTTCGTTATGTGCATATCGATACTCTTTGCCATAATCTAGTGCCTTCATCAGTTTTGTTGGTGCGTTACGCAAATGTAATGGAACAGGACGTGACTGGTCTTGTGCCACAAAGGCTTTCGCTTGATTATAAGCGTTGTAGGCTGCATTACTCTTTGGTGCAACAGCGCAATAAATCACTGCATTAGAAAGTGCTAACTCCCCTTCTGGCGAACCTAATCGCTCAAAAATCTGACACGCTTCTAATGCCATTGCTTGTGCACGTGGGTCAGCAATGCCGATATCTTCCACCGCCATACGCATCACGCGGCGTCCAAGGTATAAAGGATCAGCACCACCATCAATCATACGTAAAAACCAATATAAGGCTGCATCTGGGTTTGAACCGCGCACTGATTTATGCAAGGCCGATATTTGATCATAAAAGGCTTCGCCGCCCTTATCGAACCGCCGCATTTTACTAGCCATTGTCGCTTGCAAAAAGGCCTCATCAATCTCTGTAATGCCAGCACCTAATACCGCGTTAAATAAACTTTCCGTAAAATTGAGTAGCCGTCTTGCATCACCATCGGCGTAAGCTAACATCTGCTCTATCGCTGTGTCACTTAACGTAATTTTTGGTGCAACCAGCAAGCGCGCGCGTTCGAGTAACACACCTAATTCAGGTTCAGTAAGCGCACTTAACACAAATACCTGAGAACGACTCAATAACGCACTGTTTACTTCAAAAGAAGGGTTTTCTGTCGTAGCCCCTATAAAAGTAAGCAAGCCACTTTCGACAAACGGGAGAAACGCATCTTGCTGACTTTTATTAAAACGATGGACTTCATCAACAAATAAAATTGTTTTACGACCGTGTTGTTGTAAGGTTAATTCGGCCTGCTCAACCGCATCACGTATGTCTTTAATACCTGACAATACTGCTGAAACAGCAATAAACTCGGCATCTGCAGTATTGGCAATTAAACGTGCTAATGTGGTTTTACCCACGCCTGGTGGGCCCCACAAAATCATGGAGGGTAATTTACCTGATTGAAATGCAATCTGTAGGGGCTTGCCCTCAGCGAGAAGATGCGATTGCCCAACCACTTCATCTAAGGTTTTTGGACGCAGCAACTCAGCAAGTGGGGCATCAGGTGTTGTTGCATCAAACAAGCTGCTCACTTAAATTCTTAACCTAAAAAATTAAAAAAAGATATTGTAACAGCTAGTAATTAGAATCATTAAGTATGTTGAAAACACGCTTGTTTCAAATGCTTGCTTCAAATTTAAAATCTACTCACCTACAACGTCAACGCCTTCAGGCGTTTTGAATAAAAAGGTAGCCGTTTGTAACGCAGGGTTACGCTCTACACTTTGAAAATCAATGTAAGTAACATGGCTAAAGCTGTCGTGCATTTCAAGTTTTCTCAATTTGTTCGCTTCAAACCCAAGAAAAATACGCTCGAAGCCACTGTCTTCAGCTTTAGGCACCGCCAAAACCCAATCCAGGTTATCTTTTCGGTTGGCATTTTCAAGTTTAAAACTTTTTTCCACTTCGTCACCACCTGCTAATAAAGCGGCTGGGCTTGAACCTAATGCATTACTTAACTGACGGACAGTGACTTGCTCTAGATCAGCATCATACAAAAACACTTCTTTACCATCGCTGACAATTTGTTGTTCGTACGGCTTGTTATAGTCCCAACGAAACTTGTTAGGACGTTGCAATTGCATCGTGCCATCAACCTCCTGCACTTTACTACCTGTATTGTCGTTAACCACTTGATGAAACTTTGCCCGCATAGAATTCGTATTACTATAAAAGTCTTTCAAACTAGCAATCCCATCGGCCATCACCGCATTTGAAAAAAATAAAGCTAACCCAGCAAGAACACCAAAAATACTTTTATTCATCATTTAACCCATCCGTATTAACAAGGACCTCACGGCTACCATTGCTTTGCATTTCTGAAACCAACCCAGCCCGTTCCATATCCTCAATCAAGCGTGCCGCCCGGTTATAACCAATACGCAATTGACGCTGTACAGAAGAAATAGAGGCTCTACGCGTTTTTAAAACAAGCGCCACTGCTTCATCATATAATTCATCTTTTTCGCCACCACCATCGCTATAGTCACCAACATTTCCGCCAGCTTCGGTATTATCTAAAATGCCCTCTATATAGTTTGGCTCACCCATTGCTTTCAGGTGATTAACCACTTGATGCACCTCTTGATCACTGACAAATGCACCATGTATTCGCTGTGGGTAGCCTCCACCTGGCGGCAAGTACAACATATCGCCTTGACCTAGTAACGTTTCAGCGCCCATTTGGTCTAATATCGTTCGAGAATCTATTTTACTGGACACTTGAAATGAAATACGTGTTGGTACATTCGCTTTAATTAAACCAGTAATGACATCCACAGATGGACGTTGCGTTGCCAGCACTAAATGGATGCCACAAGCCCGTGCTTTTTGTGCCAACCGTGCAATCAGCTCTTCAACTTTCTTACCCACCACCATCATTAAATCGGCCAACTCATCAATCACCACCACAATTAATGGCAGCTCTTCTAATGGTTCTGGTTCATCTGGGGTTAAGCTAAATGGATGCGGTATTTTATTACCTGATTTTTCTGCATCTTTAATTTTTTGGTTATAACCAGCAATATTACGTACACCCAATGCAGACATGAGTTTATAGCGGCGCTCCATCTCTGCCACACACCAATTAAGCGCATTGGCTGCTTGGCGCATATCGGTCACCACCGGCGCTAGCAAATGTGGAATGCCTTCGTAAACAGAAAGCTCTAGCATTTTAGGGTCAATCAGAATCATGCGCACTTTATTAGCTTCAGCTTTATACAACAGGCTTAATATAAGCGCGTTAATAGCGACAGACTTGCCTGAGCCTGTCGTACCAGCAACCAGAACGTGCGGCATTTTAGCTAAATCGGCAACGACAGGATTACCTGCAATATCTTTGCCCATGGCAATAGCAAGAGGAGAGTTTAAATCCGCATACACTTTACTACCCATAATTTCAGACAAACAGACAATTTGGCGATTTGGGTTTGGGATCTCTATGCCCATATAGCTTTTACCTGAAATAGTCTCAACAACCCGCACACTTGCAACAGAAAGTGCGCGCGCCAAGTCTCTTGCAAGATTCGTCACTTGGCTCCCTTTAACACCTGCTGCTGGGTCAATCTCAAAACGCGTAATCACAGGGCCTGGCAACGCTGAAAGCACACTCACTTCAATACCAAAGTCTGCTAGCTTTCTCTCTATCAAACGTGATGTGTAATCCAAGGTTTCTGTTGAAGGCAGCTCAACTTCATTTTGCTGTTCATCCAGTAGATGTAGTGGTGGCAATGTCGAATCAGGGTCAGATTCAAATAGTGATACTTGCTTTTCTTTTAAGACACGCTCGCTTTTTACAATTTTTGTTTGACCTTTTTTGATTTCTAATGGCACCTTGCCTTCCGCTCGCTTACGCTCATGCTCTACAAAATCAGACCGCTCTTGCTCTACAAGCTTGCCTTCTTTTCTATCTTGCCAATCATTAAATTTATCTATAATCCATTCATAAATAAATATCAAACCTGCACCTAGCTTTTCAGTCATCTTAATCCATGACCAACCAGTAAATAAGCTAAACCCTACAGCAAACAATATCAGCAACACCATGGTCGAGCCTGCAAAACCGAACATAGCCCTTAATACATGATCAACAGCACCGCCTAACATACCACCAGTACCCAATGGCAAGGTTGCCGACAAATTAATCAAGTGTCCTGACTCTATTGCACTAGAAGCAGCCAGCATTAACCCAAAACCAAAGTAATTTAACAAGATAAATGGCCGCTCACTAACGCTCATCTCTATGCGCTGGTACATCAACCAAATACTATAAAATGCCAAAGCAACTAACCACCAAGCAGAGAGTCCAAATAGATATAACAACATATCTGAAACCCATGCACCCACAGCGCCGCCTGCGTTCTGTATTGTGTCACCACCGCTGGTAAGGTGTGACCAAGAAGGATCTTGTGCGTCGTAAGAAATAAGGATGACTGCTAAATACAAGCCAACCAGCACTAATACCAGCCACCATGCTTCACGCACCAAGTGCGCATCTTTAAGGCTTTTTTCTGTTACGGGGGTAGTCACGCGTTTATTAAATGCTGCAGATTTCTTTTTTAAAAACAATTTTTTATGTGTCCTATAAAAGATTGACGCTGGTTTATTATATTTTTCCCTATGTATAACTAGTGAAAAACATGATTATAGCAAAAGCAAATTGCACTAAGGGCGTCTATTATTTAAAATGTAACATCAATCAAACATTTGGGAAATCAGCATGGACATCGGAATTTCTAGTAAAGACAGAGAAGCTATTGCTGCAGGTTTATCAAAACTACTTGCTGACACCTATACGCTATACCTAAAGACACATTATTTTCATTGGAATGTCACTGGCCCCATGTTTAATACATTACATTTAATGTTTGAAACCCAGTATACAGAACTAGCCTTAGCTGTTGATGAAATAGCCGAACGCATCCGTGCTTTAAACATTTACGCCCCTGGCACTTATGCTCAATTTTCAAAACTCACCTCCATCAAAGAGACAAGCGGCGTGCCAAATGCAAACGATATGATTGCTGAATTAGTTGCTGGGCATGAAGCCGTATGCCGCACAGCAAGAACTGTTTTCCCTGCAACAGAAGTCGCTTCTGATGAAGCAAGTGCTGATTTATTAACGCAACGTCTACAAGTACATGAAAAAACAGCTTGGATGTTACGCAGCCTACTAGAAAAATAAACAAATCATATAAAAATAATTAAATAGCTTGTTTTTAGGCTATTTGATACCAACTCTTATCAAGATCAACTTAAAACAGAAAGCAATCTAATGTCTACAAAACACGCTCACTTACTTATTCTAGGTTCAGGTCCTGCAGGTTATTCTGCGGCAGTATACGCAGCACGTGCTAATTTAAAACCAGTCCTTATTACAGGTATTGCACAAGGCGGTCAATTAATGACAACAACAGATGTCGACAACTGGCCAGCTGATGCTGATGGTGTACAAGGCCCTGACCTAATGGCCCGTTTTCAAAAACATGCTGAACGATTTAATACTGAAATGATTTTTGATCATATTCACACAACACATTTGAATGAAAAACCTATTCGTTTAGTCGGTGACTCTGGTGAATACACGTGTGATGCTTTAATTATTTCTACTGGCGCCTCAGCTAAATACCTTGGTCTTCCTAGCGAAGAGACATTTGCAGGGAAAGGTGTTTCAGCCTGTGCGACATGTGATGGTTTCTTTTATAAAAATCAAGAGGTTGCAGTTATTGGTGGTGGCAACACAGCGGTTGAAGAAGCATTATATTTAGCCAACATTGCTAGCAAAGTCACCTTAGTGCATAGACGTGATACGTTCAAAGCTGAAGCCATTTTGGTCGACAAGCTCATGGTCCGAGTTGAGGAAGGAAAAATTGAACTGCAAACTTTTCAGACACTAGACGAAGTGTTAGGTGATGACATGGGCGTAACAGGTATGCGCCTTAAAGACGCTAAAGACAGCAGCACAAAAGAAATTGAGGTTAAGGGCGTGTTTATTGCGATTGGTCACAAACCAAATACCGATATATTTGAAGGTCAATTAGAAATGGAAGGCGGCTACATCATTACAGAAGCAGGCCGTAAAGGTAATTTTACGGCTACAAGCGTACCTGGTGTATTCGCTGCCGGTGATGTGCAAGACCATGTCTACCGCCAAGCGGTCACTAGCGCTGGTACTGGCTGTATGGCTGCACTGGATGCTGAGCGATACCTCACGAATTTAAAATAGCACGTCATTGCTATGAAAACTAAGTTCTAATTAAATAAAGCGCTGATTCAGCGCTTTATTTTTTTCTGTTGTTTTTGTCTAATCACACAGTTTTATCAAATCTGTCTAATGTGCGATAATCGCGCCTAAATTAACGATGCCATTTAAAATAGATTGGCATCTTTCACGTATCATCTTCAGGATTACCCATGTTAGCACTCACTGCACAAGAAATTAAAACCAACCTACTTAGCGGCTTAACCGTCGCACTTGCCATGGTGCCAGAAGCGATTGCTTTTGCACTTATCGCACATGTATCACCACTCACAGGCCTATATGCTGCTTTTCTTGTTTGCTTAATTACTACTACACTTGGTGGCCGTCCTGGTATGATTTCTGGCGCAACAGGTGCATTGGCCGTCGTTATGGTTGCACTTGTTGTACAACATGGTGTTGAGTATTTATTTGCAACCGTAGTGCTGATGGGTATTTTTCAAATGCTATTTGCAGTTGCCAAACTGGGTAAGTTTATCCGCATGGTGCCGCATCCTGTCATGCTAGGTTTTGTTAACGGCCTAGCCATGGTTATTTTTATAGCACAATTCAGTCATTTTAAAACAGTAGGTGCAGATGGTGCTACTCAATGGATGATGGGCGCACCGCTTTATACGATGCTAGGATTAATTGCAATTACCATTGCCATTATTTACTTACTGCCTAAATTAACAAAAGCTTTCCCATCAACGCTCGCTGCCATTTTAGTTGTGTCTATCGGCGCTATTTTATTAGGCGTAGAGACAAAAACTGTCGGTGATTTAGGTTCTATCGCTGGCGGTTTACCAAGCTTTCATCTACCAGAAGTGCCATTTGATTTTAATACGCTAAAAATCATCCTGCCATACTCACTTATATTAGCCGCCATCGGCCTAATCGAAACATTGCTTACGCTAAACCTGATTGATGACATGACAGACACACGTGGCAAACCAAACCGTGAATCACTGGCACAGGGTATTGCCAACGTTGTGACTGGCTTTTTCGGGGGCATGGGTGGTTGCGCCATGATTGGTCAAAGTATGATTAATATTAATAACGGCGCACTAAAACGTTTATCTGGCTTTGCCACAGCTATATTCTTACTTTCATTTATTTTATTTCTTTCCAAATGGATTGAAATGATTCCACTAGCAGCACTGATTGGTGTGATGTTTGTTGTCGCAGAAAAAACCTTTGAATGGGGCAGCTTTAGATTATTTGGCAAAGTGCCGAAACCGGATATTTTTGTAGGGCTGTTAGTCGCTATTATTACTGTGTTTGCAGACCTCGCTATTGCAGTACTGGTAGGCGTCATCTTATCGGCACTTATTTTCGCTTGGGAACATGCCAAAGATATACACGCGGTTTCTACCATCGATGAAAAAGGTTGGAAAACATACGAACTCAATGGCTCAATATTTTTTGCATCGGTTGCAACCTTCCAACAATTATTTACGCCTAAAGATGACCCTCAGGATGTTATTATTGATTTCGCTCGTGCTAGAGTTGTTGACCATTCTGCATTAGAAGCCATTGATGCACTCGCTGCAAAATATATTGCTGAAGGTAAAACATTACATTTGAAACATCTAAGCCCAGATTGTGCAGAGCTATTAGATAATGCCAAAGGCATGATAGAAGTCAACCTGTTTGAAGATCCAAAATACCACATTGCTGATGACAAGCTAGGCTAGGCTAAAAAGTTAAGCAAACAATATCAAAAGGGGCCTGTATATACATGCCTTTTTTATTCATCCAAACTGATACTGGCATGTCCAATACCAAAGTCTCTACCCTTGATGCCACTTCTGATTAGCGGCCCAAAATCTTGAATACGCACATGGCCAGCAAACCATAAACGAAGTTTCTTATCTTCGAATAAAGCGCTTGGTGCTAATATCTCACCCGTAGTCCAATTAAAATCATTACGTGTAAACATTGGCGCTTTATCTTGAGCAAAGCGATTACCGTCTGTTGAAACTGCGTGGTGCAATCCCACTTGCTGCCAATTTGGTTCCGCAGCGTCATCATAGGTAACAACATCGTAAAACAAGTGTATTTTGTCATTATTAATGGTCGCCATTGGTGTTGAATAACCACAAAACTTATCTCCTTCTAAATAAGGAACAGAAAGTTGCAACGCGATACGTGGCTTTTCAAAAGTCTTACCATCCACCGTTGTCGCAACACCTATGGTTTGTGATAATGACGGGGTCTTACCTGGTAATGCTTGTATCGCTGTAAAGTATAAATATATTTTATTGTTATACACTACTGCACCTGGCTCACCCACTAAGTAGCCATTCCAGTCTTCACTAGCATTACCCGTTGCGGTCAATACAGGTAAAGCATCTTTTTTCCAATGTATGCCATCTTTTGACGTTGCATGACCAATGGCAAATGGGGGTGCTGCACCTTCTTTATAAACGCCTGTATAAAATAAGTGATATTCATTTTTATATTTCACTACCGAAGGCGTTTCAATACTGACAAATGGAGTACCAGAAACATCTAACAGCGGTCTCTTTGGCGATAACTTCCAATCTAGGCCATTATTAGATACTGCTCGAAAAGGTAAAATTGGTGGTTTAAATGGCGCCTTAGCACCACTACTAGTCAAATACATGACGTATTGCCCGCCTTCTTTAAAAATATGCGGATCATTCCAAAGACCTTTATCGATAAAATCACCTGCTTGGATAATGGGATTGCCCTTATCAGCTTGCCAACCAGACATGCGTGATAGCTTTAACAGTGGATCAGACTGACGCTCTTCAGCAGCACCTTGGCATGCCGTAAGCAAAAACATTATACAAAAAGCAGATAAGCATAAAAAACAAATATACCTCACAGTGCGCATCACTAATTTAGTCCCTTTCATTAGTTAACTAAAAAGTATCTGAGCATATACTCAATTAGTTATTACTTTAGCCTAATGTTTAAATTTAGCAAAAATTTAATTTTACGATTATGATAGTCAGCATGAATGCTAATGACGATGCTGATGATGCTTTAGACCTGTTTAAACAGGCTGTTAAAGGCGCACGGCCCATCAAAGTCGATAAGGTTGCGCAACACCACACCACCAAAAAACCCAAACCCATTCCTAAGCAGTTTATTCGTGATGAGCGACAAGCTTTAGTTGACTCTCTAAGTGACCATTATATTCCTGTACATGAACGGGAAAATGGCGAGGAACTACTTTACCTACGCGATGGACAATCACCCATTGTACTGAGCAAACTCAAACGTGGCCATTGGGTAGTGCAAGCCCATATCGACTTGCATGGTTTAGTTAGTGACGAAGCAAGAGCCTATGTTTCAGGATTTATTTCTGATTGTAAAAAACGGGGCGTCCGTTGCGTCCGCATCGTACACGGTAAAGGACTGGGCTCGAAGAACCGTGAGCCTGTCTTAAGGAATAAACTGCGTGGCTGGTTAATGCAAAAAGATGAAGTCATTGCCTACGCCCAAGCCAAAAAACAAGATGGTGGCAGTGGTGCTGTAATTGTATTATTAAAAGCCTAAATAATCGACGTAAAGAATAATAAAATAAAACATGAAATTTTCAATACTTATCACAGCAATAATCTTATCGATATTAGCTATTGTTCTCCTTAAAAATAAAAGCAGTAATAATAACGCGACCAACTTAAATGATTCAGACTATAAAATAATAAAAGCACTAAAAGAAAATGGTTCAGACTTATCAAAACCACATTTAATAGACTTCTTTTTCGACTTTAATGCAAATGAGCAAGAACAGGCAAAAACAATTGTCAATATTGTTAAAAAAGAAGGTTTTAGTTGTAATCTACATAAAAACGATGATGGAACCTATACTATCCAAGCAAATAAATCATTAATTCCAACATTGGAGTCTATGCAAGCGATTACTCAACAATTTAAACAGCTAACAAAAAAGAATGGTGGTAAATACGATGGCTGGGGAACTGAAATCGTAAAATAAATTCTGAATTAACGTTACCACTCTATTAAAATATCACATGGAAATAACAAGAAGAATATTTGTTCTGTTAATAACGGCAAGCTTTTCGGGCTTTATGCTGTGGCATATCGTTTATGGAATCAAAAATGATGAAATTCACCATTCCAATAGCACTCAGGTATGCAATAGAAAAGATAAACCATTGATGTTCTGGTCTCTAGTCATTTTATTTATGTTTTTTGCATTGGCTTCTTTATGGCTTGGTTATAGATCGTTGTTAAATTGAAAATAAATGGATGCTAACTAAAAAAATAACTCTTAGTAATATTACCTTATATGTAATGCTAATTAGTGGAAACGCATCCCTACTATAACGCAATGCCACCGTAAGATTAAATTGAGAATGTTAACTAATTGAATGAATCATGACTGAAACAAAAGCTTTATTTACATTAATTGCAAAAGCCACAATCAATGGAGCGATTATCGGTCTATGGGGAATTGCTTTACGCTATTATTTTAAGCCTCCGATTTTAGCTTACATGGGATTAATAACTTTCCCAATAATAATCATATTAATTCTTAGATTTGTGTGGGGATTTAAATTTTCAAAAAAATCATATAGTAAAAAATAAATAAATGTTATCGAAAAAAATATTTCTGACAATGCTAGCCTTATTCGCAATGCTCGTTAGCGGTTGCGTCAATCATCATCATGCAAATACATTCGATTTGGGCGCCATCAGTGCAGATTTAAATGAGATGGAAAATCTTAAAATTGGTAATATACCCAAAAGACAATGGTCTTCCGTAATAAACAAACTAAAACCTAAAAGCATTACCAAAACGAATGATGGTATTTATATAGAATTAGATGCCTTCATGACAGAAGAAAGTGGTCTATTTTACCCACATCGCGAGTCAAAAGTTAGCCTACCAATGACGGACGACCCAAGCTTCAAATTATTAGGTAATAATATATACAGTTATTACATCAAGGGCTAACAAGTAGCAACGTGTTTCGCACGTAACACAATACGTAAATTAAAACACTCAAGATAGTTACTTGTTCACGTTTTTAGTATATTTAGTGAGGTTTTAGTATGAGAAAAGTTGAAATACAAGCCCTACCCTGTGACGAAGCAGGGATACTTCATTTGCGTGTGTCTGCATCAAATGCAACCTTTTCTGGGTTAGTGGAAATTTACATAAACCCAGAAAAATTGATTGAATTCAGTATTAACCTTATGAAATTTCCTATTAAACTAAATCACATAGTGAGTTTTGAGTACGGCAACGCATCTGGTGAGTATCCATACCACTTGCTATTTGAAGCCAAAACCATTGATTCAATTGGACATTCAGCGCTGTTTGTACAAATGCAATCTTTTGCTAGTACCCAAGAGTGCGCGTTTGCAAAGTTCCATATCCATTCTGAGGTTGCCAGCCTTAATGCATTTGGTACAACATTAAATAATTGGGTTAAAGAACCTAACAAGCCACTTGTTTGGCACCCCAGTGCCTAATGAATCTCTGCTACACGATAATATACAACTCATCATATTAAGTTTATAGGGAACGAGGCTTAGCATTAAAATAACAATTTTACGGCATGGAATACCCGACTTACCCGAATGGGGAAAGATACATACTTCAAAAATGCCAGAATGGATCGATGCTTACAATGCTGCTGGCGTAAAAGACAGCGTCAGCCCACCCGTCCTGGAAATGATTAAAAATTCAAGTCATCGATTTATAGTTTGCAGCGACCTTAAACGTTCGATACATTCGGCAAAAATTATCGGTTATCAATCACCCCATTTAGTCGATGCGGTTTTCCGTGAGGCAGAACTTCCGACAATCCAAATCCCCTTTATCAGGCTAACACCGCATCAATGGAGCATGGTTTTTAGAGGGCTTTGGTTTATAGGTGTTTCAACTGATATAGAGCCATTAGCAGCATTCAAACAGCGTGTTTCTAGTGCAGCTGAACAATTAATTAAATCAGCAGAAAAATACGACTCAGTATTATTAATTGGTCATGGCGTTGTTAATCGCTTCATATCAAAAGCGCTTATTTCTAAAGGCTGGGTGGGTGAAAAAACACCTAATGGCAATCTGTATCCTGACTATGAATATTGGGAATATGCCAAATACACAAAATAACATACAAAAGACACAAACAAAACTATTCCCCCGCTAAAAAACCGCCACTTTGCCGTGCCCAAAAGCTAGCATAAAGTCCTTTATTCTTAAGTAAGTCTTTATGGCTACCTTCTTCGACTATTTTGCCCTCATCCAGCACGATTAATCTGTCCATAGCAGCAATGGTCGATAACCTATGCGCGATGGCAACAACGGTTTTACCTTGCATGAGTTTATATAGACTTTCTTGAATCACTGCTTCCACTTCACTATCTAATGCGCTTGTGGCTTCATCTAGCAATAATATAGGCGCATCTTTAAGCATGACTCTAGCAATCGCAATACGTTGGCGTTGACCCCCAGAGAGCTTAACACCGCGCTCACCAACATGGGCATCGTAACCAACACGTCCTTTTGCATCGCGTAAGCTTAGAATAAAATCATGTGCTTCTGCCAACTTTGCCGCTGCAATCATATCTGCTTCTGTCGCATCAGGACGGCCGTATAAAATATTATCGCGTACGCTACGATGTAATAAAGACGTATCTTGTGTCACCATGCCGATTTGAGCGCGCAAGCTATTTTGTGTAACCTCTTTTACATCTTGCCCATCAATTAAAATTTCACCTACTTGTACTTCATAAAAACGTAAAAGCAAATTAACAACCGTCGATTTTCCAGCACCAGAACGCCCTACTAATCCGACTTTTTCTCCTGGTTTAATTGATAACTGAAAGTTTTCTAATATCTGCTTTTGATCTGGGTAAGCAAACTCAAGCCGATTAAATTGTACAAACCCCTTTTTAACTTGCAGCGGCTTAGCGTTAGGCGCATCCACAATACTATGCTGCATCGATAAAGTGTTAATACCATCCTGCACAGTGCCGACTTGTTCATAAAGTGAGGTCATCTCCCACATCACCCAGTGGGAAATACCATTTAAACGTAGTGACATTGCCGTAATAGCAGCAACGCCACCCACGCTCACTTGTCCTTTTGTCCACAACCAAAGCCCAAGGCCACCACTTGTAATAATCAGTAACATATTGAGCAAGTGATTAATCGTTTCAACACTACTCACTAGCCGCATTTGAGCATGCACAGTATCTAAAAATTCGCCCATTGCACTTTGTGCATAATCGGCCTCTCTACCCGCATGTGAAAACAACTTAACAGTACTAATATTGGTATAGGCATCCGTAATACGCCCCGTCATGAGCGAACGTGCATCTGCTTGCTTTTGCGATACGCGGCTTAATTTTGGCACAAAATATAACAGCGCCAGTGAATACAATGAAAGCCATCCTAAAAAAGGAACCATTATTAACGGGTTAAACGTACCAACAACGATCACCATCGTCGTAAAATAAATCACAACAAACACCATGATGTCAGCCACAATAAACCATACATCACGTACAGCTAATGCCGTTTGCATCACTTTTGCTGACACACGGCCTGCAAACTCATCCTGATAAAAACTCATGCTCTGATTAAGCATGAGTCGATGGAAATTCCAACGCATACGCATGGGAAAATTGCCTGCGAGTGACTGGTGTTTTAATAAGGTTTGCAAGCCAAGTAGCAGCGTACTTGAAACTAAAATAACCGCCAGAATAAGTAAGGTGTGTTTTTCTAAGCCCCAAAACAATTCAGGCGAAGTGTTACTCAACCAATCGACCACTTTACCCATCATAGCAAACAGCAACGCTTCAAACACGCCTATCATTGCCGTTAGCGTCGTCATACCTAGCAAAAGTGGACGCATGCCTTCTGTGCAAGACCATGCAAATGCCCAGAAGCTTTTTGGCGCTGCTTGCACCTCATGCTTGGGGAATGGATTAATTAATTGTTCAAACCAACGAAACATACTTTACCAAGATTAACTTTAGTTTAACGTAGCTCAATACAACAAACGGCTTCAGCAGCAATACCTTCACCACGACCTGTAAAGCCTAGCTTTTCTGTAGTGGTCGCTTTAATGTTAATTTGTGTCATGTCAACAGTGCAGTCTTGCGCAATGTTAGCGCACATTTTTTCAGTATGTGCGGCTAAACGAGGCGCCTCACAAATCACAGTCGCGTCAACATTACCAACAACATAGCCTTTATCGACTAACAAAGCGACCACATGACGTAGCAATGTGCGTGAATCAATACCCTTATAACGGTTATCTGTTGGCGGAAAATGTTTACCAATATCGCCCAATGCAGCAGCCCCCAGTAAAGCATCGCATATCGCGTGCAGCAAAACATCTGCATCTGAATGACCATCAAGACCTTTATCATGCGCTATCTCAACACCGCCAATAATACATTGACGGCCTTCTACTAAACGGTGAACATCAAAGCCATGTCCGATTCGCATTAATCATTTTCCTTTTTTTTATCAAAAACCATCTCTAGCAATGCTAAATCTTCAGGGTATGTCACTTTTAAATTCGCTAGCTCACCTTGTACTAATTTTGGTTTAAGCCCTAACGCCTCGATAGCCTCTGCCTCGTCTGTTGGCATACCCTCAAAACTACTTAAAGCTTGTTTAAGTGTATCGTAACGAAACATCTGTGGCGTCTGTGCTTGCCATAAATTTTGACGAGAAATTGTGCTTTCTACTTGATTCGTTTCATCAGATTTTTTAACAGTATCTGCAACAGGCATTGCCAATAGCCCACCTACCTCATCTGAATCTAGCGTGCTTAGCAATGTATCCAGCAACTTAGCACTTAAGCCTGGCCGCGCAGCATCATGCACCAAAATCCAGTCTTTCTTATTAACTTCCATCGCCTGCATTGTATTTAATACGGTTTCAGAACGATTAGCCCCCCCTGTGTAATGCAAATGTAACCGGCTATCAGGGTTCACCGTTAAGCTGCGCCAAAAGTTATCTTCAGGACTTAATGCCAGGTGAATACCAGCAATCAGTGGATTGTTAAAAAAAACTTGAATAACATGTGAAATGATTGGTTTTCCAGCAAGCGTTAAATACTGCTTTGGTAATACATTTGCCATGCGGTGGCCAATGCCTGCTGCGGGGATAATTACATGAAATAATGCCATCAATGTCATTCTAGCATGGACCACTTAAACTAACTGCCGCTACATATTTTAAGCAACTAATAAGAGAATCTCATGGCAAAAGTTGATTGTGTAGTTAACGGGTGAAGCACTCGTAATTGAAGACAGACCTAATGTTAAAAACTGACCTCTTATTGAAGGATCACGCAACTGATCCTTCAATTAAACGTTGACTCAATCTTCGGCTGTAGATCCGATTTTATGGATACTTAAATCAGCACCTTCAAACTCTTCTTCAGCATTTAAGCGGATACCGACTAGTTTTTTCAATGTTCCGTATACAATCAAACCGCCAACAACTGCAACCAATATGGCGAAACTAGTACCGAGCAGTTGAGACATAAAACTAACACCGCCCATACCCCCCAATGCTTTTGCACCAAAAATACCAGCAGCTATACCACCCCATGCACCACACAACCCATGTAATGGCCATACACCTAACACGTCATCAATTTTTAAACGATTTTGCGTTACCGTAAAAGCCCAAACAAACAAACCACCGGCAACAACACCTGTTGCTAATGCGCCAAGCGGATGCATAATATCAGAACCAGCACAGACAGCTACTAAGCCCGCTAATGGGCCGTTGTGAACAAAGCCCGGATCATTCTTACCTACAACCAATGCTGCTAATGTACCGCCAACCATTGCCATCAATGAATTAATAGCAACCAAACCAGATATACCCTCTATTGCTTGTGCAGACATCACGTTAAAACCAAACCAACCAACCGTTAGCATCCAAGCACCCAATGCTAAAAAGGGAATATTAGAAGGTGGGTAAGCATGCAAACGACCATCCTTACTATAGCGGCCAGCACGTGCGCCTAATAAAACGACCGCCACCAACCCTAGCCAACCACCCATGGCATGCACAACAACAGAACCTGCAAAATCGTGAAATGCAAAACCGAATTGTGCTTCTAATAAGCCTTGAAATCCATAATGGCCGTTCCAAGCAATACCCTCAAAAAATGGGTAAATAAAACCGACAACTAAAAATGTAGCCGCTAGCTGCGGGTTAAACCTTGCACGCTCTGCTATACCACCAGAAACAATGGCAGGAATAGCCGCAGCAAAAGTTAATAGAAAGAAAAATTTAACTAAGTCGTAACCATTTTTCTCCGCCAATACTTCAGCACCGCTATAAAAATCAATACCATAGGCTATGCCGTAGCCGATAAAGAAATAGGCAATGGTAGAGACAGAGAAATCCACCATAATTTTAACTAAAGCATTAACTTGATTTTTATGGCGAACTGTTCCCAGCTCTAAAAATGCAAATCCCGCATGCATTGCTAGCACCATAATCGCCCCTAGCAATACAAATAAGGTGTCATTAGCTACGGCCAATTGTTCCATTACATCTCCCCTCAACTTTATTATGTTAGCCGCATGCAAAACAACCGATGCAACACTATTTATATGGGTATTGATTCTAAATGGAATTTATATAATATGAAAGTAATTTGCACCAAAACAGCGCGGTCGCACGTGCATTGCACCAAGAAAGACTCTGATTGGTTGGCTTTTTTTACAATATGCTAGCCATATCATTTTTAAGAACGTATTCCTTGGCGTCAGGATTGCCTGCCCAAAAATGATAAAACTCACGTACAACCACTAAAAACAAACGACGATTCTTTTTCACTTCAAACAAAGGCAAGGTTGCATCTAATGTTATACGATAGGCCTTGTTATCTCTATCAGGCGCGTCTCTTAATTGCACCAATAAAATTTTAGCTAGTTTAAGGCGCGTATCGATCAACTTTTGTTCTGCATTTTCAAAACGCAATGCTTTTGTATAAGCTTTAAGTGCCCAACTATCTGTTCTGCCGAATTTTTCTTTGTCGACAGAATGCCACAGTGTTTTAAGTTTTGTTTCTACCGGTTGCCAGCTTAGAGGCAGCGTGTCTTCAGTAACGCCTCGGCTTAAGCCCGCAATCAATTTAATATCATTTGCCCAGAATGGGTAGTACTCGCGTGCAATTAATAGGCTTTCTGGCCAATTAGCTTCAGACATTGAGTCCATTAAAGCCTCTACATGGTCACGATATACGTTACCATTTCGCTCTACGCCAGCAAGCAGAGGCATTAAGTTGTTTAAAAACTCGGTACGCTGTTCAAAAGTTTCAGGCCCAAACCCTTTGCTTTTAAGCAGTTTGATATACACTTCAAGTGCTTTTTGTTCGCGTTCTTGTATTTTCATAAGAATAGTTACTTATAAGATGCTTTAATTCTACTTCATAATGTATTGAAAACTATCACTTTTGATTATAAAAGTTATAATCTAACTAATTTTAGAAAAATAATTCATCATGTTTGAAACACTTTTACTCATTATCCTCATATTAATTTCTTGGTTTTGGTTAGATTCTATTGCTAAACGTGAAATTGCTATCACAGTAGGAAAAGAATTGGCTAAACGCTGTGATTTACAATTACTCGATGAAACGGTTGCTTGCAATAAAATTTGGCTTGCTCGCAATAGTCTAGGACGCGTTCAAATTGCGCGCCTATACCAATTTGAGGTGAGTGCAGATAGTGAGAGCCGCCTCGGTTGTCACTTACAGCTGCTCGGCAAGCAATTGCAATCTTGGGATATTCCTCCCTACTTACAAACCGTTCACTAAATATGGATTACGTAGGTCGATTTGCTCCATCACCAACGGGCCCGCTACATTTTGGTTCTTTAGTTGCCGCCGTCGCTAGTTACTGTGATGCAAAGTCACAAAAAGGTAAATGGTTGGTAAGGATGGAAGATTTAGACAAACCAAGAGAAGTTGCTGGTGCATCCAGCGACATATTGAATACCTTAGAGACGTTTGGTTTTAAATGGGATAGTAACGTACTGTATCAAAGCCAACGCGAAGAGACTTATTTAACCATTTTGCAGCAGTTAAAAGCTAAAGACCTTACTTATCCTTGCACTTGCTCCCGTAAAGAAGTGCTAGACTCGACAAGCCACTTGAGTGCAAAGCATGCAATTTACCCAAAAACCTGCTTAACAAGCCCTATTAAACCTAACAAACCAAGTGCATGGCGCATCAAAACAATTGATGAAACCATTCGCTTCAATGATGCTATACAAGGCGACTTTTCACAAAACCTAAGTCAAGATACGGGTGACTTTATTATTAAGCGTGCTGATGGTCTATTTGCCTACCAACTGGCTATAGTCGTTGACGATGCCATGCAAGGCATCACACATGTGGTGCGTGGTGCTGACTTATTAGAATCAACTGTACGCCAAATTTATATTCAACGTGTTCTAAACTTCCCCACACCTCGTTATGCACACATACCTATCGCTACAAATAAGGCCGGGGAGAAGCTTAGCAAACAGACGCTAGCTACTAGCTTAGATAAACATCAACCTGTTGCTCAGCTTTGGCTGGCGCTAGAGCACCTCAATCAGAAACCACCAATGACATTAAAAACGGAAAACTTAAATACGTTTTGGAAATGGGCAATTGCCCATTGGTCATCCGTCAAAATACAAAAAAAACGCACGATTATAATCTAGTTCTTTTTGCTTGAATTCGAATACTGCGTATATACATCCACAAGCCTGTTAATGACAACATTGCCAACAAGATTGCAATGCCATCCATAAAAACAGAACCATACCGACCAAAAATTCGGCCACTATGTACATCTAGCACTATGCGCTCTAACGATAAGGAGGGTGAAAGTGATTTTTGTAGGTTTTTTGTTATTTTCACAGGTAATATCTGTAACTGAGACCAAGCAATTTTGTCCGAAACAAGCGGTTCCCAACTGATAGCATCTTTAGTATAAAACTGGCCTTGCGCTACCTTCAATACAAGCTGATCATTCAACACGCCTAATTTTAGTATCTCTTTACCTGGCAATCCTACGCGATCTATTTTCTCTACTAGGCGGCCATCCCAGCTATACAGATAGAGAGTATCAGCACTTGCAATAACGCTGATACCCTCCCATATGACAAAACCTAATGGCTTCTTACCTCTAACATCTAACGTAAAATTATTTAAAACCCATTGATCTTCATTTGCTGCAACATAGCCAAGATCAAATATAAAACCTTTAGTCGGCACATCCACTTGCAAACCATACCAACGCATTAACAATGTTTGGTTAATATGCAAACTATCTAAACCTAATTGCCCTGTGTGATTTAGTGCGATGCCCGTTGCTGATAACATTAAAAAGAAAAGAGCACCAAGTACACCTATACGCGCATGCCAATGCCTTACAAAACGAATAATGCGAGTAAGCGTGCTCAATTTTTCTCCGATTTACTTAACTGATCAAAATACAAAGCCAACCTTGCCATACGGCTCATTGCGTGTACCGAAAGTGTAGCACCAGAAATACCGTCTATATGTCGATTTAAAAAAAAATCTTTTTGTAATGCCACACCAAAATACTGCTTAAGAAAAGCTGAATAGCGCACTTCTGCCCCGCGGCTTTCACGATAAGTCAGCACGCGTACTTGAGAAATTTTTCCATCTTCCACAACGAAGCCGGCAGTAATCAACTCTACTTTTCCTATTTCTTCTAGTATCCAAGCAGTTTTATTGCCTTGCTGCCAGTACCTTTGCCTTAGCTGATATGGCGCATGACTCAATATCTTTTCTGCTTTTTTTGCACGCTCTTTTACTAACCATAGTACAGAAGCTTTAGGTATGTCTGATGCAAAATTTTCTGCTAAAAACTGCTCGGTAGTTAAGTATTGTGTATCGGCAAATACTTTCATTGAAAGTGTCATAAAAAATAAAAATACAATGATGCTAAACATCATTACTTTATCTATTAATTTTACATTTTTAATCATTGTCACCAATCCATCTTTATCAACGTATAAAAGCGATGGCGGATACACTATCGCTTTATACAAAAAACTTATATTAAAACATATAGCCCAAACCGAGGTTCAGGCGTTTATCACCCTTGTTGCCATCTGGCTCATCAAATTGTTGATAATCGCCTTTAATCACAACTTGCGAATGTGGCCAATAATTAGCACCAACTGTCCAAATATCATTTTTATTATTTTTGTTGCGTGCTACATTATTGGGCACGTTCGCATGTGTATCCCATTTTTCATAGCGTACAAATGGCGCAAAAGTTTGCTCTCCACTTTTCCATAGATGGTACGCAGCTTCAGCATACCAACCGTAGAAGTCTTCAGCAGCATTAATACCAGTTGCATCCTTAAGTTCTTCAGCATCACTTAAATGGCCTCTTGCATATACAGCGCGCATATCTAATCTATCTTTTTGATAACGTCCATGCACATCCCAAAGGATTAATCTTGCATCCACGCCGTTATTAACATTTTGACCAGTTTCTCCAGTAAAGAAGGCACCGCCAAACGTCACGCCTGGAATGCCGTTATAATTCAAAGCCCCTGAAACAGCTAGGTTTTCTGCGTTAGCCTTACCCACTTTCTGACGACCACCACGCACACCGTCAGCAAAACCGGTTTTAAATTTATTAGCATTTAAGCTAGATGTTACATTGACTTGATAATTAAGCCCTTCGGTTACCTCACCATACAAACCTGCGCCAGCCTCCCACCATGTAGAAGGAATAATGCGTTTTTCTACTTCATTACGCTCTACGCCATAGAAAGTTGGTGGTTCGTGTGTTTCATTTAGGAGCCCCATTGGGATTAAAAACACACCAGCTTTCACGTTGTAATGTTTATTAAGTGCAAAGTCCAAATAAGCTTGTTCTAGCTCAATTTCACCTGTTTTACCATCACCAGCAATCGCATGCTCTAATTCAATTTCAGATTTAAAGCTAATCCAATCATTAAATTTATGCCCAAAAAATAGGACGAAACGATGAAAATCAATTTCATCATTTTTTTGCTTCACCCCTGCAGGTGTATCACCCCTATAGTTGTTGTAATGTAGCTCGCCGTAACCACCGATTGTCGTCCTATCGACAAAGCCTTGAACACCACCAGAGCTGCTTTTTTCAGCTTGGTCTGCTCGTAGCTTAAGCTGTGAAATTTCTTCTTGCAGCAAATCAATCTTATCTTCTATTGATACTGCCAATACATTACTCGAGTTTGCCAGCATGAACATAGCTAAACACAGTGGCTTCATCTTCATCAGTACATCCTTCACATCCAAATTAACAATAATAGTAATGATAATGATTCTTATTTAGAATGTCAATAAATATATATAATACGAATGTTACAATTATCATATGCAAAAAGACGTTCTACACCACTTCCTCTTTGAAAAAACACCCATACGTGGCAACCTAGTTCGATTAAATAAAACCTATACTGATGTTCTGCAACATCAAACACTACCAAAAGTAATTAAAGAAGCGTTAGGTGAGCTCTTGGCTGCCAGCGCCCTGCTTGCCACAACACTTAAAATGAATGGTGCACTTGTACTACAAATACAAAGCAAAGGACTATTGAAACTATTGGTAGTAGAGTGCTCTTCTGATTTGAACATGCGTGCCACCGCTAAATGGGACGGTGAAATCTCAAACAACACTACATTTATAAACTTAATTAAAGATGGGCAGTGTGTCATTACACTAGACCCTAAAGACGGCGGATCATATCAAGGCATCGTACCAATCGAAGGTGAATCGATATCAGAAATGCTAGAAAACTATATGCTGCGCTCACAACAAATAGAGACTAAGTTAGTGCTAAATTGTAGCGAAGAAAATGCTACAGGTATGTTGCTACAAAAGCTACCTGATCTACCTGAACAAGATGCCGATGCTTGGAATCGTATTAGTATATTAGCCGATACAATCACAAATAATGAATTACGCACACAAGCTGTAGCGCAACTATTAACTAAATTATTTAATCAAGAAGATATACGTTTATTTGATGCAAAACCAACAAAATTTCATTGTCGATGTAGCCGTCAAAGTGTGAGTAACATGTTACACATGCTAGGGCATAATGAAATAGAAAACATTCTACAAGAACAAACAAACATTGAGGTTAATTGCGACTATTGCAACTTACAATATCAATTTGACGCAGTTGATATGGCGATGATATTTAATAATGACGCCACGCAAAAGACTAGCAAACTAGCGCATTAACAAAGCAAACACGCTACTCTACAGCTGCTCAATCCCATAAAAAAGTTTGCTAAATAAACTTTTTACATCATCAATAATCAGTATCAATATTGGCACAAGGATAAGAATAACAACAGAGGAAAAAACTATCCCTGTTGCTAAAGAGATCACCATGGGAATAAGAAATTGTGCCTGTCTACTGGTTTCTAACAATATCGGTAACAAACCAAGGCTCGTTGTCAGTGTCGTGAGAAAAATTGGGCGGAAACGTCGCTGTATTGCTAACAAAAGATTATCGTAAGTACTACCACCTTTGTTTTTCTGCTTATTGTAATAATCAACCAATACAACGCTATCGTTAATGACCACGCCTGACAAGGCAACAATACCAAACAGAGAAATAAAAGTAAGATCATGCCCTAAAAGAAAGTGCCCCCATGTTGCACCGACAACCCCAAAAGGAATCGCTGTCATAATCACGACGGGCTGAATATAACTTCTCAATTGCGAACCTAACAAAACATAAATCAGCATCAATGCAATCAGCATGTTCTTGCCTAAACTGGCAAGGTCTTCCGCTTGCTCACGACTTTCTCCTTCGAAGCTATACGAAAGCCCTTGATAGCGTGTTTGCAAATCAGGCAAGGTCTCTTTTTGCAACATATTGATAACATCATTTGGTGTAGTGACTGTATAGTCAACATCACTTGTCACGCTCACAACTAAACGTCCATTGACTGTTTTAATCTGAGAAAACCCAATTTGCTCTTTGATTGTAGCGACTGTACTTAAAGGGACTTGTGAACCATCCGGCATGCGAATGCGCATTTGGCTAAGTGCAGCTAAATCTTCACGTTCATCTTTTGGATAACGTGCATAAACAATCACTTCCGACCTTCCTCGCTGAAACCGCTGCACTTCTAACCCGAAAAATGAAGAGCGCAACTGTCGGCCCAGCTCAGATGGAGACAACCCAATCGCCAAGCCCTCATCAGTCAGTTCAAAAATGAACTCAGTTTTCCCTGCCTCATAGCTATCAGAAACCTCTTTTGTACCATTTATTTTAGAAATAAGCGCTTTCAATTCACCAGAAGCCTTATTGAGCTCACTCTCTTCTGGGTGCGTCAATTCAATCTCAATATCAGGCTCTTCTCCCACCAAAGAACTCTTAAATGCCAACGTTTCAATATTAGGAAAAGATTCTATTTTCTTTCTTATCAACGATTCAATTTCAGCAGCGGACTGCGTACGAAGGCCTGAAGGCACCAGCTGAATCTTAACCTGACCAATATGATTGCCATTTCCAGCGTTCCTCGATGAACTGGCTGGACTACCTTCAGTAGAGCTTTCACCTATGCTAATCGATATACTTTCAAAAACAGCACTACTATCAGATCCGAAATCCTCTCTTACCGCTTCAATTTCTTTTTCAATATTCAGCATTGTTTGCTCTGTAATTTTGAACGGGGTGCCAACCGCCATATTGACATCGATTGTGACGCGATCACTTTCAACTTGCGGAAAGAAAATGAAGCGAATGGTACCTGATTTCACCATAGCCCCAGTCACAATAGCAAACCCAAAAAAAGCAGCCAATACAGCAAAACGCCAAGCCATACAAAAACGCGCAAATGGCATTAACGCTTTATTTATAAACTGATGTAATGTGCTGGTCACTTTTTCACGCATATGACGTACGACACCCTTGCTCCAACGACTTGGGCTAGAAAGGTGGGCAGGCAAAATAAAATAGGCTTCTAATAATGATATGGCCAATATCGGGATAACAACGATAGGAATAACCTTGATAATTTGCCCGAGCGTACCTGTACTAAAAATTAAAGGTGCAAATGCAGCCATGGTAGTTGCCACACCAATGGTTACTGGCGCAACAACAGAACGCACGCCTTGTAAAACAGCATTAGGGTTACCGTTGCTTTGTTCTTGCATTTCAAAAATACTTTCTCCAACAATAATGGCATCGTCAACCACGACACCCAGCACGACAATAAGCGCAAATATGGAGACCATGTTGAGGCTATACCCCATAAAATGAATGACCATTAGGCCACCTAAAAATGAAACTGGAATAGCAAGACTCGTCCAAAAGGCCAGCTTTAAATCGAGAAATAATAGCAAGATTAAAAACACCAACATAAAGCCTAAAACGCCATTACGTAGCATTAAATTAATCCGGTCGTTAAGAACGACTGTTTCATCTTTTTGTAAAGATAACTTAAGGTTTTTAGGTAACGAAACTGTCTTTAAGTAATCTTTGACATGCTTTGCAGTAGAAAGCGTATCGCCCGTGTCGCTGCGAGAAACATCGATAAAAGCAGCAGGCTCACCATTAAATTTACTGATGAGATTGACATCCTCAAACCCGTCGATCACTTTTCCAATGTCACCTAACTTCAACAAAGACCCATCAGGTAACGTACGCATAACAATTTTTTCAAATTCATCACCTGTATATTTTTTCTGTTGCACGCGTAGCAGCACATCACCTTGGTCTGATTCAATTGTGCCAGCTGGAATATCCGTAGAAAAGCGCTTAATAGCATCGCCTATATTCTGCAAACTAAGGTCATACTGCCTTAACGAAGCCTCTGGCACCTCAACAGAGATTTGATAATCCCGTATCCCTTTTAATGTTGTTTTAGCAACACCAGGTAATTGTCGCAAGTCATCTTCTATCGATTCTGCCCAGAACTTAATCGTGCTTTCTGGCACATCACCATATATTGCCAGACTGATAACATTAGGCGTCAGCCTAATTTTTGTAATAATGGGCCTTTCTGCATCCTCTGGCGGAAAATCAGTTAAACCATTAACATTTGTTTCAACATCGTTATAAACATCATCTGCATTAACCGAATCTTCAAGCTCTACATTAACGACGCCACCACTTTCTGAAGCAGTCGATGTAACACGCTTCACACCTTGAATACCGACTAATGCCTCTTCAATACGATTAGTCACTGAATCAGCAATTTCATAGGGTGTTGCACCTGGGTAGGCCACAGAAACCGTAATCAATTTAGGGTCAATTGAAGGAAAGGTTTCTGTGCGCATCGTTGAAACACTTAAAAAGCCACCAACAAGAAAAAGTGCCATCAAAATATTGGCAGCAACATGGTTATGCGTAAACCAGCCAATCAACCCTTGCCGAACATGCTGACCTTCTTCGTTACTCACTAACAGCGCCTTTAACATTAGACAGTACAGCTGCACCTTCAGTCGCACCAGACAAGCGGCTTGTTACGACTGTCATCGCTTCTGTTATGTTGCTAATCGCTATTTGTTTCCCATCAGAATAGGCAACATCGGGCTTCATTGACCTCAGCTTCCCATCTGCATCAATCGTCCAAATAAAGCCATCTTTTTGCAGACACTGCCCCGGTAAAAGCGCTATGTTCTGCAGTTCAGGGCCTTGAATTTTAAGCGTAACAAACACGCCAGGTAGTAAATCTGTAATGGCCTTTCCAAAACCAAAGCGCACAGTCGCAAACCGAGTCTTTGCATCAAAAGACGCTGGGTTTCTTTTTAAAATTCCTTTGTAAACCTTATGCTTACCCAAGTAAGTTGCGCTAATCTTGACATCAGGGTTGTTTACACTCAACAACCATTCTAATTGTTTGTCTTCAAGAGACGCATTCACCTCCAAAGCACTGACATCAAAGGCTTCTCCATAACTTTGCCCAGCTGCCACAAACTGTCCTTTTTCTAGATTTGCAGATAACACGCGTCCATTAAATGGCAATGTGAATCTAGTTCGCCTTAAATCTAACTTGGCTTTCCCAAGTTCAGCCTCTGCCGCTTTAAGGTTAGCTAATGCCTCTGCTATCTGCGGCTTGCGTGCGACAAGGTTTGGCATATCCATGTCCCCATTAAGCTGCTTCCACTCTTCATCTGCTGCCGCACTTTCTGCTTTTTCTAAACTGTAACTAGTAGAAGCTTGTGCAATTTTTGCTTTTAATCGTTGTATTTCTAGTTGCAAATCGCGTGGTTCAATTTGAAATAATGTACGGCCTGCTTTAAACACACCACCTTCAAAGAATTGATCATTAATACTAACCACTCGCCCACTGACTTCAGGCACTATTTTCACGTTAGCCCTCGCCTCAATCACGCCAGTTGTTTCAAATGTAATTCTGTATGGCCCTGGTTTAATCTCACGTGTTTCAACAAAAAGTGCACGTTCACTAGCTGAGTTTTTACCTGTTGGCGTTCTGTTGGTTTGTAACAGCCCAGAAATTACAAACGATGCCACAATAAAAGCCACGACAAAAATAAGTTGTATATATCCTTTTTTTTCATCCGTCAAAGTACTACCTCTGTTTCACAATTATTCGTTAATTTTGCCTCTGCATTTGCCTCATCTTGGAGCCAATCGCCACCAAGCGCCATATACAAAGATACGCGTGCATTCCATTTTAGCTGTTGTATGTTTAACAAGCCTTGTTCAGCAACATAACGCCGCTGTTGAATATCCAAATATTCTTTTAACGTTAATATACCGCGAATATAACGTTCTTGTGATAGCTGCTCGGCTTTACGCAAAGCCGCCACTGATTGTTGCGTATTTTCTAACTCCAAATCTAATTCCTGCTCAGATTTTAGTGCCGTTTCCACCTCACGCATTGCGTTAAGAATGTCTTGTGAATAAGCTGCCACTAGCGCACGTAATTCCGCCTCTTGAATACGTATATTGGCACGTAACTTACCCCCTTCAAATAAACGTGTTGTCAAACTGACAAGAATAGACCCAGCGAGCTGGTCTGAAGTAAATAACCTGCTTGTTTTATTACTACTGAAACCAAGGCTCGCGCCTAAACTAAGGGAAGGATATAAATCAGCAATCGCCACACCAATATTGGCATTGGCTGCTTTCAATCTTAATTCAGAAGCCTTGAGGTCAGGCCTGCGATCCAACAAATCGGCTGGCAAACATAAAGGCACATCTAGCGGCGGTGCCAACATAGGAAAATGGGCACTATCTGGATGAGTCGTGCCTGGCACTTGACCCAACAAAACATCCAATCGATAGACTTGATCAGCCAATAGCCTTTCAAACTGATGTGTATCCGCTAGCACATTGGTTGCATTTTCTTCAGCAAGATAAACGTCTGCTAGTGCGGTTTTACGTACACCTAAGTTATAACGGCGTTTCACTAACTTAGAAATATCTGCACGGTTTTTAGCATTTTTTTGTGCTAGCGTTAGCAAGTTCTTATTAATGGCAGCGGCAATACGGCGATTAAGAAGCTCTGCTATTAATGAGTGTGTCAGAGCTTGGCGATCATAAACGCTTGCTTTAAAGTTAGCTTCAGAAGCCTCGACTGCGCGACGAATCTTTCCAAACAAATCAATTTGCCAGGCGGCATTCAACTCAGCACCATAAGCTGTTGTATATATTCGGCGACTTGCCCCCGGTATTAAAGATGTATTGCTTGGCGAAAAAGAGCGTGACGCCGTGCCATCTACGCTCAAGCTAGGTTTGTTATTACCCCGCTCAATATTAGTACGCTCACGCGCTTGAACCACACGCTCCCCAGCCTCTTGTAACGCCAAATTCTGTTGCAACAACTGTTCAACATAACCACTAAGCAAAGCATCATCGATGCGCTCCCACCAGCGGTTAATACTGCCTTGATTCGTAGCACTTTGATTACCGCCCTCTTTATGCAAATCATTAATAAAACCAGCAGAACTATCGGCAGGTGTACTTGGTTTAACAAAGTCAGGGCCGACTGTGCAAGCCGAAACGAACAATGCCAACACAATATAGGCAGGGAGATTTTTCATCGAGTGTAGTTTAATCGTTATCCACAAACTAGTGTAACTGTTCTTAGAGGTGCTTGCATCATGTGATGAGCAAAGGCAAGACGAGGCATAAATTGGCGAAAAAGCAGAGTTTACTTTTAGTAAATGAGCATTTTGAGCCAATTTTTAACGGTGTATTGCCAAGCGTAATAATGATGCAAGTAGCTCTCTTATTATTTAACTTAGTCCACATATTAGTCAAACAGTTCTCTAAACATTCTTTTTTATTTTTTCAGTAGTTCAGCTATTATTTAACGAGTGTTTGACGTTTGTACTCAAATAAACAAACCGCGGTTGCAGCGGCCGCATTGAGTGATTCTAATTGCGCATTCATTGGAATATTGATCTGTTGCGATGCTGCTTGAATCACCTCTTTACTTAAGCCTGCACCTTCATTACCAATCACAAAAGCAGTCGGCTGCGTTAGGTCTTGTTTATAAAGTGACTCGCCTGCTAAGGTTGTTGCAAAGCTCTCACCAGAAAATGCAGCAAGTGCTTCTACAATGTCCACACCTTCTACGATAGGCAAGTGAAACTGCGCACCCTGCCCACCTCGCAAACATTTTGGCGACCATGCATCTGTGCAACCTTTAGATAAATATACCGCATCAACACCAGCCCCTAGCGCCGTACGCATCATGCTCCCTAAATTGCCTGGGTCTTGAATATCTTCTAGCATCAATGCAAGCCGAATCTCTTCTGGTAGTTGCGTAGAGGGTGTTTTCACTAATGCAAGAATCCCTGTACTTTTTACAACGGGTGTTAGCTCAGCAAACATCAAC
This sequence comes from uncultured Methylophilaceae bacterium, assembly GCA_964466895.1. Taxonomy (GTDB): domain Bacteria; phylum Pseudomonadota; class Gammaproteobacteria; order Burkholderiales; family Methylophilaceae. The sequence goes on along the minus strand of CAYXOR010000019.1, from coordinate 6,028 downwards.
GTTGGAAACATAAGCGTATTAACGTCAGCTAACTGCTGCATTAAATGCGTTGCTTCAACCGTGCTTTTACCTTCAGGAATAATCAATAATTCCGGTTCACCAAACGCCTGAATATATCCTTCAATCAGATGCACACCATCCAACAAAGTTTTACCTTCACGATGCCGCTCACGTGTACTATCTGCCAGCTTTTTTAACTGCTTAAAGACAATATTGTCACGTGAAGTAAGATGTTTAAAGGCCATGGTGTAAATTCTAAAAAAGTTAGCCCGTATTTTAACTGATGTGCATTGTGAACATAAATATTTAAACGCAAATAAGCTGTGAGCCTTACAATATCGTTATCTATAAAATGATAAGAAAGAAAATACACAAATATGATTGGTAAACAACGTTGATTGACGGTTTAGTACAAATTTTTCTCTGGCAAGCATTAGGTGAGCTAGTTTCTAAGTTTCTATTACCCAACCTACCAGGCCCCGTCATTGGCCTCATGTTGCTGGTTGCATACTTGGCCATTAAGGGTGAAGTGAACCCTTCTTTAGGTATGGTTGCCGACAGTTTTCGCCAACACTTAGGCTTGTTGTTTGTGCCCGCTTCAGTCGGTGTCGTTATATTTTTACCTGAATTAAAAGAAAATGCCCTCGCCATTACAACAGCGCTAGTTGTCAGTGTCATTCTTGCTATTGCAGTCACGGGTATCGTGCTAAAACTTTTCGATAAAACACCTAAACTCAGCAAAGCAACACTAGACAAGGGTGTTTTAGGCCAGGGCGATAAAGATGAATAACCGCTTACCTATCTCAGAAATTTGGGTTTACCTATCGGGCGACCCACTGTTTGCGCTTGTGCTTACCCTAGCGGCTTATCAAATTGGCTATACGCTATATGTAAAAACCAACCGCAACCCAATCTTTAACCCACCCGCTATCGCCATACTATTAATTGCGACCAGCATCTCATTGCTCGATATGTCTTATGAAAAATATTTCGAAGGCGCACAGTTTGTACACTTTTTATTGGGTACAGCAACCGTAGCATTAGCCATCCCCATTTACCGTGGCTTTAAAAAGTTAAAAGGCAAAATCACCCCTATTTTTATCGCCTTGGTAGCAGGCAGTGCTACCTCTATTGCTAGTGCTGTTCTCATCTCAAAAGCCATGGGCGCAGGCGACAATATTGTCGGTAGCATGTATACAAAATCCGTCACCGCTCCTATCGCGATGGGCATTGCTGAGCGCATCCAGGTATCGCCTACGCTCACTGCGGTATTTACCGTCATCACGGGTATTTTAGGTGCTATTTTGGCACCCTACATTTTAGATGCACTTAAGTTACAGCCGTGGTGGATAAGAGGCACAGCCATTGGTGTCGGCGCACATGGCTTAGGCATTACACGGGCCTTTAGTGTGAATGAAGAAGCTGGCACCTTCGCCAGTATGGCCATGGGCTTAAATGGCGTGTTAAGCGCCATTGTGCTGCCATTTGTCTATACACTTCTACATACATAACCCACATTAACAATCTCACCTATAAACAGTGGCCAAATCAGCTAAAAAAAACAGCTTAGAACGCATTTTGTGCAAGCAAGGCTTTGGCTCACGCAAGCTTTGCCGCATCATGATTATGAATAAAGAAGTCACCGTCAATGATGAGGTGTGTGATAACCCTAATGCAACGTTTGCTCTAGAAAACTTACATTACACAGTTAAAGGTGAAGCATGGCAATACCATGAAAAGTCTTACCTCATGATGCATAAGCCTAGCAACTATGAATGCTCACATAAAACCCAACACCATCCCACTATTTTTAGTCTACTGCCCCACCCACTGGTAGAACGTGGCGTGCAGTGCATCGGCAGACTAGATGAAGACACCACAGGCCTTATACTCATTTCAGACGACGGCCAATTCATACATAAAATGAGTTCACCCAAACACAAAGTACCTAAAGTGTATGAAGTTACCTGCAAACACCCCGTCAGTGACGAACAAATCAACCATATTCTCAGTGGTGTACAGCTGGTTGATGAAGATGCACCCATTGCTGCGCTAAGTTGCACCCGCATTTCAGACAATGTGATACACATGACATTAGCCGAAGGTAAATATCATCAAGTCAAACGCATGGTTGCGGCAATCAGCAATCGTGTTGAAAGCTTAAAGCGGATTCAGATTGGCCAGTTGTTACTACCTGATGATTTAAAAGCGGGTGAATGGCGATGGTTAAATGAGGATGACATGATGGCTTTAAATAAACAGAATCAAGCAAATTAGTAGGTGTGTTTGCTTTTACAGTTTCCAAAAATTTGGCGCCATATAAAATCACTTCCTATTAATTTAATGATGATAATATAATTTAAAATAAGTTAGGCCTCTGTCCTAATAAAGTTTTAGGGTCGCCTTTAGGACCTACTTTAAGTTATGTTTTTGGAGAGCGCAATGGAAATATCTGCAGGATTAAATAAAAAGTACCTGTCCCTCTTTATTGATTCAGTAGAGTTTATTAGTGAAGCCGAAGGCTTAGATGAACTAAAAAGTAGCCGATTCTATAGAGCTTCTATAATTTCAAACGTCTTGGCTGTTGAGTGTGCTGCGAATATATGCATCCATAGTATGGAACTTCCTAAAGAGTTACATGATCACATTGAAAAATTGAGTGTTGTCTGGAAATTCGATTACTTTTCGCACGCTAAATCAGGGAGAGTCATCGATCGATCCATTAACGAATATTCGAACCTCAAGCAGCTAGTAGCAATTAGGAATGACTATGTACATCCCAAAGTGGAAATGGGCGAGTACGAGGAGGAGCATGGAAGGTTTAAGTTTGGACACAAAAAAGCATTCAACCTATCCAACGATATTAGAAGATGGAATAAGGAAGATGCCACCTCGCTACTTTGTGCTCACGTTGAGTTTATGAACTACTATCTTGTTCATCTCTGTGGTTTTACTCGTGGTCAGAGTAATACGTTACTGACGGTCTTTGAAGAAAAGATATCTCAGGAGTTACATGAAACTTGGATTCAAATAGGAACTGAACTTATGGGGAAAATTCTGGCCTGTATTCCAGAAAGCATGCATCACTTGGATTTACGGGAAAACAAAACATAACAAGGCAAATCCAGAAAGTCATGTGTAAAATTAATAAAAAACAACGAATGCAGCATTTGAAACAGCTATTAGTAAGGTAAAAACTCGCTAATCTGATTTAAATCAGTATAATGCACCTACCCTACGCCAACCCAATCAGCGTAGCGGCATTAAATAGCTTAATATTTAAGCTCACACAATGACTCTTATTCGTCTGCCTCGATTGGTATTGCTAAAAAGCAATTGGCCGTCGTAGGAAAAAACAAAAACATGAATTCAGAAGCAACAAGCCCTAATAGTAATTTAGGCACATTTCAAGATTTAGGTCTTGCAGAACCCATTATGCGTGCGATTGATGACGCAGGTTACACCATACCAACCCCTATTCAAGCTAAGGCGATTCCACTGGTATTAAACGGTGGTGATTTGCTCGCTGGCGCGCAAACAGGCACAGGAAAAACAGCAGGCTTTACGCTGCCGATTTTACATTTGCTCAATCAAAAACCTGCTAGTAACCCAGCTAAAGGCAGGCCGCGTTGCTTGATGATTACGCCTACGCGTGAATTAGCCGCGCAGATAGAAGATTCAGTCAAGACTTATGGTAAACATTTAGATTTAAAATCGATGGTGGTGTTTGGTGGCGTTAGCATTAACCCACAAATTAATCGCTTAGGGCGCTATATTGATATTTTAGTCGCCACCCCAGGACGCTTGCTTGATTTAGCTAATCAGAAAAAAGTTGATTTATCAGGTATAGAAATTTTAGTATTAGACGAAGCCGATCGCATGTTGGATATGGGTTTTATTCGTGATATTAAGAAAATATTGAAATTATTACCGCAAAAACGCCAAAACTTATTATTTTCTGCCACCTTTTCAGATGAAATTAAAAAACTAGCCGATGGCTTGCTCAATAAACCAGGTTTTATCGAAGTAGCAAGACGTAACACAGCATCAGAGATGGTGGAGCAAACTGTACACATGGTGCCGCAAGCCCACAAGCGCGATTTGGTAGCACATTTAATTAAAGAAAATGATTGGCAACAAGTGCTTATTTTTACCCGTACTAAACATGGTGCAAATCGACTGACTGAAAAATTGGTTAAGAGCGATATCAGCGCATCGGCCATTCATGGCAACAAAAGCCAAGGTGCGCGCACCAGAGCGCTGGCAGAATTTAAAGCTGGCGAAACCCGCGTATTAGTAGCAACTGATATTGCCGCACGTGGTTTAGATATCGACCAACTGCCGCAAGTGGTTAACTTTGAGTTACCAAACATACCTGAAGACTATGTACATCGTATTGGCCGCACCGGGCGAGCTGGTAGCACTGGCGCTGCCATTTCTTTGGTCGACAGAGAAGAAAGTAAATATTTAAAAGACATCGAAAAACTCATCAAGCGTGAGATTCCTAAGGTTAAGGTAGAAGGTTTTGTAGCACCAAGCAAGATTGAACCAGAGCCACCAAGGTTATTCCGCGGTCAGCAACCTAATCGCAGCCAAGGCCAAAGACAAGAGAATGGCGGCCGTAAAAAGCAATCGAATAACAGTCGCAAAAA
>CAYXOR010000019.1:0-1276 GCA_964466895.1 uncultured Methylophilaceae bacterium | reverse complement strand
GAAGCAATGGCAGTCAAGGCAGTAGCAATCGCAATAGCGGAAGCCGCAGCAACGGAAACAGAGGCGGTGGCAATCGCGGTAATGGCAACCAATAGCTAATGGCAAAGGTTAGGCGATGAAAGTCTGGGTAGATGCAGATGCATGCCCAGTGGTAATAAAAGAGATTTTATACCGCGCGGCAGAACGGACTAAAACCAGCACAACGCTGGTGGCCAATACACTGCTGCGTGTTCCACCCTCCCCCTACATCAATGCAATACAAGTTGCTGCTGGCTTTGATGTTGCGGACAATAAAATTGTCGAAGCGTTAAATGTAGGCGATTTAGTCATCACTGCAGACATCCCCCTCGCCGCAGAAGTAATTGCCAACAAGGCACATGCTTTAAACCCTCGTGGCGAATTTTATTCAACAGAAAATATCAAAGAACGTTTAAGTATGCGTAATTTTATGGAAGAATTACGGGCTAGTGGTGTTGATACTGCTGGCCCTAATGCGTTTAATGCAGCCGATAGAAAAGCCTTTGCAGCACAGCTAGATCGCTTTTTAGCACAACAGCAAAAGGCATAAGGAAATATAAAGATGAAAAAATTAGGATTATTCGCTTTATTGTTACTCTCCAGCTGTACAGATGCGCTTGAAAATATAACCCTTATTGATGGTATCGATGCTGATCAATACCTTGGCACTTGGTATGAAATTGCACGATTAGATCACCCTTTTGAGCGTGGCTTAGATAACGTAACAACACACTACGAGCTAGAAAAAGATGGCAGTATTAAAATCACCAGCAAAGGTTTTAATAGAAAGAACGAGCAATGGGATGTTGCTGTAGGAAAAGCCCATTTTACAGAGCCAAAGCAAGCTGATAACACCTACCTGGGCAAGTTAACAGTATCATTTAATGGCCCGTTTAGCGGCCGCTACAACATTATAGAGTTAGATAAAATCTACTATAACTACGCCATGGTTTGTGGGCCAAACAAAAAATATTTATGGATACTGGCTCGCACACCAGAACTCACCTACCCCATTAAGCAACATTTAATGAGTAAAGCAAATGAATTAGGCTTCGATACGGATAGTTTGATTCATGTAAATCAAAATCCAGATATTCCAAACTATGAAGCGGGCCAACATGTCATCAAAAGAGATAAGGCAGATAAAAACTAAGCACTCAACTCAACATCATCAGCCCGCACTTGTGTAGTGTTACTCATTTGCGGCAGTTTTCCTTGTTCAATATTCGCCACCATGACTTTATCAAATTCATTAATA
>CAYXOR010000018.1:0-46182 GCA_964466895.1 uncultured Methylophilaceae bacterium | reverse complement strand
GTCGGAGTCGGAGTCGGAGTCGGAGTCGGAGTCGGAGTCGGAGTCGGAGTCGGAGCAGGTGCCGGATTATGTATAAAGCCTGGTGATCGGACTAATCTAAAGGTCTGTCCGCCACCAAATAGAGAAGTTGTATTTCTAGAGCCTCCCCATGAAAATCCGCCGAATCCATTAAAAAACCCAGTGTTTGTTCTAGGTGCAGCGGCTCTTCTAGGTGCGGCGGCTCTTCTAGGTGCGGCGGCTCTTCTAGGTGCGGCGGCTCTTCTAGGGGCAGCAGCAGGTCTAGCAGCGGCAGCAATTCTGTTCGGAATAAGGCGGGTATTGTTTACGGAGCCTGTTCCACTTGCTGCGCTAGGGAAGTTAAAAAAGTTAGTTTCAAAAAACGCTTCAGTATTGCTTAGTTTTGAAACTTGTGTTTTTGGTTTAGTTTGTGGATCCGCACACAAGTCTTTAGTTTGCAAGTGATTAACAATTTTTGCTGGTGTGGATAGTTTTGCATCTACCTTAGGTGCTTGATCCGAATACTGCATGATGCCTTTGGCATCACGCCATTTATATACTTTTGCATCGACTGCATTACTCGTTAGTAATGCAGCAGTGATTGGGATGATAAATAGTGATCTTTGTATACCAGTAGATAAATTAAACATATTTTTTATATTCCTATAAGTTCTGAATGTTAAATTTCCGATCAGTTTAATAAGAGCCTGATTCTTAAGCCAATGGATTAAAATAAATAATTCCATTAATTTTGATTATTAATTAAGCGTTAACTATAAACTATAAAAAATGATTTAACACCTCATTCTTGCATAAATACTCGATAACAATATGTTTTATATAATAATTTGGTATAAAAAACTATGGATGAAAGTCTAAATAAATATTTTTTAGTTTACCGGACACCCTAAAGCAGTCGACAACACCGCTTAAGTAACATCCAAATAACTGCATTCGTATCTAAATCAAATAAAAACAATATAAATTGAGGTGAGGTAGGCCACAATATGGCAGAATAATGTCATGCAATCTAATCAAGTAAAACAAACCACCAATGCCACGTGCCCTGCATGCGGATTGTTGTGTGATGATATAAGCGTAAGTAACATTTCAAACAACATCTGCACTAAAAGCATCGCTTTTTTTTCAGAGAACACACCAAACACCAGCGCAAAAATAAAAGGCAAACCTGCAACATTAGAAGCTGCGATTAAGCATGTTAGTAAAATATTGAAAAACACTAAAAAACCTATATTTTCTGGGTTGAGTACGGATTTAGCAGGGTTTAGAGCAAGCTACAAAATGGCAGAAAAAATGAATGCTGACATGATGCATATGAATGCAAGCAGCTCATTACGCAATATCAAGGTATTACAAAGTGTGGGCTGGCAAACCACCACACTGACTGAGGTTAAAAATCGCGCCGATGTTATTTTGTTTGTCGGTACAGATGCTGTTCAACATAACCCACGGTTTTTTGAACGTACTGTTTGGGTAAATGACGCTATGTTTACCGACCCGCATACGCGCAATATCACTTACTTGGGGGGAGCAAATTTAGACACGTCTCATGGCATCTCACCCAAAGGTAAAAAACCCGAAGTGTTGCCCAGTGATATTCAATATATACCAGAGATAACAGCAGCATTACGTGCACTGGTATTGGGTATGCCATTAAAAGCCACTGCAATAGCAGGTATTAAAATAGCCGATTTACAAAAACTGATAGATCGTTTAAAAGCAGCAAAATACGCCGTTATTGTTTGGAACGCAAAAGAACTCAATTTTCCACATGCCGAACTCACCATACAAAACATTACCGAAACAGCCGTTGCATTAAACCAAAACACACGGGCTGCAGGCCTAGCGTTGGGCGGTAGTGATGGTGACACGACAGCCCACTATGCACACACCTGGCTAAATGGATTAACCTTAGAAGAACATGACATAAACCAATATGATGCAATGGTTTGGATTAATAGCTTTAGCCCTGAGAAAAAACCGCCAAGCTTCTCTCACCCTACCATTGTATTCGGACACCCAAACAGCATATTTGACCAAGAACCTGAAGTGTTTATTCCGGTAGCAACACCTGGTATTGATTGTGTGGGCACGTTATTTAGAGTTGATTCATCCGCCGTGCTACCGTTAAAAAAATGTCGAGAAACCGATTTACCTACACTTACTAAAGTCATGCAGTTAATTGAAAAAAGCCTAGAAAAAGAAAAAAGCCAAGCATGATCACCTTACTCAAAAATGGAAAAATCATTGACCCAGCACAAAAAAAAGATGGTGTGGTTGAAGATATATACATCCGTAACGGGCGTATTATTGCCAAACCTAGCAATGCTGAAAAAATAAACCAAATAATTGATTTAAAAGGAAAAATTGTGATGGCTGGTGCTATCGATATGCACAGCCATATTGGTGGTGGCAAAGTCAACATTGCACGCATGATGCTGCCAGAGTATCAAGAAACTAAAAAATACAGTGAACCAGAAGCACACATTTGCACACCTGCATGCAGTCATATGGCAACACCCAGCACGACAGATACAGGCATGCGCTATATCGAGATGGGATATACCGCTGCTTTTGAACCTGCCGTGTTAGCGGTCAATGCACGACAAGCGCATCTCGAAATGGCAGACACGCCTATGATCGATAAAGGCGGCTACGCCATGCTAGGTAACGATGATTTCTTTTTACGATTACTTAGCCAAAATGCCGATCAAAAAACCATTAACGATTATGTGGCTTGGACATTACATGCCACACAAACCATTGGCATCAAAGTAGTAAACCCTGGCGGCATTTCAGCTTTCAAGTTTAATCAAAGACGGCTAGATCTAGATGAAAACAATAGCTATTACCAAATTACGCCGCGACAAATTCTGCAAAGCCTAAGCCGTGCCGTACATGATTTAGGCATTGCTAAACCCCTACACGTACACTGTAATAACTTAGGTGTAGCAGGTAATTTTCAAACGACGTTAGACACTATTGGCGCTTCTGATGGCATACCCATGCACTTAACGCATATTCAATTTCACAGCTACGGTACTGAAGGCGATAAAAAATTCTCGTCTGCTGCCGCTGAAATTTCTGAAGCATTGAATCAAAACAAGCACATTACAGCTGATGTTGGCCAAATTCTATTTGGACAAACGGTCACAGCATCGGGCGACAATATGATGCAACACCTTAATACCAAGTTTGCCAACCCTAAAAAATCCGTCATCATGGATATTGAATGTGATGCAGGTTGCGGTGTCGTGCCATTTAAATATCGCGATCAAAATTACGTTAACGCTTTGCAATGGGCCATCGGCTTAGAAATATTTTTATCTGTCGACGACCCATGGCGTATCTTCTTAACAACCGACCACCCTAATGGCGCACCATTTACCAGTTACCCACACCTTATTCGCTTGCTAATGGATAAAAGTTTTAGAGACGAAGCTTTTGCCAAGCTTAACTTAGACGCACAAGCCATGAGCAACTTAACCAGTATTGATCGCGAATATAGCTTATACGAAATTGCTATTATGACGCGTGCGGGTGCAGCCAAACTAATCGGCTTAAATGACAGAGGCCATTTGCGTGAAGGCGCCGCTGCTGATATCACTATCTATTCAGAGCAATCTGACCGCGAAGCCATGTTTACTAAACCAGACTATGTGTTTAAAGATGGTGAGTTAGTCGTTAAAAATGGCGTTGTCACCAAAGTGGTTTGGGGCACAACCCATACCGTAAAACCTGATTTTGATCATGCGATAGAAAAAGACTTAAAAATCTACTTCGACAAATACCATACGATGCGACTCGATAACTTTAAAATTAGTGATGATGAAATGCTTGCAGACGGTCGTAGCAGCGTGATTAATCATACAAATACAAGATGAATATTAACGGCGTACAAATAGACAATACTTTTGCTGAGGCGTTTGATATGCGTGGCACACGCGTCATTATTACCGCGCAAAATCACAAATGGGCATACAATGCGGCCAATGCCATGACAGGCTTTGCCACCAGCGTCATTGGTTGCGGCGTTGAAGCCGGGATTGAGCGCGAGCTCTCAACAGAGGAAACACCTGATGGCAGGCCAGGTGTCAGCATTCTTATGTTTGCCATGGGCAGCAAAGTACTGAAGAAGCAATTAGAAACACGCATGGGTCAATGTATTCTCACCTGCCCGACAGCAGCTGCATTTTCTGGTTTGGAAAGTGAAGATCAAATCAACCTAGGCAAAAATCTACGCTATTTTGGTGATGGCTACCAAATATCAAAACTCATTCCTAACGCACAAGGCCAAAATAAACGCTATTGGCGTATCCCGGTGATGGATGGCGAGTTTTTAACCCAAGAAACGACTGGCATGGTGCGCGCTATTGGTGGCGGTAATTTTTTAGTACTCGCCACATCTCAACCACAAGCATTAACTGCATGTGAGGCGGCCATAGAAGCCATGAAAAAAATACCTAATGTCATCATGCCATTTCCTGGTGGTATCGTACGTAGCGGCTCTAAAGTTGGCAGCAAATATCCAACCATGTTTGCCAGCACAAATGATGCTTTCTGCCCCACGCTAAAAGGCAGGGTCAAAACTGAATTAAACGATGATATTGAAAGTGTCATGGAAATTGTCATCGACGGGCTAAGCTTTAAAGACATTGCTTTAGCGACAAAAGTTGGCATCGAAGCCGTTTGTAAACTCGGCGCCAAAAATGGCATCAAACGCATTTCAGCAGGCAACTATGGCGGCAAACTAGGCCCACATCACTTCAAACTACGTAAGGTACTGGCATGAGCGCGCTCACCTTTACGTTTAAAGCTTCTTCACCAGCGAGCAAAACAGTAAAACAGCTCGATTGTAGACAGCTCATACCTAGTGCCTTAGCAGGGTTGTCTAACAAAAAAGTTGCTAGTTTAGTATTACCTTGTGCATCATGTGAGCCAATGACGGTAGCTGACTTTTTTGATGTTTCAGGTGACGATACTAATAACATCATCTTTAGAAACACCAGCACACAACTTGACTATATTGGCTATGGCATGAAAGAAGGGGAAATTACCATTGAAGGTGATGCTGGTGACTACCTAGGCGCTAACATGCAAGGTGGCGTATTGGTTTGCCAAGGCAATGCAAAAGAACGCACAGCAGATAAAATGCGGCGTGGCATACTATTAATTGATGGTGATGTTGGCGCTTATTGCGGTAGCCGCATGATTGCCGGCACTGTCGGCATTTACGGTAGCACTGGGCCGCATCTAGGTTATGGGTTGAGACGTGGAACTATCCTACTCAATAAGCAAGCAAACTTATCAGCCACTTGGCTAGATTGCGGCATGCACACCCTGCCATTTTTAAGCTTACTACTCACTGCGTTTAAACCATTAAAATCCAAATTCTCCAAACTTAATAATACACGTGTTCAACGTTGGATGGGTGACGCAAGCCAAACAGGTAAAGGTGAAATCCTACTTTTTCAAGATTAAAATCTTGAGCTAGATAACTACGATATTTAGCAAAAGTGTTACCATAACGTTTTTGCAATAACTACCCTATCAACGTTTTACGATGTCGACAAACACAGCCCAATACCTCACTGCCGCACTCTATAAATTTGTACACTTGCCACACTTTCAAAGTTTGCAAGCGCCAATTCTTGCCGTGTGTATTAAAAATAACATCAAAGGCACTCTACTACTCGCAAAAGAAGGCATTAACGGCACTATTGCAGGGCAGCCAGATAATATACACAAGGTGCTTGACTATTTACGCACAGATGCTTTATTCAAAGACTGCTTTGCAGATCTCACCCATAAAGAATCATTTGCAGACAAACATCCGTTCTACCGCATGAAAGTACGTCTTAAAAAAGAAATTGTCACATTAGGGGTGCCAGGCGTGAGCCCAACCAACAAAGTTGGCACCTATGTTAAACCAGAAGACTGGAATGATCTTATCAATGACCCCGATGTCATCCTGATTGACACGCGAAACGGCTATGAAGTGGACATTGGTACGTTTAAGAATGCTATAGACCCAAAAACAACCACGTTCCGTGAGTTTCCAGAATTTGTTGAGAAACTAGATCCTGCCAAAAATAAAAAAATTGCCATGTTTTGTACAGGCGGCATTCGCTGCGAAAAAGCATCATCCTACATGCTGAGCGAGGGCTTTGAAGAAGTTTACCATCTACAAGGTGGCATTTTAAAATACCTAGAAAACGTACCCAAAGACGAAAGCTTATGGGAAGGTGAATGCTTTGTATTTGACCAACGTGTTGCGGTTAAACATGGGTTAGAAGTCGGTGAATTTGACCAATGCTACGCCTGTCGACACCCACTTTCTCCAGCAGAAGTAAAAGACGGAAAATATACTGCCGGCATCTCGTGCCCCTATTGCTATGACAGCCTAACCGAGAAAAAACGCGCAAGCCTAACCGAGCGCCAAAAACAAGTTATTTTAGCTAAACAACGTGGTGAAACCCATATTGGTAAGAAATATCTCAAAAAATAACCTAAACCACCCAATCAGCTTATAGCAAAATTAAAAAAATTATGCTATAAAAAGATTATCTTATTCAAACCTGTTTGAATAAACCATTTAGGTGGCTGACCAATCATAATAAAAAGGGGATATATGAAAACGGCACCGTTTTTAATTTTAATTTTTCTCTCTGCTTGTGTTCCAAACACTGATGAAGACTGCGTATCTAAATCAGAGCTGGATCGAGCAAATGCAAAAATAGAAACTTTGCAATCACAATTAGGATTAATGGATAGCAAGACCCCTTTGAGTAAAACCTCAGATAACCTACTCGCTAAAGAAAAACCAAAGAACACGTCCAAACATAAATTGGAAACCATCATCACTGACAAACGATGGACATACACCCAAGTCGAAGACGCAATGACAGGAGATTTAACTTACCATGCTCATGTTATCAGCTCGAACACTTTGGAGTCTAATTACACTCAAACCCGCGAACAGTATGCGAGGTTAATCCTTAGATCCAACCCCGAACTTGGTAAAAATATTATTGTTCAAATAGATACAGGGCGGTTTTACTGTAGCCTTTATGAAAAATGTTCTATCCTAGTTAGATTTGATGACGACAAACCTATTAGATTTGATGCTACAGCTACAACTGAAAACCTCACTGGTACTATTTTTATATACGACTACAGTAGATTTAAAGGTGAGATGCTCAAAGCCAAACGCTTACGTATATCGGCTGACATACATAGACGCACCACGCCAGTATTTGAATTTGATGTCAGAGGTTTTGACCAGAACAAATACAGGCCAGCAACATAAAATACGAAGTGACGCAGCATTGGTAAAAAATGCTACAAAAAATAAAACCCTCAAACGAGGGTTTTATTTTATAGGGAATACATTAAGAATGCGGCAGTGCCTCACACACAATACCATTCTTATTACGATCTAAACCGTAAATATCCAATGACATAATTTTAGCTTGATCAAGACCACTATTATTTTTAGCAATTTGCGCAGCACATGAATCATACTTTGCTTGCGCTTCTTCTTGCGTGGCAAAGTTATTGCAATCCAAATCATACTCAGCCGCTTTACCAGCAGGTTTAACGCAGTCCCCTTTCAACACCACACCATCTTTTGTGTGCTGTACACGAGACTCTTTAATGCTACCTGTACTCCATAAAGTGCCTAAATCTAAATCATAATCAAAGCTTTGAATACCAATCGCACCCAATAACAAAATGCCCAACCCTATCGCGAACCCTTTTTTGATGATGCCCAACATGTACAAGGCAATCACAATCACCACCAGCAACACTAAAAACCACAAACGGGTAGATTTAGTATTCCGTGCTTTTTGTAAAGTAGAACCACTCATATTGGCAACCATTTCATCATTAGTAATGCTGGCATCGTAGCGTTAAAGCCATACCATGTCAAAAGTTAACATTCCATTTCAAACCTAATCACGTTTACCCTTGTTCCCCACCATCAGTCTGAGTATGATGAATCAAACCATAAACTAATTAATTACAGCCATATGACAATTAACTCAGCCGTAACCGCATTGCTGGATAAAAACCACATTGCTTTCGACGTAATTGAAATTCCTTTATCAGAAAATAAAAAACCTATCCGTAACCTAGAAGAGTTATTACGTGCACAAGACAAAGACCCCGATTCTGTCGTACGAAGCTTATTATTTAAAACACCTTCTGCTGAATTTGTTCTATTAGCCGCAGCAGGTGGCGAACGTGTGGATTGGGCGGTTTTACGCAAACACTTGGGTCAACGTAAACTACAAATGGCTGAGTTTGATGATGTACCAGAAGTGACTGGCTATCAAGTAGGTGCTGTACCCCCTATTGCATTACCCGATACCATTCGAATAGTAATAGACAACCAGATTAAAAATTATGATGACGTCATTATCGGCAGTGGCGTATTAGGCTATGCGCTTGCATTAACGACTACTGATTTACTAGGGCTAATGACAACCGCTGAAACGGGGATTTTTTTAAAGAAAGAATAGAAATAAATAATAATGAAAGAAATATCAGGAATCGATCATGTAGGTATTAGAGTAACGAACCTAAAAAAGGCAAGGAGTTTTTATGAGCAATTGGGGTTTAAATTTCTCGTAGGGCCAATCGGCCCTGAGCCTGTCGCCATCATGGAACATCCTTCGGGTGTTAATATAAACTTAATTCTTAATGCAGATGCAGGCATGACTAAAAACATACTGATGGATGTGCCTGAACGATATCCTGGCTACACTCACATGGCATTAAATGTAACCGATATAAAAGCCGTCGAAGCTTCAATCAATAACATGGGGATTAAGATTACCGAAGGGCCAATAACATTGCCAGATGGAGGCGTTATGTTTTTTATTCGTGATCAAGATAAAAATGTTATTGAATTTCACCAAAATCCACCGTCATAACCACTAATAAAGATAAACCATGAAAATTATCAGCCTATTATTCATATCCTTACTACTAATATCTTGTAGCGATAGTCAGATCGAAGAACTTGCCTTTAAAAAAACGCTTGAATATGGCTTAGTCAAGTTATGTGGGGAAAGTGACAAAGCGTGTATTATCACTGTGAAATCCCAACTCAAAGGATGTATGAAAGAAAGTAATTGGCAACAATACCTAGAAAATGAAGATAGTGATGAAGAGCTAAATAAATTTACCAAAAAATTCTACGCATGTATTGTCGATGCGGAAGGAAACCCTTATTTTGAATCGAACACCTAAACAAAATAAAGTTAGATAACATCTCTACAGATAAATAATGAAAGCGCTGATAAAAGAACAACGATTCATCCCTTTTCGTAAAACCGACATCATTACTATGTGTTGCGGAGATGGAGTGCTATCGCCCCAGAAAATAAAAGCATTTAAAAGCGTTTGTAATTTACTTTCTAGCATCTTCCATTTTCAGTTTCACACGACACTAGAAAGCCTTAAAGACTGTTACGCACCCATCAACCCAGACACGGACACGGACACGGACACCAAACTAGTTTACCCAACGAGCGAAGCCGAAAAAAATCAACTAGAAACGACTTTAGTAACAGAACTCACGCAACTACTTAACGCTGCTAATTTTAAAGAAATCAACAAAGACAAATTAACCAGCGCATTGGAAACAGAGTCTATTTTTAAAATACGTTTAAATGTAAATTTTGATGATTTTAAACAAGTACTGTTTTTCCGCCGTGGTGAATCCATCAAAGAAGAAACACTTGTTAGTTGGTTTGGCTTGCGACAAAAAACCATCCAATTTGTTAACTATGGCCGGGTTGTTATGTATATTAAATTTAAAGATCAGGCCTATTTTGATGGACAAAAAAGAAAGAATCTCCTTTTCAGCCCTGGTACAACCATTATCAAATTATTTCGCAATATCCCTAGTGCCGATATCGAGATGTTGTTTCCAAATTCTGAAGTGCAAATGAAAACGATTGATAAACTGATTATAGGTGTGCCAGCGACGATAGGCGGCATATTCATGCTAGCAACCAAACTCGGCACGACGCTCATACTAATTGTTGCGCTATTATCTTTTTGGCTAGGCATCAGTGAAAAACCCATCAACCTAGACAAAAACTCGTTACTGATGCTGGCCGTTGGCTTTGGCACGCTATTTGGTTTTTTATGGAAACAGTTTAATCAATTTAAGAATAGAAAAATCAGGTTTATGAAGACTTTATCTGACAATCTTTATTTTAAAAGCCTAGACAACAATACCGGTGTGTTCCACCGCTTAATTGATGCGGCCGAAGAAGAAGAAAACAAAGAAACAATCCTCGCCTACTATTTTTTACTCTGCGCTGGTAAAGCGCTCACTGAAAAAGAGTTAGATGAGTCCATTGAAAACTGGTTTGAAACACAACATCAAACCACTATCGATTTTGAAGTTGATGACGCTATCCGAAAACTTGTTAAATTGGATTTAGTTAAAACACACAACAATACTTACATGGCTATACCACTTGATCAGGCACAGAAAAAATTAAGTACTACTTGGAATAATTATTTTAAGCTGAATACAACCTCTAGCTAATAAAAGTTTAGCCACCCCGAATTAATAAACAAAAACTAGAACCAGAGCCTTACGCCTGCCACTAACCGCGCTTCATGCGGGTCTCCACCTGCATCTTTGGTGAAGTCTTTAGTGTTGCCAAACTGGTTATACCACTCCACGCCAATATAAGGCGCAAATTCACGCAGCACTTCATAGCGCAACCTAATGCCTGCGCTAATATCGGATAGCCCACTACCTAAACCACGTGCTTTATCCGATTTTCCATAAACATTAACTTCTACTCTCGGCTGCAAAATAAGTTTTTGCGTAATAAGCAACTCATATTCAGACTCCACCCTAATAGCTGTACGCCCATGTTTGCCTACATAGGCGGTTGCATCCAACTCAAACCAATAAGGTGCTAGGCCTTGCACACCAAACGCTAGCCATGCCCGATAAACTTCATCATGGCTATAGTCATAGCGCACGCCTAATTGCGTATCCCAAAATGCAGCAATGGCATGCCCCCATAGCAATTCAGTTCTTGCCTCTTGCAGTGTGCCACGATCAAATTCACCTTCTGCTTTTAATACCGCGCGGTTATAGTCTTTGCCATACCATGCTTGAACATCATAAGCGACAGAGGTGTTGTCATCGGTAATGACTTGCTCTAAGCGGTCAACCATCAACATTGAAAAATGATGTTCATCACCTAACACTGGTCGTGGTATTTCACCAAAATCATATCCGTCAGAAAACGCATGTGGGTCACGCGCATCTGATGGCGCTTTACCCCCCTGCATAGACATCATATGGTCATCACCCATCATCATTTCACGGCTTGATGATGATGTTGATGATGATTTGGCACCATGCTGCATTTGGCCGTGGTCACTGTGATCCACACCCTCCATATTGTCCATTTCAGCATCATTTTCAGCAGCCAAAACAATGGTCACGTTAAATAACAATAACGTGGAAATAAATAGGTTAATTAATGTCTTTTTTATCATGGTTATACCCAAACACTTTATATCCAAACACTGAGCCTACTTACAGCCTAAGCTACCACCACTTCACGAAACATACCTGCATCCATGTGGTACATCAAATGGCAATGCCACGCCCATCGGCCTAACGTATCTGCCGTCACTAAAAAACTAACGCGTTGTGCAGGCTGTACACTAATGGTGTGCCTGCGTGCTTGAAAGCTACCATCTGTCGCTAACAATTCACTCCAAAGCCCATGCATATGCATTGGGTGCGTCATCATTGTATCGTTATGCAAAATCACGTGGATACGTTCGTTATGATTAAAATATACAGGGGTTGATTGCCCAAATTCAAGACCATCTAATGACCATGTGTAGCGCTCCATATTACCCGTTAGGTGAAGCTCTAGCTCACGTCCACCATCACGCTTATCTAGCGGTCCATCTATGGTGTGCAAATCTGCATACGTGAGTACTTTTCGCCCGTTATTACGTAAACCTATGCCTGGGTCATCTAGATTGGTTCGTGGCATATCAACACGCATATCAACACTTGGGCCATATTCCGTACTAGCATGATTAACCTTAATAGCCGGTGTCATGTTCATATTTTTCATGTCATGGCCAGCATGCTGCATACCTTGCATTTCCATGCCATCATGCATCATCGCGCCCATCATATCTGCCATGGTTAACCACTCGGCAGGGTCCACATCAGGCACTTCTGCTGTCAAACCAACATCAGGCGTCAATGTGCCACGCGCATAGCCAGAACGACCTATCGTCTGTGCAAAAATTGTGTAAGCGCGGTCATCCTTGGGTTCAACCAGCACATCATAGGTTTCCCCCGGCCCAAAACGAAACTCATCCACGGTAATGGGCTCTACATCTTGCCCATCTGCTTGTATCACCGTCATTTTTAGCCCAGGAATACGCACATCAAAAAATGTTTGTGTACCGCTACTTAAAAACCGTAGTCGAACACATTCACCGCGCTTAAACAGCCCTGTCCAATTGCCTGCTGGTGTTGTGCCATTCATTAAATACGTATAAGTAGCGGCAGATAAATCAGCTAAATCTGTTGGACTCATGCGCATTTGGTTCCACATACGGCGTTTATCCATCGCCTTACCTAGCCCCATTGTTGAAGCATCTTCAAAAAAATCTACCGCTGTTGGTTGATGATGGTTGTAGTAATCACTTTGTTTTTTTAAGGTCGCAAAAACATCCATTGGGTTTTTATCTGTCCAGTCTGATAGCTGCACAACATAATCGCGATCAATTTTATAACGCTCACCATGAGCAGGGTCGATAATAATCGCACCATACATCCCTGTTTGTTCTTGAAAACCAGAATGCGAGTGATACCAATAGCTACCTAACTGCTTCACCTTAAATTGATACACAAACGTTTCATTGGGCGCTATACCCCTAAAGCTTAAACCTGGTACGCCATCCATTTCTGTCGGCAACAAAATACCATGCCAATGCAATGACGTATAAACAGACAAATGATTAGTCACTCGTATGGTCACAACATCGCCCACACGCCAGCGCAATGTTGGCGAGGGAATAGAGCCATTCACTGTAGTTGCCATGCGTGGCTTACCAGTGAAATTAACCATGGTTTCAGCAATCACCAAATCAAACTCAGTACCCAACAACACTGGCGCCAAACCTGTGGCTGTATTGTTACCTTGCGCTGCTGCCGCCAACGTTGACCATGGAGAAAGGCCAAGCACAACACCACCTGCAACCAGTCCTTTAACAAACTGACGACGTGAGCTGCTTAATGACGATGTAGATTGTGGAAAATATTTCATCACTGACAAACCTTTAAATAATGAATCACTCTGTTTGCATAGAGTATTTTTGTCGTAATAAGTTGCGCACTTTTTGCAATGCAAACTATCACCATCAAATCAATTACTAAATGTTTTTTTGGTCACAACAATCAACGATGCTATGACATTGAATCATTATATATTCTTAGTAGAAAGCGTCAGCGTGGCATTGGTGCCGCCAAAACCAAAGCTATTTGACATAGCCGTTTCAATTTTTACATGATCTATTCGTTTGCGCACAATATTCATGCCGTCAGCGATTGTATCTAGCTCTTCAATATTGGCTGATGCTGCAATAAAGTTATTTTTCATCATTAGCAGGGTATAAATTGCCTCGTTCACACCAGCCGCACCTAATGCGTGGCCTGATAATGATTTGGTCGAGGCTATCGCCACTTCACTATTAGCACCAAATACTTCGCGGATAGCCTCAAGTTCTTTGCTATCACCTACTGGAGTACTGGTGCCATGTGTATTAATGTAATCTACACTTTCTTCAACACCATCTAAAGCCAGTTTCATGCAGCGTGGCACCCTCTCCGCTAGGCGCGACCATGTCGTAGCCATCGGAGGTTGCGCCATAACCAATCACTTCTGCATAAATTTTTGCACCACGTGCTTTAGCATGCTCATATTCTTATAATACAACTCGGCAGCAGCCCTTTTTAATCAAGCATCGAACACTATCGAAAATAAATGGGGGCTCCAACTCCCCATGCACCTTTTTGAAGGTTGAGGGGGTAGCAGTGAAGCGGAAGAGTAATGCTCTGCCCCATAGAAATCTATTCCACTTACCTGTCTGGATTTACTACCTTAACGCGTTTATTAGCCGTCACAAATAAATCACCATGGCGTAAGCCCACACAAATCTCTACTTTTCCTGTTAATTTGGGAACCCATGCAACAGCGGATAAGGTCGAAGATTGACGCGTGTCGTCTATGCTCCATTCAAATGGCCCATTTATCATGCCAGTTAGCCCTGTCGCAAAGACTTCTGCTCGCAAGGTGACGGCTGACCCGCAAAAAACAGCACCAGACTCAGGCTCTACAATTTTAAGTTTAAGTTCCGGCGGCTCCCCCGACCACTCTGTAGTGGCCGTAACTGTATTGAAACCATCATATGCCACTACTTCTATCAAGCATTTTTTCCCGACTAGCTGTTTTGGGGCTACAAGTAGTTCCTGGTTTGTTAATAACGATCCTAAGCGGTACCACGAATCACCGCCATCGCTACTTGCACGAACATAATAGTTAAGAATTTTTTTGTCAGGGTGCTCGGCGATCCACTTTACGCGCACCAAGTTCTCGTATTCACTGACATCTATGCTGGATATAACAGGTTCATTCAAAGGCTTAATAATCTCACCAACTTTAATTCCATTGTATAAAAAAATAATAATATCAACATCTGCAGTAATTGGTGGTTTTGCATTTACGGCATAAAAATCTGCAGTTGATTGAGGACTTCTGTCTCCTAGTTTGTCTTCGGATGTTTTAGAATGACTATGTGTAAGAAGTGAAGCCCCCCATGTTAGACGAAGCTGATCTCCACAGTAAAGTTCCATCTGCAAAGGAGAGTCTTCTAACTTTTCTGAACCTCTTGAATTGTTTGACATATAAGACGGTCGGAGCTTTAGCTCGCCGCCTAATGACATAACACCGGATATTCGTAAATATTTATATTTATGTTTCATAGACCTGCCCCTAATAAGTCGAGTATTCTAGCTATGCTCCAACCCTCTCGAATAAGCCGTGGTCTTACATCGCGGCGCATAAAGGCTAGTAAATAAACATACTGAGCGACGTTAACCCAAGGTCCTGCTGCACTGTTCATGAGATTCGTTGTAGTGGTAGGAAAAACAGTTCTTGTTCTAACTTCCACACCAAATTCACCTATATTCCCATTGCCGTGATTCATTCCCAATACATGCCCAATCTCATGCGGTGCTGTTCTCTGTGCGGTAGCCAGATTGGCAGCGGTTCGAGGCGTGAATGTAATCCAATTGGCTTTGCGGTAGCGAAATATTGTCCCAGATCTGGCAGTACCAATAATGCCCGGAATTCCTGATCTTGCTGCTTGCGGTACGGTTGCACACCAAACTTCTCCATTGTCTTCAAACTCTTCTGCCACCTCTTCCAGGTCATCCATCAGCGAATCTTGAGCAAGACTATTATTGCGCCAATTACCCGCTACATCATAGTCACGATTTGTAATGATTACTGGATTACTGGTAGTAAATAACCGAAGGTTTGATTCTCCAAGAGGAAATCCAGACCTAATATCTGCAATTCCAAGAGTTCTCTCTGCGGGGGTAGGGCCGGCAGTCGCTCGGAAATTGTCTATAACATCAATCGGTACAATATCGAGCGTAGGTGACGGGTAAGCCTCTATTTCCAAGGTTCCAGTCAGTCTACGCCAGCGACTCCATGGGTCGGTCGAAAACACCTCCACCTCTATTTCGAACCTCCCCTGTATCTCGTTGAATGGGACTTCAACATTTAGCGTATCAGTGATCGTGCCACGAGCAATACTGCCGTTCGGTGGTGCGCCACCATAACCAGTATCTGCATTCACAAATGTCCCTAGAGTTCCACCGGATGAAAGCCCGCGCACTCTGGCTCTAGCCGTAATGTTTTGTAACCTCCCATCAACATTGTAGGTCGCTGGCAGTCCTGACGAAACATAGATTCGAGCCAGGGTGCGCTTCCCTTCGATAATGGGAACAGTATTTGATGCTGACGAGTTGTCACTAACGAAGGTCTGTATTACTTGTACTGCCTCGATGCCGTGAAGAGCCGGCAGTGTATTTTGACGGATGTGCACAATGACTTCTGACTCGACTGATCCACAACTGTTGCTCGCTGACAATCTGTAGACAGCATCGCCATCGGCGTTGATATCCATCGTGATTGTCTCCGACCTTACTATTCGCGACCTACCAATCATGTTCTCAGATACGCTGAATGGTTCGCCATATGGGGTGCTCAATGACACTTCAATTGTGTCGGCGTTTTCAACCACCCAGGACAGTCGAATCGAGTCGTCAGGCTGAGCTCTCCATTCACCTCTCCCGTTAACCTGAAAGCCTTTGATTTCAGGAACTGTGCCTAGAAACCTGTTGGCCTCCAAGCACGTCGGGCAGGCAGGTGCAAGCCGTGGAAGCCGTGGTGCCATTACGGGCATGCCAGAACCAAATGGTCGACACTCAATTGCAATCGAGTTTATGTCGTCGACTCGGTCTTCGTACCCGCTCCAATATGCATTCCATTCGGATATAGCATCGTCGTCAAAAAACCCTACGCAACCTCCTCGTGCCCAGTCGGGCACTGTAAAGCTGATACGAGTGTCAGTCCAGTTTTCAGGTGCCACCTCAACATCGTCACAACCACGTTCAGATGGCATGCTAAGGCGTATGTTTGAAGGTTGCGAATCGCCAAAATCAACGCCTTCAATCTCAAGCACATCCCCAGCACATGCCTGCCGAGTAACACGTGTAATATTATCTGCAAAAGTGATTCTACTAATGGGCGCTGTGTCTCTGTACTCACCTAGTTCCTCTAGCAAATCGATAATATCTTTCATGCAAAGACGTCTTCTCAATGCACAGTTATCGAGTGGAGGTCTTCCAAACCTTCCTGGTCCGCGAATAGGATCTCCTTCAGGGTCACCAACTGGACCATCTATTGGATCGCCAGGAGGAAAAATACCTTCAGCGCCCTCGCTCCAGCGATCAATAAGGGCCTCAGCATTCTCACGAATACGGTCCAAATTCTCAGCATCACTATGTGGCTGAGCAGACTCGAGCCAGTCTGCCTGATCAAATAGTCTTCCTAGCCTGCGTAGAAGAGTGTGCCGATCTGCCCGATCACGAGCCACCAAGACTGCAGCGTTACCAATCACGACTAAATCTCCAACTGTTTCAAATTGGCAAGGACCAATCGAGACAGGGTCCTCCGGAAGGGGCTCTTCATTCCAGAAATCATCTGCTGGGGTTAACTCGATCCAATCGCGAAATTCAGATTGCGTTCCTTTGCCCTCCAAGAATTTCATTGCGCTTCGGCAAGTCGCGTCAAAGCGAGTTGAAAATTTCTTCCACTCTACTGGAACTGCATCAGCATCCCCTATGCTTTGAACAATTCCATCAAATAGCCCACGGCCTCGAGGCTGCACGCTATCCAGGCTCTTTTGATCTAAATCTAATTTTCTCGGTACCATTTGCATACTCCTCTAAGTTTAGAGAAACCAATATGATTTACAGATAATTACTGCTTTTTACTGTGTATATCTGCAACCAGCGTGTCCAAAATGCACTCTCAATCATACCGAGCTGAGTAGAACGCTAAAAAACAGTTAACTGTTAGTGGATAGCAATCCTAACGCACTTTTCTTTATAAATTAATAATAATTATCATTAAATTCCCCTGATCCCGGCTTGGAAATAGTGAAAATGATGAAAGCCGTGCTTGTAT
This sequence comes from uncultured Methylophilaceae bacterium, assembly GCA_964466895.1. Classification (GTDB taxonomy): domain Bacteria; phylum Pseudomonadota; class Gammaproteobacteria; order Burkholderiales; family Methylophilaceae. The sequence goes on along the minus strand of CAYXOR010000018.1, from coordinate 28,327 downwards.
AATGGTTTGAGATAAACCATTCCATCGCCCATCGGGTGCAAACACGGGAACCAAACCCTTGCCTGTAAGCCCTCTATAGCCATCTCTGCACACTTGGTCTAATTGTGCTTTCTAACCTTGCATGCACCCCCCGATAAGCATCTGCAAGACAAGTTACCTTAAGTTAATGGCGTACTAACAAATCCCGTGGCACTATTAATTTGAATCATTATAAATTTTTAGTTGATAGCGTGAGCGTGGCATTAGTACCGCCAAAACCGAAACTATTTGAAAGTGCGGTTTCAATCTTCACGTTATCAACACGCTTACGCACAATATTCATACCATCAGCTATTGCATCTAACTCCTCAATATTAGCTGATGCCGCAATAAAATCATTTTCCATCATTAACATTGTGTAAATTGCCTCGTTCACACCTGCCGCACCTAATGCATGGCCTGACAATGATTTAGTCGAGGCTATCGCCACATCGCTATTAGTGCCAAACACTTTACGGATAGCCTCAAGTTCCTTGCTATCGCCGACAGGCGTACTAGTGCCATGTGTATTAATGTAATCGACACTTTCTTCAACACCCTCTAAAGCCAGTTTCATGCAACGCATCGCACCTTCTCCGCTTGGCGCCACCATATCGTAGCCATCAGATGTTGCGCCATAACCAATCACTTCCGCATAAATTTTTGCGCCGCGTGCTTTAGCATGCTCGTATTCTTCTAACACGACGATGCCACCACCACCTGATATGACAAAACCATCACGATTAGCATCATAAGTACGAGACGCCTTATCGGGTGTGTCATTATATTTACTGCTAAGCGCACCCATCGCATCAAACAAGTAACTCATGGTCCAATGCTCTTCTTCGCCACCACCAGCAAATACAATATCTTGCTTACCCAATTGGATTTGCTCAACACCAGCGCCAATACAATGCGCACTGGTAGAACAGGCGGAACTAATACCGTAATTAATCCCTTTAATTTTAGCGCCTGTTGCCAAACATGCAGCAATACCGCTGCTCATAGTTTTAGTCACCATATAAGGCCCTACCCGGCGGATACCTTTTTCAGCAAGCGTATCTGTACCTTGCAACATACTTTCTGTAGAGGTACCACCAGCACCGACTATTAAGCCCGTGCGAACATTTGAAACTAAATCTTCTGGCAAGCTAGCATCGCCAATAGCCTCTTGCATCGCTAACCAAGCATACGCATGGCCCTTAGCCATGAAACGTAAAAGCTTGCGATCTATTAATTCTTCTATATTTAAGTTCTTAATATCGCCAGCAACATGTGACCGCATACCGCGATCAGCATATTCTTGCTTGAATGAAATGCCCGACTTGCCTTCGAATAAACTATTTTTAACTTCTTCTTTATTATTTCCAAGGCTAGATACGATGCCTAATCCTGTAATCACTACACGCTTCATCACGTGACTCCTGAGTTTTAAAAGTTATCTGTTCGTGTAAACAAGCCTACACGTAAATCATTTGCTGCATATATTTCACGACCATCTAATGACATTGTCGCATCTGCGATACCCATTACCAATTTACGTAAAATCACACGTTTTAAATCAATGGTATAGGTTGCCATTTTTGCAGTCGGTAACACTTGACCAGAAAATTTAACTTCGCCAGCACCTAATGCGCGCCCCCTGCCAAGCCCACCTTTCCAACCCAAATAAAAACCAACCAACTGCCACATTGCATCCAAACCTAAACAACCTGGCATAACCGGGTCCCCTGTAAAGTGACAATCAAAAAACCATAAATCAGGGTTAATATCTAATTCAGCGATCATTTGGCCTTTACCGTATTTACCGCCATCTTCTGTGATACTGACAATACGATCAAACATTAACATTGGCGGTAACGGTAATTGTGCATTACCCTCTCCAAACATCCCACCCTTACCACACGACAACAACTCCTCTTTGGTATAGCTATTTTGTTTTGACATATAAATTCTTTTGAAAAGTTATTTAGGTTATTAAACTCATGGGCTCACTATTACAAACGCTGCCATCAGCACACAATAATGGATTATCCACTATTTTTAGCCTATGTGCGCCATGCAAGCATATAAAATATCACCTAGGGTCAATAACACAATGATTACAATTACTTTTTTACATGGAATTTACACACTAAAGTCCAAGCAGTCATTCAACATTAGAAACTTAACATTATCATAATATTTATTCTGCATCATCATGCGCTAGCACAATATCGACTAACTTTTGTGGGTTATCAATAAACGCAAAATGCCCGGTGTTAGGAATTGTTTTCATCAAAACATCTAATGCTTTAGCGGTGTTGTTACGTTCTGTACTAGTTGACCAATCAAATTCACCATAGACTAACTTTACCGGTGCCTTTACATCAGCGTAATAATCTTTAGCTTTACGCCATGAACGCCATCCAGAGAATGTTTTACGCTCTACATAACGGTAGCCTCGTCTATAGCCTACCCGGTTAAATTCAGTTAACAAACCATTTGGCATTTTTGTCCTCTTCCGCAAACCGCCGCGTAATATGATGCCTAAAAATAATTTATTCTCAAGAAAAGCATTCATAGCACCCAATATCGGCACCGCAAAACTACCAATAACAATATTCGCAAATAGATTCCCGCGCCGCACACCATCACCGTAACGCTTTTCATAATCATAAGGGTTGCTAGCTACGATAGTTTTCACTCTATCTGGACAAGCAGCACCTATCGTTAAAGCAAGCGTTCCACCAATAGACTCCCCAACCAATGTCACATCCTTAAGATTAAGCTTCTCAATAAAACTAATTATTTGTTGCCTAAAATAGGGTTCGTCATAGACTGCTGTTTTATCAATGGTCGAATAACCGTGTCCAGGCAAATCAACGGCATACACCGTAAAATATTCAGCTAATCTTGGGATTACTTCTTGAAAATAGTCTAGCTGTGTACGAATAGTATGCATAAGAATCAATGGTGCACCACTGCCAGCATGCAAATAACGCAATGACACATCATGACCAACATCTTGATAAAGTACCTGCCCTATATCTTGTAGTTCCATTTTTATCCTTTCATGTTTCTGTATGAAAAATGCAAAAAACGCCATTTTAATTGAATGAGCGTTCAATAATTAACAACTATAACTATAATTGAATACATATTCAAGTATAATTTACACACTGATTTAGTTTAAAGGGGGATTAAAGTGGCTAGGCCAATAGAATTTGAACGGGATGACGTGTTGCGTAAATCAATGAAAGTATTTTGGCAGCAAGGATATAAAGCAACCTCAGTAAAAGACATAGTACATGCAACCAAAGTGCAACCTGGCAGCATATACGGTGCTTTTGGTAACAAGAAAAAGTTATTTATGGCCTCACTAGAATACTATTCTAACGACATGAATAACCTTGTCAAAAAGACCCTATATGCAGACACCCCCCCTTTAGAAAACATAAACAACTTTTTTCTAGGCATGTCACAGCACTCCGAGAAAAATGGCATTAACAACGGCTGCTTATTAGTGAACACATTATTAGAGCTATCAACAATCGATCAAGAGACCAAAGAAATTGTATGTAAAATATTTGCAGATTTGGAATCAAGATTTACAGAGGTGTTAAATAAGGCAAAAGAAGAAGGTGCAATTGCAAGCAATAAAACCCCAGAAATGCTCGCTAAAATGCTTATTGTCGGCATGTTTGGCCTACGTGTATACAGCAAGGCAAACCCAAGCCAAGCACAACAAAAAATTATTATTGACGCACTCATATCTACACTAAAACAATAAACTTCCTGTATATGAAATTCTAGGCTTACAAGATAATATAGATTATCAGCAGCCTAGTTCCGATCACATAGAATGTGAAGCTCATTTTGTCTTAGCTTCACGCGCTAGCAAAGCCCTCTTGTGCTCAACTCCCCAGCGATACCCACTCAAAGCACCATCACTTTTGATCACACGATGACATGGAATGGCTATCGCCAAGATGTTAGCTGCACATGCCCCTGCAACAGCTCTTACAGCTTTTGGAGAGCCAATACGAACTGCAATGTCCTTATAGCTTGCTGTAGAACCCACTGGGATTTCACATAGCGCCAGCCAGACGCGTTGTTGAAATGCAGTACCCCTAATATCCAGTGGAAGATTTAAACCAATTGCGGGTGTTTCTATAAAACCTACAACCTTAGCAACAAGATGTTCAAAATCCGCATCACCTCCTATTAAGTTAGCTTTAGGTAACCTGTCTTGTAATTCACGTATCAATACTTCAGGATCATCACCTAAAGAAATCATGCAAACACCTAATGTACTACTTGCAACCAAAATAGTTCCTAAAGAGCATTCGCCTAAGGCAAAATGTATGTCTGCATCTTTACCGCCGGCTCGATAGTTAGTTGGGGTCATGCCTAATATTCGCTTAGATTTCTCATAGAAACGGCTATTAGAGTTGTATCCAGCATCAAAGATTGCTTCAGTAACAGTGCCACTATGTCCTAATTTGTTACGAATGCGCTTGGCTTGATGTGCAACGGTGTAAGCTTTTGGTGTAAGACCAGTTACCTTTTTAAAAATGCGATGAAAATAATAAATGCTCATCCCTGCATGTGACGCGAGCTGCTCTAAGCTGAGTGTTTCTTCAGCATTTTCAATCAGTTTGCAAATTTCAGACACCTTGGCGGCATGTTGCTCAGCTAATGAGATTTGGTCTGGCTTACAACGCTTACAAGCGCGAAATCCTGTTAGTTGAGCCTCCTCTCTGGAGGTATAAAACGCTATGTTCTCTGGCTTTGCTAGGCGCGAAGGGCAAGAAGGACAGCAATACACCCCTGTAGCTTTAACCGCATAATAGAATTTCCCATCTGCAGAAGCATCACGCATCACGACCATTGCCCAGCGAGGATCTTGCTCTATGTTATTAGCCAAGGTATGCCTCTTCACTGTAACTGCCATATTAATTTCCTAAGTCTGGGTAACGACACCACATTAACTAAAAGTAGAAAGTTAAACACTCCGAGTCTTGCTTTCGAATTAAGGTATATTATTAATAACCTTCAATTTCGCGAATGCTAGCATTGAAGCTCATACATACTGATACTGTTAAATTTAGTTGATATATTGCGGCTTCCTATTTTTCTTTACAGCATATTGTTGCGCTGTTGGCGATAATTCACACACCCACAATCGTAGGCTTTATTTCATTGAATATCTGTTTGATTTCGAACAACTCTTTATCTTTAATGTTGAGCAACAAAGCAACTTCGGCAAGCAGGTAAAAAAGGATTTTCCAATCGTCTTCTGAAATATACAGTCCTTCATGCGCTTTGTGCATGTGCCTCCCCGTATAATGGTGCGGCCCACCTGTAGCTTGACATAAATACTCGACAAGATATTGCTTCTCTTTACGTATGCTATCTATACCCCTGTTTTTCCAAAACCGTCCTAGCTCTGGATCTGCGCGCAAGCGAGGAATTAGCTCATCCACGAAAATAGAGATGGCAGAATAACCGCCCAACCTAGAATAAAGTACGTCATTTATCGGGCTTTTAATACCCAACGCTTGGATACGTGAAGTTAAAGTGGTTGGCTTCATGCCTAATAGGACTGCCGCCCCTTTACTACCTGAGACTTTCCATTGCGCGCACTCTAATGCTGCAATAAGGTTTTTTCGTTCGAGTTGACGAAATTCATTTTCAGACAAAAATGTTTCGGGTATTCTTTCAGCGACATTAGCTACCGTCTGAGAAATTTGTTTAAGTGCATCATCGGGCAACGCAGAGTCGAGACGAAAGTGATCTTTAGATAAGATAACAGCACGTTCAACCACACTTTTAAGCTCTCTAATGTTGCCAGGCCAGCTATAGTCTCCGAGCATTGCCAATTGTTCACCCGACAAGGGCGAAAAGGATTTATTGAATTCTTTACAAGCAGCAACATAAAAATGTTGAGCTAGCAATGGAATGTCTTCTTTACGTTTACGTAATGGTGGCACACTGATAGGAAATGTACTTAGGCGATAATACAAATCTTCACGAAATCTATTTTTTTCTACTTCTTCATCTAAAGCTCGATTGCTAGCTGAAATAATTCTAACATCCACATGTAGCGTGATGTCAGAGCCAATACGCTCAAACGACTGTTGCTGTAGAGCGCGCAATAATTTACCTTGCAAGTCAATAGGTATCTCACCGATTTCATCCAAAAATAAAGTACCTTTATTGGCTAATTCGAAGCGCCCTTTACGGTCTTTATCCGCCCCTGTAAATGCACCTTTAATATGACCAAAAAACTCACTTTCAAATAGCTCACGAGGAATAGAAGCACAATTCACAATCACCAACGGCTCGCTCGCGCGATTGCTTTCTTGGTGAATCATATTAGCGACTAGCTCTTTACCCACACCAGATTCCCCGCTAATCAGAACCGGCGCATTAGTGATAGCTACTGATTTTATGCGCTCACACATTTGGATTATCGCCGCACTACGGCCGATGACTTGATTGATAGTAGCGTTTGGATTACTCATTAAATGACACCCACTTTGAAACGATATTATTTACTAAATATCGTAACTATATACTAAATTTCATAAAATAATACCGACATATCAAACTTTATCTAGATAAATTAATTTGGATATGAATGTAACTAATTGTTATTTAATGCTTTATTGTGGATTATATGTTTGGCATATTTGTTGCTCAGTAGTATTTAAGGCGAAAATTTATCGTCTTATTTACTTTACTTACACTGGAGAATTTAATATGCGAAAAACTAAACTTATTTTTGCCATCCTGCTGACAGTACTTGTCCATACTGCTGAGGCACATGAAGGGGATGCCACAAATATCAAGCCGCTTTCTTTTGGTAGTGACCAAACCATTATTGATCTAAATAAAATTACTTGGTCGCCACTAAAAGTAGAAGGACTAGCGATAGGCGCAGAAATTGCTGTACTTAGAGGTGATTTAGGCAAAGACCACAGTGAATCTGTACTAAGACTACCACCAAATTATGTAGTGAGAAATCATACACATACTAGTGATGAATTGTATGTTTGGATAAGCGGCTCATTTACTTTGACTGCTTTCGATGGGAAAGAAACAGTTTTTGATGGTCCAGCTTACATTAGCTTTCCAGGCAATGCACCTCCACACGCCCTAAAGTGTGGCAGTAAAGAGCCATGTTTATTTTACCTACGTTATTCACGCCCTTTTGACATTAAATACGAATAAATAATAATGCTTAAATTATTTGCACAAAAGGTTTGGCATAGCCGAGACTTTTTCCGTTTAGCAACATCGCTTGTATTGCTCGTTTCTGCAGCGATATTACAACCAACGATACAGGTAAAACGTGATATTAGAAATTATCTATTGGTTGTAGATATCTCGCAAAGTATGAATGTTGAAGATGTCACTATCAAAGGTGTATCGAGCAGCCGTCTTGCGTACACTAAAGAGATGCTACAAAACATTGTAGCTAACATGCCGTGTGGGACTGGAGTTGGCATTGCCATTTTCGCCGGCACAGGCATTGCTGCACTTTATACTCCTTTGGAAGTATGTGAAAATTATTCAGTGATCCTAGACACCATTAGCCACCTTGAATGGAGGAATGCTTGGGCTGCTAATAGTCAAATTCGTCAAAGCCTTTTTTCATTGGCAACCGTGTTAAGGTCATTCTCAGAGCCAGCTCAAGTTGTTTACTTTACAGATGGTGAAGAAGCACCAAAGCTACATATATTTAACACTAAAGATTTATCTAGCTTTCAAAAAAGTAGTGATTGGCTATTTGTAGGTATTGGAAGCGAAAAAGGAGCTGGCATCCCAAAGTTTTCCGACCAAAATCAGTTAATCGGCTATTGGTCAAATGACAGCTTTGCTGTACAACCTGGCATTTCACAAATTTCTCAAGGCAATCTGGGTGCGCGAGATACAAGTGTAGCAATCAGTGAGAATGACACTTACCAGTCAAAATTAGATGAGAAATACTTAAAATCATTGGCAAAAGAAATAGATGGTGATTATGTTAGAGGCGACAATTTAGTCTCTGTACTCAGTGCGATGAAAGACCAAAAGCCAGCAGCACACATAGTCGCACCTATGGATGTGAGCTGGGTATTGGCTTCGTTGGCAGGACTAGTTCTAATCAGCGCCTATTTACCAAGGCGCATGATTAGCATAAATAAAGACTCTGGACGAAAAGTAAGTAAGAAGCCAATCCTAACTTTTGAGGCGTCGCAACTTACAAACTACGATGATTTATAGGCATGAGTCATTAGAAGCATGAGATTATCATCAAATGTAGACTTACCTAATAATTTCAGGCCAAATGATTTTCTTAAATTTCATAGTCGTGATTCATTAGGAGTTTCTGAACGAATAACGCCCACTAGTCTTAAAAAAGGTGTTTTGTGGTCAGGGTCTCCCGCGTGTATTAGTTTCAATTTTGAAGCTGGCAAAGTCATAGCCCAATTGTCGTTAGATGTTGAAGCTCATGCGAATAATGAAACTAAATTTGAATCTTTAGTACTTCATATGCTTGGTCTTACTCAGTCAACGTCTGTCTTTGAGAATACATACCGAAATCATCAACAGATTGGCACCCTTATTGAAAAGCAGCATGGTTTGCGTGTTCCTCAAGCAGCTTCATTATTTGAGGCACTAACATGGGCCATCACTGGTCAGCAAATCAGCATCAACGCAGCAATTTCAATTCGCCGCAAGCTAATTCAGCATATAGGGATCATACATTCATCTGGTATAGCTTGCTATCCAGATGCGGAAAGGTTGGCATTGCTTTCTGAAACAGATTTCAGAAAGATCGGGTTTTCTAAAAATAAAGCAGACACTCTAATTGCTATCAGCAATATGGTGTTGGACAAGCGCTTACCCCTAGATGAATGGGTTATTACTAAACCAATAGATGAAATCACACAAAAGCTTCTTAGCGTAAAAGGAATCGGCCGATGGACTGTCAACTATACTCTGTTACGCGGACTGGGCTGGTTAGATGGCTCACTACATGGGGATGTTGTAGTACGTAATAAACTAAGCCTATTACTTGGCAGTAACAATCAAATAACTGAAAAAGAAGCCACTTTATGGCTTGGACAGTTTTCACCTTGGCGAGCTTTGGTTGCTGCGCACTTGTGGGCCATGGAAAACTAAATCTGCAGTAGAAATCGAAGTGTTAAACCCTATTGCCACTACCTTATTCAACTACTCTAAAAACTAGAATTTCATCCCCCGTATTAAAGTTGAATTGCCAGTTTCCGCCTGCCGCAACAGCTATATACTGAATATCATTAAGCATGTATGTGATTGGTGGTGCATTAACACCTGCCAAGGCCTTGTATGTCCAAAGAAGCTTTCCTGTCTCAGCATCAAAAGCGTCAAACATTCCGTCGCCTTCCCCTGCAAATACAAGACCCCCAGCCGTTGCAAGAACACCGCCTACAAGTGGTTGGCCGGTTTTATATTGCCATCGAATATGCCCTGTATTTCCATCAATTGCGCTTAAAGTACCACCTCGCTCTTTTTGTGAGAAATCCATATAAGAGTAACTTGTCCAAGGTTGACCTGGTTTAGCTGTTAATGGCTTCATGTAATATGTGGCAGGGTGATGTACTCCTTCGACGAAGTATGTGCTAGTCAATTCATCCCAAGCAGATGGTGACCAAGAAGCACCACCAAGAATTGCTGGCGCTATTTCAACACCTTCTTCAGTAGGCGTCGCAAAAAGATTGCGCTGTGGTACAAAAGGTTCAGATTTGAATAAAAGCTTCCCGGTTTCACGATCAAGAAAATATACCCAACCCGTCTTGCCCGCCACAGCGACAGCAGGGACTTTCTTTTTCTCTTGAGCAACATGGGTTAACACAGGCGGGCTGGCCACATCGTATCCCCAACGATCGTGTGGAACGGTCTGAAAGCTCCAAACAAGCTTTCCGGTGTCTAGGTTAAGAGCAATGATGCTGCTAGTATAAAGATTGTCCCCAGGCCTAGTTTGATCATCCATTGGAGGCGCAGGGTTTCCTGTGCCGAAATATAACAATCTACGTCCCGTATCAATGGCAGGGGTGCTCCAAATTGAGCCCCCGCCAATGCGCCAGGTATTAGTCCATTTCTTAGCATTAATCCACTCCTGATCTAGATTGCGATTTAAGTACACCCCACCTGGAGTTGTCGCGCTAAATTTACCGACCCAAGTTTCATCCTTAACCGAATACCAACGCCATAGTTCTTTACCAGTTGCAGTATCAAATGCTGCCATGAACCCTCGCAGACCATTGTCACCCCCTGAAAAACCTACGATTGATAAATTAGCATCACCTTTATCTGCCTGATCCAGATGCAGCCCATAACCAGCACCCGTAATCCCCACAAAAACTTTACCATCAAATACTTGTGGTGCCATATTAGCACCATAGCCAGTGCCACCTTTGACATCAGCTCCTTTAAAAGCCGAGTTTCCAAGTATAGGCGCAATCGCCTCCCTCACCATAGGGTCACTATTAGTGATATCTATATCCCATATAACTTTGCCATCTTTCTGTCTGAGTGCTAACAATCTGTTATCGATGGTCGCCATAAAAACTTTGCCATCACCAACGCCAACACCTCTATTGACCGGTCCACAACAAAACTCTTTTGTACGTAAAATATGGCGATATCTCCAACGCTCAATACCTGTATCTGCATTCAAGGCCAGAACATCGTTAAAAGGGGTTGTTACGAACATCATTCCTTCAACAACTATAGGCGAAGTTTGGAACGAATCGATTTTACCAGTATGAACCTTCCATGCTAATTCGAGCTTTGAGACATTAGTCTTATTTACTTGATTGAGTAAACTAAATCGACTATTTCCATAATCTAGACCATGCAAGGGCCAATCAGCGTTATCTCTAGCAACCACAACGCCCGTATACATCATAATGAATAAAGCGGACGTTAAAATTAACAAATTGAAATTGGCATAACGGATTACACTGAAGTTAGTGTGTTGCATATCACTACCTACCTTAATTAGTTAGAATAATTAACAATCTAGCAATACTCACTATTAAATACACTCCGATTCTTGCTTTTAAATAGTCAATTAGTAGCATTAAAAAAATAACAGCCTTTGTAAGGCTGGCGCTTTACATAATTTTTGGATTGATGAGAAGTGCTTAGAAATCACTCAAGCAAGATAGTAAGACTCAGTAGCCTTTATTAATCAGCAGTCTTCATTAAAGAGTATTAGCATCTCTAACTTGGATGTTCAATGCCTTCTGCAACGGTCCTTAATGTTACTGCATTACTGTAATTTTAAGTTCCAAATTAAAAAGCAAGATTCGGGGTGGCAGCTTCAATATTCAATGATAATCTACCCTCTCATACAACATGAGGAGAATGTGATGATTGAAAAAATTACTACAATGCGTAAAAAATTCCGGGAAATGCACGCTGAGGGAAATTTTATCTTGCCAAATGCTCATGATGTCGGTAGTGCAAAAATATTAGCCGATATGGAATTTGGTGCAATCGCAACAACTAGCGCTGGTTTTGCTACATCTATTGGTATGGAAGATTTTTCGGTTCCGATGGAAACGTCCTTGAATTATTTCCGTAATTTGGTTGAAGAATCTAACTTGCCAATAAATGCTGATTTTGAATCCGGCTTTGCTATTAATCCAGCGGATGTTGCGGACAATGTTTTGTTAGCAATAAAAACTGGCATTAGTGGCATCTCTATTGAAGATAGATGGAATAATACTTTATTAGATATAACACTCTCCGCTAATCGTATTAGAGCAATACGTGAAGCCATAGACTCTATAGACCCTAATATAATTTTGGTCGGGCGTTCAGAAGGCTTTCTTGTTGGAGAAAACAGCATAAGCAATACCATTGAAAGACTCAAAGCCTATTCTGATGCGGGAGCAGATGTGCTGTATGCACCTGGCGTTACGGACGAGTCAGACATAAAAGCTGTTGTAGACGCTTTGCACCCTAAGTCAGTTAACGTTCTTCTTATTGGAACTGAACAAACTGTAAATCGCTTATTTTCGCTCGGTGTCAGACGAGTTAGTGCTGGAGGTTTTCTGACCCAAGCAACGTATGTCCGTTTTTTCAAGGCTGCGAATATGCTTAAGCTTAACGGTAAATTAATGGAGGATAGCTTTCAAAAAACTAGTGCGTAATAGGAAACTAAAAAACGAGTAGGGAACGATATTTTTGATGAAGCTCGTTATTAAGTGTGATGCATACATCGTATTTTTTAAATACCAATGCATCAATAAATATAATTTACACGCACTATACTAATCGGTATACTTTTTATTAAATTCAGTATAGTATTGTTACATAATGTTACAACTTAACTTTTAATCATTCACTACATTTAATTAGGAAAAAACGATGAGCGACCGTCAACTGGCCGACTGGCGTCAACATGCGCTAACTTTAGAAACAGAAGTGAACAAGGTGGTGGTAGGACAAGAAAGCCCTATCCGCTTGATCACCACCTCTATTTTCGCGCGCGGACACGTCCTACTGGAAGGTGATGTTGGTGTAGGTAAAACCACCCTACTCCGTGCAATTGCTCGCGGTGTTGGTGGTGCTTATCAACGTATTGAAGGCACAATCGACTTAATGCCAAATGATTTGATTTATCACACTTACCTAGGCGAGGATGGTAAACCACACGTTAGCCCAGGTCCGATACTACAAGCAGGTGAAGATTTATCGATATTTTTCTTTAATGAAATCAATCGTGCACGCCCTCAAGTGCATTCACTGCTATTACGGGTCATGGCAGAACGTACATTGACTGCCTTTAATAAAGAACATCACTTCCCACACATGCTGGTCTTTGCAGACCGTAACCAAGTGGAAAAAGAAGAAACATTCGACATCCCATCAGCAGCACGTGATCGCTTTATGATGGAAATCCCAATCATCGTCCCACAAGACCAAGCCATTATGGAATCACTTGTGTTTGATACACGCTTCCATGATGTGGACCAATTAGTTTCAGGGGTACCTGAAGATATTCTAGACTATAAAAAGCTCAATGCATTTGGTGCTATCCTACAAGACAACATCACAGCAAGCCCTACTTTACGCCAATATGCACTTGATTTATGGCGTGCAACAAAATCACCGTTAGATTTCGGCATTAAAGTGTCAGGTGTGGACATGAATCGCTTAGTACTGTCGGGGGCCAGCCCACGTGGCATGGCAATGTTACTACGTGCAGCACGTGTTAATGCTTGGTTAAACGAACGTGAGGCTGTGTTACCAGACGACATCCATGCAGTATTCCATGAAACGATTGCGCATCGTGTCGTATTTAGTCCTGTGTATGAAATGCGTCGCACTGAAATCGCACGTGAAATGCTTGATGGCATTATCAATGTCATTGCGGCCCCTTAATCAATACAAGTAGATAATGAAATATTGATTTTATGCGTCCAGACCACATAAAAGAATTTAACTACCATATCAACTGGCGCTCAAACTCACGCCGGCCAGGTAACCATCGCAGCAACCAGCGCGGCATGGGCATGGAGTTTCGTGGCCACGCCACCCTAATCTCCTACCCAGATCCAAGACGGATTGATTTACGCCAAACCATACGCGATCCAATGGAACAAATTCACGTACGTATCTTTAATCAAAAAAGTGCGACGCCCATTTTTGTTTTATGTGATATGTCCGGCTCTATGCAATACGGTAGCCAACAAAGCAAAATCTCTATCGCTGGTGACATTGCGCAATCTGTCGCGCAATCTGTCACGCACAATGGTGACCCATTCGGTCTAATTGGCTTTGACGATGAAATACGTGAAGACTGGATTTCTACATTATCGGCAAGACCACACATGGCGATTGAAATGGCTGAAGCATTAAAATCATATAGACCAAATGCAGTCGGCAGCACAGCACTCATCGATACCGTACGCATGCTGCCACGCCAACGTTCATTAATCTTTTTAGTCTCTGACTTCCATATGCCAATAAAAGATTTAGAAGACTCTCTTGTATTAATGTTACGCCATCATATTATCCCTGTCGTACTTTGGGACACATCTGAATATAACGACTTACCTGACTTTGGTATTACCAATGTTACAGACCCTGAAACAGGTGCTAAACGTACACTATTTTTACGTAAAAAATATAAAGCGCGTATTTTGCAAAGCTTTGTCGACAGACGTAAGGCCATTGAAAATTTATTCCTGCGTTTCGACATGCAACCATTTTTCGTTGAAAATCACTTTGACGCTGATTTATTATCAGATTATTTCTACCAGTATATTGCCGCTTAACATGATGAGCATACTAAATAACTAGGCCCATAACGACAACCATGACTACACCTATACAACCTAACTTCTTATGTCGCGTTATCACTATCTTATGTTTTATGTGCTTATCACCTACCCTATTGGCGAAGGTTGAATTACCTGCTATAGACGAAAAATATATCGACGTTAGTGTGATGGACCCAGCGCGAGATTCAGGCTATGTCGTTGGTAGCATACTGAGCCGAAAAGTCACCATTACCATCAAAAAACCATACCAGTTAATTAAAGAATCATTACCTATTGTAGGATACGAGCATCGCTACAGAGGGAAGGTGTCGGGTATAGAACTAGCTAAAATCAATGTTAATTCAATCCATAGGGCTAATAGTGAAACGTATGTGTTGGACTTAGATTACCAAGTATTTAAAAGAGACCGTGTTGCAAGGCCTGCAGCCTTACGTGCAGAAGAACTAAAAATGCGGAATACAGAAAACAAAAAAGAAATTGTGCAATATAAGTTACCTGTCTTTACCTTTAGAATTTCCCCCCTGTCTGTGATTGGCCAAATTAAGCTCGATCAAGAAATGTACCCCTATACGCCGCCGATAACCATAGACAATAGTAAAGCCATTTTTAAATTAAAAGTACTCGCGACCATCTTGTCGCTAGCACTACTCGGGCTGCTTTATATTTTAGGTAAACACGCTTGGCTACCTAGAATGGGTGCGCCATTTGCTAGAGCCTATCGCGACATCAAAAAAATGTCTGATTCTACAGAAGGTCTACAGCAAGCCGTAACACGTATACACCTATCATTAAATAAAACAGCTGGAGCAAGTTTATTCAGCAACAACTTAGATGCCTTTATTACATCTAAACCGGCATTTGCCCCGGCCAAACAAGAAATTGAGAAGTTTTTCGGATTATCCCAACAAGTGTTTTTTGAGGATGCAGCAAAACCAATTGAAACCGAGAACCCTAAAGCATGGTTATTACAATTATGCCGCCACCTTCGTAACTGCGAACGTGGCTTGGTACCTGACTTAGCGGGGAACAATACTTAATGGCTTTTACCCATCCATTAGTGTTGTGGCTATTGCCAATAGCCCTGTTACCTATTTTGCTAGAGCGCGCGCACACGCGTGCTTACTCATGGACAGAAATGCTGCCGCATGACGCCCTGTCTGACTTGATTGGCATCTTGCTCAAAGTGTTAGCTAGCATCAGTATATTTTGCATTATCTTAGGATTAACCGACCCTCACACGCTTGAGCAAAAGGTGGAGAAGATTGGCATTGGCGCACAAATCGCCTTAGTACTTGATAGGAGTGCAAGCATGGATGACCCTTTTTCTGGCGGCGTAGCAACTGGCAATGTAGGGGAAACCAAATCTGCAGCGGCAAGCAGACTGATGACAGCGTTTGTGAATGCGCGTGAAAATGACATGATTGGCATTATTACATTTAGCAATTCTGCTATGTATGTGTTACCACTTTCTGAGAACCGCGTGGCGGTTCTAGCAGCCATTAAAGCAACAGCTGGCGGTGCTTTATTCCAGACCAATATTGGTGCAGGTCTTACCAGTTCTGTAGGGTTATTTAAAGATGTACCCGACTCTGGTTCTCGCGCAATTATTCTAATTTCTGATGGTGCAGGCAGGATTGATGGTGTGGCACAGCAGAAACTCAAAGCTTGGCTCAGGCAGTTCAATATCACTTTGTACTGGATTGTACTAAGGCAACCTGGTGGTATCAGTATTTTTGATCCAAAATATGAAGACTGGAAAGAAGATAAAGCGCCACCTGTACAAATTGAGCTACACGATTTTTTCAAAACACTTGATACCCCTTTTCAAGCATATGAGGCGGATGACCCTAAATCATTAAAAACAGCCATTGCTGATATTAATCAAAAAGAAAAAAAACCAATTACTTATCTTGAAAAAATACAAGGCAAAAACTTTACCCAATTATGCTATTTTATTGCAGCACTGATGATTACTTTGCTGCTTGGCGTAAAATATTTGGAGAATAAAACATGGCGCTCAGCCTAAAATTTTTAACCGTAAAAAAGCTCACTTGGGGCTTAAGTATTATTGCGTTGCTAACGGCAATTAATATGGCGAATCAAGTAAGCAGACTAAATCAAATTAATAACTTTAACCAGGCTGTCACAACTGGCAACCCACCGGAAACAGATAAGTTAAGTTATGAAGCCAAATATGCACAAGCTTATTGGCTTGCTAAAAAAGAACATTACAAAGAATCAACGAAACTATTCGCAGGTCTAACGCAGACAAATAACCCGAGCAACCGTGCAGCCGTGTTTCATAACATCGGTAATATGTTTTTTCTTAAAGCACTGAGGATTGATGGCAGCAGTGATCTAAGAGCGCGAGATGAAACGGAGTATTTGCTCTTAGAAGCTAAAACCGCATACAAAAATGCAGTGAAACTAGACAACAGCAACTGGGGAACAAGACGTAATTTAGACCGTGTGCTTTCATTGTTACCTGAATCTCCCACACCAGGCGTAAGTGACTCTGATTCTCCTGGCATCATTATGGGAAATATCCCTGTTGGTTTACCATAATGACAGGTGCTTAAATGACAGCATTAATGAAACGATAGCATGCATAATTTAATTGATTTTTTTAAAAAGAATAGAGACTCTGCACTATTAGGCGGAGCACTGCTGCTGCTCATTGCTGCTATGTTCCGCCCTACCGTGCCAGTCAAACATAACATTTACACCTACCTGCTTGTTGCTGACATTTCGCAAAGCATGAATACGCCTGACATCAAAATTAACGGCAAAACAATCACACGCATGGAGCACATGCAAACACTCATGCACGAAATCGTTTCATCGCTGCCATGCGGGACAAAAATAGCGGTATCACTATTTGCTGGCGTAAGTACTGCCGTGCTTTATCAACCCATTGAAGTGTGCGAAAACTTCCATGCCATACAAGACACCATTGATCATTTAGATTGGCGTACAGCTTGGTCCGGTAATAGCCGTATACGTGAAAACATGTACAGCCTCTCTAGAACACTTCGCTCCTTCCCTAAAGAACTAACATCCCAAGTTGTGTTCTTTACAGATGGAGAGGAGGCACCTAGGTTACATGTCTTTAACACAAAAGATTTAAAAGGTGTTCAAGATGCTAAAGACTGGCTCCTTGTTGGCGTAGGTAGCAAGAAAGGCGCCGCAATCCCTAAATTAAGCCAAGATAATCAAGTCATTGGCTACTGGTCAAATGAAAGCTTTGCTTTACAGCCAGGCGTCGCACAAATTTCTGAATCAAACATTGGCGCTAGAAATGATAGTGTTGCTGCGGGTGAATATGATCGGTATATTTCCAAACTAAATGAAGCCTATCTTAAAGAAATTAGCAATGAAATCGGCGCCTTATATGTACATGGAAACAGTGTGCACGACGTACTCGGCGCAATGAAGCAACAAAAGCCAGCGCGCCGCGATATCGCCCCTTTTGATATAGGCTGGATACTCGCTTCTTTAGCGGGCCTACTCCTACTTGCTGCCTACTATAGCAAACACCCGTTCAAACGCATGGCTGAAACCTTAGGCTTTTATAAGAAAACATTAAACACAAGTTCTAAAAATGAGGCCAAAATCGCGCATGACAACGGCCAAATCACCTAACTAATTAAAAAACCTTTGCATCACTATTGCGCCTGGCAATACACGCTCTCTTTATTCTTTCATCCAACGTAATCGAACACGTAATTGCCGATGCTGTTCATTAGCGGCTTGATTGAAATAGATAACGGGTGGTAAGCCCCATTGGAAACGCTTTCTTTCAATATTCAAAATAATAAATAATGGATGAATGAAACTTGTACTGGAGAGCTTGGGTGTAAACTGCTGGCCACGTTTATTAGTGAGTTTTAATTGGCCTTTACTATTCATTTCCAGCAGCTTCCAAGACCAAGGTAATTGCAATAAAACATCACGCAACATAATGTAAGCTGTAGAACAAACAACCAAAACAACACATCCCCATTTAATGGCTAATGGCACAGGTAGTTGCCATAAAATAATACAGCTAATGATTGAAATAACCCCTAATAACCCCAATAATAATAGCGATGGCTTTAATTGAATGGCTAGTGCTCGAACAAAAGGTGCTTTCATAAGCGCGCAACAATGAAAAAGGTAAATAGTGACATGATGCAAGCAGATTGGCAAAAAAGTTTAAACCTACTAGGCGCATTAATAAGCGATGATGCTGTCGAGCATTTTGGTAATGCTGCTGCTGAATTAACCGCAACCTCAAACAAAAATACATTGTGCGATTTATCACACCTTGGTTTGTTACAACTTAGCGGAGATGATGCAACAAGCTTTTTACAAGGGCAGGTGACCAATGATGTGAATTTGTTATCAGGCAATAATGCACACTACAGTGCTTACTGTAATCCTAAAGGCCGTATGCTTGCATTATTTTTAGCGTTTTCTAATAACAACCACCTGCATTTACAATTCAATAAAACTTTATTAGAAACCATCAGCAAACGCTTAAAAATGTATGTCATGCGCTCGAAAGTTACTATTAAGGACATGAGTGATGAAGTCATTAAACTGGGTGTGAATGGCCCTGATGTGCAAAAACTACTCACACCTTTATTTGCCTCTTTACCCAGTAAAAATTATGAATTAATAACCTTAGAAAACACCACCCTCCTTAAACTACCAAGCATAGATGGCCACACACGCTTTGAAATCATTACAGACACTGCCTCTGCTTTTAAAACATGGGATGCTTTAAAACAACAATGTCAGCCTATAGGAAAGTCTTGTTGGGACTGGCTAGATATTCAAACTGGGATTCCTGATATATCACTCAATACACAAGAGCAGTTTGTACCGCAAATGCTTAATCTAGATATTTTAGATGGTATTAACTTTAAAAAAGGGTGTTATACAGGCCAGGAAATTGTTGCCCGCATGCATTATTTAGGCAGTGTTAAACGTCGCACATTTCTAGCAAGTTTACAATCAAGCGCCGCACCACAGGCAGGTGAAGTCTTATTAGATGAAAATAATCAAGCGGCCGGTCAAATAGTGCGTGTTGCTACCAACCTTAATAATGGTTTTGATGTGTTAGCTGAAATGCGGCTAGAAGCAAAAGGCGTGCATTGGAACAATGCAACGCTAAGCATCAAAACACTTCCTTACACTATCGAGAAAGAATGAAAAGGTTAACACTAAACATATCCATAATCATGCTATTTCATATTAGCCAAAAGCTTGTTATCTAACAAGACTCTCTTCATTAACGACTTCAGATTGCACCATCGCCTGGCTCTTTAAATTGTCGTTAATACGATCAGCGATTAATTGCTCCTGAGAGGTTTCTCCATAGTTTTCTTCATAATAATCCATCGCATAATCGACACTATCTTTTACCATCATCACAGTAGCTGTTGTGCTAATAACCACCCCTGTTCCAACTACTATTGCACCAAGCTCTGGAGCTGCCGCTGCCGCGCCTAATGCAGTTGCAGCAGCAGCGGTAGCGCCACTTAGCCCTGCTCTGGCTGCCAGCTTTTGCGCGACTACTTCAGCTGCCAATAATGCACTGCGTATAGTCGCTGTGCCTTCTGCTGTACTGCCCCATATTGCCGAAAATTTTGCCGTCTCGCGAACCCCATACTCCACAACAGGGGTTACTAAACTTTGCTTTTCTTGTTCATCACTCATCTATACACTCCAAAATAAATAGGTCTCTAGCTTCTAATAACTGACGATGATTAAACGTAATAGAAAAACAAAAAGGGTTAAATAAGCTACATATTAATAATATTGCATTGCCCCAGAATAAATAAATATTGAGGCACTAAAGAAATTGCAAAAAATCACGCAATAAGAAATTGCTTAGTTTGAAAGTAATAGAAAGTGATTTAGAAAAAACTATTTGCTATAAATAACACTACAAAAAAATAATGCCAACCTTATAACTCCGGCTCTCTATCTTGATCAATATCAGCAGATTTATCTTCAACACCACCTTGCTCTGTTAGGTTGATTTGACTTTGCTTCACTGGCGCTTCAAATGATTCTGGGCCTTGTTCTCGAATCTGTTTTGCAATAGTGGCAGCTACTTCTTGCAATGTATATATCTCTCCAGCATTAAGGCTACCGTCCACACCTAAATGACTTTCTATCTGTTTATATTGGTCAGCCGCAGTACCAAGTTCTTTATACGTTTGCGCCAGCGCCTTAAGGTCTTCTGGTCCATCATTAACAGCTTGCGTAAAACGATTAGCTAAATCCGCATTTTTCTCAGCTTCACTATTCCAATCCAGAGTAGCGAGATACGCACCGCCAGCAAGACTAGCTGCTACTACTGCTAGTTTATTTGTGCTTATATCATCTGCACTTGCAATTAAGCTTTGTGGTTTGTCTAAAGCATTTTGGATATCCCTTATATGCTTACCCGCAACTTTCCCCGCAAGCTCGCTTTGTCTTTCTAGCTCTTGTACCGCCTGCCTGCTAACTCTGTTGGCAGCAAGGCCTGCAAGATACTCATCAGCTTTGCGACCCCTAGCGCCAGCATCTGGCTCACTAAATACATCCATTGCCATTTTCTTTATTTTGTCATCTAATTCAGGTGGCAGTTCGCTTGCTTCCATATTCTTGCGCATAGCATCAAGCATCATATTATCCGGATCATCAGGCAACTCCATATTTTTTTTCTTATACATTGCTCTAATGGCTGATTCATGAGAATCAATACCCGCGACTTGATATATCGCTTTAACACCACCGGCAGGTGACTGCTTTCCTGCATCCACCAAGCCTAGTTGTTTTTCCATTGTCTCGAACAGTTCAAATGGGTTCGCCGTATTATTCGGACTATCAGCGCCATCCATTAGAGCCGCCACTATTTCCTTGCTAAGATCCAACTCTACTTCATCTACTGCATCTAATGCTTTTTTTACACCCTTACCTTTTCCTGGACCCAAGAAATCCGTCATACCAACACCAATAATCATGCCAGCTGCTTCAACATCACCACGAGTATAAGCTGCTTGCAGTGCTTCTTTTTGATTGGCTAAACCAGCTTGCAATGCTTCATATAATGCAGGGTTTGTTAATGCTTGATAGATGTTTTCTGCAGTCTGCGGCATGTTTTCTAATGCCTGTGCAGCTTCTGCGGCCGCTTGCGCTACTTTAGCTTGATCTGCTTGATTACCCATTACAGCACCCGCAATAGTTTCTGCCGCTGGCGTTAATGTTTCATTGCTAAAGTCCTTGGCAGATTGTATCGTCTCTTGTAAAGATTTCTCAATACCTGCCATAACAGCTAACTCCCAACGCTGTATCTGATCGCTAAGATGCGGCTCTAGCTTTGATGAGCCTGAGTTAGCTGTACTGATACTAGGAATATCATTATTTAATTGGTCTTGTGCCATTTATATTGCCCCTTAATAACGTCTATTTTTTTTAATTAGAATAATCTAACGTAACAACAAATAAAGAAGGGTTAATAAAACACCCTTTCTTTTACTTTTAAGCTACTTGCCATCTTATAAAGTATTATAAAAAAGTTAAAGCATTAATTATCTCAATGTTCATCTGCATATTAAAAACATAACATAGAAACAATCCAGAATTAATACTACAATTCTGGATCTTGACTCATTGTACTATCGTTATAAAATTGATCTAGTGGGGAAACTTGGTCTAATTTCCCCACTGGCTTAAATGATTCTAGCCCTTGCTCCGGATCTCTAATCTGTTTGGCTATATTATCAGCGACCGCTTGTAAAGCTAATTTGTCTTTAGCATCCAAAGTGCCATCCCGACTAAGATGACGCTCTATTAATTGGTATTGAGCAACCGCATTGCCAAATGCTTTATATTCTTCCGCGAGCACCTTAAGACCCTCCGGCCCATCACCAACAGCCCGCATAAAACCATTGGCTAAATCTGTATTTTTCTCAGCTTCACTACCCCAATCCCGAGTAACAAGATACGCGCCGCTGCCAGCAACAGCAATCACTTTCACAACGCTTTTAAGACCTACATCCGCCATAATCTTCAATTGCTCAGAATCAAGATCTGTCGCTCTACTTTTACGTGCTGCGGAAATTGGCTGAACATAAGTACTGACAATGCCTGATAACCCATCCTCTGCAAAAGTGTCTTCATATAACTTCACCTTAAACCTTTGCACTGGAGACAATGTTGCTAAATAAGCGTCATGATCAACCAACGCTTGTTTGCCCGCTGCCAGTTCCTCCAGCTGCCCATCGATTACTACCTGCTCGGAAGCAGAATTTAGTTTAGGTACGGCCTTAGAGTTAACAGGGAGCCCTAACTGCTCATTACTTGTATTTTTGAGCAAATCACTAATATCTTGTTCAGTCATGTGGCGATTAAGTTTTTTTGCAGCATCTGGATTTTTGCGCGCTTGTTCTGCCAATACGCCGGCACGACTCGTTTTGTCATGCGCCAGCGCATTCATTAAATCAAGATCACCACCTATCCTATGTCGTTCATCTAATTGACTCACAATATTCGGCTTATCTTTAAATGCGCGCCTTGCAATTCTTACATCTAAGGGTGGCGCAATAAGCTCACCAATCACTGGTATTTTTTCTGCAACATCAAGCGCTTTGCCCTTAATACCAAGTGGCAATTCCACATCACCCAATGCCTGTCTAGTTGAATCAGTTAGCTGCAGGTTATTGCCTGCATTGCTATCAACCAATTCGCCTTCCAGAACCTTACTGGCTTTCGTTGCATCTCCCGCGTCATCAACCATATCAGCGGCCTCTTCTAGTGCTTTTTTTGCACCTTTACCTTTCCCTGGGCCTATTAAATCCGTCATGCCAGCACCAACAATCATCCCAACAGCTTCAATGTCTCCTCGATCATATGCTGCTTGCAACACTTCTTTTTGATTGGATAAACCTGCCTCTAATGCCTCATACAGCGCAGGATTGGTTACGGCCTGATATATCTTCTCCGCTGTCTCCGGCATGTTTTCTAAAGCTTGCGCTGCCGCTACTGCCGCTTGCGCTACTTTAGCTTGGTCTGCCTTATTACCTGTCGCGGCACCAGCAGCCGTTTCACCTGCCGCATACAGTTGTTCTCCTGTTTTATCGGCAAATTCAGCTGTCTCTTGTAAAGACTTCTCAATGCCTGCCATCAAGGCTAGTTCCCATCGCCTGATCTGATCGCTGATGTGTGGTTCTCGCTTTGATGAAACTGAAGTGGTCTTACTTATAGTAGGGATGTCATCATATGACTGGTCTTGCGCCATTGTCATTACCTCTTAATAAGTTCTTTTTAGTTAGGTGATAATTATCTAACGTAGTACTAAAAGGAAAGGGGTTAAATAATATTTTGATTTTTTACAGACTAAATAACCTGTTTTTTTGCTTGAAAAGACTTCAGAAATGAGACTGGGAGCACATCATTCTACTTTATTATCTATATCTGCATCGATAGCGTCTGTAGATTTATTCGCTTTAGATGGTGTTGATACATCCCGCTCGATAACTTGATAAAATACTTCATCAGACTTAATCATACCTAGCTCACTACGCGCACGTTCTTCTACCGCAGCATTGCCTTTCTTTAAATCCCGCACCTCTGCATCAATGGTTGCATTACGCTGTCTATAAGTTTCATTCTGCTCTTTTTGTGCATTAATTTTCTGATTAACATGCCATACTCGCAACCAGCTACCCTTGCCTAACCACAGTGGGTACTGCAGTAGAGCAATCAGGATAACGAAAATTAATGTTAATGCTTTCACTTATAAGTTAGTACGCTCTCACTTGAACAATTGATAAAAAGCGCCAAGTCCTGCATAGCTAGTCGCATCACCTAACTCTTCTTCTATACGTAATAGCTGGTTATATTTGGCAACACGCTCAGAACGACAAAGTGAGCCTGTTTTAATTTGAAGCGCATTTGTCGCCACTGCAATATCGGCAATTGTTGTATCTTCTGTTTCGCCAGAGCGATGAGAAATAACCGCTGTATAGCCTGCACGTTTTGCCATCTCAATTGTTTCAAATGTTTCGGTTAATGTGCCGATTTGATTCACTTTAATTAACACTGAGTTAGCTGACCCGCGCTGAATCCCTTCACGCAAAATTTTAGTGTTAGTTACGAATAAATCATCACCTACCAATTGAATTTTTTTACCCAAGCGTCTCGTTAATAAATCCCATCCATCCCAATCAAACTCATCCATGCCGTCTTCGATGCTGATAATTGGGTACTTATCACATAAGGTTGCTAAGTAATCTGTAAACTCTACAGAAGTTAATTCAACACCTTCTGATTCAAGATGGTATTTTCCATCTTTATAAAATTCTGAGCTAGCACAATCCAAACCTAAGTAAACATCTTTACCTGGCTCGTAACCCGCAGCCGTAATCGCTTCCATAATCAGTTGCAATGCCGACTCGTTTGAAGGTAAATCAGGTGCAAAACCACCCTCATCGCCAACTGTCGTTGCTAAACCTTTAGCACTTAATGTTTTCTTAAGTTGGTGAAAAATTTCAGCGCCACAACGTAAAGCTTCTTTAAAACTAGGCAAACCCGCAGGGATAATCATAAATTCTTGAATATCAACCGAATTATCTGCATGCTCACCGCCGTTGATAATGTTCATCATCGGTGTTGGTAACTGCATCGATCCTGAGCCACCTAAATAACGATATAAAGGCAAACCACTTTCCTCAGCTGCTGCGCGTGCACAAGCCATAGAAACAGCTAAAATTGCATTAGCGCCTAAACGGTCCTTATTCTCTGTACCATCTAATTCGATCAGTGTTCTATCAATAAAACTCTGCTCTTCGCAATCCAAACCAATAATCGCTTCTGTAATTTCCGTATTAATATGTTCTACTGCTTTTAATACACCCTTACCTAAGTAACGCTTTTTATCACCATCACGCAACTCCATCGCTTCTTTAGCGCCAGTAGAAGCGCCTGATGGTACTGCTGCGCGACCCATAATGCCACTCTCTAACAATACATCTGCTTCTACCGTTGGGTTGCCACGTGAATCCATAATTTCGCGGGCAATAATATCGACAATTGCACTCATGTTACTCTCCTAGTTTTCAAAACAAATCAAAATTTTATTACTTATACCTATAACTATTGCCAGCGACCATTGACATCGACCACTTGACACGGTGTACCCTCTTCTCGATATTCTTCACACGTGTCTATAGCTTCTTTTTTAGCTGCATCCGCTGTTTCGTGATTCGAAGCACTCCAACCACATGATCCATCACCCGCACTAGCGAAGGCTTTATTGGAAGCAGTGTCCCAATACGCCTCATATTCTTTCAAACAATTATCGGACCCTAAATGTTTCACAATATCATTGTTGCTGGGTTTCGTAGATAAAACATCTGATATTAAATCTGCACCTTTCCCTATTAAATCTGCACTGTCTCCGCACCCCGCAAGTGGAATGAATAACATCATAAAAATAATTTTTTTCATCTTACTTTCCCTATAATTGCATTTCAGCAAACCCTGCTTTTTTTACCAATTTATCTAGGTCAACCAACACATGTAGCAAATCTTCCATTTTATGCAGTGGCCAAGCATTTGGGCCATCTGACAAGGCTTTAGATGGATCGGGGTGTGTCTCCATAAACACCCCTGCTATACCGCTTGCAACGGCAGCACGCGCCAATACAGGTACGAACTCTCGTTGTCCGCCGCTTTTATCTCCCTGCCCACCTGGCTGCTGTACTGAATGTGTTGCATCAAAAACAACGGGGCAATCAGTTTCTCGCATAATTGCGAGACCTCGCATATCAGATACTAATGTATTATAGCCAAATGAAGCACCTCTTTCACACACCATAATATTATCAACACCACCATTCGCTTCTTTTGCTTTATTCACAACTTGCCGCATATCACCAGGCGCTAAAAACTGCCCTTTTTTAATATTAACTGGCTTACCTGACTTGGCACAGGCAACAATAAAATCTGTTTGGCGACTCAAGAATGCTGGTGTTTGTAATACATCAACAACAGCAGCCACATGCGGCACCTGTTCTTCAGTATGCACATCGGTAAGCACTGGCACACCAATTTGACGTTTCACTTCATCTAATATTTTTAAGCCCTCTTCCATGCCAAAACCACGAAACGTTTTAGTAGAACTACGATTCGCTTTATCGTAAGAAGATTTATAAATAAATGGCACCCCTACACGCGCAGCCATTTCTTTTAATATACCAGCCGTTTCAATCGCAAACTCACGTGATTCAATCACACATGGGCCTGCAATTAAAAATAATGGCTGATCTAAACCTACTTCAAAGCCACATAATTTCATTTATTTTTTGCCTTTTTAATACTATCTTGATAACCAAGCGCCGCCTGCACATACGCGGTAAATAGTGGGTGGCCAGCACGTGGATTAGACGTAAATTCTGGGTGGAATTGACATGCCACAAACCAAGGATGCACATCTTGTGGCAACTCAATTATTTCGCACAGCTCCTCTGTTGGCGTGCGTGCCGATATGACTAAGCCAGCTTTTTTAAGTTGCTCAACATAATGGTTATTCACTTCATAGCGGTGGCGGTGACGTTCATTCACTTCTTCACCATAAATGCTTGCCGCTAGCGTTTTTGGCTCTACTGGACAACGCTGTGCACCTAAGCGCATCGTTCCGCCTAAATCAGAACTTTTATCGCGTTTCTCAGTATGGCCTGATGCATCTTGCCACTCCGTAATGAGACCAACGATCTTATGTTCTGTATCTGCATTAAACTCTGTGCTGTTGGCATCGCTTAAATTAGCGACATTACGTGCGAATTCAATCACCGCTAATTGCATACCCAAGCATATACCTAAATAAGGTATTTTTTGCTCACGTGCATAACGTACCGTTGCAATTTTTCCTTCAGTACCACGCTTACCAAATCCACCTGGAATAAGAATAGCATCCATCGCTTGCAATGCCCCTGTGCCATCCTTCTCTACATCTTCGCTATCGATAAAATGAATGTTAACTTTTGAATCCGTATGAATGCCGGCATGAATTAATGCTTCTGTTAGCGACTTATAGGATTCGGTCAAATCAACATATTTACCGACAAAAGCAATATCAACTGCATGTGTTGGCTTTGCTAAAGCATTTGTAATATTTTTCCACTCACTTAAATCAGCCGCTTTAGCTAATATATTAAGCTTATGACAAACAATTTCATCCATCATTTGCTCATGTAGTAAACCTGGTATTTTATAAATAGAATCTGAGTCAATTGCACTGATGACTGCCTCAAAAGCGACATTGGTAAATAGTGCGATTTTTCTACGCTCTTCTTCAGGAATCGGTCGCTCTGCACGGCACAATAAAATATCAGGCTGAATACCAATTTCACGCAGCTCTTTTACTGAGTGCTGCGTCGGTTTTGTTTTGAGCTCGCCAGCGGTTGGAATCCAAGGCACCAAAGTCAAATGCACATAACATACATTGCTAGGCCCTTCTTCAAAACCCATTTGCCGAATAGCTTCCAAAAATGGTAGTGATTCAATATCGCCAACGGTACCGCCAATTTCTACGATGGCAACATTAGCCCCTTCAGCACCTTTTTTAATATGCGCTTTAATTTCATCCGTAATATGTGGGATAACTTGCACAGTTTTACCCAAATACTCTCCACGGCGCTCTTTTTTAATCACCGTTTCATAAATTTGGCCTGTCGTAAAATTATTACGCTTCGCCATGCGCGCACTAATAAAACGCTCATAATGGCCTAAATCAAGATCAGTTTCAGTGCCATCGTCAGTTACAAATACCTCACCATGCTGAAATGGCGACATCGTACCTGGGTCTACATTTATATAAGGATCAAGCTTGAGCATGGTCACGTTAATACCACGCGACTCTAGAATGGCACCAAGACTTGCGGCTGCAATGCCTTTACCAAGAGAAGAAACAACACCGCCGGTTACGAATACATATTTGGTCATGAAAAGGCTTTATAAAA
>CAYXOR010000017.1:0-47401 GCA_964466895.1 uncultured Methylophilaceae bacterium | reverse complement strand
ACAGCATTCACTGTTGATAGTTTCCATATTGTAGCTTATATACCCAGTCGACCATGAAGCATAAATAGGTTTGATGGTGAAGCTTTTTTAGTTGAAACGTGCGAGTAAATCTTCGATTTTAACGCCTACTTCAGCATGACCACCAAAACCAGAGCCTGTTTTTAAAGCATGCCAATGTGCAATAACAGCTTCTTGGTCTTTTGCTGGTAAAGGGACATATTTCACTTCTTCAATTAAAGCACGGCCTTGCTCTAAATAGAAATCAACAAAGGCTTTTACATAGGGTTTGTTTTTAGCTGAGCTGGCTTTAACGTAAATAAAGATAGGGCGGGCTAATGGCTGATAGCTACCATTCTCAATGGTTTCTTTTGTTGGAAACACAGGCGTATCACCTTCGTTTTCAATAATGCCAACCGCCTGTAGCTTGTCTTGATTTTCTTCATAATAAGCAAAACCAAAATAAGCTAAACCACCTGCATCACCTTGTACGCCTCTAACCAATACATTGTCATCTTCTGATGCGGTAAAGTCACCACGGCTAGATTTAGATTTTCCAACAATGGCTTCAGTGAAGTAATCAAATGTACCAGAATCAGCCCCTGGTGCAAATAGTTTAAGTGGGGTATTTGGCCATGCAGGGTTAACTTGCTGCCAAGTTTTAATTTTCGTTTGTGCGCCAGGCTCCCAAATCTTTTTAAGCTCAGCGACTGTCATGGTTTTTGCAAAATCATTTTTTGGGTTAACGACAAGGGTAATCGCATCAAATGCTACTGGCAGCTCAATAAACTCAACACCAGCGGCGGCACATGCATCAATTTCATTTTGCAAAATAGGGCGCGAGGCGCCTGTAACATCTGTTTCATCACGACAGAACTTTTTAAAACCACCACCGGTACCGGATATACCAACGGTTACTTTAGTGCGTGTGGCAATTTGAAATTCTTCCGCAACCGCCTCAGTGACTGGGAAAACGGTACTGGAGCCATCAATTTTCACAATAGCATTGGCATCATTTCTCGCAGCTGAGTTAGCATCGTCACCTTTTGAACATGCACTTAATGTTGTCATCACAGCCAGCAGGCCGGTTAGATAGAGTGCGCGTCGAGATATGGTTTTTGGCAGAAGAGATTTCATAAAGAGTCCTTTGTATAAATAACGACAGTAACTGTATTGCTACCAATGATATTTTTTAATTGTGACAGTTTGATGACAAAATAATGATTGCATAATTTTAACGCCAACTGATTGGCGGCGTGTTAATAATTAACAAATATTTTTTAATAAATTAAATCATCAGTAGGCGGCTTTAAGGTTTTAAGTATTGCGGTAAAATATACAATACATTTTTATTTGATATTGGACAGTAGCATCATGAGCAAAGTTACGATTTATCATAACCCCGCCTGCGGTACTTCACGCAATACGTTAGCACTGTTGCGTGAAAATGGCATAACGCCAGAAGTGGTTGAGTATTTAAAAACACCACTAAGTCGAGAGGCTTTAACAGACTTAGTGGCGCAAATGGACATCACCGCTAAACAGTTGTTACGTACAAAAGGTAAGGTATATGACGCGCTTAACGTAGATTTTGATAAGCTAACTAATGATGAGGCGCTAGACATCATGGTTGAGTATCCTGCATTGATGAACCGTCCTATCGTCGTTACAGAAAAAGGGGTGCGTTTATGCCGGCCTCTAGATTTGGTCAAGGAGATTATTTAAAGCGCAATCATAATAGTGTATTGCCTTTGGTTTTGTGATGCACTATTTGTGATGGCACTGTTTGTGATAGGACTTTTTTGATAGTGCTATGCTGTATAATCGCGTTTTTTCATCATTGCATTCATCATGGAAGCTGAACAACTTAATCTTATCGTCAATCGTTTAACCGATTTAAACGACCGTAATATCGCACTTCGGGGGTATCTTTGACTTTGAAGATAAGAGCCAACGCCTAGAAGAGGTTAATGGTTTATTAGAAGACCCTGATATTTGGAATGACGCCGAAAATGCACAGAAGTTAGGTAAGGAGAAGCGGTCGTTAGAGACGGTCGTAGAAACTTTAAGCTACTTACAGACAAATATTCGTGACGGCCTCGAACTATTTGAAATGGCGCGTGATGAGAATGACGATGAGTCTTTATTAAGCATTGCTGCTGATTCTGAAGCGCTAGAGATAAAAATCGCCGAATTGGAATTTAGGCGTATGTTCTCACAAGAATTGGATGCGAATAATTGCTTTATTGAATTTCAATCGGGCAGTGGCGGCACTGAGGCACAAGATTGGGCCAATATGTTGTTACGCATGTATTTGCGTTATTGCGAGCGCAAGGGCTTTAAGGTAGATGTACTAGAAGAGTCTGAAGGTGATGTTGCAGGCATTAAAGGCGCATCAATTAAGGTTTCAGGTGATTATGCCTACGGCACATTGCGCACAGAAAATGGTGTTCACCGCTTAGTCAGAAAATCTCCTTTCGATTCAAATTCAAAACGTCATACCAGTTTTGCTAGCGTACAAATCTTCCCTGAAGTGGATGACTCTATAGAGATTGAAATTAACCCAGCAGATTTGCGTATCGATACCTATCGTGCCAGTGGTGCAGGGGGTCAACATATTAACAAAACAGATTCTGCCGTGCGCATCACACATTTGCCGACTAATACTGTAGTGCAGTGCCAGAACGACCGATCACAACACCGTAATAGAGAAGCCGCAATGACGATGCTTAAAGGCGCACTCTATAATTTAGAGTTGGATAAGCGCAACGAAGAAAAACAAGCCATGGAAGACAGCAAAACAGACATTGGCTGGGGGCATCAAATACGCAGCTACGTATTAGATCAAGGCCGTATTAAAGACTTACGCACCAATGTGGAAGTTGGCAATACGCAAGGCGTGCTTGATGGCGACTTGGATCAGTTTATTATGGAAAGCTTAAAACAAGGCGTTTAGCTTAATACATCTAAATAGATATTCTTAATGAGGGTTTGCCACTTAGTGCTTGGTCACTTATGATGGCTTATCTTTAATATTATTATTCACATAATGCTTAATATTTTTTTGCAATAAGCATTAAAAAAACAAATACTTAGGGTTTATTTATGCCAGTTCCAACCGTCACCTCGCAAATCGTCTTTCTTGGTGTTATTTTTATATTGCTAGTTGTTCCACGTGCGTTGCAGCGGTTTCGTCTTCCTGCCCCTTTAACTTGTTTTGGCTTAGGCATGGGCACCGCATTATTAGTGGCCGATTACAGCACTGACCCAACATTAAGTTTGCTGTCGGTATTGGGTATTTCATCACTATTCTTGTTTGCTGGCTTAGAGGTTGATATTTTTGAGCTGAAAAAACATGCTTGGGCCTTGTTTAAACATCTGTTTATCAGGTGTGTTGTGTTAGCCGCCAGCACGTGGATAGGGATAGAATATTTTCACTTTACTTGGCAGGTAGCAGGTTTGATTGCTTTAGCTATTTTTACGCCGTCGACAGGGTTTATTTTAGAATCGCTTGCCAATATTGACATTACTGAAAATGAAGAGTTTTGGGTTAAAACCAAAGCGATTGTGGGTGAGCTGCTAGCGTTGTTATTACTGTTTGTGGTATTAAAATCAGATTCGTACCAAGCTTTGCTTAACGCCTCTGGTGTGTTGTTGCTCATAGCATTTGGCCTGCCGCTATTATTGATTGTGCTTGGGCGTTTAATTATTCCGTATGCGCCAGGCTCAGAGTTCTCTTTGCTGGTCATGGTCGGATTAGTCGCCGCCTATTTGACTAAGCAAATCGGTGTGTATTACTTGGTTGGTGCTTTTTTAACCGGGTTGGCGGCGCGTTTATTACATGTAAAAATGCCAACATTAGCCTCAGATAAAAACTTGCATGCGATAGAGCTTTTTGCTTCCTTCTTTGTGCCATTCTATTTCTTTTACAGTGGTATGAAGGTGCCAGAAGGCGCTATACAATTACAGGCATTATGGATAGGTCTCACTATCACCGCAGCGGTCTTGCCATTAAGAATCGGCCTGATTGTGTTTCAAAGAAGATTCCTACATGGGGATGATATTAAGAGTAGTTTTTATGTTGCCATTGCCTTAGCGCCTACATTGATATTTACCCTTGTCATTGCCAGTATTTTGCATGAGCGTTATGGCATTAGTGATGCCTTGTTTGGTGGCTTGCTGATATATGCGGCTTTATCGACTATCTTGCCATCATTTGTGCTTTCAAGACCGGTAGTGCTTGATGTAGAGGATGAGCCGTTACATACACAGGCTGATGTTAAAATAAGCACAACAGATTAATTTAAATACATAACCAATTTTTAAGATATTGAGTATCCCAAATGACTGATGATCAAACGCCTCCAATAGACGAGAATCATGTAATCGCAGAGCGTCGTGAAAAATTAAAAGCGATTCGTGCTGAAGGTGTGGCTTTTCCGAATGACTTTAAGCCAAAAAATAAAGCAGCAGACCTCCATGCCGAATTTGGTGAGCTAGATAAAGAAACACTAGACCCACTAGCAAAACCAGCTGTGGTGGCTGGCCGCATGATGCTTAAGCGGGTGATGGGTAAGGCTAGCTTTGCTACCTTGCAAGATGGGACTGGCCGCATACAATTATTTATCAGTAAAAATAACCTAACTGATGCCAATAGCGAAGCCATTTATGAGGCGTTTAAACATTGGGATTTAGGCGACATTATTGGCGCGACCGGTGTTATGTTTAAAACCAAAACAGGCGAGCTATCGGTCAAGGTGTTCGAGTTACGTTTGCTAACCAAGTCGCTACGTCCATTACCTGAAAAGTATCATGGCTTGAGCGATCAAGAAATCAAATATCGCCAACGCTATGTTGATCTTATTACTTCAGAAGAGACACGCGCAACGTTTGCAGCACGCTCAACAGTAGTTTCAGCCATGCGTAACTTTATGACGGAAAATAAGTTTTTAGAGGTAGAAACACCCATGTTGCATGCGATTCCTGGTGGCGCATCGGCTAAGCCTTTTTCCACACATCATAATGCGCTCGATATGCAAATGTTCATGCGTGTCGCACCAGAGCTTTATTTAAAACGGTTGGTTGTGGGTGGTTTTGAGCGTGTGTTTGAGCTTAATCGTAACTTCCGTAACGAAGGCTTAAGCGTACGTCATAACCCTGAGTTCACCATGATGGAGTTTTACGCAGCTTATACCGATTACAAATGGCTGATGGACTTTACTGAGAAATGTATTCGTGCGGCGGCAATTGCTGCACGCGGCACTGCCGTACTCAGTTATGACGGTAAAGAGGTTGATTTAAGTAAACCGTTTGCGCGTTTAACCATTGTAGAAGCGATTCAAAAATACGCACCACAATATACCTTAGCGCAGCTTAACGACGCTGACTTTTTACGTGCAGAGTTTATGAAGCAGGGCAGTAAACCATTTGACCATGCAGGCTTAGGCGCATTGCAATTAGGCTTGTTTGAAGAGGTGGCCGAAAGTGAATTGTGGCAACCAACCTATATTATTGATTACCCAGTTGAGGTATCACCACTTGCACGCGCATCAGATACTAACCCTGAGATTACTGAGCGGTTTGAACTGTTTATCACTGGCCGTGAGATTGCGAATGGCTTTAGCGAGCTGAACGATGCTGAAGACCAAGCGGCTCGTTTTAAAGCACAAGTCGCAGCTAAAGAAGCAGGTGATGATGAAGCCATGTATTACGATGCTGACTATATCCGCGCGCTCGAGTATGGCATGCCACCAACAGGTGGTTGTGG
Source organism: uncultured Methylophilaceae bacterium (assembly GCA_964466895.1). Taxonomy (GTDB): domain Bacteria; phylum Pseudomonadota; class Gammaproteobacteria; order Burkholderiales; family Methylophilaceae. The sequence continues at coordinate 41,637 of CAYXOR010000017.1, read as the reverse complement.
TATTGGTATTGATAGACTGGTGATGTTGATTACCGATAGCCCAAGCATTCGTGATGTGATTTTATTCCCACAGATGCGGCCAGAGGTTTAGTGTCAACTTGGGTCAGAAAAAACTTTTAGACATTTTAATTTATTGCTTACTGGCTGGTATTGGTCTAAGGTTCAAGATAACCAAAAATGCAGTAGGATAACTATAGTGAATGCTAAGAAATGTTTTTGAAATAATAAGACATAATATATTTTATGTTAACTAGTGAAGAAGCCGTATAGGTTGCGTTATACATGGATGTTAGTTAAATCCTAGCATCAATACCAGTATTCTTCTATATCGCTTGTTTCTAAGCTTCTTACTAAATATAAAACTTGGTCGTGTTATTTTCCGTAAACAAAAAAGTGGTAAAAGTTAGAGTTAGGATTTATTTGTAACGCAAATTTTAATGTAATAAAGAATAAAGTGGCTTGAAAATTGCTTCTAAATATTTAATTGTTGAATTAACTGGCAAGCTAATGAAAAATGAAGAAATAAAAAACAGGTTTGGCTTTTTAACAGCCATAAAAAAGAAAATAAGTGACTTAATCAACTTTCAAGATAAAGGCGATGAGTACGAGCAAGCTTGTATCCGCTTAGTCATAGTAACCTTCTTAATTTTATACTTGTTTATTAATTTGAAAACAGGTGAAGGTGCAATACCTATATTTTGGCTAACCTACTTCTGTATTTCTGTTGCTATGTTCCTGCATATAAGAATTAAAAACCCTTCATCAGAGGTGAGAAAATTATTATGTATTTTTCTCGATATTAGTGCCACTTCTTACTCTATTTATTTAACCCGTGATATTAGTGCTATTTTTATCGGGGTTTATTTATGGATAATTGTTGGTAACGGTTTGCGCTACGGTAAGAGTTATATGATTGGGGCTTATGTATTAAGTATAGCCGAATTTTGCTTCGTAGCTGTTGTTAGCAGTTACTGGCAAGGTCATATTCTCATGTTTTATGGACTTCTATTTACATTAATTGCAGTTCCTCTACACACCTTAAGATTATTCACGCGCTTGCAACACGCAATTGAACTTGCTGAACATGCGAACGCCGCAAAGAGTAATTTTCTTTCTCACGTAAGCCATGAGATAAGAACGCCTCTAAATGGCATTATCGGAGCGTGTGAACTTATAGAAGAAAGTGACATAGCAAAAGAAAAGCTGGGTCTATTTAAAGGTATGAAGGTGTCCACTAATTTATTAATGAGCCTTATTAATAATGTCTTAGATTTATCAGAAATAGAGAGTGGAAAAATAAAAACGCATATTGTAAGCTTTAATACAAAACAGTTTTTCAATGAATCAATTAGACAATTCCAAACAAGAGCTAATAAAAAGAACATAAATCTAAAGTTAGATTTAGACGACGGCCTGCCTAGCACCTTGTTTGGGGAACAATTATTAATACAGCAAGTACTTACCAACCTAGTAGGTAACGCCATAAAGTTTACAACTAATGGGCAAGTTAGACTGTCTATTCGTAAAGTCTATAAAGATGATAATGAAATTAAAATTAGGGCAGAAGTTACCGATACAGGGATAGGGATTGCAAGTGCTGAATTAGCTACAATATTTGATAGCTTTTCTCAAGCAAATGAAAATATTAAGGCGTCTTTCGGCGGTACCGGTTTAGGCACTTCTATTTCTAAAAAAATAATTGAATCACTAGGAGGAGATATAGGCGTAGTAAGTAAAGTTGGGGAAGGCTCCACATTTTGGTTTGAGCTGGTTATTCCGTATGAGGAAAATGTTGCTTATGAAAGCTCCAATATAATCAAATTTGAAAAAACCAAAGAAAAGAAAATTGGCGGCTATAAAATATTGGTAGCTGAAGATAATAGCGTGAACTCACAAATTATTACACACGCATTAATTAAAAAAAACCATACAATTGATTTGGTGGAAAATGGTTTCCAAGCACTAGATAAGTTAGAAACTGAGCGTTACGACCTACTTATATTGGATAGCAACATGCCTGAAATGGGCGGCGTAGAGGCTTTTACTTTATATAAATCATTAAATGTTGATCGAAAAACAGCACCTTGTATCTTGCTCAGTGCAGATGCTAATAAAGAATCAATAAAAGAGGCAAAAGAACACGGCATAGAAGCTTACTTAACAAAGCCAATTGATTTTGAGTTGCTGGAGAACACAATCAATCGTTTGGTTGGGGATCAGAATAAGTTAGGGCAGGTATTACAATACCCAGCACTTGTGGCAAACGGAAAAGACGAGCTTGTAAGTTTAGATAGACTTAAAGAGCTAAAAAAAGTCACGCAAGACAAGACTTTTATTAATGTATTAATTGCTGACTATTTAAAAGACACTGAACAAAACTTTATAGACTTAGGTTTGCATATTGAAAAACTAAATTATAGTGAAATTAGAGATAGCGGCCATACTATGGCTGGTTCTGCCAGCAATATGGGAGCAACCAAACTGATGAGTATTTTTAAAGAAATAAATGACGTTACCCCGTTAAATGGCGTGGACTACATTAACGACCTGTTTAATGAAGCTAACACTTGTTTTGCTAAAACAAAAACTGCAATGCTTAGGTGGAGAGAAGATAACAACCAGCAAGTAAATTAATATATTAAGTTGCGGCCTTGGTTGCTGGGCTAGGCATCAATATTGGTCTGTTAATAAGGTATTGTGCTTGTTGCTGCCTAATAAACCTCTCCATAATACTTAGATCACGATCAGATAGTTTTAAAATAGTATCTATCCAAATGTAGACAATATCCATTACTTCATCACGAGTAATAGGGTTAAAGCGTTTTTTTGCTTTTTGGATAGCAAGAAAGCTATTAGCATGCCGTCTATTACTTTCTATCCAATTATAAACGGCATTAGTGCCTTCTCCGACTTCTGCTAAAACGTCTACTAAACCCATATCGTAACCTTCTTGTGCTGTATATATTTTACCTTTTATTAGCATTTTATCTGCTAATTTAGTGCCAATTTTTCTTGCTGTAAGGCTATAGCCGCCCATACCAGGGAAGCTGTTAAATAAAACTTCGGGGAAACCCATTAAGGTATTTTTTTCTGCAATTATAACGTCACTTGTTAAGGCAACCTCCAAACCAGATCCGAGTGTTTGTCCTTGCAATAAAGAAATTGTAGTGATGTCGGGCGTATTAAAGTGGAATATTCTTTGTAACAAAGCTTCCGTGCCTCTAATGGCATAATCCGTAAGCGCGTCTTCCATGTTGTTGTTGGCCATCTCTTTGATCAAGGCTAAATCACCACCAAGACTAAAAACACCATTCGTATCTGAGGATGCAACCGAATATTTTATTTTGTGTGCTTCATTACCTAAACGAATAATGCCCTGTGACTTCTCAATCTCTTGTTGATGTGAGGCTATTTCGCTTATTAAATCTGAATTAAAACATGGAATTCTATTTTTTTGTGTCATCGTAGACCACAGAACACCGTATTCTTTATCAAAACTTATTTTTAATTGTTGGTTTCTGCTGCCTAGTTGGATGTCAGCGTTAGCTTCGTTCATGGTAACCCTTTCTATATGCAAACCTTGGTATATAATCTATATTGTCGTTAAGAACTTAAACGTTATATTAGATTTATTAAAAAAGCACGTATTTTATGTTAAATCTTTGTAAAGAATAATAAAAAAGTTAGGAATATGATGAATAGTAAAGAGATTACCATTGAATCAATAACAACTAAGTTAATAGATTTAATCGCAGAAAAAAAAGAGATTGAAGTTGGTAAGATAAATGGCGATAGCAATTTAAACGAACTAGGTCTTGATTCAATGGATCAGATTGATTTGATTTTTGGTGCTGAGTTTTATTACGACATTAAATTCCCTGATGATTCCAGCGAATTAGTTACACTGAATGATGTGGCACGCTTAACCTCTGAGCTAGTAGAAAAGAAGTAAACTACTATGAACCGTATTAGGGTTGTAGTTACTGGCTTGGGCGTAGTTTCACCTCAAGGAAATACTATATCCGATTTGACTAAACAGGTTTTTAATGGCGTATCAGCTGTTAAGAAGATTGTTTGTCCGTTTTACGAGCAGCTTACATGCAAGATAGCAGCACAACCTAATTTTGATCCATCTCTACACTTCCAAAAAAATGTTTACACCAATTTAGACCCTATCGCACAGATGGCCTTATACAGTAGCAATATGGCTATTGAAGATGCAAATCTAGATATGAGCAAAGTCAGTAAAAATAAAACAGGAGTTTATGTGGGTACAGGCATGGGTGGAGCACATTCAATCGACGATGGCTATGTAAGTCTGTACAAAGAAGGCCATAAACGAATTAAGCCTTTTACTGTTTTGATGTCTATGTACAATAGTGCGGCCGCAGCGATAGCCTCTCATCATAAGATAACTGGCACAAACAACACCTACTCTACTGCTTGTTCATCTTCCGCTATAGCTATAGGCGCAGCCGTTAAAGACATTAGACATGGTTATACCGAAGTGGCAATAGCGAGTGGCACTGACGCTATATTAAGCTACGGCAGCATAAGAGCATGGGAGGCAGTTAGAACGCTTGCTAAAGAGGATGAAAAGGATATCAGCGCTTCGTGCAAACCATTCTCAGCAAATAGAACAGGGCTTGTAATTGGAGAGGGTGCGGCAACCGTGGTTTTAGAGTCTTACGAACATGCTAAGCTACGAGGCGCAAAAATATACGGGGAAGTTATCGGTTTTGGTGCAGCAAATGACTGCTCACATATTACGATACCGACAATAGAGGGGCAGGCATCATCGATGCAAGCCGCGCTCGATGATGCTGAAATAGAACCCACGTTAATCCAATATATTAACGCGCATGGCACAGGTACGAAATTTAACGATAAAGCAGAAACAGGTGCAATAAAAAAAGTGTTTGGTGATCACGCTTATAACTTAAGCGTTAGCTCGACAAAATCTATGCACGGCCATTTAATGGGTGCTGCCAGTTGCCTAGAGTTGATCATTTCGCTGTTAGCACTTAAAGAGAACAAATTGCCACCTACTATTAACCTTGAAGTGCCCGATCCTGATTGTAATTTAGATTATGTACCGATTGCTAGAGAAGTGGAAAATTTAGAATATGTCATGTCCAACTCTTTTGCTTTTGGGGGCACGGGAGCAGCACTTATTCTTAAAAAAATATAGTTGCTAATTAAGCAGGCCAGAAGCATTGTAGTTTCTTTTATGCTCACTTAGAATTTTACCAACCGTATATGTTAAATCTTTAATATGAGCGGGCTTCCTTAACACCATGCGTGCACCCGCATCTAATAGGGCTTTGTGAACTGCCTCATCCTTGATAATGGTAACTACTATTATAGTGGTTTCGTTGCCCCGTTTATTTTTTTTAAACTCTTTAATAAACTGCAGCCCGTTTAGCTGAGTCATTCTGTAGTCTAATATAAGAAGTGATACTCGCTTATTTTTTAGCCATTTAAGCGCTTCTTTGGGGTTCTTCATGGTTGTTACTCGAGCACTTTCATTAGCTTTTTTAACTATTGCAGCGTGTATGCTTAAAATGGTTTGTTGGTCATCGACGATGAGGACTTCTTGTTTAAAATTCTTAGATGTTCGTATATCCCTAACTAGCATTTTTTGTGTTTGTAGTAAATTCCAGAGTCTCTCTAACAGTGAAGAAAGTATACCTTCTTCCTTTAACTTTTTTAAGCTAATTATTATGGATGCCACTGTTGTTTAACGTTAAACTCTTACTCTCAGTATTGCTATTTTATAAAGTAATTTATTGTTACTGCGCTTAAAAATATGCCTAAGATGTAAAAAGGCTTTGGAAAATAAATAAACTATCGCCACCGTGGAAATTTAGAAAGCAAAAAAAGTAGCAATAATACAAATATCTCCAGTTTTTAGCATAGACTTATGTATAGTTGTAATTTAATGTTTTTATTATTATGAGTCCCAAATTGCTAAAATCAAAGCTCAGGTTAAGCGTACTAATTTTTGATGATGATGAATGCGCCGCTAAGCAAATGCAAGCCTCATTTTCTTTGAGTGGTAACGATGTTGTTAGTTGCAGCACATATGATGAATTTTCTGATCACTTAGAGAGTGAGTCCTTTGATATTGCCGTTTTTGACTTAAACGATAAGTCGGAGGAAGGCAGCATCCACGCGGTGAGCGTATATAAGTGGTGTGCATCTATTGCCAAAAGTAAAAATAATATTCTATTTTTGTTGCATACGAATAGTGGTGCAGAAGCTTACAACCAAGCTATAGCAGCTAATAAATTACAAGTAATGGCTAAAGGGGAGAAAGGGGCTAATTTTTTAAAACAAGTAGCTGCGTTGCTTTCTTTGTCTAATGACATTTTAAATTACTGGTTAAGTAATTATGAGAAGAATGTAAATGGGGTACCAAATAAAGTTGTTAATTTAAGCGATTATGGGCGTTTAAGTTAGGCGTTATGTCTATAGTTTATGATTGGTATTTTTAAATGCCCAAAGTGCAAGCATATGACTAGCAATGCGGATATAAGCGCATGACGAAGTTATTATAGGCTTTGGCCCAACATCCACAAGCCCTAGGGGTGAATCTAGTCTTAGGATTACATTGAAAGCCACTATTTTATTTGGGCCTTCTATTTATTTTATTGACTTTAATGCTTACCCAAATAATGGCCTATGTTTTTCCAATACCATTATTTTTATGTTACTTACTATTGAGACTTTGGTGCGGACTTAAAATCAAGGGAAAATATGAGAGCAAATAAGCAACATAACAAGTCGTTCAAGCGTGACCTCTGCTTCGCTGCGGCCACTGAAGCTTAAACCTTATGCGTCTAATTATTTTTTTTAGCCTAGTCTTTTCCATCGTTTTGTTATGGTACCTACGTAAGTATATGCGCCGTGCGCGCAGGGAAAAGTTATTTAAAACGCCATTAGATGCTAGCCGGGTTGCTATTCTGAAAAAGCATGTAACACTTTATTCAAAGTTACCACAAACCCTGCGCGAAGAATTACATGGCCATATTAATGTGTTTTTAGATGAAAAGAAGTTTATTGGACGTGACGATATTGCACTTACAGATGAAATACGTGTCGTTGTGGCTGGTAATGCTTGCTTGTTATTGTTACAGGGAAATAAACGTCGTTTCACTGGATTCTCATCTATCCTAATCTATCCAAATGCGTACGTAGCACATGAAGTACAGCATGATGGTTTAATAACCACTGAACAACCTAGTACACGGGCTGGTGAATCATGGGTGCGGGGCCCGATTGTGTTGTCATGGGAAAATGTTCGTAGTGGCTCGGTCAATGCTGAGGATGGCCACAATGTGGTGATACACGAATTTGCACATAAATTAGATGAGCAAAGCGGCCATATGAACGGTTTGCCCGTGCTTAGCAATGACTCGCACTATAAGGAGTGGAATAAGGTATTAAGCGAAGAGTACGACGCACTGCATAAACGAGCAAAACGAGGTAAAAATAAGGTATTAGATGAGTATGGCACGGTTTCACCATCTGAGTTTTTCGCGGTGGCGAGTGAATCTTTTTTTGAGAAGCCAGTGCAAATGGAAAAGAGACTACCGGAATTATATAAGCAACTACAAACTTTTTATAACATCGACCCTGTTTCATGGCATTGATTAATGATTAACTATATCGAAAATCAAATGGCTAGCCAATTTGATTCCTAAAAATGTGGTTAGAGGTATAGTCACTGTTATAAATCAGCATTATGATATAGCCATGTTTATTATAAGTTTAGGTGTAGTATGAATATTAATATTTTGTTCTCTGTATCTGTCGTAATCACTGGAATATTACTAAGTTTTGCAATCGATTGGCGTCTAGGCCTGAACGAATTTGTTGTTCGAGAAGAATTCATTTGGTGGGCATTAGGTTCCCTTGCTGTAACAATAACCCTATACGTTTATAGGCGTAAAAAATGAAACTAGGAATCATATTCAAAAAAAGTAAATGAGGTCGGAGTTAATTTAATGTATGCCATTGATTTTTCTTATAAACAACAATCCTTGGAAGTCATATGAAAGCGATATGGAATAGCAAAATTGTTGCAGAGAGTGATGAAACCATTGTGATTGAATCGAATCATTACTTTCCTAGGGAATCGATTGCTAGTCAATGTTTTATTGAAAGCAGCAAGCGCACACATTGCCCATGGAAAGGCGAGGCTAGCTATTTAACATTAGTGGTTGATGGTGAAACGAATCAAGATGCTGCTTGGTATTATCCCAACCCTAAAGAGGCTGCGAAAGAAATAACAGGTATGGTCGCTTTTTTGGCGTGGCGTGGAGGTTTTATCTTGAGTAAAAGTCTATGAATGGTTTGATGTTAATAGCAGGTCTAATTTTAAATTTTTATGTTTGCTATCAAATCTATTTAAGTAATACGCCTAGTCTAGCGAGTCAATTTGGCATCGTTTATTTGTTTGGCTTGATGACGCTAGTGCTTATTTTTGGTATATGGCCAAAAGGTAAACGCCCTGAAGACTATTGGTACCCTGGCCGAGGTATGGGCTATTTATCTAAAAAACAAGTAATACTATTTTTAAGCTGGTTTTTGATTGGTGGTTTAATCGCTATTGGCTTAGTAATGAATAATTGATAACAGACGGAGTCGGAGTCGGAGTCAAAGTCAAAATAAATTCAAACTCATTGATTTAGACCTAACAAAAAGCATTATGCTAACACTTAAGAACAAAATCCCACCACCTATTATCGCTGCGTTGTTTGCTGCTGCCATGTGGTGGATTTCATTGTCTGTTCCTGCTATCGAACTCAATACAACTGCGCGATTGATTGTAATTATTTTGTTGGTGGTTGTAGGCGTTTGTTTTGATGTCGCAGCTATTATTGCTTTTAGACGAGCAACAACAACGGTTAACCCCATAAAGCCTGAAACAGCATCCTCGCTGGTGTGTTCTGGCATCTATCAAGTTTCACGAAACCCAATGTATGTTGGCTTAGCACTATTTTTGACGGCATGGGCGGTTTATTTATCATCTATTTGGGCATGTTTAGGTGTGCTAGGGTTCGTCCTTTATATGAATCGATTCCAAATTGCGCCAGAAGAGCGAGCGCTGATAAAAAACTTTGGTGCTGAATATGTGAGCTATCAATCTAAGGTGCGTCGCTGGCTGTAAGCCACACCACGCGGAAATAATTAAGATTAGCGTAAAATAAAGGTATTTATTTAGCTATTTTTTTTAATTAATTTTGCTGTTGCAGTACGGTAACATCTCAAAATCAGTTTGGATATTGTCATCAAACTGTCATATTAAACAATCAAAATAAGCCCGTTAATATTTAATTACTTTTTTAACGGGAGTGTTCTCATGCGCTTTAAACTACGCAAAATGACAGCGGCAACTATCTTAAGTATGGTATTAGGCTTTAGTGGCAATGCCTTAGCAGATTCAACCGACGATATTATTAATATATTAGTCGCCAAGGGGGTGTTAACAGAAGAAGAGGGTGCGCTAATAAGAGATAGCCGTAGTGACGAAAGAGAAGTGGCTGACAAAGTGGCAAAAAAACAAGCTAATGTCGAAGTGGGTAAAAAAGGTTTACTGGTAAAAAGCGATGACGGTAGTTTCTCTATGCAAGTGGGTGGTCGTTTACATGCTGATGCTTTTAAGCATACCGGTGATGATAACTTAACCAGTGGCAAGGCAATTGACGGCACTGAAATCCGTAGAGCGCGCATTTACCTTAAGGGCAAGGCACATGATGATTTTAAATACCATATTGAAACTGATTTTGCTGATAATAAGGTCAGTGTAAAAGATTTGTTTTTGGGTTATACAGGGTTTAATGCACCGCTAGAGTTGATTGTGGGTAACCAAAAGCATGCTATGAGCATGGAGGTTGAGGAGAGCTCTAACGATATTATGTTTACAGAGCGTTCATTAGTCACTGCTTTGACAACGCCTTACTTTGATCGGGCTTTAGGTGTGAGCTTAAGAGGCTATGGTGATAATTGGCATGTAAAGGGCGGTTTTTATGGGGATGGTATCTCACCCGGTAGCTCAAAAAATGATGAAGGGCATGGTGTAGCCATCCGGGCTAGTTTCGCACCTATTATGGATGAAAAGAAATTACTACACGTGGGGGCTAGTTTAGGCCGCCGTTCTTTGAGTGATGACAACAAAACGTCTAATGTTAAATCATCTTCTTTCTCTTATGAAACAACGCATGGTTCAAGTTTGAAGTTGTTAAATACGGGTGTTGTTGCAGATGTTGATGATGTTCAAATAGGTATTTTAGAGCTGGCTGCTAAGTATGGGCCGTTGTCTTTCCAATCTGAGATTGCAAAAACTAAAGTCGATAGAGATGTGGGGTCTGATGTAGACTTTACTGGGTTCTATGCACAAATTGGTTACACTTTAACGGGAGAATCTCGCCCATATAAGGGTTCTGAAGGTGAATTTAAGGGCTTGAAACCAGCTAAACACTTTAGTTTGAAAAAAGGCACTTGGGGTGCATGGGAAGTGGCTGCACGTTATGATCAATTGGATTTAAATGATGGCACAATTGCTGGCGGTGATGGTAAACGTTATACGGTTGCTTTGAATTGGTATTTAAATGACAATATGCGAATCTTGGGTGATTATTCAAGAACATTTGATATCAGTAAAGGGCCTGTTACGCAATTAGATGGTTCTGATGCAGATGACATTGATGTATTGACGGTAAGAACACAATGGGCATTTTAAGTTTTCCACGCTAACAATAAAGAGCCCGCAATAGCGGGTTTTTTATGGGCATTTTTTGGATAAATGATGATTTGTCTCAGGTATAATCTTAAGCAGTTTAATAAAGGCTTAAGTAGTTAAAAAAGGACAGCGTATGTATAAACACCCATCATTAGATCGCGACAAGATGTCTCCTCAAGAGGCGTTGGATATTCTAATCGAAGGTAATCATCGTTTTGTTAATAATTTATCGGTGAATAAAGATTTAAGCAGCTTAGTGACAATGACAAAAGATAAGCAACATCCTTTTGTTTCTACTTTAAGTTGTAGTGATTCGCGTGCGCCAGTCGAGATGCTGTTTGACCAGGCGTTGGGTGATGTATTTAGCGTGCGTTTGGCGGGTAATATTGCATCAGATAAAGCTATTGGTAGTTTGGAATTTGGTTGTAAGTATCTGGGTAGTAAATTGGTGCTGGTGCTTGGCCATAGTAGCTGTGGCGCGGTAAAAGCGGCTTGTGATGATTTTAGAGATGGTCACATTGGTGAAATTATTAATTTTATTAAGCCGGCTGTTCGAGCAGAAAAAGTGACCAAAGAAGACCGTAGTTCTAGCAATGAAGATTTTGTTGCGAATGTTTGTGAGCTCAGTGTGAAATGGCAGATTGATGAAATTTTACACTCGAGTGAAATTATTCAAGACATGCTGAGTAGCAAGCAAATTGGTATGGTTGGTGGTATTTACAACCTTGCGACGGGCGAGGTGGATTTTTTACAAGACACCATTATGCTGTAAAGGCAAACAGCTAGTATTAGCCTTCTTTTGCCATGTTAATAGAGTATTTAGGAATCTCTACCACTAAATCATCATCACCTACAATGGCTTGGCATGATAGCCGTGAAAGCGGCTCTAAGCCCCAAGCTTTATCGAGCAAATCATCTTCATCTTCTTCTGCTTCATTGAGTGTGTTGTAACCTTCACGTACGATGACATGGCAAGTGGTACAAGCACACACTTGGTCACAAGCATGCTCCATCTCAATTTCATTATCTAGCAAGTTTTGGCAGATAGAATCGCCTTTTTTGGCATCAAATGCCGCGCCTTCTGGGCAGAGTTCTTCATGTGGTAATACGATTATTTGTGGCATGTGTTTCTTCTCAAAAAATTCTATAAGTTAACAGTATCAATATTTTTGCCAGCCAAAGCACGACTGACGCTAGCATCCATTCTTTTTGCCGCAAAATTTTCGGTTGCAGTATTTAGCGCTTCAGATGCTTGATGAATAGCATCGCTATTTTCGGTTTTTAGTAAAGTTTCTAATGCTTTAATTTCTGTATTAATGGCTTGTATTTCTTCTGCTTCAATTAAGCCGCTATCTTGTTCTAAGGCCGCTTTAATAGCCGTTGTTAAACTCGTCGCATCGACTTTCGCTTCTGCTAGTGCGCGCGCTTGTTTATCACTTTCTGCTTCACCAAAGCTATTTTGTAGCATCTCTAGTATTTGTTCTTCATCTAATCCGAAAGATGGTTTGACAACAATATTAGCTTCTACGTTGCTGGTGGTTTCTTTAGCAGAAACACTTAATAGGCCATCGGCATCGACAGTGAAGGTTACTAGTACGCGGGCAGCACCAGCAACAAGTGGTGGAATGCCGCGCAGTTCAAATTTCGCCAATGACCGGCAATCGGCCACAAGCTCCCGCTCGCCTTGTAATACATGGATGCTAATGGCGGTTTGGCCATCTTTAAATGTGGTGAATTCTTGCGCACGTGCAATCGGTAATACGCTGTTACGCGGAATAATTTTTTCTACTAAACCACCCATGGTTTCTAGACCAAGTGAAAGCGGTATTACATCGAGTAGTAATAAATCATCTTCACTTTTATTACCCACTAGTGTGTTGGCTTGTATGGCTGCACCTAACGCTACCACTTGGTCAGGGTCTACATTAGTGAGCAGTGCTTGTTTGAAAAAATCGGCAACAGCTAAACGCACTTGCGGTATGCGTGTTGCGCCACCAACCATGACAACGCCATCAATGTCATCAATGCTTAAACTGGCATCACGCAGGGCTTTTTTGGTGGGCTTTAATGTCTTGGCTAATAAGTCTTGCGTTAACGCATTAAACTTCTCTACTATCAAATCTAGCTTAATGATTTTGCCAGTACTTAACACACAATCAATAGCGACGCTTTTATGGTTCGTTAGTGTCTCTTTTGCTGAGCGTGATTCGGTTAATAGTAAACGGGTGTCTTCTGCATTGAGTGCATCACAGTTGCTCTGTTCTAACATCCAGTTGTATATAGCACGATCAAAATCGTCGCCGCCAAGCGCAGAGTCGCCATTAGTGGCAAGCACTTCGAAAACACCTTTGCTCAATTTAAGGATAGAAATATCAAACGTGCCACCACCTAAATCATAAATAACATAAGTGCCTTCACTATTATTATCTAGTCCGTATGCAACTGCAGCTGCGGTAGGTTCATTGAGCAAACGTAACACCTGTAAACCAGCAAGGCGCGCGGCATCTTTGGTGGCTTGGCGTTGCGCTTCATCAAAATAGGCTGGCACGGTAATCACTGCACCAACTAAGTTATCACCCAGTGTTTTTTCGGCGCTATTTTTGAGTGTTTTTAAAATTTCAGCAGAAATCTCGACAGGGCTTTTGTTACCCGCACGTGTTTTAATTTGCAGCATGCCTGAGTCTTCTGAAAACTGGTAAGGCTGTTCTGATGCGTTGATATCTTTTAAGCCGCGCCCCATAAAACGCTTGACGGAAACAATGCTGTTTTGTGGATCTTGTGACTGTGCAGCCTGTGCAGCATAACCGACATCAATAGCATTACCATCTAAATAACGAACTACCGAAGGCAAGAGGGCGCGGCCTTGTTCATCAAGCAGCACTTCTGATAGGCCACTTTTCACGGTTGCCACAAGTGAGTTGGTCGTGCCCAAGTCAATACCAACCGCTAGCCGATGTTGGTGCGGCGCGGTAGATAAGCCTGGTTCAGAAATTTGTAATAGTGCCATTTAGTCTTCTAAAAATATGATTGCTTTGTTAATGTCTGCACAAACCTTATCGATAAAAATAAGTTCGCGTGTTGCTTCAGTTGCTTTTGTATTGTCCTGTTTTTCGTCAAACAAGATGATTAAATTATCCACCAAAGACTTGGCAGCTAGCTGCATCGTCTTCATTAAGTTTTCTAAGGCGGATATGTCTTTAGCCGCTTTTGCATCTTCTAAAGCTTCGCGCCATTCCATTGTCTGCATTAAAAACTCGGCAGGCATGGTGGTGTTCGTTTCTTGCATTGCATCGATGCCTTGTAGCGATAAAAAATATTTAGCACGTGTGGCTGGGTTTTTTAAAGTTCTGTAAGCCTCGTTGGCCAATGTCGCCAGTTGCATAGATTTTAACTTTTCAGCTGCGGTGGCAGAAACAAAGCGATCGGGATGCGCGGTAGATTGGATTTTGCGGTACTGTTGTTCTAATGCCGTTAAGTCGATATTAAATACTTGGTTTAAACCAAATAAAGCAAAGTAGTTTTTGGTCACGTGATGCTTAATTAAACAGTAAAGCTTTCGCCACAACCGCATTCATCTTTCACGTTGGGATTCTTAAATTTAAATCCTTCGTTTAAGCCTTCTTTTGTGAAGTCTAATTCTGTACCATCGATATAGGCTAAGCTTTTCGGGTCAACAATGACTTTGACGCCATGGCTATTAAACGACACATCTTCATCGTTCATTTCATCTACAAATTCAAGCGTATAAGCCATGCCAGAACAGCCCGTAGTTTTAACGCCCAAGCGTAAGCCAATGCCTTTCCCTCGGTTGGCAAGGAACTTTTCAACGCGTGTGGCTGCTGCCGAAGTTAAGCTAATAGCCATACTTTAGGCAATTTCTTTAGCTGATTGCTTGGCTTTAACATCTGCTACAGCTGCTTTAATCGCATCTTCTGCCAATACTGAGCAATGAATTTTGACAGGTGGCAATGCTAGCTCTTCTGCGATGGCCGAATTTTTAATTTCATAAGCTTCATCCACTGTTTTACCTTTTAGCCACTCGGTTACCAGTGAGCTAGAAGCAATGGCAGAGCCACAGCCATACGTTTTAAACTTTGCATCTTCAATCAAGCCTGCATCATTGACTTTAATCATCAGTTTCATGACGTCACCACAAGCGGGTGCGCCAACCATGCCCGTACCGACGTTCGGGTCGTTTTTATCTAAAGAACCGACGTTACGAGGGTTTTCATAGTGGTCTAGAACTTTGTCTGAATATGCCATTTTACTTCTCCTATATATTTGAAATATTTTGCAATCTCTGTGTTGATGATTCTTTGTCGTGCAAATTGCACTGCCTTCAAATCACCGTCTTGATATTGCTTTCTATTTCAAATGCTTAAATATTACTTAAAATTTCCATTATTATAGAAATTAAAGATTTGTTTGTCTGGCAAGGCAGAGGTAAGTGACATTTAGACGTTTCTAAATTAGCTTGCCAATAACGCTGCTAGATAAATCAATAATAATTTCTAATGTGCCGCCCATTCTACTTTGCTAATATCGATGCCATCTTTAAACATTTCCCAAAGTGGTGATAATTCACGTAATTTATCAATTTTATCTTTTAATAAATTGATGGTGTAATCCACATCGGCCTCTGTGGTAAAGCGGCCAATTGAGAAACGAATCGAACTATGTGCTAACTCATCTGTGCGACCTAGCGCACGTAATACATAGCTAGGTTCTAAACTGGCTGAAGTACAGGCAGAGCCACTTGAAACAGCAATACCTTTAATCGCCATAATTAACGATTCACCCTCAACATAGTTAAAACTAATATTGACGTTGTGTGGTACGCGATGCGTTATATCACCGTTCACATAGGTTTCTTCTATTTCTTGCAAGCCGTTTAATAGCTTGTCACGTAGCATACGGATACGCTCATTTTCGGCTGCCATTTCTTCGCGAGCGATTTTAAATGCTTCGCCCATGCCTACGATTTGATGTGTTGCCAGAGTACCAGATCGCATGCCGCGCTCATGTCCGCCACCATGCATTTGTGCTTCGACACGGATACGCGGTTTACGGCGTACATATAAAGCACCGACACCTTTAGGCCCATATGTTTTATGGGCAGAAAAGCTCATTAAATCGACAGGTAATGTTGTTAAATCGATATTCACTTTACCGGTTGCTTGTGCAGCATCTACGTGGAAAATGACATTATTTTCGCGACAAATTTTACCAATGGCTTCTATGTCTTGAATCACGCCAATTTCATTATTGACTAACATCACTGATGCTAATACGGTATCAGGTTGAATCGCCGCTTTAAATTTCTCCACGTCGATTAAGCCGGTGTCTTCAGGCTCTAAAAAAGTTGCGCTAAAGCCTTGGCGTTCAAGTTCACGCACAGGGTCGATCACGGCTTTATGCTCTGTAGCAATGGTAATAATGTGTTTACCTTTTCCGCTATAGAAGTTTGCAGCACCTTTAATAGCTAAGTTGTTAGATTCAGTTGCGCCCGATGTCCATACAATTTCTCTTGGATCAGCACCAACTAGCTTAGCCACTTCTTGTCGCGCATTTTCTACCGCTTTCTCCGCTGTCCAACCATAAGGATGGCTACGTGAGGCTGGGTTACCATAATCTTCCGTCAGATATGGAATCATCTTTTTAGCCACACGCGGGTCAACGGGTGTGGTGGCAGAGTAATCTAAATATATTGGCATTCTTTCCATGAAGCTTCTTTTTCCTTTAATTTAAGCGGTACTTATTCATGCTGCTTTATGCAGCAATGGCTGTTAATTGCCTTAAGTCTTGTAATACTTGTTCTAATGCTTTTAAAAAACCATCGACTTGCGCTAATGTGTTGTTCGTACTAAAGCTGACACGTATTGCACCGCGGGCGACATCAGGGTCAACCCCCATGGCTAATAGCACATGGCTAGGCTCGCTACTGGCGCTAGAACATGCTGAACCACTCGCCACGGCAAAACCTGCTTTATCTAATGCTGTCACCAATGTTTCACCATCAATATTGTTAAAAGCAAAAAAGCTGGTGTTGGGCAAGCGCTTAGCTTGTTGTCCAAAAATCACCGCTTCCATTTCTTGCAAACCTGCTTCTAAATGGTCGCGAAGCGATGCGGTGTGCATTGCAAAATGTTCTAAGTTTTGTGTGGCCAGCGCACAAGCTGCACCAAAACCAACAATGGCGGCGATATTTTCAGTGCCGCTACGTAAGCCTTTTTCTTGGCCACCGCCGTATAACAAAGGCTGAATATCAACACGTTTGTTTAAAATTAAAGCACCAGCACCCAGTGGGCCACCAATTTTATGGCTAGAAACAGTCATGGCATGGATAGCCATTGCCGTAAAGTCTAGGTTAATCTTACCAAGTGCCTGTACTGCATCTGTATGGACTAACACTTTTTTTTGCCCGGCTAATGCCGCCACTTCTTCAATATCTTGTATGGCGCCTGTCTCGTTGTTTGCCAGCATGACTGATACTAAATCAGTTGGGGTTTCTAATAATATTTGCAAGTGCATAGTATCTATATTGCAATCATGATCGACACCAATACTTTTAGCTTGCCAGCCACGGTGTTGCATGGCGAGTGCAGGCTTAGAAACACAAGGATGCTCAATGCTGCTAGTGAGTATCTGTGCTTGCTCTAAATTGCTGGCGATGCCAGTGACTGCAAAATTATTGGCCTCTGTGCCACTTGCAGTAAAAATGACTTGGTTCGTTTGCGCGCCTACTGCTTGTGCAACTTGCTGGCGCGCATGTTCAATCGCTTCACGTGCAATACGACCGTAACCATGTTGGCTAGTCGGGTTGCCATGTTGTTTTGTCATATAGGGCAACATCGCTTCAAGCACTTCGGGCTTGAGCGCAGCGGTGCTGTTATGATCAAAATAAATGTTAGCCATTAACCGTTGCCTCTTGGTTTTCTGTCACGTTGTTCATTGATACATTACTGTTGGTGTTTGGCGTAAAAACAACCTTGTTCGACTCTTTGTCTTGTTGCATTTCAACCATGCTGGCCAAGCTTACGCCTGATAAGTAATCTAAAATTTTAAAATTAAGCGTTGCCCATAACTCATGTGTCATGCAACGCCCCTCAGGACCGTGGCAATCTTCTTTGCCGCCACATTGTGTGGCATCAACATTCTCATCCACAGCTGCAATAATTGCAGAAACCGAAATGGCAGACTGATCCTTAGCTAAACGGTATCCACCACCAGGGCCACGCACACTAGAAACCAAACCTTGGCGACGCAAACGACTAAACAACTGCTCTAAATAAGACAGTGATATTTCTTGTCGCTCGCTAATGCCTGCAAGTGTGACGGGTTTTAGTTTCCCCTCTTTGCTCGTCTCGTTTAAAGCGAGGTCTAGCATTGCGGTAACAGCAAAACGTCCTTTGGTTGTAAGTCTCATGTTTGGTTTACATTTCTCGTTTCAAGCTTCAGTTTAAAGCGCATAAAATAACACGCTATTTTATAATAACCTACTAAATTAGTCAATTATTATTGGGTTAAGTTCAACCCTTAATCAGTCCGTTATTTAGCTGTTTTTTTGCGCGGTGCGCGTTTAGGTTTATTGCTACCAAAAGCGTCAGCAAGCTTGGTGTCAGATTGTACGTCTGTGAGGCTGTTAAGTTGCTCTTTTAATGTTTGCATCTCAGCATTTTGCTTAGAGAGTTGCTTGAGTAAAGGCTGCAATGCCTTATTAATAGGGTCATTTTCATCATCACCCACCGCATAAGCACTAAACTTCGTTTTATCAGTAGCTTTTTCTTCTTCTAATAAACGTGCAGGAATGCCAACAGCCGTCGCATCTTCAGGAACATCTTTAACAACAACTGCATTAGAGCCGATTTTGGCATTTTTACCAATAATAATCGGGCCCAGCACTTTAGCGCCCGCACCAATAACAACGCCTTCCTCTAGTGTGGGGTGGCGCTTGCCTTTGTTCCAAGATGTGCCACCTAATGTAACGCCGTGATACAAGGTGCAATCATCGCCAACAACAGCGGTTTCACCAATCACTACACCCATACCGTGATCGATAAATACACGATGGCCAATTGTTGCCCCTGGGTGAATTTCTATCCCTGTAAACCAGCGTCCAAAATGCGAGCCGAAACGTGCAAACCAATTGAGTCCTATTTTCCATAGCCAGTGGTTAACGCGATGCATTAATATGGCATGCACGCCAGGGTAGGTTGTTAGGATTTCCCAACGTGTTCTGGCCGCAGGATCACGGTCAAACACAATGGCAATATCTTCCTTAATATGCTTAAACATTTATTAGTGACAATTAAATAAAAATAAGGCGACATTATGCCATAAAACATAATGGTTGACTAAATTACTAGGTTTAATTTAATTTAGTGATGATGTGGTTTTAAGATAGGTTGAGCTCTAGCGTGTTTTGAATGATACTAGTATTTTTAACTTCATCTTGCTGCGTGTTTATCGCTATTTGTTTTATGATTGCAGCACTCTGGCCTGAAGTAAACCCTTGATTTTTTAACTGCTCTTGCAAGGTGTGATTTTCTGTGTTGAATGATAACTTTTGGTTTAAATTCTGTTCATTTTGTGTTGGGATAACATTGAATTTCACACCATTTTTATTGTATTCAAAATGTACGCCATCACTAGAAGGTACTTTTAGTAGTGGTTCATTATCTA
Organism: uncultured Methylophilaceae bacterium; assembly: GCA_964466895.1. Classification (GTDB taxonomy): domain Bacteria; phylum Pseudomonadota; class Gammaproteobacteria; order Burkholderiales; family Methylophilaceae. The sequence goes on along the minus strand of CAYXOR010000017.1, from coordinate 22,208 downwards.
AAGTTACCTTGCCTTCATCAAAGTTAATGTGCAAATGGTAATTGGTGTCATCAATTTTTACTAAGTTTTCACCGTCATCATAAATTGTGTTGGTCACAGTAAGGGGATGATAAATGGCTTCGTAAGACATATATTTGTAAGAGCTAAACTGGTATGTATCTATGCCTTTACCACCTAACAACGCATTTTTACCTTCATTGCCAGAGAGTATGTCATTACCAGAGCCGCCAAAAAGTATATCGTCACCTAAGTCACCTCTAAGCTTGTCATTGCCCAAACCGCCATCAAGCACGTCATTTCCTAATCCGCCACGAAGTGCATCATTACCTGTGCCGCCACTTAGGAAGTCATTACCTGAGCCACCTCTAAGTTTATCATTACCGCTACCGCCATATAGTTCGTCATCACCATTGCCACCATAGAGATTGTCATCGCCGCTGCTACCATCAAGTATGTCAGCACCCTTGCCGCCATCAAGAGCGTCGTCGTCTTTGCCGCCATCTATATAATCATCACGGTCACGGCCTACGAGTATATCGTCACTTTCATAACCGTAAATTTCATTTTCCACATCTTCAGTCCCGACAAGTACATCAGCTTGTTTGGTTCCATGTATTTTATTTACATTGTGATTGCTCATGTTTGTGCCTTATTTTTACGATTAAACTATAGGGTTGTTTGAGTAAATTGGTGTAACTCTTCTTTCAACGCAGCAGCTTTTACGCCTTGTTGGTATTCTTCAAGCATCGCTTTAAGCTTTATCAGGTTACTTGCTTGCTGTTCTTGAGGTGTGATATCTAAAAAAGAGTGTTTTGTGTTTTCTCTTGGGTTAGAAGCAAGGTTTTGAGTTGCGTCTACTATATTGTAGGTTGGTACAACCTTAAACTTTATCCCATTTTCATTGTATTCAAAGTGGGTGCCAGTTTTCGATGATGTTTTTGGTATTGGCTGGCCGTCAAAAGTTACGGTACTCTTGCTAGCATCAATGACTAGGTTATGGCTTTTATTGCCAATTTTAATTATATTTAGACCGTTATCATATACTGTGTTGATTGACCTAGCGTTTGTGACCAAATAAGAAGTGCTATCAATAGCAAAAAGATCAGCAAGTTTGCTTTTAAGGGTGCTAGAGCCAATTTCATAGGTATCTACACCTAGTCCACCTCTTAAATGGTTATTGCCTTTGTTGTCACTGAGTGTATCAGCACCCTCGCCACCATTAAGACGATCATTACCGAAGCCTCCATTTAGAAAGTCATTACCTAAATCACCAAAAAGCTTGTCATCACCAGTGCCACCTAAAAGCTTATCGCTGCCAATACCACCGAAAAGCGCGTCAACACCAGTTCCCCCTTTGAGCACATCATTACCCGCGCCACCTAGTAATCTGTCGTTGCCGAGGCCACCTGAAAGGTGGTCATTGCCAGCTCCGCCGTCGAGCACATCGTTACCCTTGCCACCGGAAAGATAGTCATTGCCAATATCACCAAAGAGAAAGTCGTTACCTAAATTGTCATAAAGATGATCATTACCTACACCACCATGGAGATAATTATTGCCATTGCTACCATAAAGAATATCGTTGCCGGCATAACCGTAAATTTCATTATTGTCACTAAAGCCCTTAAGTGTATTGTCTTTATCGTCTCCATTGATTATTACTTTATCTTCAGCCATGATTTGTTGTCGTGAATACTTGTTAAGTCTTCAGTGATTAATATGCTTTATAACTTAAACGTAGTGGGCCTGAAAAAAGGGTTGATGCATATTTAATATATAGACCTGTATGTGATATTACGTTGACTATGTGGGTGGTTTTTTCTAACTATATTGGAATAAAAGGTTCGTATAGTTGCTAAAAGTTCCCATAAAATATTAATTATCATCCATAATTAAATTATGGTTAAAAATTTGGATTGATGTGTTTAAACAATTAAAAAAAAGGCTATTACAATTAAGGGCTAAATTTCCTAGCAAGTTATTTGCTAAAGTTTTTGTAGGGCTCTTTGCCTTTTATTTATTGTTTAGTTACTTTGCTGTCGATCCGCTTGCCAAGTGGTTAGTGCCACGTATTGCTGAAAAATCATTGGCCAGTAAAGCCAGTGTTGGCAAGGTTAGCTTTGACCCTTTTCGCTTAAAAGCGACCATAGAAAACTTAAAGTTGAGCAAACAGAATGGCGAACCATTGGCTGGTTTTGATAAGTTGATTGTTGATTTAGAAGCAAGCGGTATGTTTAATTTGGCCTGGAAATTTAAACAGATTGCCATCGTTGCACCAAAAGTGGATGTGGCAGTTTCAGCGGATGGTCAATTGAACTGGGCTGATTTAATGGCCAAGCTGGATGAAGATAAATCTCCTTCTAGTGATACTTTTCCACGTTTGGTGATTGGTCATATATTAGTTAGTCAGGGTAAAGTTACATACAGTGATGAAAACCGACCCACGCCGCTCAAGACAACATTAACCCCGTTAAATTTTGAATTAAAAGGTTTTTCTACCTTACCAAAAGATCGTGGTGATTACCTGATTTCTGCAAAATTTGCTGAGCAAGGTGGCATTCTTAAATGGAAAGGTGATATGGGCGTTAACCCTGTGGCATCTAAAGGTGTTGTTGCATTAGAAGGTATTAAAATTGCCAAAATGATGCAATTGGTTAAAGGTGTGACATTCCCATTCACACCCAGTAGTGGCGATATTCAAACAAGCTTTACGTATGATTTTGCATTACCTAAAACCATCCCCACGCTGGTATTAAATAACGTTACTTTTGGCTTAAGCGATGTAAAAGGCGACCTCACACAGGGTGGAAGTCTATCGTTAACACATGCGCTACTGAGTACGCCGCGTTTAGAGTTTATTAAAAACAAGCAGCCAGAATTACATATAAAAGACCTTGATTTTAAATTAATAGAGTTAAGCGTGAACCAAGGCCAAGATACGCAAATAATATTAAAAGAAAGTACAGCCACTTTGCCGCAGTTTGATTTGCAAATGCAAGACCAATTGCAGTTGCAATTTCAGGATTTGAATCTTAAATTTTCTGATTTCAATATCAACAAAGGCGAGCAAACATTACTGGCGCTGCCAAGTATGGATGTAAATGAGGTGACTTTTGATTTAGCGGCCAATAGCGCTAAAATCAATCAAATTATTTTGCCAGCAGGTAAAGTGACTGCAATAAGAGATAGCGTGGGCAATGTTAATTGGCAGCAAGCTTTTGTTGCTTCTGATACGGTGCCTAAAGCAGATATTAATCCTACGGCTAATGAAACTGATCAGGAGAGTCCAACCGAGTCTAAAGGGCAAGAGTCCCAGGCAGCACAAACAATACCTGAGCAAGCGATGACATTTGATATCGCGGATGTTCAATTAAAAAACTGGACAGTCTCATTCGAAGATCAAAGCTTTAAACAACCGCTAATAGTTGACGTGGCAGATTTTAATTTAGGGTTCGCCTTGGCAGCGCCACAAGGTAATATTGAAATTAATAAGCTAGAAAGCAATATGACAGGCATTACCACTAAAACGGCTGCTACATCAGTTGCTACATTAGATAAGTTGGCACTGTCACAAGGCACAGTGTCAGTCGCTGAGCAAAAAATAAGTGCGCAAGTGCTTGCGCTTTCTGGGCTTAAAACTACCGTTATTAAAGATGCAGATGCATCACTAAATTGGGCAAAGATTTTTGAGCCTATTGCAGCGGCAAATACAACTAGCGCAGTAAAAACCAAGAAAAACGATAAAGTAAGTAATCAACCCGAGTGGGCAGTATTGTTTGAAAAAATTACTGTAGATAATGCCAGCATCCATGTTGAAGATAAAAGTGTTGCAACGCCTGTTGTTTTAGATATAGAAAAAGCTAAATTAGAAATACAAAATGCTTCTTTAGATTTAAAGAAATCGCTACCCATAAAAGCAGCTTTCCGCGTAAAACAAGGCGGGCGATTTAGTACCAAAGGCAAATTAACGCCGTCACCATTAAAAATAGATTTAGGTCTTAGGTTGTCTAAGTTCTCACTTAAACCTTTTGCACCCTATGTGAACCAAGTTGCATTGCTTAAATTGGATAGCGGTGCTGCAGATGTCTCAGGTAGGTTGTCTTTAAAACAAAAAAAAGCATTCGCACTTAACTTTAAGGGAAAATTTGATGTCAAAAACATGGCGCTATTAGAAGAAGCAGACGATGCGCCATTTTTAAGTTGGGATCATCTGAAAAGTGATAGCTTAAACGTTTCCTTATCGCCAGATAAATTGCACATGGCTACGTTACAAATCGTCAAACCTGCGGGCAAATTTATTATCAATGAAGATAAAAGCATGAACGTCACCCGTATTTTACGAAGCGAGGCGGACACGGCCAATGCGGCGCCAGTTACAGTAGATGCGCCAAAGGAGCCAGCCGCACCAGTATCTAGTAACAATGTGCTAGATCAGATGCAGTCGGTGTCAGCACCTGTGGCGGCTGAAGAAAAAGTGATTGAATCACCACAGATGGTAGATGCTACCCCAGCAACAGATGCGTTTCCTGTCAGTATAGCAACCGTCAGAATCGATAATGGGGCATTAGAATTTGCTGACCTTTCTCTAACACCGCAGTTTGGTACTAATATTCATTCGCTCAGCGGTGTTATTAATGGCTTATCAACCAAACCATCAGCCGTTTCACAAGTGGAGTTAGATGGCAAGGTGGATGATTATGGCGCGGCACGTATCCGAGGGTCGCTACAACCATTTGCAGCGACGGACTTTACCGATATTAAATTAAAATTTACTAATTTAGAGATGAGTAGACTCACTCCTTATTCAGGTAAATTTGCTGGTAGACGTATTGATTCGGGCAAACTTTCAGTTGATTTGGAATATAAAATTAAACAACGTAAATTAACCGGTAAAAATAAATTTATTATTAATAAATTAAAGTTAGGTGAAAAAATAGAGAGTGAAGACGCCGCCGATTTGCCGTTAGATTTGGCCATTGCCATATTAGAAGATAGCGATGGTGTGATTGATTTAGATTTACCGATTGCAGGTAGTTTAGATGACCCTAAATTTAGTTATGGCAGTATTTTTTGGAAAGCCATCAGAAATGTATTAACCAAGATTGTTACAGCACCATTTCGCGCACTGGGTAAGTTGTTTGGTGGGGGGGCAGAAGAATTTGATGGCATTGCTTTCGAGGGCGGTGTTGCTGAAATTGCACCACCAGAGTTAGAAAAGCTAGCTAAAGTCAGTATGGCGTTATCAAAACGACAAGGTCTCTCGCTCGGCATTGTGCCAAGCTACGATGTGGCTTTAGATGCACTTGCGATGCAAAAAGACAGCTATCGCCGTCAAGTGGCAGAAGAAATGGATATTGAGTTAACAGAAGGTCAGCTGCCAGGCCCAGTTGATTTGGCTAATGAAAACACACAAAAAGCAGTTACTGCACTGCATGATGATTTAACAAAAAAAGGTTTGTTTAAAAAACTGGTTTCTAAGTTTGAAGAACCTGAAGAAGGCTATTTTGAAAAAGCACAAGAGGCCTTAATTGCTAGTGTAGAAGTAAGTGATGCAGATTTGCAGGTATTGGCAAAAGCACGCGGTGAGGCCATACAAAAAACACTCATTGATGCGGGCATTGACGCTGATAGAATCAGTATGGAAAAAGTTGTAAAAGTGACGGCTAAGGATAAAGTTGTAAAAACTAAGCTGACATTAGATGTTAAAAAGTTAGCTTCGCCTGCTTCATCAGCGGCCGAAGTGCCCGCGACTGAGTCACAAGTGCCTGAAGCGGTAGCAACTGAAGCACCAGGTGACGTGCCAACTGTCGAAACGCAACCTTGAGCGTTATTGTTTAGTATCTTCTCGTGGTTTTTGTGTCAGAGAGAGCACGCCACGCAATAGGCTGACTTCGTCTTTTTCTAACCTTGCACGAGCGTAAATACGACGCAAGCGCTCACCTAATTTTTTCGGCTCATTCGGATTTAAAAAACCAATGCCTATTAGTGTTTCTTCTAGGTGTGTATAAAAACGTTCTACATCTTCATTAAGTGCCAGTTCAGGCTTGTCCGCGGGTTTAATTTCCCCGTTATCAATGGCCATTCGTAACTCATAACAAATAATTTGCACAGCGGCGGCTAGGTTAAGAGATGAGTATTCAGGGTTGGCTGGTATCATCGTTAGCCGCTGGCAACAACCTAACTCAGCATTGCTCAAGCCACTTATTTCTGTACCAAACACAAAAGCAACTGGCTGTGTTGTGGCAATACTAGCTGCTTCAATAGCGGCCTCTCTCGCATTGACTGCCTCATGTGATAAATAACGTTTGCGAGCACTGACGCCAACCGCAAAAGCACAGCCAGTTAATGCCTCACTTAATGTTTCTGTCACAATGGCTTTATCTAATAAATCTTCAGCACTCGCTGCTAGTGAGCTTGCTTGCGCATCTGGAAACTGTTTTGGTTGTACTAAGTAAAAATGATTTAAGCCCATTGTTTTTAGGGCGCGTGCGGCAGAGCCTATATTGCCAGGATGGCTGGTTTGGCAAAGCACAATACGGATGTTGTTAAAAATATTGTTGTTGTCACTGTGCTGCGTTGTTTCCAAACAATTACTCCTTCGCCGTTAGCCTATAGGCTGTGATAACTATTCAGCTACGTTGCCATCAATGATAAAATGGCATTTTAACAGCTCTTGACGAAAACCTCTTATGCATCCCATGTTAACTACCGCCGTTAAGGCAGCTCGCCAAGCGGGCGATATCATCAATTTTGCAGCGCGCGATTTAGGCCAACTTAAAATTCAAACCAAAACCTTTAATGATTTTGTCAGTGAGGTTGATCATGCAGCTGAACAAGCTATTATCGATACCTTAAAAGAGGCGTATCCTGACCATGGTTTTTTAGGCGAAGAGAGTGGCGATACCAATAAAGAAGCAGAGAATATTTGGATTATCGACCCTTTAGACGGTACAACCAACTTTCTACATAGCTTTCCGCAGTATTGTGTTTCCATCGCCCTGCAACAAAATGGCGTGCTCACGCAAGCCGTAATTTATGACCCAGTGGCGAATGATTTATTTACAGCCACCAAAGGCCGCGGTGCGTTTTTAAATGATAAAAGAATCAGAGTCGGTAGTCGCCCAAAGTTACAAGCGTCACTTATCTCTACGGGCTTCCCATTTCGTGATTTTACCTATTTAGATATTTACATGGCTATGCTAAAAGACATGATAAAAAACACCATAGGTATTCGTCGCCCTGGCTCCGCCGCACTAGATTTAGCTTATGTGGCGGCAGGTTGGTCAGATGGTTTCTTTGAGCTTAATTTATCAACATGGGATATTGCTGCCGGCGGTTTGCTGGTGCAAGAAGCAGGCGGAATTGTAGGCGATTTTGAAGGCAACGAAAGCTGGATAACAACAGGCAATATTGTTGCTGCTAACCCTAAAGTGTTTGCACAAATGTTGCAACTATTAGCGCCGCATCTAACAGATGATATCAAAACGCCTAAAAACTAAGTGCTTTAAAACGCTTGTGTTTAATGTTTGCTGCTTAGCTCACGTTTAATCAAGTCAGCCATCTCTAGCAACATGTTGTCTGGACTTAGCTTTGCACAGTTAAAAAAGTCGACCTTATATTGCTTAATTATTGGCTAGCTTGCATTTTTATTTTCCTAGATATCTGAGATGGCTATCAACATGCAGGTTTTATGCCGTTTGTGAGAAGCTGTAAGCAATTGTTTATATAGGCTAATTTTTTGGAAATGTTTAGTGTGATGAGAAAATATGATATACGTTGATATTTTGAACAAATTGAGGATTTAATTGTTTTTTTAAAAAATAAGAATCAAGATGCTGAGGATTCACTAGCTTAATGAACAGCTAAGTTCTGTCGAGTAAATTAGCCATTATTGTCACTTAAAGTATAAATTTCAAGATTTTTGTTTTTAACAATTGTGGTATGCTGTAAGCTAATGTGGCAAGGTGGGAGTTAGGGGTGGCAGATGCTATAACTGGGACGAGGATTCGTGAGGGTGAAGCGGAGCAAGCAGAGATAGGTGCGAGAAAACAGGATAGTGATGCTAAGAATTTACCAGCAGAGCTACGTGACGAAGAAAGAACTTTTCTACAAAGAATTACTAATCTAGAATCGGACAAGCTGATCCATGAGAAAGAGCTACAGGAACAGCAAAAAACAAAAGATAGATTAAATGAAATTAACGAGAAGCAGGGGTTGAACAGTGACCGAGAAGAATTAGTTGTAGCAGATGCAGAGTTTAGCCCTAGACAAAAAGAAATTATATTAGCCAGAATTGAAGAGAATGCAGCTATACATAATGAAAGGCTGAACCAAACACGACTGCAGGACCCGGTGTTATTGCTTGCACATGCTCTGACGCTTTGATGGCTATTGATGCGATTACTGCTAGGGTTTCTGAGCTGGAAATTGGTAGAGAAAGCGAAATCAAGGGATCAGCCAGCTTGATATTTAATTTCTCCTGATTTAATGTTGCCCCATGTTACGCTTATCACGTATCGCTGGATTTCACCCCATTGATTTCAGCGCTATTAGCTTAGTGTTCTTTTTCCAGTTCGCGATTCACCAAATCAGCAATTGCAAAAAGCTTGTCGTTAGCATCTAATGAAACGCGATTAAAGCACTCTGCTTTGTATGTTTCGTCATTAGCCAGTTTTTCTAAATCTAGCGTGCCCATCACCTCTTTGCATGCGAGTAAAAATTGCGCATACACATCATATTGGTTTGCCTGCATATTGTTTCTCCGTAACGTTATGTTCGTAATAGTGAATATGCAGGTTTTGTGCCAGTAGTAAAATTTTATAAGAAATTGTTTTTATTGGGTAAATTAACTTTAACCTTTCCTATGTGATGAAAAAATATAATAAATGTTGAGATGTTGAACAAACTAAACGAACCAATTATCACCAATTCGTAATGATGGAACGCAACCCTCACCTATGCTTTTGAAGGTAATTAGTTATATCATGCAGCACCTCATCGCCCGCATCATAATCAAAAGCAACAGTATTACTTTGCTATATGGCGTGAATTTTGCTTCTGTCTAAATTAGATGCAAGAAGAGTGGATGTTATTGATAACAAACGCTCTGATGCTTTGGTTGTTAATTGATTTATTGAGAATGATGCAGATGGAAATAGAAAACCAAGCAAGAAATAGATTAAATAATTTTGGGTTTTTACGCCTTTTATTCGCTTATTTAGTGATTTTTGGGCGCTCGCCAGAAATGCTAGATGGCAACGTAAATCGAGAGATTTTATATTTGGCCACAGGCACAATATCATTTGGTGATTTAGCTGTAGATGGATTTTTCTTAATTAGTGGCTATTTAATATGTCAAAGTTTTGAGCATTCTAAAAGCTTCTTAAACTATTTGTATAAAAGAGTTCTCCGTATATATCCGGCATTTATTGTCGTGTGGTTACTTACATTACTTGTTTTGGTTCCATTGACGGGTGGCATACAAGAAATATTAAATTTAACTATTTTTGATTGGTTAAAAAATTCAATCAAAATGATTTTTTTATCGGAGCCTTTTGTCGATGGACACCTTATTTTAGAAAATAGTCAGACCTTGAATGGAGCTTTATGGACAATTCGCTATGAGTTTTTATGTTATCTGTTCATTCCATTACTTGCTTTATTCGCGCTAAATAAAAGAAGTGTAATCTCTTTAATAATTTTGTTTCTCTTAGCGAAGGTTACAATTGCTTATACGGGTTATGATTATCAGACTACCGTCCCTTTTTCAGTGCTTTTATCCCAGGTGTTAAGGTTGGGTTTTGCGTTTCTTGTGGGTATGGCTTTTTATCAATTTAGAGATAAAGTTGTTTGGGATATGAAGTTAGTCTTTACCAGCCTATTGTTACTGTTATTAACAATTAGGTTTCAGGTGGTCGCTGAAAGTGCCTTAATTGTATTTGGTGGTTACCTTATGTTTTATTTTGCATTTGCCTTTAAAAATAATGTGATTCAAAACATCAATGTAAAGAATGATATCTCATATGGGGTCTATATCTATGCATGGCCTGTGCAAGCCTTGCTTATAAGAAGTTACTCAGATATTAACCCATGGGTATTAGCTATCCTTAGTGCGATTATCGTCACCCCACTTGGGTTTTTGAGCTGGCGATTAGTCGAGAAACCGTTCTTAAAGTTGAAAAATAAAATTTAGAGATTAAATATGAGTATATAAAATCGGCCAGATTTTATGCGAATTTTTATGACTCATACCAGCTTTGCTAACAATTTATTTTGTTTTTAGTGATGAAAATACAAACATGGGTTAAATTGGAAATAAAATAGGGGGGTGTAGTCCCTATTCTGTCATTTTTTGTTTTCTACTTTGTTGTAGCAGGCAAACTTGAATTGAAAATATCGCGATGTAATTTCCATTTGTCACCTTCTTTTTTCCATATTACTAGATATTTACCTGAGTCGGCTATATCTCCGTTTTCAACTGTTAGCGTGTATTTGCCTACTTCATATAGTGTATTGCCTACGCCTTCAACCTCTAAAGTTTCTAGTTTGGCTTGCTTAATGCCTGCATTAAACACTGATTGCCATACCATGGCTATCGCCTCTTTGCCGTTTACAAAGTCGCTATTTGTTGGCATTAAAGATGCATCTTTAGTATATAAATCTGCTACTGCAGCAGCGTCACCCCGGCTAAAAGCAGCCATAAATGCTTTGTTTGCATTAATAATCCCCACCTTGGTAGTCCCTTTATGTTGTCCTCCTTTCGCCATAACGATTGTGCTAATACTAAATAGCATAGTTAGAAGTACCATAGATATTACTTTGGTTAATGATGTATTTTGCATTTTGTTTTCCTAAATTGATAAATGGTTAGTTGCTTCGATTTGCCGTTTACTAGCGCTTCTAGCAATATATACGACCGGTCGTTTTTAATGTAGTTCAAAAAAATTATTAATTAATGTAATAATTATTTAATAAATTATCTTTACATGATTCTAACGGCTCAACTGATTGTTCTATCTGCATCCTTAATAAAGCGCCCTGCCAAGAATTTACTAATAAACTTGCCATTTTCTCTGGGGGTATATCATCACGAACCAGTCCGTCCTGTTGTGCAGTAGCGAGCGCTTGTGAAAATAAACGTTGGTAGCGTTGCATAGCGTCTTGTAAGGCCATTCTAATACCATCATTGCTATTACCTAACTCTCCTATTAAATTTCCAAGTAAACAACCACCCATAAATTGTTTGGTTTTATACATGGATACTAGTGAGTCTAGATGCTTGTTAATGGCAGTAAGGCCATTAAGAGTTGGGTCTTGTAAATTCCCCTTTAATTGTTGAATAACGGGTTCGATATAATGTTGAATGACTTCTACACAAAAAGCTTCTTTACTACCAAAATAAGCATAAAATGACCCTTTTGGAACCTTTACCTTATCAAGCATATCTTGCAGACCTGTACCATGGTAGCCTTGATTCGTTAACATTAAGACACCTTGCGCTAGTAACTTTTTACGCTTTATTTCTTTTGTAGTTTTACCCATAGTAGAATCATGCGACTGACCGTCTTGAATGTCAATATGTGCATAAGATACAGAAACGAACAATCAATAAGGTTTAGTTCTAATTATTTTATTTTTAGCGTTTAAAGCATTTTTTTATCAGGTGGATGCATAGCCCTGATAACAAGAATACAAACATGGCTAAGAAAAATTTAGCTGGGGAATGGTTTTTATAAGCATCTATCATTAGTACGATAAAAACCACCATAAAAAATAGGTAGCTGATTACCATGGTAATAAAAACAAAAGGTTTTTCTAAGTGCTTTGCACTCATACCAGAAATCAATAGTTCAAGAAAATTCATTTTATTATTCGCTCCACATTTAGTTCTGTTTATGCATGAGGGTTAATTTTTCTTAGAGGCTTTGTAGTGTGCGTTTAATCCAATGGCAATAATGATGCCTAATATAATTAATACAACAACAAGCGCTCCTAAATTTATATAGGTTTCTATCCATTTGAAAACTGGGCTAGCAAGAAAAGTCGCAATGACAACATAAGTTGTTAATATTGCTAGTCTTATCTCCCCAAATAGTGCACCAACAACTGCACCAAAAAACGAGAACATAGAGATTAAAAGCGCTGGGGTAATGGTGCAATGCTTGGGTAAAAAGCAAGCATTGCTAAAAACAGACTTAACCTACCAATATATAAACCAATTTTTTCAATTATATATAAATATATTATTCAATGGTTAGATTCAGATGCTATGAAAAATAAAAGTTACGTGCTGGAATAAACCTGTGTTACGGCTTGTTAAGCGTTAGCAAATTGAGGCAATAACAACAAACAGGCCCATCAACATAGGAATATCTAAAATGAAAGAACACAGAATGCCAAGTGTGATTGCTTTGAAAGTCTTTGTTTTGTTTTTAAATGGCTTATCATAAAACCAATAAATGATTAGTCCCCACTCAATAATCCTAAGTAAAACTAGAAATAAAAAATAGAGAGGTGTTCCATCACCACCTATTGGTGAGCGCCCCATTGATATATCAAAAAAAGTAAAGAACAAAGCATTGTGAGCTAAACCTAAAGCCACGCCCAGTACGGTACGGGTTAAACCGACTTTCCAGATATTTTGTTGTTTGTTAAATAAAGCGTTAAGGTATTTAGCAAAAAACGAATAACCTGCTACTTTTATTGAAGCATAAATTATCGTACCTAAAATAACTGCGGAAATGCCCATGTGTTTATCTCACGTTAAATTTAAATAACACTTTAAAATTGTGCTTGGTTATATTTTTCCATGTAATAGTATACTTTCTGTCACGCATTTTGTGGCAATGCTATTACTGGGGTTCCTCTATACTAATTTCTTTATTTTGAATCGCATAATAACTAACTAGCATTGCTATTTTGGGTGTTGAAAATTTATTGGCTAATTGCAATGGCGTCAATGTTAAATCATAGTGCAGGTCTGTGCTAGCTCCTGATTCAAGCAGTAGTTTTGTGATGGGTTCATTTTTACTAAGAATAGCTAGATGTAACGGAGCAGTGCAAGAACAACAACATGCATTTACATCAGCACCATTATTAATCAGTAATTTTATGATGTCTAAATTACCGTTGGTAACGGCATTGTGTAGAAGTGAGTCTTGAAGTGAAGCTTCAAAATAAAACTTTTTTACATCGTCATTTGGGTTTGCAGGAACGCCCAGTTTTAAAAGAAAATCAACATAGTATGCATTATTTGTTTTGATTGAGTGTTGTAGAAAGCTATACCCAGCAGCAGGGGCTATTTGATATAGCCCAAACATAATGATGCACGAGAATATTATTTTATAGATATATTTTTGCAAGTTCTTTATTTCTTTAACATAAAAACTAGAAGTGTATTTTAACGGCATACACCATGATTTGATTATATAATCAAATGCTATGACATATAAAACAATGAATGATTTTGTTGGCAATACACCGTTGGTGGCGTTGCAGCGGTTGCCCGGTAAAACCAGCAATACTATTTTATTGAAGCTAGAGGGCAACAACCCCGCGGGATCAGTAAAGGATAGGCCTGCATATAGCATGATTACACGCGCAGAATTACGTGGAGATATTAAGCCTGGTGATACGTTGATTGAAGCAACCAGTGGCAACACGGGTATTGCATTGGCCATGGTGGCTGCGATGCGTGGTTATAAGATTATATTGGTGATGCCTGAGAACCAAAGTATCGAACGTCGTCAAAGCATGAAGGCCTATGGCGCAGAGCTGGTATTAACACCCAAAGATGGCAGTATGGAATTAGCACGCGATGTGGCGCAGAAAATGCAAGCAGAGGGTGAAGGCGTGGTGCTAGACCAGTTTGGCAATATGGATAACCCGCAAGCGCATTATGAAGGCACAGGCCCTGAAATTTGGCGCGACACACAAGGCAAAATAACACATTTTGTTTCTAGCATGGGGACAACAGGTACCATTATGGGTGTATCACGTTATTTAAAAGAGAAAAACCCTGATATTAAGATTATTGGTATACAGCCAGAAGATGGTGCGCAGATACCGGGTATACGTAAGTGGCCAGAAGAATATTTGCCCACTATTTATGATGCTAAACGGGTCGATGAACTGCTGTATGTGAACCAAAAAGATGCAGAAAATATGACACGCAAGCTTGCTACGCAAGAAGGCATTTTTGCGGGCATATCAAGCGGGGGTGCACTACATGCGGTATTGCAGTTGTCTAAACAATTAGAAAACGCAGTGATCGTGAGCATTGTGTGCGATCGTGGTGATCGCTACCTTTCTACAGGCGTTTTCCCCGCCTAGAAATATGTAAGCTTTTGATGATGCGCTGTTGCGGAACAAAAAAGTTATTGTTAAATATTTGTTCGGCAATGCTAACGGTTAGTGTTTTCTTTTTAAGTCAGCCTGTCTATGCGGTTTCTAGTATTCAAATTAGTGTCGATACGATTGATGCGCCTGCCGGCCAACTTAAAGATGCAAAATTTAAAGTCGATTTAAAAGGTAAACAGCCTAAACTCAATTTAAGCGCAAGGCTAAAAGCAAAAGACACGCAGGTTTACACGCCATTTACGCTTGAGTGCGGCTCGTTTATTAGTGACCAGATTGGCTATATTGATTGTTTTGATGGCAAACTAGTTTCCACACCAATTACCACGCCTTTTTCAGCACATGTTGAAAGTCGTCCTAATAACTTCACTTTAGATATTTTGCTGAATGGTATGGATTTTAGTGACGAAGTGGGTTTGCACGCAGGCGAAAGTTTAATTGGGGATGTTCAATTGGCGGCTAAAAAGAAAAACCAAGTATGGCATTGGGGTGGCAAAATTAGCTGGACAAAGGGCGAGGTGTATTGGCAGCCTTTTTATTTTGGCGAGGGCGGTAATACCTTTGAAGTCGATGGCACATTTGCACAGTCTATTGTCAGTATTAACCAAGCCAGCTTGCTGGTGAATGCGGTAGGCAAAATGAACGCTAGCGCACAATTTAACACGGAAACCAACAAGTTTAACGATATAAAAGTTAATGCTCAAGATGTTGATTTTAAAGGGCTTTATGATGTTTTTCTCAAGCCAAACTTAGAAAAATCAGCCTTTGGTAACTTAACGGTATCGGGTAAGGCTAGTTGGCAATTTGAAGTTAAAGATTTGCAGCCTACCAGTTTTGAGCTAAATTTAATCGATGCCAATATTGAAGACAATAATGGCAAATTTGCTTTTAGCCACATGAATGCGCATATCCCGTGGGATTATGATGAAGTTAGGCACATTACGTTAGCCTATCACAATGGTTACTTGCTTAATTTACCCTTGGGCGAGGCCAAACTAGAAGCGGAACTTAACCGTTATGCGCTGACTTCAAAATTACTGACGCTACCGCTGTTAGATGGTGCACTTAACTTTAAAGATGTATCTGCCGCTTGGTTAGGTGAAAATTGGTTTTGGCATTTACGCATGGATTTAACACCTGTTGCGCTTAACGAATTTAGTGCAGCATTAGGTTGGCCGCAAATGGAAGGCGATATTTCTGGCGAGATTCCATTAATTACGTATGCCAATAAGCAATTGAATATGGATGGCGCTATGAAATTTAATGCCTTTAGCGGCACAATCGGTATGAACAATTTACGCATTGACGACCCATTAGGTGTGGTGCCACGCTTTTATGCGGATTTATCCATGCGCAAGCTAGATTTAGGTGATTTAACACGCACATTTAGTTTTGGTGCGATTGAAGGTAAATTGGATGGTGATGTAAAAAACATGGTGCTGGAAAATTGGAAGCCAGTGTATTTTGATGCGTCACTTAAAACCAGTAATGATAAACAATTAAAGAAAATATCACAGCGTGCGGTAGAGAATATAGCTGCATTAGGTGGTCAAGGTGCAGCAGCAGCATTGCAACGTAGTTTTTTACGTTTTTTTGAAGAATTTAATTACGAAAAAATTGGATTAAGCTGCCAATTACGTGGCGATATTTGCGAAATGGGCGGTGTTGAGTCAACCGCAACAGGGTATATTATCGTTAAGGGTAGAGGTATCCCTTCTGTAACAGTGAATGGATATACAAAAAAAGTGAGTTTGGCAGATTTATTAAGTAGAATTAAACGTATTACAGATAGCAATTCAAAAGTGATTGTTCAGTAGCGATAACGTATTAAGAGGAATGATGATGAAACAAGGTATTGGGTTATTTATATTAATTGGCATGCTCTCAGCATGTGTCACTATCAATATCTATTTCCCTGCGGCGGCAGCGCAAGAAGTTGCAGATGAAATTATTGATGAAGTGTGGCAGTTAAAAAATGATAAAAAAGAGGCTGATGCGCCATCGTCTGCCGCAGAAGACATAATAGAAACGAAAGAAGAAGCAAAATAAAAGGCTAAACAAAAGGACAGTATGATGAAAAAAACAATCGTGAGTTTTATGTTGGTGTTGGCTGGGCTATTAGCTGTTAATTGGGCAAGCGCTGCGCCTAATTTAGAAATTAACACGCCTGCTATTAATGCACTTAAAAACAGCATGCAAAATAGGCATGGTCAGTTAGCTACACATTACAATAGTGGCGCAATAGGCTTAACCAAGAACGGTTTAATCGCGGTGCGTAATGCTAAAGCCGTGCCACTAAAAGATCGACAAGGTATTAATGGGCTGGTGGCAGCAGAAAATGCTGACCGCAGCAAGTTATATAAAGAAATAGCGACGGCTAATGGCCACCCTGAGTGGGAAGGTGGCATAAGAGACTCATTTGCTGGACGCTGGATCGATAAAGCAAAAGGTGGTTGGTATTATCAAAATGCTGGCGGCTGGGCGAAGAAGTAGTGGTAATCAATGGAGTCTGACTCTATTGATTTTTTATTGATTACTTACGGCCGAGTTGAATGACTCGTTACACGCTTTTAATTTAACCATTTGTATGCTTCATAAATTGTATAAAGCAAACCGATAACACCATAGCTAATTAGTATCCACAATACACGAATTAGCCACTTAGGTAGTTGAATAGTTGGTAAGACGTTTAATACTTTTATTGCCCCTGTGTCAGACTCTAAATGAGTGTTAACCTTTCCCCATGTTAAAGGTGGAAAATACAAATATGTTATTGTGATTTGTTTTTCTGGTATCAATTTTGGGATTACAATTTCTTTTTGGCCGCCAGGAAGTTCTTTGACTTCATGTTCAATATCTGGAAATACCTGAAAGTCAGGTAGTACATTGTGACCTAGGCGGATATTTGTTTCTGTTTTACGGCCTGCATTACGCAGAACAACTGAGTGTGTGTTTACCTGAGTTGGTGGGTTTGCTTCACTTAAGTAAATACCAGATACGTGACCTAGGTAACTAACAACTTTTGGCCTATTTTCAAGGAAACGATTCAGGGCGGCACCGATAAATAAGGCGATAATAGGAGAAGCTATTATTGCTACTACGTTCCAGTCTATAACCACGGTAATTTACTCTCCTTTTAAGGTGGCGCTACGTTATTCGTTCGCGAAGCGAACGAATAACGGGGTTTATCAGACACTTTGTTTGATAATGTACTATATAAATGTAAATTAGACATTAGATAAACCCTTTATTTATCATTCATTTACAACCACTTTACGTGAGGTGTCGTTATTTATCAAGCATGTCTACTTTACTGTTTGTGAATTAGACTTCAACCTCTGTGAGTATATGTTTGCTTTAGACGATGTCTAGCGCAAAGCCACCCGTACTATTTTAGTGTAATATCGTTGTTATGATTCCTACCCTTGTTTTTGATATTGAAACCATCCCTGATGCGCATGGGTTACGTGCTCTATTAGATGTGCCCGCTGATGCTACTGATGAAGATGTGGTTAACATTGCTTTGCACCAACGTCGTCAAAAAAATGGCACAGACTTTCTACCATTACATTTGCATCGTATTTGCGCGATTTCTTGCGCGCTACGCCAAGGTGACAACTTTAAGGTTTGGACGTTGGGTGATGAAGAGGCCAGTGAAGCGGAAATTATTCAGCGTTTTTATGATGGCATTGATAAATATACGCCGCAAATTATCTCTTGGAATGGTAGTGGCTTTGATTTGCCCGTGTTGCATTACCGTGGCTTGATTCACCGTATTAATGCTAGCCGCTATTGGGAGATGGGTGATGACGATAAAGAGTTTAAATGGAGTAACTATATTAGCCGTTATCATCAGCGTCATTTAGATTTAATGGATGTGATGGCAATGTATAACGGACGTGCTAATGCACCATTAGATGATTTGGCTAAGTTATGTGGCTTTCCGGGTAAGTTAGGGATGGATGGTAGTAAGGTGTGGGATGCGTACAAAGCGGGCAAGCTGTCAGAGATTCGTGATTATTGTGAAACGGATGTGGGTAATACGCATTTGGTGTATTTACGTTTTCAACTGATGCGCGGGCAATTAACGTCAGCAGCCTACGAGAAAGAGATTGCATTAGTGCGTGAGACTTTGCATGGATACTCGGGCGAGCATTGGAAAGCATTTCTTGCAGCTTGGGATTAGTTTAAATTAAGTCAAAAACCCAGTAATCCATTAGAATAGCGCCTTATTCATTTTGAGGTTTGTTTGTGGCACGTCGTAGAAGAAATCGAAATAAATCAGAGGCAATTGCTGAAATATCACCCCCTGTAGTAATTGAATCGCTAGACCAAGAAGGTCGCGGCGTAACGCATGTGGATGGCAAAGCTATTTTTATTGATGGTGCTTTGCCCACAGAAAAAGTGACCTACCAAATTACCCGTAGTAAAAATGATTACGCCTTTGCAAAAGTGGCTGAGGTGATTAAACAATCTAATTTACGGGTGACACCACAGTGCAAACATTTTGGTTTGTGTGGCGGTTGTAAGTTACAGCATTTATCTTTTTCTGGCCAAGTAGCAGCCAAACAGCGCACCTTAGAAAACAACCTTAAACACATTGGCAAGACTAACCCTATTAATGTATTGCCGCCCATGTATGGCCCTGCTTGGGGTTATCGTCATAAAGCAAGGTTGAGTGTTAAATATGTGACAAAAAAAGGGCGAGTATTAGTTGGTTTTAATGAAAAAGGTACGCGTTTTGTTGCCGATATGAATAGCTGCGAAGTGCTGACGCCAGAAGTTTCTGCATTGATAGTGCCTTTGCAAGACATGATTACGCAATTAAGCTTGCGTGAAAAAATACCGCAGATTGAATTGGCGGTAGGAGAAATAAGTCAACAAGCCGAACCAAACCAACAGGTTGAGCCTGACCGAGTAGAAGAACATGCTAATAAGAATATCGTATTAATTTTTAGGATTATGGATGCGTTAACGTCAGATGATGAAGCGCTATTAAGAACTTTTGCAGATCAATATGCTGTGAATATATGGACGCAAACCAAAGGCCCAGATACGGTTAAGCCGTTTTACCCTGTGGATGCTGCATCATTACAATACTCACTTGATGAGTTTGGGTTGGTGTATCCATTTAAACCCAATGAGTTCACCCAAGTTAATCCGTTAATTAACCAAGTTATGGTGCGTCGTGCAATACAATTGCTTCAACCAAAAAAAGGGGAGCGGATTGCAGATTTCTTTTGTGGTATTGGTAACTTTACCTTGCCGATAGCCCGTAGTGGCGCAGAGGTGATTGGCTATGAAGGCTTGAGTAACTTGGTTGCCCGTGCAGTAGAAAGTGCGACCTTAAATGATTTGGCTGGTACGCAGTTTGATGTTTCTGATTTATTTAAAATGACAGCGGAATCGCTGACAGGCTTAGGCCGTTTTGATAAATGGCTGATAGACCCGCCACGTGATGGCGCATACGAGCTAGTGAAAGCAATAGATGAAAATAACGGGCCTGAGCGTATTGTGTATGTGTCATGCAACCCCGCAACGCTAGCGCGCGATGTAGATGTTTTAGTGAATGAAAAAGGGTATGAATTAAGCGCCGCTGGTGTGATTAATATGTTTCCTCACACCATGCATGTTGAATCTATTGCCTTGTTGCAAAGAAGTTAGAATTCAGCTTCTTTCTATCAATGCTATAAGCAGTGACTTTTCCTGTCGCGAGCAATAATAAACCACCTGCCATGGCAATATTTTTTAGGAATAAAATCATTTGCATTTTGTCTTCAATATTGCTGTGAAACAATATAGCTGCAGCAATAGAAAATATGGCCAAGCTAGTAGCGGCCAAGCGTGTTTTATAGCCGATGGCGATGGCAATACCACCGAGAAGCTCAAGTGCGACAGTTGGCCAAAATAAGATGCTAGGCACACCCATTACTTGCATATAATCCATGGTCCCTGCTGGATCCATTATTTTGCTCACACCTGCCAAAATAAAAATAAGTGCTAGCATGATTCTAGCAATTAATTGAATAATTTCGTTCATTCTTCGCTCCTGTGGTTAGTCGCTAGCAAAAGTATCTTAAGCTTATCCTAACAACACTGCAAATTTAAATATACTACTTATTGACAAAACAACATCCTCACAATATAGTCTGATGCATACATGATGAGAAAAAGTTTCTAATAAAAACCTCAAATGAAACAATGGATTAAAACATTATTTATAGCCTTGTTGTTGGTTGCGCCCATCGCGCAGTCGGCACCGCAGTCGGTTGATTTTGGCCAGCTATATACCAGCTTAAGCACAGCCACCTCTGCCCGTGTTGTGGCTTGGCCTATGCCTAATTGTAGCTTTATCACCCAAGATAATGCATTGATAGAACAACTCGTCGATTTACTTAAAACCTCACATCTCAAGCAAATCCCAGAGAATGAATCGTTCTTTTATCGCGGACTTGCATCCTCAGCAACGTTAACCTTAGCTGATGGTGCAGTAATAGTATTTAAGCTTGGTAAGGAATACCCCAATGAAGCAACACTAGATGCCATGGTTGTTTTACCACACACGCAGCAAGAAATAAGATTAAAGGCCGATTGGTCTATCCGTAGAGACCTATTTGCTTGGGCTGTACAAGTGGGTAAGCCTCAGGTATTTTTAGAAGATATCAGAAAAAGAAATCGATACGAGTTGACTGAAAGCGATTATGAGCGTGAGCAGAGTAGCAGTCTTGCTGTTTGTCGAGGGACAATAAAGCGAAACAACTATTACCGAGACCCGACACGTTATCAGCGTTGTGGCACGACAAACTTCTACCAACGCCACCCAGCTACTTGTGGTAGCGGCTGGACAGACCTTGCTACCACATCGGACTAAAGCACATGGCCGAAGCTAAATTTGAAGCAGTACAAGTAGAGGACTTTACGCTGCTGAATGCGATACCAGAATATATCGCACAATTTAAAGAAGCTTTAGCTTACTTACAAACCAGCCCAACCGCTAAGCAACTGTTACAAGACTTAGTAGAACAAGACGTCACTATCCGCTTTGTTGAGAACATAGACGGTACTAAATATCACCATGAGGACTCAAACAAAATAACGCCTGTTAATAAGGATAACGTTGGCATGATGGCGAACGTCGCTCGAGCAAAAGCACATTACCCAGCTAACACCATTGACTGGAACCCCAATGCGCTATTGGTATACACCAATGCAGAACATTCAAACCAATTGGATCAAGACCCTGATAGCCTTGTTGACGAAGGGGTTAAATACCAAGGCGCACTCTCACCAGCGCTGATGTTCATGCATGAAGTTGGTCATGCGCTAGATACTAACTATTTAAACAACCTAAAAAATACAAATAACCAACGTTATGGCAATGATGCTGAACAATATGCAACGAAAAAGATAGAAAATGAAATAGCAAAAGTACTGGGTGAAGGCATCCGCTCGAACCATGGCGGCAGCTGGCAATATAGTTCTTCATCTACCTTGCATACGGTAGCAAATAAAAGTAGTGAAGTGTTGCAATGGCAACAACACCACAAAGGTGACGCCGTAATCGTTACTGGGGGTCTGTTTACAAAAAAACCAGTGCATCAAAATGAAGATGATGATGAAGTGATTAATAACGTCATTCCAAACTTCGGCAACTACACGTCTAAAACAAATACTTTTCATCTAACAACACCATCTAGTATGGTTATACAAGGCAGTTTGACCGTGCGTTATGGTCAACAGACACAAGAAGTGAACGGCACTACACAGATTAATATTGAAGCGGGCAAGCTTAAAATAGAAGCGGTAGAGAGTAAACGAACACCACCTAATCACAATCAATCAAGCAATGTCAT
>CAYXOR010000016.1:45000-47787 GCA_964466895.1 uncultured Methylophilaceae bacterium | reverse complement strand
TATTTATCGCCTGAGCGTTTTAAATTAGAAGATAAAACTAAGATGCGTAAATTAATGCGCAGTACATTTAATTTCGCGGCTAAGGATTTTGTTTATATGTTGACCGGCTCGGGTTTTGCGATGAAAGGTTTGGATCGTGCTATTTTAGCCATGGCAGCTTTGCCGCAGAATTTGCTGAATAACACAAAGTTAGTGGCTGTTGGGCAAGACAACCCGAAACATTTTATGATGATGGCGGAAAAAGTAGGGATTAAAGAACATATTGTGATTTCTAAAGGGCGTCCTGATATTCCGCAATTAATGCAAGGCGCAGATGTTTGCGTGCATCCTGCTTATCGAGAAAATACGGGCTTGGTGATTTTAGAAGCCATGGCCTGTGGCACGCCAATATTAGTAACAGAAAGTTGTGGCTACGCGAAGCATGTGGAAGAGGCTGAAGCTGGCTTGGTGAGCACTTTGCCCTTTAACCAAGATGACTTTAATGCACAATGGTTAGAAATGCGAGAATCAAAACAAAACACACAATGGGCAAAAAACGGATTGTCTTATGTCGAAACCATTATGCAGGCTAACGATGGTAGTGCTGAAGCTGATATTTTAATTCGCCTTGCTAGTGTTAAGCAGAAAAAAATTTCATGAAAAGTATCTTGCATGTACCTGATGTAATCAAACAACATTTAGCAGGTGGCGATGCGTTTGCAACACTAATGAAAATGCCTGGAAAAGCGTTCCGCGATGTGCGTGGGCGCAAGACGATACAAGTGCAATTGGATGGAAATAGTTATTTTATTAAACAGCATTTTGGTGTTGGTTGGTATGAGATTGTTAAAAACATGCTCACGTTAAAAAAACCAATATTAGGCGCAATGACGGAAGTGAGAGCGATAGAGAAATTGGTGGAACTTAATATAGCGAGTACACCACTTGTCGCTTATGGGCAGCGAGGTTGTAGCCCGGCAGATTTAAAATCGTTTGTTATGACGAAGGATTTAGGGGATATTATTTCGTTAGAAGACTTATGTGAGGATTGGAAAACAAACCCACCAAGTGCCACCTTTAAACGTAAACTCATTATTGCTGTCGCACAGATTGCTAAGAAAATTCATGAAAATGGTATTAATCACCGTGATTTTTATCTTTGCCATTTTTGTTTGGATAATAAAAAGCTGCCAGAGATCAAGTTGTATCTAATTGATTTACATCGCGTGTTGATTCATGAAGCGCCATCTTTTACGGCTAATATAAAAGATATAGCGGCCTTGTATTTTTCTAGTATAGATGTCGATTTAAGCACCCGAGATTATTTACGTTTTAAACGACATTATTTAAAACAGAATAGTTTATTTTGGCAACAGGTTGAAACGCGCGCACAGAAACTTTACACTAAATTTAATAGTCATAAATTTCAAGCCCATCTTGCTACAGAACGCGCTAAAATAAACCTGAAGTAAGCCAATGACGAGATGAAACGTTAGACGGCCAATTATAGTGTTTTTTTATTGGCAATTAGGGCCAATTGAAGTGTCAAGTTATTAATCATAGAGGAGATTCAAATGAATAAAAAATTAGTGATTAGCGCCGTTATAGCTGCTTTTACCTTAGGGGGTTGTGCCAGCATGACTGAGACGCAAAAAGGAACAGCAAAAGGTGCAGCAATCGGCGGCGCAGCTGGCGCTGTTGTTGGTGCCGTGGCTGGTGGAGGTAAAGGTGCGGTAATTGGTGCCGTTGTTGGCGGCGCTGCGGGCGCTGTAGCTGGCAATGTGTGGTCTAAGCGTATGGAAGCACAGAAAAAAGAAATGGAACAAGCAACAGAGGGTACGGGTGTTGCTGTGACGAAAACTGATGATAACCGTTTGAAATTAGAAATTCCAAGTGACATTTCGTTTGCTGTTGGTAGTGCAAATATTGATGCGAACTTTAGGTCTATACTTGATACTTTTGCAAATGGACTGGTTAAGAATCCAAGCTCAAATGTAACTATTGTAGGGCATACCGATAGTTCTGGTAGCGATAAAATTAATAATCCACTTTCATTAAAACGAGCGACTAGCGTGCAAAGTTATTTGGTTGCTAGAGGCGTTGGTTCAAGCCGTTTCTTCACTGAAGGTCATGGCTCACGAGAGCCTGTTGTAGCAAATGATACGCCAGCAAATAGAGCATTAAACCGACGTGTTGAGATTTTTGTTGCGGAGCCAGCTCCTGTAGATTCACAAGGTTAATAAATTAGGTATCCATTAAAAAAGCCGATACTTTTAAGTGTCGGCTTTTTTGTTAATGGTATTTTTTTGTCAGTCTACTTTTTGTTTAGCATAGGTTTTGATTTCCGACTTGCCTTATAGCGATGATAGCTCCATAGGTATTGGCTAGGGCACAATTTAATTTGTGTTTCTATCGCCTTGTTTAGCAAGACTGGTGTAGCAATTGCATGGTCTTTAAGCTTCGTTAGATGAATGGCAAAACCTTTACCTTTAGCTAGACGTTCACCAAATGCCATAATGACTGTTGCCCCTGTTTTTTCTGCTAATTTACTAGCAAGTGTCATGGTGTAAGCTGGTTTCCCAAAAAAATTTGCCCATTCCCCTTCACCTTTTCTGGGGTTTTGATCCGGGAGAATACCAATGGCATTACCTTGTTTTAACGTTTGCATTAATTTGCGCACGCCGCTTGCATTGGCTTCAGCTAATACGATGTTATCCCGTGAGCGCCCACTATTAATGAGGGGTAACAGCCATCTTTTTTTAGGGGGACGGTAAAGCACCGTAATAGGGTGATGTAATGCGTAGTACA
>CAYXOR010000016.1:10983-44900 GCA_964466895.1 uncultured Methylophilaceae bacterium | reverse complement strand
TTGAATGAAGCTATTTTATAGTTAAAGTTGTTAACTGTTGTAATTTATGCTGTTATTTATTTGATTTTGGTATTTTATTGTGAGATTACTAACATTAAGTGTACTGGATGACGTCATATTGAAATATGACTGCTAACTAGGTTTTAGCCTATATTATTAAATACTAAACTTTACCCATGAGCATAGGTTCGCAATTGCTCTTTTGGATCGCTGCAAATCTTTTTAAGGTAAGCTCATCAACTTTGCGATGAGCATAGATCTATAGCTGTTCTTTTGGATTGCTAGAGTTCTTTTTTAAAGTAAGCTCATAATGGTTTATCGATCAAGGCTGTCATTAGTGTTTTGAATAAGTTCAATAGCGCCTTCATTATCCTTATTGAAGTCCACATCGCCAGTCGTTCTTACCTCATTGATTAGATTGTTTTGTATTGCAGAGAGTATTGCTGTTTTTTGCGCATCAGGCATTTCGTTAATACCATTTATTTGAGTCATGTTTTGGTAAACCACGACAGCATTATTTATTTCTGGATGCTGGCTTACGATTGCATGTTGGGCTTTGTCATTAGGTGTAGTGAAATATGTAGTTAGTGCAGCAGCAGCTGTTTCTCGTTGATTTGCAGGTATTACAGGTGCGCTACTATGAATAGTGAAATCTGTCATGATGAATCCTCCAAAATATTATTTATACGCTTGGTGACTTAAACGTCACAGTAATTAAAAAGGGGTTATTTGTATTAAAAGAAAAAGGCTTTAATGAGACCTGGTTTTAAAAGTGTGGGTATGAGGTAAAAGCGAAGTCTTACAATGACGGAGGTCAGTAATGGCTGATATAATTTGGCTATTAAATAACATATGTGACCATTCTCATTTTGTTTCAAACTAAACATTACCAACAAATTTTTGCGCAGCACCAATTAGATGGGTTTGATCAATTATGGCTAAAACAGATTGATTGGTTTGAGCCACCTAATCATCGTCGAGGCGGTTGGAGTGGCGTCGGCCAATTAGAATTGGTTTCTAAGAATGATAATGTTTTAAGTGTATTTGTTAAGAAGCAGCAAAATCATGGCCGGCAGACATTGTGTCATCCACTTAAAGGTGAGCCTACCTTTCGGCGTGAGTTTAAGCGGTTAAAGTTTCTAGAAGAAAAAAATATCAATGCACCTAAAGTGGTTTTCTATGGTGAGAAACAGATAGAAAATAAGGCGTGTGCTATTTTAACCACCGTGACATTGGCAAACTTTGAGCCTCTAGATGAAGTAACTCGCCAATGGCGCGCGTCTGGAGAAGTTACACGTCAACAAAAACAGCGATTGCTTCAAACGGTAGCATCTTCAGTACGCCACTTTCATAAAACGGGCTTGGTGCACCGTGCTTTGTATCCAAAGCACATTTTTGTAAAAAATGCAGCTAGCGCGCCTGAAGTTGCTTTTATTGATCTTGAGAAGGCGCGTTTTAGTCAATTTTTTTTGTATCGCGCCTATTTTGATTTATCCGCGTTAAGTCGTCATGCCGAGAGTTGGACGCGTAGCGAACGCTTATATTTCTTTTTGAAGTATTTTCAGGTGCAGCGGATGACGCCAGCACTAAAACGGATATGCCGATTTATTCTGCGCCGTGCGATGCGGCGTTAATTGTATGCTAAGCACAGCGAAAAAAACAATGCGACAAGATAATGCTAAGTTATTAGCAGATTTTGCTTTGGATGCTAACGAGGTTAAGTTTGATAACGGCAAGCGTCTGCAGCAGTTGGAAGTTGTTCGTTATGTACCCAAACGCCGATGTGTTTGCCGTGCTACTTGGCAGGGACAGCCGGTGTATGCCAAAATTTATTTCGGTGAAAAAGCTGAGAAATATGCTTTTCGTGATGCTGAAGGTATCGCTTATTTAAAACAGGCAAAGATCACGACACCTAATATACTTTATCAAGGCAAGCCATTAAGCCCCCAATGTTATGCCGTCATATTTGAAGGGATTGTTTCTGCAGATAATGCTGAAAATGTTTGGATATTTTTAAAAGAGACACAACGTTTTGAGCTAGCAAAACAATTGGTGCAAGTGGTTGCACAACATCATGCGGCAGACCTGTTGCAGACGGACTTATACCTTAAAAACTTTTTAGTTAAAGACGATACCATTTTTACTATTGATGGTGATGGTATACGTAAAATTAATAGGTTAACAAGACAGAAGGCGTTAGCAAATTTAGGTAAACTACTTTCTAAGTTTGATGTGTTAATGCTAGAGCGACATTTGCCTGCATTGCTCAATACTTATGCTGAAGCGAGGGGTTGGCGCACGTCGCCGAATCTCGCTAAGATAAAAGCTGACATAGATGCTGCTAGACGCAAAGCAACACGTGCTTATGCGGATAAAAAAGTATTTAGGCAATGCACAGATGTCAATGTTATTGAAAAGGCAGGTGTATGGTTAGCGATTAGAAGCGCTTTTTCGAATGTTGCAATCCCACAAACAGAGACAGAAGCCGAGGATTGTTTTCAGCCAGACAATATCTTGAAAAATGGCAACACATGTACAGTGGCGCTTGCTAAGATTGATGGCTTAAGTGTCGTGATTAAACGCTATAACATTAAAGGTTTTTGGCATGGGCTTGGACGTGCTTTACGGAAAACGCGTGCATCTGTTTCATGGGCCAATGCACACCGCCTACAGTTGCTTGGGATAGCGACAGCCAATCCTGTTGCGCTTATCGAATCTCGTCGCTATGGTTTGAAAGGCAAGGCATATTTCATGACTGAATATATTGATGCGCCCGATATGATTGAATTTTTTAAACAAACGTCAGATAAAGGTTTACGTGCTCAAGCAATAAAAGAGGCGGCACAATTATTCTATCGATTACATTTACTTAACATTTCGCATGGCGATATGAAAGCTAACAATATTAAAGTGCTGGTAACTAACCCTATGTTGATTGATTTAGACAGTATGCAGCAACATCGCTGTAAATATTTTGCAAACAAAGCACATGCTAGGGACTTGCGTCGGTTTATGCGAAATTGGAAAGATGAGCCATCCCTGTATAATGGTTTTATTAAAGCATTTAAAGTGATATATGCTGATCATGCACCTTTGGTGGCTGCAAATATCTTAAAATAATTGAGTAGAGTTAATTAGATGATTGTATTGGGTTTGTCCGGGGCTTTAGGTCACGATGCATCTGCCGCTATTTTGGTAGATGGCAAAATAATAGCAGCAGCAGAAGAAGAGCGTTTTTTACGTGATAAGCATGCGAAAAATCAATTTCCTTATGAGGCGGCAAAATTTTGCTTGAAGCAAGCGGGTATTAAACCTGAAGATGTTGAGCTTGTTGCTTTTCCATACGCAGAGATTCCACTAAGCACCAAGGCGCGTTGGCACTACGCTAAACGGCATTGGTATGCACCTGACCGTGCGTTAGACGCTATCTTTAATGGTAATCGTCGTTTTAGACGTAATCGTGATAAATCGCTTACGCTGATGAAAGCGCTTGGGTTAAATAACGCTAAATTTGTGCCGGTAGAACATCATCTGGCACATGCTTCTAGCGCCTATCATCTTAGTGGATTTAAAGAAAAAACAGCGATTGTTGGTATCGATGGTAAGGGCGAGTACGCGACTACTTTTTTTGGGTATGGTGAGAACGGAAAAATTCATAAAATTAAAGAATTTTATGATCCAGATTCGTTAGGTGGCGTG
This sequence comes from uncultured Methylophilaceae bacterium, assembly GCA_964466895.1. GTDB lineage: Bacteria > Pseudomonadota > Gammaproteobacteria > Burkholderiales > Methylophilaceae. The sequence goes on along the minus strand of CAYXOR010000016.1, from coordinate 41,201 downwards.
TACGGTGCAATCACGGAGTATTTAGGTTTTGATATGCTCGATGGCGAGTTTAAAGTGATGGGCATGGCGCCTTATGGTGACCCAACTAAATATGATTTATCTGATTTAGCCAAATTTGAAAATGGTGAATTAATTGTTAATACACAATTGGCCAATGTCGTTGGTTTGCGACGTTATAAAGAGAATGGCAAAGGCTATTACTTTACCCCTGAGTTGATTGAAAAGTTAGGGCCAAGGCGACAAGGTGATGAGATTGATGATCCCTATATCCATTATGCGGCATCTATTCAACACTTGTTAGAAACTATCGCGCTAGAAATGATTGAATATTATTTGGGTGACATTATTCGCGAAACTGGACGTATCGCAATGGCGGGTGGTGTGGCGTTAAACGTGAAGCTAAATCAGCGCATTATCAGTTTGCCGCATGTGAAAGAATTATTTGTACAGCCAGCCTCTGGTGATAACGGCACGTCACTGGGCGCAGCAACTTATGCTGCTAACATTGCAGGCGAAACGATTCAGAAAATGGAACATGCCTATTTAGGCCCATCATTTAGCACTGAAGAATGCATTGCCGCTTGTGAAGCGCATCCTAAAAAGCCAGTATTTAAAAAAGTAGAAAACTTTCCGCAGAAAGCGGCAGAATTATTAGCGGCAGGTAATCCATTGGCCTGGTTTCAGGGGCGTATGGAATTTGGCCCGCGCTCTTTAGGTTGCCGTAGCATTTTGGGTGACCCTAGCTATTCAGGTGTTGCAGATCGCATCAATGCGCAAATTAAATATCGTGAGCGTTGGCGCCCATTTTGCCCAAGTATATTAGATCGCGTTGCTGAAGATATTTTACAAACCAGTCATCCTTCGCCTTATATGACGTTTACCTTTGATGTGGCTGAGCATTGGAAATCGCGCATTCCTGAAGTGGTGCATGAAGATGGCACAGCACGGGCGCAAGTTGTATCACGTGATACCAACCCACGGTATTACGAATTGATTGAGCATTTAGAAAAGCTGCGTGGTAGTGGCGTGGTATTAAATACTTCATTAAATCGCAGGGGTGAACCCATGATTTGCAGCCCTACCGATGCACTTAATATGTTTTACGGCTGTGATTTGGAATATCTAATGTTAGAAGATGTATTGGTGACTAAAGAATAGCGCTTAACTAAAAAATTAATTTAGTTAAAACGTTATTTGATATAGCGCAACTCTATGTAGAGTTTGTTTGACGAGCATGCCTCAATTAGCGATAATCAAAGTAGTGATTTTTTAAGCAGTAGCACCTAATTCCTAATAAAGTTGAGCACAATTATGAAACAATCTCATGTAGAAGTTACAGAACGTATTATTGAAGTGAGTCGTCCGACGCGTAAAGCATACTTACAGCGTGTGGATGCAATTGCGAATAGGCAACGTGGCGCCGACCGTTTAGGTTGTGCCAATGTGGCACATGCTTTCGCTGCAATGCCAGCCAATGATAAATTACGCATTGTGCAAGAAAAAGCACCTAATATTGGGGTGGTGACGGCCTATAACGAGATGCTTTCAGCGCATCAGCCATATGGCAGTTATCCTGATATTATTCGAGATGAAGCGGCTAAACACGGTGCGACTGCACAAGTGGCTGGGGGTGTGCCCGCCATGTGCGACGGCATTACGCAAGGTGAGCCTGGTATGGAGCTATCGCTCTTCAGTCGCGATACTATTGCGATGAGTACAGCCATTGCACTTTCACATGATGTGTTTGATGCAGTATTGCTTTTAGGCGTGTGTGACAAAATTGTGCCAGGGTTGCTTATTGGTGCATTACATTTTGGTCATTTACCCTGCGTATTTGTGCCGGCTGGCCCGATGAGCACAGGCTTAGATAACACCGCAAAATCGAAAGTACGCGAACAATATGCGCAAGGGCTTGTTGGCCGTGAGGAGTTGTTGGCGTCAGAATCGCAAGCTTATCACGGTGCAGGTACTTGTACTTTTTACGGTACGGCTAATACTAATCAAATGTTGATGGAGGCGATGGGCCTGCATGTACCGGGTTCGGCTTTTGTGCATCCACATGATGGCATGCGCGAACTGCTTACGCGTGAAGCTGTGCAAATGGTTTTGGAGAACACGAAAAAAGATCACTATACGCCGATAGGGCGACTGGTTGATGAACATGTTATTGTGAATGCGATGGTGGCTCTATTAGCTACTGGTGGCTCTACAAACCACTTAATTCATTGGGTGGCGATTGCCCGTTCCGCAGGTATTATTATTGACTGGACAGATTTTTACCATTTGGCTAAAACAACGCCGTTATTAACAAGTGTGTATCCAAATGGTAAAGCTGATGTTAATCAGTTCCAGGCGGCAGGTGGCCCTGCTTTTGTGATTCGTGAGTTGATTGATGCGGGTTATATGTATCCAGATGTCTATACAGTTGCTTATGGCGGGTTACGTGATTATGGCAAGTTGCCAACTAAGAAAGATAACAAGTTGGTATGGAACGATTTACCTAAAGAAAGTTTGGATGAAACAATTGTGCGCACCGCAGGACATCCCTTTAGCGAGACAGGTGGCCTACGCTTACTTAAAGGTAATTTAGGTCGTAGTGTGATTAAAATTTCTGCAGTACCTGAAGATCGCCATATTATAGAAGCCCCAGCCATTGTATTTGATGCGCAAGAGGAGCTGCTGGCAGCGTTCGATCGTGGTGAGTTAGAAAAAGATTTTATTGCCGTTGTACGTTTTCAAGGTCCAAAAGCTAACGGAATGCCAGAGTTGCATAAATTAACACCACCATTAGCCGTCCTGCAGAATAAAGGCTTCAAAGTTGCGATTGTGACAGATGGTCGTATGAGCGGCGCTTCTGGCAAAATTCCTGCAGCAATTCACGTGAGTCCTGAAGCCTCTGCTGGCGGTCCATTAGCGAAAGTAAGAACAGGTGACATTGTTCGTATAAATGCGAAAGTAGGCATGGTGAATGTGCTGGTCGATGAAGATGAATGGGAAGAGCGTAAGCCTGAAGCGCTTACTGATGACAAGCGCCATCATAATGAGCATGATTTTGGGCGAGAATTGTTTGGTGGCATGCGTAAGAATGTGTTGTCAGCCGAAGAAGGCGCCATTACCTGGCTATAATTAGCTTGAAAATACAATTGATGCGGTGTTCTTTCGCTTGCCGTGCTAAATCGCACTATCAGCGCTCAAGTGCCTTGCATAAATTGATTTTGAAGCCACTTCTTAGTTTGAAGGCTGTATACAGGCATAACAAAAATTCAGAAAATAAATTTTAATTTAAAGATAAGAGAGAAATATGAATACATTAGATTTAGCAAAAGAGGGGCCAGTCATTCCAGTGATTGTCATTAACAAAGTAGAAGATGCTGTGCCTATGGCAGAAGCGCTACTTGAAGGTGGTGTTAAAGTTTTAGAAGTGACGTTACGTTCTTCATGTGCATTAGAAGCCATGGAGCAAATCGCTAAACATGTGCCTGATGCAATTTTGGGTTCAGGTACTGTTCGTAATTTAAAAGATGCGCAAGCTTCGTTAGATGTCGGTTGTCAATTTGCAGTGAGTCCTGGCTACACTACAGAATTAGGGCGGTTTTCTCGTAAAATCGGCTTGCCATTGCTACCAGGTATTTCAACAGGCTCAGAAATTATGATGGCGAATGCGGATGATTACTACTTTTTGAAATTATTCCCTGCAGTAGCAGTGGGTGGTATTAATTTGCTTAAAGGTTTTGCAGGGCCATTTACTGACGTAAAATTTTGCCCAACAGGCGGTGTGAAAGTAGATTCGGCACCAGACTTTTTGGCTTTACCTAATGTGGTTGTTTGTGGTGGCACATGGTTAACACCTGCAGATGCGGTTGCTAATAAAGATTGGGCACACATCACAAAATTAGCTAAAGAGGCTAGTGCTATTAAGCCAGCTTAGTTGGTTTGCTATGTATGTAAGGTTTTGTGTTTAGGCACAAAACCTTTGCCTCTAAAAAAACATTGTTGAGAAACTTTAATTGAGAATTGATCTAAGTAAATACAAGTCCATTGTTTTTGATTGTGACGGCGTCATACTCAATAGCAACCGAACAAAAATAGAGGCTTATTTTACTGTTGCAAAACGAATGGGTGGCACGGATACAGAAGCGCAAGCCTTTGTGGATTACCACGTTAAATTAGGTAGCTTTCCACGTAATGGCAAAATAGAATATTATTTAAAGGAAATTGTAAAACAGCCTAATACACCAGAGTTAATGCAACAATACTTGCGTGCCTTTGACGATGTTTTAGCTGAAACGTTAATGCAATGTGAAATTGCATCTGGCTTGGATGCATTAAAGAAGCAGACGCCTCAGGCAAGGTGGATGGTGCTATCTGGTGGCGATCAAATTGGGTTAAGAGAAATTTTAGCACGACGCAACCTAACATCGCTATTTGAGGCAGATATTTTTGGTGGGCCTGATACGAAAGATATTGTTCTTGCGAGAGAAAAGTTGAACGGCAATATTCAGTTTCCAGCGTTATTTATAGGGGATAGTAAATATGATTATGCATCATCAACTAATGCAGGGCTGGATTTTGTATTTTTAAGTGATTGGACTGAAGTTCAAGATTGGCAGGTGTTCTGTACGGAAAATAACATCCAAAGCTGTAACAACATACAATCACTTATCTAGAGCATATTTATTTCTTATCAGTCTTTAACTATGCGTAGCCATTTATTAACCATTGATGATTATGATGCCATGTGTGCTGATGGCACAGTGCTTGAGCATGACGAACGTGGCGTTAAGGTGATCCAGCTTACTGACGGCAATATTCTTAAAATTTTTAGAGTAAAGCGTTTGATTAGTGGAACGAATATTTATTCTTATGCAAGAAGGTTTTGTCGTAATGCGCAGCGGCTGCATCAGCGCGGTATTCCCACAGTTAGTATCAAAACACTGTACCACTTTGAAAATAATACAAATACGGCTGTATTGTATATTCCACTTGAAGGTAAGACATTGCGGCAGCTTATTCAGAAAAATGAATTTAGCCTTACATTAGCAAATATTTTAGGTGTATTTTTAGCTGAATTACATCAAAAAGGCATCCATTTTCATTCTTTGCATACGGGTAATGTAGTGCAAATGCCGAGTGGGAAATTAGGCTTAATCGATATATCAGACTTAAGCGCTTATGCTTGGCCTTTGTTTTGTAATACTAGGGTAAGAAGTTTTAGGCGACTTTGTAAGTATCAAGATGATATTCAAAAATTTGGTCAAGAATTTTTGAATATATTTCTAGACCGGTATTTTAATGAAAGTTGCTTAAAGAAATCTTGTGAAAATAAGATTAGACAAGTGGTAAATCGATTGAAATTGTTTTAAAAAAATAACGCATACAGTAGGGTTTAACGCATGGCGTATTGGTTTATAGGTCTAATATTTTACTAATTTTGGATGAAAATATAGCGTTTAAGTCATAGGCGGAGACAGCCCTTTTCCCAGCATCCCCCATTTTTTCTATAAGTTTTTGGTTTGTTACTAGGTGTTGAACTTTAGTTGACCATTCTTCATGTGTGTCAGCAAAATAACCAGTTTCCCCATCGACTATGACATCCGTATTCATCCCTGATTTGGATGATATTACAGGTAGAGAGGCTGCCATATATTGCAGTACTTTTAATGCACATTTTCCTTTTGACCAATTATCGTTTCTTAATGGGGCGATTGCTATATGTGATGAGGCAAGTTCAGCAGCTTCGGTTTCCGAAGACCAAGGTATAGGCAAGATGTTTAATGTGCTACTACTTAAGTTGAAATCAGCAATAATTTTAAGTCTTAAATTGGGTATTTTAGCTGCGGCCATTTCAAGTGCTGGCAAAATATCTTTGATATATTTTGATGTGGATTGGCTGCCGATCCATACAATATCAATAAATCGAGATGGTTTTCTAACTTTGATATTATATTTTTCCATGTCAATTGAGGTTGGTACAATGATGGCGTTGCTATTGTCTATGAGAGCCTGATCTAGTAAATATTGGTTGCCAGAAAAAATGAAGTCGCTTGCTTTAATCGTTTCTTTAAAACGCTTCATTCTCGTTTTAGAAGGCGTGCCGTCAGTATTGCTAAAAATGGCGTCATCATAATCAAAGATTAATTTTTTTGATGCGTGTCTAAGTAACCAAAATATAGGGTACGGAAAAGTTTTTCTGAGTAATAGAACAGTATCAGATTTTTTTGCGGTCATTAATACTTTGGCAATAGATATTAGCCCACCTGAAATCGTAAGGTGTTTGGGAGCCCATCCTGCTTTAATGAAGTTAGGGAAATACTGTAAAGCACGATAGCGAGTAGAGGAGGCTGCAGCACCTTTTGATACAATTAGAATGGTTTTTGGCATTATTTATTAGTAAATACTATAAGTATTTCATCGCCTCGTCGTTTTACTTTGGCGATGAGGACGTATGTTTTAGCAAGCCATCTTTTCCAAGCGATTTTTTTTGAAGGTTTTCCTTGGTTTTGTAAAACGTAATCAATGCTATTTAAAATGAATTTCGGGGTGCTTCTTGTGGCGACTAAGTTTGTTTTTAAGTCGAAACTATTGGCAAGTGCGGTTAAATTCTTTATGGAGAATAGAAATAAGTGGCGTGGCACCTCATTCGGGAACCAGTTGGTACCTAACCAGGCTCTGCCAAGGGCCTCACTATTAGGTGTTTTTATGATAAGTAAGCCATTTTTTTTAAGAACACGTGCTAACTCTGCAAAGAATTCTTTTGGGTTAGGTACATGCTCTATGACATGACTAACATTAATGACATCAAAAGTATTTTCAGGGAGCTTGGCTGAGATTAAGTCGCCATGATGAACGTCCAACTCTGAGAGTTTGCAAACAGCAACAGCACTTGCATTAAACTCTACACCTTTCACATTCCACCCAAGTTTTTTCATGCCATCTAAGTAACGTCCATTGCCGCAACCCACATCTAATACCTGGCCATTTTTAACAAATGGAATTTCAAAATTACGGCTAAATAGATTCGATATAAAACACAAGTTATCAGCAAGAGTCGATGTTGCTAAGTGTGAGTAACCATAATATCTCTTTAGAGTGGATTTTCTGATGGTGCTAATTTTTTTTAATCGAGATTGTTCTTCATAGATTTCGTAAGTGTCTGGGTAAAAATCACTGATTTCTTCAGTTGTTGGTGGCGGAAATTGAAACACTAAGTTACAGTTACCACACTGGTGGTAGTCATATCTTTTATGTTTGTTAAACATGAGGTCTCTACCACTAAAGCTATAGGCAGAAAATTGGTCGCAGATAGGACATTGTGATTGACTCATACGAATAGGTACTCTAGATAAAATTTTATTTTAGCGCTCAACTTTTTTAAATTATGTTGCATATGTGGCATTAATCATTAGGTGGCTTATGGTTAGTAGAGAATATCAACATTCTTTTACTATCTTTAGTATTTTTAAATTCTTTAATGAGTCTATGCTTAGGCAAACCATCGATTAGTTTTTCTTTTTGTTCCAAATGAGGGCGACCCACTTTGATAACTAAAAAATTATACTCTTGAATAGATGGGTCTTGCGTTATTATTAACCAGTCTTTTTCATAGCTCTCATCAAAGGCTTCTTTAGCATAATACCTAGATCTTGAATCATTATAAAAAACGGGTTGATTTTCTAGGTTATTCTTTTTTAGCCACGCCACAGCTTCTTGTTGGTAATTATAACCAGCGCGTTTCGGTAGTATGTTTTTAATTAATCCTAGACATAGCAATAAGCAAATTATTATAAAATAAATGTGGGTTTTTTTGTGCTGGCTTGAACTAAGCGCAGCTAAGTAAAAGGCCGCAAATATGAACAGTACCCATGCTAGCGCAACAACATAACGGCTTGATAATACAAAAACCTTGGTGATAATCAGCGCCATTGAAATGAGGGCGACTACACTAATTGCAATCAGGATGCGGCTGACAGCAGGTTGCATAGTGGGTGACACTTGTTTTAAACATTGATGCTTTAGACCAAGTGCCGCGAGTCCGCTACCAATAAGGCCAGTAGCCGTGATGATTTTAGATCCCATTACATATAAAAAGGTAAGCAGTAATCCGGGAATGGCAAATTCTTCTAGATATTTACCTAATACTTGGTTAGACATAATATCTGCTTTTGTAAAAATCTGTTGCGTGAATTCTTGATATAAGTTGAGCGTAAATATCTCTTGCAAACGACCAAACTGTGCCATGCTTAGTTGTGGTTGAGTCGCTAAAGTAACACCAATAATGATAGTAGCGAGTATGGATAGAGAATAAATATGAAACACTTTTTTAAACCGCCACACCGTAGGTTTGGGTTTGCCAAATAAATAAATGAGCGGTAATAGTAATAGGAATAAAATAGCTTCTATTCTAAATAGCGTGGCAAACATAATACATATTTGCCATAACACTGCATCGTGTAGCCTTAGTCGTTGGTCGTAACGAATAAAGAAAACTAAGGCCGTTAGATAAAAGGCCCAGAAGCCTATGTCTCGTAAGAGCATTTCTAGCACGTCACCAACAATATACTGAGAGCCAAACAATAATAACGCACCAGCAACTAAGGTGCGGTTGCAGCCGCCTGCTAATTTAATGAGCTGTAAGAAACTGGCAACGGCCATGCCAAAAAATAACATATTTAATAATTGAGCTGATACGTGAATGCTAAGGGGTGTTAGCTTGTGTATGATGCCAATACAAATACCATAGAGCGGCCAGTTAAACACGTTTACAACGCCATGCAAATCACCTAGTGAAAATAAGCGCGCTTGCTCAAAGTACAATACGCTATCAGGGTTAATCCAGCCATGTTGGATGTATTGCATCCAAGCTGCCAATAATATACTGGCGGCCACAATCCACCCAAACAAGTTGTTTGGGTCTAATTGATCAATTTTATTAAGCCATTTATCCATTATATTTTAAGTTTGCTAATAACGACTGTTGGAGAAATATTTTTTAAACAATTTAAATGTTGCTTTGGATCTTTAAGTGGGCATTTCCGCTTAAAGCATGGACTACATGCTATACCCAAATATTCAATAACTGCATCTGGGTGCATAGGGGGAGTGTGGTGTGGGTCGCTAGAACCATAAATAGCAATGAGTTGTTTGTCTAAAGCCGCGGCAATGTGCATCAAGCCAGAGTCATTGCTGATAATGGTATGGCACAGCGACATAATATCGATGGCATCACCGAGTTTGGTTTTTCCACCTAAGTCTATACAGCGATTAGTTGTCAATTGATTAATAGCATTGGTCACAGGTACATCTGTATCTGAGCCGAAAAGTAACACTTGCCAATTTTTGGCTATGGCCGCATTGGCGACCTCAGCATAATGCGATGCTGGCCAACGTTTCGCTTCGCCATATTCTGCGCCTGGGCATAAGCCTAGTATTTTTTGGTTTGTAAGGACTATCCCTAATTTTTTAAGGGCCTGTTGTGCATTGTGGCTATCGGCAATCAGTTTCGGCTGGGGGATAGTCGGTAGGGGTTGGTCTTTTTTTAAACCTAATGCTACAAACCGTTCTACTGTTTTAGATAATATATTTTTATCGAGAGAGCGGATATCATTAAGCAAGCCATAACGCATTTCACCTAAAAAACCAGTGCGCTTAGGGATGCTTGCGGCAAAAGGCAAAATGGCCGATTTTAGTGAGTTAACCAGTGTGATGGATTGTGTGTAATGCTCATTTTTTAAACTGCGTCCAAATTGAATGCGCTTCAGTAAGCCAAGTTCACCATGCTTAAATGGTAGTGCAATTTTACCAGTAATTTCAGGCATACGCGCTAACAAAGGTAGTGTCCATGCGGGTGCTGCAACATCAATTTGACTATTTGGATTTTGTTGTTTAAGCGATTGAAATAAACTGTGTGCCATTACCATATCGCCTACCCAAGAAGGCCCCATCACTAAGATTTTTTCAGATGCCATGGTTAGTGTTTAACGGTTTAGTTTTTCAATAATGTTGCTCGTGCTACGGCCCGCGACTAAATCGATGAGGGCTATTTCTCCACCCCATGATTCAACTTCTTTACCGCCCACAACTTGATCTGCGGTGTAATCACTACCTTTTGCAATCACATCAGGTTTGATTGCATTAATTAGCGCTATTGGCGTATCTTCATCAAACAAAATGACAGCATCGACAGACTCTAATGCTGCTAGCACACGCGCACGATCATTCTCATTAACGACTGGTCTTGTTGGGCCTTTAATCGCACTCACGGAGCGGTCTGTATTTAAGCCTAATATCAGTTTGTCGCCGCGTTTTTTTGCTGCTTCTAAATAGGTGACATGCCCAGCATGTAAAAGATCAAAGCAACCATTGGTAAATACAATTTTTTGCTTAGTAGTTTTCCAGCTTTCTACTTTTTGCATTAGCTGGGTTAAGTCACTAACCTTATGTATTTGCTCGCTCTCTTGTAGGTTAGTAAGCGTTTCTAATAATTCTTTACGGCTAATGGGAACAGTGCCAACCTTGCCGACAACAACACCTGCTGCAAGGTTGGCTAGTTGCAAGCTTTCTAGTGGTGTTAGCGCATGCAATAAGCCTGCTGCTAATGTTGAAATGACCGTGTCTCCAGCACCAGAGACATCAAACACTTTTTGTGCTGTAGCGGCAATATGGTGTGTGTCGTCATCAATTAGCGTAATGCCTTCTTCGCCACGTGTAACCGCTAAAAAGTTTAAGCTTAATTTGTTTTTAAGGATGCTGGCTTTGCTGATTAAGTTTGCATCACCTACCGCCGTTTCACAAGCTTCAGCTGTTTCTTTTTTGTTGGGTGTCAGTGCTGTGGCACCTTGGTATTTGGCATAATCACGTCCTTTAGGGTCAACTAAGACCGTGATGTTTTGTGCATTGCATTGCGTAATGATTTGCTGACACACCGCTTCACTTAGTAGTCCTTTTGCATAATCAGACAAAATAACAATGCTTGGTTTTAGGGCAAGTTGTGATTTAAAAGCGCTTAAGAGTTGAGCGTTTTCTTCACTATTGTAAGCCGCTTGACTTTCTTGATCCAACCTTAGCATTTGCTGGTGTCCACCAAGAATGCGTGTTTTTGCAATGGTGGGGCGATGCTTGGACGTCATCATGGCGCTTGTATCAACATTAATATCTGCCATCAGTTTTTTTAAACTTTCGGCTTCAATATCATCACCTACACAGCCGATAATATGCGTTTTAATCCCTAAAAGCGACAAGTTGGCTGCTACATTTGCAGCGCCACCAGCGCGCTCATTTTCGTCTTTTAACAGTAAAATAGGTACTGGGGCTTCAGGTGAAATGCGACCTACATCACCGATTAAATAACGATCAAGCATGACGTCACCAATGACGAGTATATGTTGCTTTTTACTACCGAAGCTTTTAACTGTATTGAGTAATTTTTGAGGCATCTTGTTAAGTCAATCTGATTCTAAAATCTCACATAAACAATGCCCAACAAATATGTGTGCTTCTTGAATGCGAGCCGTCACATCGGATGGGATAACTAGGTTGATATCACAAATAGAGGTGAGTTTTCCACCCGTGCCACCCGTTAAACCAATCGTTGTTGCACCTGTTTCTTTGGCAGCTTGCATTGCTTTGACAACGTTAGCACTATTGCCAGAGGTGGTAATACCAATTACTAAGTCCTCTGTCCTGCAAAGCGCTTCTATTTGGCGTGTAAAGATATAATCGTAACCGTAGTCGTTGCCCACTGACGTTAGGATAGAGGAATCAGTCGTGAGTGCGATAGCCGGTAGACCCTTGCGTTCTTTTTTAAAGCGACCAACAATTTCTGCAGCAATGTGTTGGCTATCGGCCGCGCTGCCACCGTTACCCATGAGTAATATTTTTCCGCCATTTTTAACGCAATGTTGCATAGCAATACCGACATCGCTAATCTTGGGGAATAGTGGCTCAAGTGCGTTATACATTGCCATATGTGCTGCATGTTCACCTTTAAGGTAATTGATGTAATCCATTAGCAGTATTGATCCTCTTGCATTAAGTAGTTTTGCACATAATCTTTCACGCCGTCTTCTAGGCTCGTCATCGGTGTTGCGTAGCCAGACGCTTGCAATTTAGCCATATTAGCTTCTGTGAAGTATTGATATTTTCCTTGTAAGTCTTGCGGCATATCAATGTAGGTGATGTGTGGCTCTTGCTCCATGCTGTTCATCACTGCATTTGCTAAATCTTTAAAGCTACGCGCCTGTCCTGTTCCAATGTTATAGATGCCGTTTGGTGTTGGCGTGTCAGTTAAGGCTGTATTGTAAAAATGGCAGACGATCGCAGCTGCATCTTTTACATAAACAAAGTCTCGCATTTGCATGCCATCCTCAACGCCAGCTTTTGTGCCTTTAAACAACTTCATGGTGCCTGTTTCGCTAAATTGATTAAATGTGTGAAACGCAACACTTGCCATACGTTCTTTATGGTATTCATTTGGGCCGTAAACATTAAAAAACTTATAACCAGCCCAGCGTGGTGGACATGGTTTTTTCTCTGCGACTTGCCTTAAGACCCATTGATCAAAGAAGTGTTTGGAATAGCCATAACCGTTTAGCGGTCGTAATTGGTCAATTGATGCGTCATCGTAACCTTGGTTGCCATCGCCATAGGTGGCAGCAGAGCTTGCGTAAAAGAAGGGTACTTGGTGTTCCGCACACCACGACCATAAGTCTTGAGAGTAATGAATATTATCCGTAACGAGTTTGTTGAAGTCGCGCTCGGTTGTAGCGCTAATTGCCCCCATATGGATAACGCCAGTAATGTCATCACGGTCTTTTAACCAGTCTAGGAGTTGGTCTTTATCTAAATAATGGGCATATTGGCGATGGGCTAAGTTTTGCCATTGTGTTTCGTGTGTGATGCGGTCGACAATCACCAGATTATCAAGATTTAGTTTTGTGTTGAGATGCCAAGCAACGATAGAACCTATCATGCCTGCGCCACCAGTAATGATTATCATAAATCTATTGCGGGAACAGGCAGTGTTGTAGCATGCTTGTTCGTCCTTTGTTTATGAGATGCATATTTTTCGTCATTCCTAGCAGTGCTCCTAGCGCTTTGCCACATAAAAAAACAATTATAGCGCTTATTGTTTTGTGCCTAAAGCTTTTGCGCTTTCTGCTGATTGTTGCGCAGCTTGCAGCGCTTCATTTTTATCCCATTCAGAAGACACCCAACCACCTAAGTTTTCAAGCGCAATTGTTGTCATTGCATGTATCCATGCATCATTTTCATTGAGAGCGGGGATGTAATGGTATTCACCGCCGTCATTATGTTGAAAAATTTGTTTGCCCTCTATCGCAATTTCTTCTAGCGTTTCTAAACAATCGCTACTAAAACCTGGGCATACCACATCAAGGCGCTTAGTCTTGGCTTTACCTAAGTTTTTCAGTGTGTTGGCAAAGTAGGGCTTTAGCCATTCTTGCTTGCCAAAACGTGATTGGAAGGCAACTTGATATTGGTCTTTGTTTAAGCCTAAAGCTTCTGCCAGTAGTCTTGCTGTTTTTTGGCATTCACAATGATAGGGGTCCCCTTTTGTTAGGTGTGATTTTGGTACTCCATGAAAGCTCATGATCAATTGTTCGGGTCTACCATTGGTCATCCAGTATTCATTTACACTGGTTGCTAGCGCTTTTATATAGGCGGGGTGACCATGGTAATGGCGAATAGTACGTATAGCTGGTACGTTGCGCATTTTAAGTAATGTTTTCCATATTGCATCTAAACTGGCGGCGGTGCTGCTGGCTGCATATTGTGGATAGAGTGGAAAAACTAAAATTTTATCGCAGTGTTGTGCTTTTAGTTTTTCAATCGCATTTTTTATGCTTGGGTTGCCATAGCTCATGCCCAACTCTATCGCAAAAGGTGATTTAACTTTTTGTACTAAATAGCCGCGTAAGAGCTGAGTTTGTTTTTGTGCATGCACTAATAGCGGCGAACCTTCTTTTGACCAAATTTGTGCATATTTTTTGGCTGATTTTTTTGGTCGAATAAATAAAATGACACAATATAAAATCCAGCACCAGATAAAACGTGGAATCTCAACAACGCGCCTATCCATTAAGAACTGTTTTAAATAAGGTCGCAGTGCTTTAGCTGTCGGCGCTTCTGGCGTGCCTAAGTTAACCAGTAGAATACCTACTTTCAGTTGGTCGCCATGTTCGTATGCTGGTTCAGGGTTGTAATAAGCCATAAATGCTTTAAATATTAGAAAGTGCGTTAGATAATAATTTTGCAGTGACATCTACAATAGGGATGACACGTTCGTATGCCATGCGGGTCGGGCCAATGACGCCCAGCGTGCCGACGATTTCGCCATCAACTTCATAAGGCGAAGTGACCATGCTGCATTCATCGAGCGAGCTATAACCACTTTCGCCGCCGATAAAAATCTGTACGCCTTCAGCTTTCTGGCTATTGTCTAACAATTGTATAAGGGATGACCGATGTTCAAATACATTAAATAATTTGCGTAAAGTGATGACATTGGTCGTGAGTTCGTCAATCTGTAGTAGGTTACGTTCACCAGAAACAATCACGTCTTCTTGGCCTTTAGTCATGGTTTGGTCGCTGGCATCTAAGGCTGCCGACATTAAGCTGCTGATATCCGATTGCATTTTTTTGAGTTCGCCGTGCAGTTTTTGCCGTGCTTCTTCAAATGTTTGGCCAATAAAATGTTCATTAAAATAATTACTAGCTTGTGTTAAATCGGATGCCGTATACGGTGTTTCGCTTAGGATAATGCGGTTTTGTACATTGCCGTCTGCAGTCACAATAATGACTAAGATACGTTTTTCAGATAACGGCATAAACTCTAAATGTTTAAATACTAATGCGCTACGCTTCGGTATTAGCACAACGCCAGCAAATTGTGATAAGCCAGATAACATGCCCGCTGCAGTAGAAACGAGTTCTTGTTGGTCAGAAGATTGAAGCGTGTCTTTTAGTTGTTGGATTTGTTGTGACTCTAAGGGTTTAACGCTTAATAAAGTATCTACAAAAAATCGATAGCCTTGTTGGGTCGGCACGCGTCCAGCAGAAGTGTGTGGGCTTGCAACAAAACCTAAGTTTTCTAAATCGCTCATGACATTACGGATAGTTGCAGGGCTGAGGTCTAGGCCTGAGTGTTGCAATAATGTGCGTGAGCCTATCGGCTGTCCGTCGCTAATGTAATGTTCAATCAGCGTTTTTAGTAGTGTTTGTGCGCGTTGGTCCAACGTAGTTATTCACTTAATTAGATAAGTGATCATTTTGCCTGATTTAGCACAATTCTTATAGTATTAAGCTAAGATTAAATAAAATTATTTTCATAAAAAATGGGAAGATTATTAGTTGCTGCTGGTTGTTATTGCTTATCTGTGATTAAATTCTGTGATGCAGAAAACATTTAAATCTGTCGCGATTGTCGGTAAATATATGCTGAAGTCAGCTTTGCAACCTATGCAGAGTGATTTGGCGGATTTGGCGCGGCATTTACAAGCAAAAGATATCGACATTTGGTTAGAAGAAAATACAGCGCAATATTCGGGGTTAACAGGGTTTAAGACAGCTCGCTTAGAAGATATTTGTAATAAAGTCGATTTGGTGGTGGTGATGGGTGGTGATGGCACAATGCTCACCGTCGCACGTGAGCTTAAAGATAGCAATATACCGTTGGTTGGTATTAACCGTGGCCGTTTTGGCTTTTTAACTGACTTACGCGCAGAAGAGATGTTGCAAGCTATTGATAAGATTTTATCGGGCGAATATCAAATTGAATCGCGGATGATGTTAGCCGCAAGCGTGAGCAGAGGTGGGGAGACTATTCACCAAAACTATGCCTTAAATGATGTTGTGTTAAAAAGTGGTCTGCGTTTAATTGAGCTAGAAGTGCATGTAGATGGCAAATTTGTGCATCGGCAGCGTGCAGATGGTCTTATAGTAAGCACACCTACAGGCACAACTGCTTATTCATTATCTGCGGGCGGTCCAATTTTACACCCAAATTTAGAAGCAATAGCCCTAGTGCCGATTAGTCCGCACACGTTGAGCAATCGTCCAATTGCCGTGAACAATCATTCGAAAATTGAAATTACTTTAGTCCAAATTGATGACGCACAGATTAGCTTTGATGGCCAGTTTCAATTGGAATTAGAAGTGGGTGATAAGATTATGGTGACGCGGGCTGAAGAAACGATTACTTTGCTACACCCGCAAGATTATTGTTATTACGAGATGTTGCGCAATAAACTCAAATGGGGCTAATTTTTGACTGTATTATTGCAATTCACTATGTTACTTCACCTCGCCGTACTACGCGTACTGTCTTCGGCTTGTTGCCTTGTGATTTACAATAATTTAATCAAAAAAAGCTGAGTTCAGAAGTTATTCATTAAGCTGATTAAAATAAGAGAAAATACTTAACCGTTAATTATGTTACAAGCATTATCCATTCAAAATTTCATTATTGTTGAGCGCTTAGACCTTGAGTTTTATCAGGGTTACACCACGTTAACGGGTGAAACTGGTGCAGGTAAGTCTATTTTAATAGACGCACTATCCTTAGCGCTTGGCGCACGTAACGAGGGTGAAGTTGTACGTGTGGGTAGTGAGAAAGCTGATATAAGCGTGACGGTTGATATCAAGCAGAATGAACAAGCGCAAGCATGGTTGGTAGCGCATGAAATAGACGCAAGTGAAGACTTGTTGCTACGCCGCGTGATTTATAGCGATGGTCGTAGCCGTGGTTTTATCAATGGGGCGCCCGCTACTGTAGGTCAGCTTAAAGCCTTAGGTGAGTTTTTAGTCGATATTTATAGCCAAAACGCTCACCACTCTTTATTAAATGTGAATACGCAGCGTCAAATTTTAGATGAATATGCAGGCTGTTCAGCATTGGCATATCAACTTGCAACGCAATACAAAGCATGGCATCAGCTATATTTGCAACAAATTGAAATTGAGAAAAATTCAGCGGCCTATGCCGATGAATTAGCAGAGTTGCGCGATAAAGTGCGCGAGCTAGAACAGCTCGGCTTTGTGACGGAGGAATGGGAAGCGCTACAGCTGGAACATAGCCGTTTAAGCAATAGTGCAGAGCTAATATCAGGTGTTGAAACGTGTCTTAGTGTATTAAGTGAAGGTGAATCAACAGCGCTATCTATGTTGACGCATGCACAGCAAAAACTGGTTGGTTTAGTAGAACTTGATGCACAATTAAGCGAAGCGTCAGAAACGGTTGATTCGGCCATTATTCAGTTAGAAGAAGCCGTGCGTAGTTTGAACCGCTATTTACAGCGTGATGATATAGACCCAGCTAGGCTAGACGAAGTTGAAAACCGCATACAAGCGGTACATAGTATCTCTCGTAAGTATCGTACGCGTCCAGAGGCGCTGAGTGACATTTTAGCCAACTGGCAAACGCGTATGAGCGAATTAGAAATGTTTGCCAGTGATGGCGAGCTGGCTAAGCAAGCCGCAGCAGCATTAGAAGCTTATATGCAGTCAGCTAAAAAACTGAGTGAAAGTCGGCAACAGGCTGCAAAAAAACTAAGTACAAAAATCACTGAAGAAATGCAGCGGCTATCGCTTAGTGGTGGTAAGTTCTCAGTTGATTTGTTGGCTTGTGAGAAGTCAGTTAATGGATTAGAACAAGTGGTTTTCTTGGTTTCAGGTCATGCAGGGGTTGAAGTTAAACCATTAAATAAAGTGGCTTCTGGTGGTGAGTTATCACGTATTAGCTTAGCGCTGCATGTCACCACGGCAGCACAAGGCAGTGTGCCATGTATGATATTTGATGAAGTTGATGTTGGTATCGGTGGCGGTGTGGCAGAAGTCGTCGGTAAACTTTTAAAACAACTGGGTCAAAACCGGCAAGTGTTGGTCATTACCCATTTAGCGCAAGTCGCAGCGCAAGCAGCACAGCATTTACAGGTCAGTAAAACCCAAACCGATGGCACAACATTAAGCCATATTCAGCATCTAAGTGAAGCTGATCGTATAGAAGAAATTGCGAGAATGTCAGGCGGCCTAGTGGTGACTGATGCAACGCGCAGTCACGCCAAAGAAATGTTGAATTTGTAGTTGTTTCATTGGGGAAGCCCCTAGCGGATGTGTGGGCTAACGGGGGTTGTACAGGGGTGCGGATGTATGGGCTAGTGTGATTTTTTGGTGACCTGTTGATTTAATAAGATACCGCTTGTTGCCATGCATTAACGTTCATAACCTCTCACTTCGATTCCATTTTCAGTATCAAATATGGGGAACTGCCCAATTGCGGACGCTATTGATTTCAATAGTCCAATATTCTGTTCGCGCTCGTAGCCAACATTTGCAATAGGTTTGTATATTCTTGGGATTGAAATAGATAAAATCCATTTATATTCAAATGGTTGAAATCTACCATCTACAAATCGATTTTGCATTAAATCATCTTTTCTTGGAAGGCTATGAATTTCTTCATACTCTGAATCGATAAACCTCCAAAGAGACATATCTATTTCAACATCAGATTCTGCCCAAGCAGAAAAGAGTTTCAGCCATTTCGAGTTATTCATATAGCTTACAGAGTATTTCCGTGAAGCTTTTTTATATTCTATGTCCACTAAGTATAAGTCCCCGTTATATATTTTATTGGTAGGCTAGTCGCTCATACATTTAAGCTGCTGATCATTTTTATACGCCTTGCTTAATAATGGCATTATTCTATCGATCGGCACAGAAAGATACAGGTGCTCTTTACTTTTGATAATGCTCTTACGAAGTAAAATTAACTCATGAACAAGATCATTGGCAATATTTGGTTGTATAACTGGGCCATCGTAAAACTTTTCCCATATCCAGTTTAATTGAGGAAAGTTACTATCACCATTTACAAGCTCAAACAAGGACTCTTCATGATGATCGATGAAGACACTTTCTTCAGCTAGATAAATATCAAATGGCATAATTTTCCTTACGCTTAACTCCAAGCCCAAGTGACACAGGAGGTTATGCGATGAGCTCTAAAAAAACAAACCAATAGAATTAAGGTTCCATTGATTATTATTTCAATATTATTCGTAATAGTCTGACACAGTAGAAACCTATTTCTTATCCAACCTGTCTCCCAGTTCACCGATATAAGCTGATAATGTTGTGCCAGATTCTTCTACTGTCGCTTTTACAGCGGTTTCCATATCGTTAAGACGCGCATCTAGTTTGTTGTGTACATCATTATTTTGCGCAGTGATTAATGCGAGTTCTTTTTGTAAATAGGTTTGTAATTCAGTAAAGCGTGAAGTCTCTGCTTCATTCGCTAGTTTTCGTTGTTCTTCTAAGTCACGTCCTAAACGTTTTTTAGCCATGAGGACGGATGATTGCATATAAACGACGTAGCCAAGAAAAAGCAAGATGAGTAATGATGTAATCGCCAATAACATTAAACCGAGTGGGGCGTGAACAGTCGTAAAGATAAGGGATAAGTCAGTAGGCGCCATAATGGCATTCCAATTAACAGCTGCAAAAACGGTAAGCAGCCCTAACACAAGGATGATAAATAGATTTCTTAATGACATAATTTTTTCCTTACTGAGGCTTAGGTGATATTAAAAAAATGGATATTAGGTTAATTGTCAGCTGACAATTTTATTGCGCGAGCTCTGCCGCTTCAACCACCACCTTATAGAGGCGTGCTTCTTGTGCAGTTTTAACGCGCTCGCCAATGGCTATTTGATTGCGTTTTCCAGGAAGAATGCCACCTTTAATGAGCATTGGCGCACTTTGTGAAATGGCTCGGCCTGTTTTAGCATCATATTTAACGACGCGTATTCGTACGCGGCCGATAGGCACTGATGTTGGGTTTTGCACCACCGCAAATACGTTCCCCCTGTTATCTGCATGTGTGCCTGATTGAATGTATTTTGCGGGGTTGCGCGGCAGGTCAATGCGTATAGCACGTTCACCTGCTTTTTTACCCATTTCTGAATTAGAGCTTGCAGCGACTTGATAATGTTTAAATGCTAGATCAGTTTCGCCACGACCTTCTGCAATTTCACCAAGTAATGCATGGCCAGGTGCTGTTGGTAGTAATTCATTCGCTCGTTTTAGATAAGGTTCAGCTTCGGTTTTTTTGCCCATATTAAATAAGGCAATGCCACTTTGAATATGTGGTTTAAAGTAATTGGGCTGCATCTTGATAGCCTTGTCGTAATAACCAAGTGCTTTTTGAGGGTTTTTTTGTGTAAATGCAATATCACCTAGCAGCTCTTGAAAGCGTGCTTCACGTGGTTCACCTGCGATCGCTTTTTTTGCAAGCTTGGTTGCCGCGGTTGTGTCACCTTTTTTAAGTGCGGCCACACCATCGTCATAAGCTTTGTAAGCAGCTTGTGTCGATTTTAGCTTGCCGACTGTTTTTCTAAAAGTTTCAGCGCCAACTTCCCCACCAGCACCAATTTTTGCTAAGGTCACTTTGTTTGCTGCTACGCGTGCAGGTGATGGTGGGTGACTTGCAAACAGGCCGGAAATAAAATTACTTTTTCGGTCTTTACTTAAACGTACAAAGGTTTCTTGCAGTGTGACTGCAGCAGCAGGGTCATAGCCTGCTTTTTTCATATACTGCATGCCATATAAATCAGATTCCGTTTCAGCATCTCGACCATATTTACTAGAAATAAGTTGGGCACCTAGCTGAGAACTGCCTACGATCAGGTTGCCGTAATTAGAGTTTTGCGCACCAATACCAACAGCAATCATCGCGCCTTGTAAAAATATACCGCGTTCCATGCTTTTTGCACCATGTCTTGCCGCAGCATGAACAATTTCGTGACCCATGACAGCGGCAAGTTCAGCCTCGCTGTTAAGCTCATAGAGCAGACCCCGATTAAAAGCGATTTTGCCGCCTGGCATTGCCCAAGCATTGGGTACTGAGTGGTTAATGACAACAAACTCGTAAGGCAAATCAGGCCGATCAGAAACAGCGGCTAAGCGCTTACCTATGCTTTGCACGTAAGCAGTCAGTTCTGGGTCAATGACATAGTCGCCACCTTGCGATTGACGAGCAGGAGAATAGTTTTGTTTGCCAATTGAGATTTCTTTAGCTTGCGAAACAAATTGAAACTCTCTTTTTTTAGTGACTGGGTTAGTACCGCAGGCAGCTAAAACCGATGAGAGTGCAATTGCTAAAACAATATGGGTGTAATGACGAATGTTAAATTTTTTAAAAGTCAATGCTGTCATTTTTTTCTCGCAATCAAAATAATTATTTATTTTTAGACGTGCAACTGGGCTTGTTACAAATGCCGTAAATCATTAAAGAGTGTTCTTGCATTTTGAAACCCAGTGACTCGGCTGCTTCTTCTTGTCTTTTTTCAATTTCAGCATCATAAAATTCTTCTACCCGGCCACATTTTACGCAAACAATATGGTCGTGGTGGCCGCCTTCATTTAACTCAAATACAGCTTTACCACTTTCAAAATGGTGGCGGATCAAAAGCCCCGCATCTTCAAACTGTGTTAGCACGCGGTAAACAGTGGCCAAGCCGACATCATCACCTGCATTCAGGAGTATTTTGTAGACATCTTCAGCTGATAGATGGCGATCTTCGCTCTTTTCAAATAGCTCTAAAATTTTAAGTCTAGGTAATGTAGCTTTTAAGCCGGCATTTTTTAAACCTTTTTCATCATGCATAGTATTTAACTCATTTCTTACGCTAATTTGTGTTTAAGCCTTTTATTCATCATGGTATATTAACGCCTATTCTAATAGATGTCTTTAACAGATAAAAAACTATGCGTCATTTTTTAACATTAATTGCTGTGCTCGCTATTTTTGGGCTAGCCGGTTGTGGTTCTACGCTGCCTAAAGTCACGTCGTTCAAAATGGATATTCAGCAGGGTAATGTTGTGACATCAAAAATGTTGTTAAAGCTGCGTCCTGGCATGACGAAAAAACAGGTGCGATATATCATGGGTACGCCTTTGATTGAAGATAGCTTCCATAATAACCGTTGGGATTATTTTTATCAGTTGCGCAAAGCCGGCAAAATTATTAGCCAGCGACGCGTTATTTTAGATTTTGATCAAGAGCTATTAGCACGTGTGCGTGGCGACGTTGTTCCGGAAGGCACGCCTGGTGCGGATACAGGTGAGCAGATGTTGTCAGAATCTGAAATAAAACCTGAAGAAAAAAGTACATTAGATAAACTAAAATTTTGGAAGAAAGATGAGGCGGTGGCAGAAGAAGTTAAACCTGCTGAAGCAAAATCTACAGAGGTATTAGAGCCTGTTGCTGTGCCTTCAGCGTTGTCTGAAGTTGAGGCGCCGCCTACTACAGATGTGGAAGGTGCTGTGGATGCCGTTGAGACAGGTGAAGCTGTTGAAGATGGAACGATAGAAAATACTGAGGAGCCTGCATCTATATTAGCCGTGCCTATTCCGCTTGAGCCATCAGTAGATGCAACACCGACTTTATTGCATGAGGTGACCATTCCTGAAGTGGAGATTGCAGAAGACACAGCATCGGAAATTGCAGCGCCTGATGTAGCGACAGAGATGCCATCAATAGATGCAGCAACGCCTGAAATAGAAGTGCCAGAGGCGGTGATGTTGAAACCCGAGACTGCTACGGTAGAACCGGCATCTCTAGTTCCAGCTGAAGTGATGCCAATGACGCAAGATATAAACCAAAGCGATAAAATGATTTTTAGGCTGGATCGCAGTTTAGATGCAGAGCGTTTAGAGCAAGCGTCAATACCAAAACCCGCAGCGCCAGTGCTTGAAGATGCTGTTCAGAAAGAATCAGTCGTTAATGAGGATGTGACACCAATACAAGATGAGCCGAATTACTTTGAGCGTATATTAGAAAAAATTGGTTTTTAATTGTTATAAAGATTAATGGATGAACACTAAAATAGTTATTGTGGGCGTATCAGGTCGCATGGGTATGGCTTTATTAGAAGGCGTTTTTGCTGATGATGAGCTGATGCTACACGCGGCTTTAGATCGCGCTGAAAGTGCGTATATAGGGCGGAATGTAGGCGCCCAGTTTGGCGTAGATTCAGAAGTAAAAGTAAGTGACGAAATTGCTGCGATTAATGGTGCAGATGTACTGATAGATTTTACGCGACCAGAAGCTTCTATGCAGTACGTAAAAGCCTGCCAGCAAGCCGGTGTGAAAATGGTGATTGGCACCACTGGCTTTATTGAAGCTGAAAAAATAAAGATAGAAACTGCTTCTAAAGATAATGCAATTGTATTTGCACCAAACATGAGTGTGGGCGTGACTTTGCTACTTAACTTGGTAGAGCAGGCAGCTAAAGTGTTGGGTGATGATTATGATATCGAGGTTGTTGAGATGCATCATCGCCATAAAGTGGATGCACCTTCAGGCACGGCTTTACGTTTAGGGGATGCTGCGGCACAGGGTTTAGGTCGGAATATAAAAGATTGCGCTGTTTATGCACGTGAAGGCTTTACAGGTGAACGCGAAGCAGGAAAAATAGGCTTCGCAACTTTACGCGGTGGTGACGTTGTCGGTGACCATACTGTCATTTATGCAGGGACTGGTGAGCGTGTAGAGATTACACATAAAGCAAGCAGTCGTGCTACGTTTGCACTCGGTGCACTTCGTGCTGCCAAGTTTTTATCAAATAAAGAAACTGGCCTATTCGATATGCAAGATGTGCTCGGGTTTAAGTAAATTGATTTAAATAGTATTTTTGAATAACCTTAAGAATACATCTATTAGTTTTTTTGTTAGTCTTTTAGCTGTATTTTTTGTGGTATTTACCTGGTCTGCAATTCACCCATATGATGGCTTTACTTGGTTTTTAGAAGTTGTCCCCGCTATAGTCGGATTGCTTGTTTTAATGTTCACTTATAAAACGTTCCCATTAAGTTCGTTGTTATATGTTTTGATTTTATTGCATGCCATTATCTTAATGGTAGGTGGACATTACACGTATGCAGAAGTGCCACTGTTTAATTGGCTGCGTGACGCTTTTGATTTAGATCGAAACTACTATGACAGAGTGGGGCATTTTGTGCAGGGTTTTGTACCAGCAATGATAGCGCGTGAGATTTTGTTGCGTAAACAAGTTGTTAAGCAAGGTCCATGGTTGTTTTTTATTATTTGCTGCATATGTCTTAGCATTAGTGCTTTTTACGAATTGATTGAATGGTGGGTGGCGATTGGGACAGGGGCGGCGGCTGAAGCTTTTCTTGGTACACAGGGGGATAGTTGGGATACACAATGGGATATGTTTGTCGCTTTAATTGGTTCGATATGCGCACAATTTTTTCTAAAAAATTGGCATAATAAGGCGCTGCTGAAGCTTGAAAGCGAAAGCTGATTCCGCTATAATTCGTCAATTCTTGAAACGGGAAGAGTACATCACTCCTCCCGTTTTGCATGTCTAGCGCCAGTGTTGAATATTAAATGCTGCAAAGAGCGCGAAAAAATGAATTGAGCAGTATTTAAAAATATAATTAAAAAAACAAATTAAAAGGAGCAGCAATTGTCGAAAACACGCACTGTAAGAACGACACAAGCAGCACTTGTGTTAGCAGATGGAACAGTGTTTCGTGGTATTTCAATTGGTGCTTCAGGGTCTACAGTCGGCGAGGTGGTTTTTAATACTTCAATGACTGGCTATCAAGAAATTCTTACAGACCCTTCCTACGCTAAGCAAATTGTGACGCTGACTTACCCCCATATCGGCAACTATGGCACGACTCCAGAAGATGTTGAATCTAGCCAAGTGAATGCGGCGGGTTTAATTATTAGAGATTTGCCTTTGTTGGCCAGTAATTTTCGTAATACACAGACGTTATCTGACTATTTAAGGGCTAATAATATTGTTGCGATTTCTGATATTGATACGCGTAAATTAACACGTATCCTTCGTGAAAAAGGGGCGCAGGCTGGCTGTATTATTGCGGGTGACAATGTTGCAGATAAGTTGGATGAAGCGAAAGCAATGGCAAACAATTTTCCAGGTTTAGCTGGGATGGATTTAGCCAAAGAAGTAACTTGTAAAAAAGCTTATACATTTACTGAAGGTGAATGGGTGCTAGGTGAAGGTTTTACAGAGCCAGCGCAGCAAGATTTTCACGTGGTCGCGTTTGATTATGGCGTTAAACGTAATATTTTACGTATGCTAGTTTCAAGAGGCTGCAAGGTGACGGTGTTGCCGGCACAAGCAACGGCTGAGGAGGCGCTAGCCTATCATCCAGACGGTATCTTTTTATCGAATGGCCCAGGAGACCCTGAGCCATGTGGTTATGCGGTTGACACTATAAAAACCCTGATTGCTAAAGAAATGCCAATATTTGGCATATGTCTTGGACACCAATTGTTAGCATTGGCCACTGGCGGTAAGACTAAGAAGATGAAATTTGGACATCATGGGGCTAATCATCCGGTGCAAGATATTGAAACGAAGCGTGTCTATATCACCAGCCAAAACCATGGTTTTGCAGCTGACCCTGACACCTTGCCCAGTAACGTTAAGGTAACGCATATTTCTTTATTTGATGGTAGTTTGCAAGGTATCGCATTGACAGATAAGCCTGCATTTAGCTTCCAAGGACATCCTGAAGCGAGCCCAGGCCCAACCGAAATGAGTTATTTATTTGATCGCTTCATTAGCATGATGCAAGAAAGGAAGGTTGGCTAATGGCTAAGCGTAGCGATATTAAATCGATTTTGATTATAGGTGCTGGCCCGATTGTGATTGGCCAAGCTTGTGAGTTTGATTATTCTGGTGCTCAAGCTTGTAAAGCATTACGTGATGAAGGTTACCGTGTGATTTTGGTGAATTCCAACCCAGCCACCATCATGACAGATCCTGAAATGGCTGATGCTACTTATATTGAGCCGATTACTTGGTCTGTTGTTGAGCAAATTATTGCTAAAGAAAAACCAGATGCACTGTTGCCAACGATGGGTGGGCAGACGGCATTAAATTGTGCATTAGATTTAGACAAACATGGTGTGCTTGAAAAATACAATGTAGAAATGATTGGTGCTTCTAAGGAAGCCATTGATAAAGCAGAAGACCGTCAAAAATTCAAAGAAGCGATGACGAAAATTGGCTTGGGTTCAGCAAAATCAGCGATTGCACATAGCATGGAAGAGGCGTTACAAGTGCAAGCAAATATTGGCTATCCAGCTATTATTCGGCCTTCATTTACCATGGGTGGTAGTGGCGGCGGTATTGCTTATAATCGCGAAGAGTTTATGGCCATATGTGAGCGCGGCTTAGAAGCCTCACCAACCAATGAGTTGTTGATTGAAGAATCGATGCTGGGTTGGAAAGAATATGAAATGGAAGTGGTGCGTGATAAAGCAGATAACTGCATTATCATTTGCTCAATTGAAAATTTGGATCCAATGGGCGTGCATACAGGTGATTCCATTACGGTTGCGCCAGCACAAACATTAAGTGACAAAGAATATCAGATTATGCGTAATGCCTCGTTAGCGGTGTTACGTGAAATTGGTGTGGACACAGGTGGCTCCAACGTACAGTTTGCGATCAACCCAGATGATGGCCGTATGATTGTGATTGAGATGAACCCACGTGTTTCTCGTTCATCTGCTTTGGCTTCAAAAGCAACTGGTTTCCCTATTGCTAAAATTGCAGCTAAGCTAGCTGTTGGCTTTACGTTAGATGAGTTAAGAAATGAAATTACAGATGGCCAAACACCCGCTTCTTTTGAGCCGTCGATTGATTACGTGGTCACAAAAATTCCACGCTTCGCATTTGAAAAATTTCCGCAAGCCGATAGTCGCCTAACAACACAAATGAAATCTGTAGGTGAGGTAATGGCGATTGGCCGTACTTTCCAAGAGTCTTTCCAAAAAGCGTTGCGTGGGTTAGAAGTTGGGGTTGATGGATTGGATTCTATTACGACTGATGCAGACCGGATTGTTAAAGAGTTGGGTGAGCCAGGTCCAGAGCGTATTTGGTATTTGGCTGATGCTTTTAGAATTGGCATGTCAATGGAGCAGGTTTTTAATATCTCAAAAATTGACTATTGGTTCTTAGCGCAGATAGAAGATCTTGTTAATAGCGAAGCGGTCTTAAGTGGTAAACACATTGCAGATTTAGATAAAGATGTCATGTATCGACTTAAGCGTGCAGGGTTTTCAGATAGGCGTTTAGCCACTATTTTAGATACTGATCAACATGCGGTACGTGCCTATCGTCAAGCATTGGGTATTCGCCCTGTGTATAAACGTGTGGATACTTGCGCAGCTGAATTTGCGACCAGCACAGCCTATATGTATTCAAGCTATGAAGAAGAATGCGAGGCAGCGCCAACCAATAAGAAAAAAATCATGGTGTTGGGTGGTGGCCCTAATCGGATTGGTCAAGGTATTGAGTTTGATTATTGCTGTGTTCATGCGGCATTTGCTATGCGTAAAGATGGTTATGAAACCATTATGGTTAATTGTAACCCTGAGACCGTTTCAACTGACTATGATACTTCTGACCGTTTATATTTTGAGCCAGTCACGTTAGAAGATGTGCTTGAAATTGTTAATATTGAAAAGCCAGAAGGCGTTATTGTGCAATATGGCGGCCAAACGCCACTTAAATTAGCGAGAGATTTAGAAAAAGCAGGTGTACCTATTATCGGCACCACGCCTGATGCAATAGATTGTGCGGAAGATCGCGAACGTTTCCAAAAAATGTTAAATGACATTGGTTTGAAGCAACCGCCAAACAGAACCGCACGCGCGCCAGAAGAAGCACTTCGCTTAGCAGGAGAAATTGGTTATCCATTGGTGGTGCGACCGAGTTATGTGTTGGGCGGGCGTGCAATGGAAATTGTGCAAGAGCAAAGTCAACTTGAACGTTATATGCGTGAAGCCGTTAAGGTCTCTAACGAATCGCCAGTACTGTTAGATCGGTTTTTAGATGACGCGATAGAAGTGGATGTTGATGCGATTTCAGATGGTAAGGAAGTGTTAATCGGTGGCATCATGCAACATATTGAACAAGCAGGCGTGCATTCAGGTGACTCAGCATGCTCATTGCCGCCTTATAGTTTAAGTAAAGCATTGCAAGATACGTTGCGTGAGCAAACAGTAAAAATGGCACTAGCCTTAGGCGTTAAAGGCTTAATGAATGTGCAGTTTGCTATTCAGGCTAAATCTGTCTTTGTATTAGAAGTGAATCCACGTGCGTCGCGGACTGTGCCCTTTGTTTCAAAAGCTTGTGGGTTGCAGTTGGCGAAAATTGCAGCGCGTTGTATGGCGGGCCAGAGTTTAAAATCCCAGGGCGTAACTAAAGAGGTTGTGCCGCCATATTATTGTGTCAAAGAAGCCGTTTTTCCATTCATTAAGTTTCCAGGTGTAGATACCATTCTTGGCCCAGAAATGAAATCTACTGGGGAGGTAATGGGTGTTGGCCCTACTTTTGCCGAGGCGTTTGTGAAGGCACAACTGGGTGCATCAGCTACCTTACCTAAAGAGGGTAAAGCGTTTATCAGTGTACGTAATGAAGATCATCAGCGGGTTGTGGATATTGCGCAGGATTTAGATAGGCTTGGTTTTGCATTAGTGGCAACTAAAGGTACAGCAAGGGCGTTGAAAGAAAATGGATTGGATGTGACAGCAGTGAATAAAGTGGCAGAGGGTCGTCCACACGTCGTGGATATGATTAAAAATAAGGAAATCAGTTTTATTGTAAACGTAACAGAAGATAAAAAAGCGGTGGCAGATTCTTACGAAATTCGCCGTAGCGCACTACAAAATAAAGTCACGTATTACACGACGTTGGCTGGCGCTAAGGCAGCTTGTATAGGTATGTCGTATACGGAAGCTTTACATGTCGAGTCTATTCAGGACTTGCATAAAAAGCTTTCATAAAATAAACTAGTTTTATTCAGGTAGGTTTAATGACCACGCTCGTACGAGTGTGGTTTATTTTTTATAAGGGTTTAGTACTATGGCAGGAAATCAAATCCCAGTAACTGTACGTGGTGCAGCGCTGTTAAAAGAAGAGTTGTTACAATTACGTAGCGTGGAGCGTCCGAATGTTATTCAGGCAATTGCTGAGGCACGTGCGCAAGGTGATTTATCTGAAAATGCAGAATACGAGGCAGCTAAAGAGAAGCAAAGCTTTATTGAGGGCCGCATAAAAGAGTTAGAGTCGAAATTATCTAATATGCAAGTGATCGATCCAATGACATTGAATGCAGAAGGTAACGTTGTGTTTGGTGCTACGGTGAATATGGAGGACTTAGCGTCAGGTGATAGTAAAACTTATCAAATCGTTGGCGATGATGAGGCCGATATTAAAACGGGTAAAATCTCTATTAGTTCACCGATTGCACGCGCATTAATTGGCAAATCTGCTGGTGATGTCGCAGAGGTCATGGCGCCTGGTGGTGTAAAAGAATACGAAGTGCTGGAAGTGCTTTATATTTAACATGCCAAGCAAGCATTGGCACGTTGTGCTTATGCTGTTAGTGACGACGCTCTGGGTTGGCGCTTTATGGTGTACTGGCCTTTCAGCCTACCTTATTTTCGATACCATTCAAGATAGACAGCTTGCCGGCGCAATAGCCGGTAAATTGTTTACCGCAGTAAGTTACATTGGTGTTGTGAGTGGTATTTTTTTGTTGGGTTATCGCTTTGTTGTATCAGGTAAAGACGCGTTTAAACAAAGCGTTTTTTGGATCACTTTTGTAATGTTATTACTCGTATTGCTGGGCCATTTTGGCATACAAGCTATATTAGCTCAGCTCAAGGTGGATGCGTACCCAAACAATGTGATGGATAGTATTTATGCTCGCCAATTTGGAAAATGGCATGGCATAGCAGGCCTAGTTTATCTAATAGAATGTTTGTTAGGCTTTGTGTTGTTACTCAAGCTACCTATAAAGCACGTGCAAGATTAAGCTTTTGGAATCTCGATCTTAGACTTTTCTTTTATCGTGTCACTGGCACGGTAAAATACAAGCTGTTTGCCAACATGGTCTACTCCAATGGCTTTGGTTTGATCAATAATGGTTTGGTATATTGTCTTACGTGCTTCGCGATCATCCACCGCCACTTTTACTTTAATGAGCTCATGTGCATTAAGGTTTAACTCAATCTCTTTGAAAACATTGCTGCTGAGACCTTGGTTCCCTATCATAACGACAGGACTTAAGCGATGTGCGAGGCCGCGTAAGTGTGCAATTTGCTTGGGTGTCATAGGTTTGGGTGTCAT
>CAYXOR010000016.1:0-10883 GCA_964466895.1 uncultured Methylophilaceae bacterium | reverse complement strand
TTGGGTGTCATAGGTTTGGGTGTCATGTAATGGTTGCTCTTATAAGTATAATTCAGATGGGTGCAGAGTTTAAACGTACTGACTTGTTAAATCAATTGCTATGTCATTGTGATTACAAAAAATATAACTCTTTTAAAGAGATGCTAAATACAAATAATGGAAGAGCATCTAAAATGATATGGTGTAAGAAAAATAGAAAAGGCTGAGTTGAAACGATGAAAGCATCACGTACGAGTAAAGCTTGGATGCAGGAACACTTGAATGATGCGTATGTGAAGCGTGCGCAAAAAGAAGGTTATCGTGCGCGTGCTGCTTATAAACTGACGGAAATAGATGATAAAGATAAGTTAATAAAGCCT
Organism: uncultured Methylophilaceae bacterium; assembly: GCA_964466895.1. Classification (GTDB taxonomy): domain Bacteria; phylum Pseudomonadota; class Gammaproteobacteria; order Burkholderiales; family Methylophilaceae. The sequence goes on along the minus strand of CAYXOR010000016.1, from coordinate 10,524 downwards.
GGTATGACGATTGTCGATTTAGGTTCTACACCAGGTAGTTGGTCACAGGTGGTGGTGCAACGTTTAAAAGGCCAAGGGCGCATTATTGCACTTGATATACTGGATATGCACCCAATTGCAGGTGTTGAGTTTTTGCAGGGTGATATTCGTGAAGAGAGCGTTTTAAAGCAATTAGAAGAAAAGTTAGGAAATAAGCCTGTAGACCTTGTAATTTCAGATATGGCACCCAATATTAGTGGTGTGAAAGCAGCGGACCAAGCTGGTGCAGTCTATTTAACTGAGTTGGCGCTTGAATTTAGTAAAGATTGGTTGAAACCAGACGGTAATTTTTTGGTCAAAGTTTTTATTGGCGCGGGTTTTGATGAAACCATTAAGAACATGCGTTTGCAATTTGATAAAGTGGTGACTAGAAAGCCAAAAGCTTCCCGTGGTCGAAGCAGTGAGGTGTACTTACTTGGGTTGGGTCAAAAGGCCTGAGTCGAGAATAAGTAGCGCTACAGTGTTGAATTCGAAAATATTGAATTCGAAATAGGTTAAAATGATATTTTAAGCGTATGTCTTTTAAGCATACGCTCGCTTTTATAAGGAACTAGTTAGTGAACAATACCTTAAAACATATTGCAATTTGGATCGCAATCTTGCTTGTACTCATGACGGTGTTTAATCCGTTTAACGGCAGTGCTAAAGCCGAAAAACAAATGGTTTATTCCGAATTTATGCAAGCGGTTAAAGAGGGGCAAATTGCTAAGGTACAAATTGATGGACGTGTCGTTAAAGGCAAGACGGTCGACAATGAGGACTTCAGCACTTATACGCCAAACGATTTATGGATGGTGAATGATTTGCTGAAGTATAACGTTCAGATCGAAGCCAAAGCAGAACAAAAACGTTCCGTATTGTTAGAAATCTTTATGTCATGGTTTCCGATGATTTTATTAATCGGCGTATGGATATTCTTTATGCGACAGATGCAAGGCGGCGGCAAAGGCGGCGGCCCATTTTCGTTTGGCAAAAGCAAAGCAAGACAATTAGATGAAAGTACCAACCAGACAACATTCGCAGATGTCGCAGGCTGTGATGAAGCTAAAGAAGAAGTGACCGAGCTGGTTGAGTTTTTAAGCAACCCTAGTAAGTTTCAAAAATTGGGGGGTCGTATTCCACGTGGTATATTGTTGGTTGGGCCACCTGGTACAGGTAAAACATTATTAGCGCGTGCTATTGCGGGTGAGGCGAAAGTACCATTTTTTACTATTTCTGGTTCAGATTTTGTAGAAATGTTTGTTGGTGTTGGTGCTTCTCGCGTGCGAGACATGTTTGAAACAGCGAAGAAAAACTCACCATGCATTATTTTTATTGATGAGATAGATGCTGTGGGCCGTAGCCGTGGATCGGGGACGGGTGGTGGTAATGATGAGCGTGAGCAGACGCTTAATCAATTATTAGTTGAGATGGATGGGTTTGAACCGAACTCTGGTGTGATTGTCATTGCGGCAACGAATCGTGCCGATGTTTTAGATAAAGCCTTGCTTCGTCCAGGCCGTTTCGACCGTCAAGTGATGGTTGGTTTGCCTGATATTAAAGGCCGTGAGGAAATTTTATTGGTCCACATGCGTAAAGTGCCTATTGATCCTGACGTAAAAGCCGATATTCTTGCACGTGGCACACCAGGTTTTAGTGGTGCGGATTTGGCTAATTTGGTGAACGAGGCTGCTTTATTTGCAGCACGTCGTGATAAACGTACGGTAGACATGGAGGATTTTGAAGATGCTAAAGACAAGATCTACATGGGTCCTGAACGTAAATCAATGGTGATACGAGAAGAGGAACGCCGTAATACGGCTTATCACGAATCTGGACATGCGGTTGTTGCAAAATTACTACCTAAAGCTGATCCAGTACATAAAGTGACGATTATGCCACGTGGTTGGGCATTAGGGCTAACTTGGCAGCTACCAGAGTTTGATAATATTAGTAACTATAAAGACAAAATGCTGGAAGAGATTTCAATCTTGTTTGGTGGACGTATTGCAGAAGAGCTTTTCATGAATCAAATGTCGACTGGCGCCTCAAATGATTTTGAGCGAGCGACTAAATTGGCACGTGACATGGTGACGAGGTATGGAATGTCTGATGCGCTGGGTACGATGGTGTATACAGGTAGTGAGCAGGATTCATTTTTTGGCAGCATGAGTTCAAAAACAGTTTCTGAGGCTACGCAACAAAAGGTAGATGCAGAAATCCGCCGGATGCTTGATCAGCAATATGCCATAGCGCGTAAATTACTTGAAGAAAATCGTGATAAAGTTGAAGCAATGACCGCTGCATTGATGGAATATGAAACGATTGATGCAGACCAAATTAATGACATTATGGCTGGTTTGCCCGTTCGTGAGCCTAAGCCGCGGCAAAGCAAGAAAAAGCCAGGCAAAGGTGATAGTTCAGGTACGTCAGGTGCATCGACAAATCCCACACCTCAACCGACTGTTAAAAGTTAAAACTATTAATATTAGGATACGAAGGGCTGGCTAATTAGGTTTGGCTGGCCCTTATTGTTTATGATCTTCGATTGCGGAAAATATCAAATAGATTTAACTCGCTCACGTGTTATGGGCATAGTGAACGTAACCCCAGATTCCTTTTCAGACGGCGGGCAGTTTTCTGAAGTGGAGTCGGCTGTTGAACATGGATTGAAACTGGTAGAAGAGGGCGCTGATTTTTTAGATATAGGTGGTGAATCCACAAGGCCTAATGCAATGCCAGTTACGCTCGAAGAAGAGCTAAATCGTATTATCCCAGTGATAGCGTCGCTAGCAACACAGATTAACATTCCTATTTCTATTGATACCTATAAACCAGAAGTGATGCGTGCAGCCATTATAGCGGGCGCATCATTAGTGAATGATGTGCGGGCGCTGCAAGAAGCGGGCGCCATCGATGTTGTCGCAAAGACCAATGTGGGTGTTTGTTTAATGCATATGCAAGGTACGCCGCAAACGATGCAGGTGAAGCCTGAGTATCAAAATGTCACAGCGGAAATTAAAGCGTTTCTGCTTGAAAGGATAGCTGTCTGTAAAGCGGCTGGCATTGTTAAGCAACGTATTGTGATTGATCCAGGGTTTGGATTTGGCAAGACTAAAGCCCATAATGTTAGTTTGATACAACAGTTAGCGTTGTTGACTGATTTAGAACAGCCGCTACTGGTTGGTTTATCGCGCAAATCAGTGCTAGGGCAGGTAACTGGTAATGATGTAAATGCAAGACTTTACGCAAGTGTTGCGGCCTCAGTGATTTCTGCTCTGAAAGGCGCTAGAATATTACGTGTGCACGATGTCAGTGCGACAGTAGAAGCGTTAAAAGTTGTCAATGCCATAGCGGTAGGCTAATTTCGGAAGAAAAGAGAGTTGTTGAGAAGATGAATAACGATATTAAGTTGACCAGTGACGTGTTGGCTGCACTTGAAAGCGGGCACAAAATTGAAGCAATAAAATTGCTAAAAGTAAGCGCTGGCCTAGGATTGATAGAGTCAAAAGAATTTATTGAGCAATATATAGCCAGTCAGCCCGCGCTTAAGGAAAAATTCGACGCGCAGAAAATAACAATCAATTTTTCTCAACAACAGTTTCTTAATATATTGATTGTTGCTGTTGGTTTAATGCTTGCCTACTGGCTATTTTGGTATTAAGAAGCATGATTAGATTAATTTTTTAAGTATGTGTAGTAAAAACTAAAAAGAAAGTAGAAAGAAACGATGGCAAAAAAATATTTTGGCACTGATGGCATACGCGGCAAAGTAGGCGAAAAAACAATTACACCTGAGTTTATTATGCGTTTAGGTTATGCGGCGGGCAAAGTGCTGACTGCCAATAAAGGGAGTTTAGCAAAAGGCGCTAAACCAGCGGTGCTGATTGGTAAGGACACCCGTATTTCTGGGTATATGCTAGAAGCGGCGCTGGAAGCAGGTTTGTCTGCCGCTGGTGTTGATATATTGTTGACGGGTCCGATGCCAACGCCAGCTGTTGCCTATTTAACACGTGCATTGCGTGCGCAAGCAGGTATTGTTATCTCAGCATCACATAACCCCTATTATGATAATGGCATTAAGTTTTTCTCTGGGTTGGGAGAAAAATTGGGCGATGAATTGGAACATGCTATTGAGGCAGAGTTAGATAAACCCATGCAGGTTATGGAGTCTGCAAAATTAGGTAAAGCGCGTCGTATTGATGATGCCGCAGGCCGTTATATTGAGTTTTGTAAAAGCACGTTTCCTAGCGACTTAAACTTACGGGGTTTAAAAGTTGTATTAGATTGTGCGCACGGTGCAACCTATCACGTGGCGCCAGATGTGTTCCATGAGCTTGGTGCTGAAGTCATCGCGATAGGTAATCAACCAGATGGTCTTAATATCAATCAAGATGTTGGCTCTACCCACCCACAGGCTTTACAAAAAACGGTGCTAGAAAACAAGGCCGATTTAGGCATTGCTTTTGATGGCGATGGTGATCGTGTGATGATGGTCGATGCTGATGGAAAGTTACTTGATGGCGATCAATTGCTTTATATCATTGCTTTGGGTTTGTACGCAAAAGGCAAACTTAAAGGCGGTATTGCCGGTACGTTAATGACAAATCTTGCTTTAGAGCAAGCGCTGCATAAACATCAAATCCCATTTGCGCGCGCAAATGTCGGCGATCGTTATGTGTTAGAACTAATGAAGCAAAAAAACTGGAAGCTAGGTGGCGAAAATTCCGGACATATTCTTACGCTGGATAAGCATAGCAGCGGTGATGCGATTATTGCGGCATTACAAGTGATGCATGCATTAATACAGAGTGATCAATCACTGGCTCAGTTGGGTCATGGGTTAACACTTTATCCGCAAGTATTGATTAATGTCACAACAAATAAAAAACTTGATTTAGATCATACTGATATTCAGCAAGCTGTAAAGCAGGCTGAAGATGAACTTAAGGATACTGGCCGTGTGTTGCTGCGGGCTTCTGGTACCGAGCCAAAAATACGCGTCATGGTAGAAGGACAAAACCAAAAACAAATACAAACTTTAGCAGAAAAAATTGCAGGTGTCGTTACTATGTTAAGCCAATAGTGATTAAGTATAAACAGCTCACGTTAGCTATAACACTTAGTAAAAGGTTGTGTTTTCTGTAAATAGACATTAATTAGACTTCAGCATCGGGTTCTGTTTTTTTGTCATCTTGAGTAAGTTTTGCAACAAATATAGGATTGTTTTGTAAGTTTTCTATAATGCGTTGATTCACAATGTTGTTGGATGCGGAAGCTGGCGCTGCATGGTCACTATTGGTTTCATTTTGAGCAAGTGATTCTGTTGGCTTTTGCCTATTTTCTTTCAGTTCTTCACTAAGTAGTCGTTGTAAGATAGTTCTGTCTGTGGCTAGTGGAAGTTCTGTTTCTTTATTTAGAAAGCTGTTAGGAAACGGTGCAGTAATGCGTTTAATATCATCCACATTGTTAATTGGCTTAAGAGAGCCTTCGTGGTTCTTGTTTTGAGATTGCAAGCCTAAAGCATGAGGTATAGCATAGTTAGTATGTAGGCCTGCATGATTGAGTGCCCCCCAAGCAAAATCTACACAGTTGTGACGAACATCTTTGTAGTCAAGACTAGTATATTTTTCACTACCAGTTTTAGCAGTGTCGCCAAAATCTTTTAGCTTGTAAAATTGTTCTTCGCTGATTTTCATTGTGCGAGAGTAATTAGTTGCTACGTATTGCTTATCATCTGCGGTGACTTGCCCTGGCCCATTTATGTCGCCATGTTTAATGGGGGAAAATCCATAGCTATCATTTGAATTTTTACCATCAGAAATGGAATACCAGATATGCCCTGGTAATGAAGTGCCTCCGTCTTTTAGTGCTGTGCCTGGCCCCGCAATGTTAATAGTGACTGTATAGGGCATAATTGATTAGTGTAAAGATTAGCTTTTATTAGTCGTTAAATATTTATTAATAATAATGATTATTATAAGTAAAATAAAAAATGGTATTAAGCAATGGAAAGTAATTATCCAAACGTAATTGCTAAAAATATTTAGAGATGCTGTAGTCGTGTTGGATAGTAAATCATTTAAAAAGAACTGTAACAGCGCAGGCAAAGGGGCAAGTGCAATTGCACTTAGAGCGACTTGAAAGTAGTTTTTTACTGTCTTAGTAAAGAGCGCAGCTGGGGTCAGAGAGATAAATACTATTAAGAAAGTGCCTTTTAATAAGGTGGGGAATTTATTTTGCCAATCCGGATGTGAACTGATTGTTGAGAATACAAATAGGTCAATCCATACCCAAATAGAGATGGTGAGCGCTAATAAACAACATGCAAACGTTATGTATTTTCTATCCATGCAGTTTAACTTGTAATGTTTCTATAATTCAGAAAGGAGTTGAGCTTTTTTGGCGTTAAATTCTTCTTGTGTAATAATGCCCGAATCCTTCAGTGTAGCAAGCTTTTGGAGTTTTTCCATCGGGTCTTCTTTAGCTTCGCTCGGTGCTTTAGGGGCCACATTTTTGGTAGATTCAATCGCAGCTATAAGCGCTGCCTCACCTTCTTTCTGGAAAGTTTTGAATTCAAGTTCGTCATTATTAGTATAAAAACGAATGACTCTTAGGCCTAAAGTAGATTTTCGCTCTATTGATGCAATGCTTTTAATGGGCATGGTCTCAATGACCTCACCTATAAACCCTTTTCTATAAAAGATAACACGTGTTTTTGTAACTATAAGCACGCCATTACGCCTCTTCTGCTCATCTGAGCCCATTGTTTTGCCAATGTAGCCTTTAACACTAGCAAGTATGATTTCGTTTGACTTTGCATGCCTCTCTTTGAATGCTTTGGTATGTCTAGATTCATTTGCCATTTAGATGCTCCATGTTATTAGAATAAACGTACAGTATAGATGTAGCAGGAAACGATGTGTTTTTTATTGTAGTTTAATATTTTTTTAAATCTTAAGAAATATTAAATAGAATGCGGCTGTGTTAGGTAAACTTATAACATTGGTTATTAATGTTAGTGTCAAGTGCAGTTTGCACTGTGCCTAACATCACGTCCTTCAACAATGTAAATGACTTGCTCAGCAATGTTTTTGGCATGGTCGCCGACACGTTCAATTGCGCGTGCAATTGTAATAACATCGAGCGCTGTAGTGATAGAGCGCGGATCTTCCATCATGTGTGTAATTAGCTGACGGATAATGGCTTTAAACTCATCATCAAGTGCATCATCTGCAAGAATAACTTCTTTAGCCGCTTTGGTATCTAGTCGTGCAAAACAGTCTAATGCGCTTCGTAACTGCATGCTAGCAGCCTTGGCGATGTGTTTTACATCTGCATTTGAATTACGTATTTTGTTATCACGCTCTTGTATCCGTCGTATGCTTTTCGCCATTTTCTTAATTTCGTCACCAGAGCGCTCAAGGTCGGTCACCATTTTAGTAATCGACATGACTAATCGCAAGTCGGATGCAGTAGGTTGGCGCATGGCAATGACATGAATACAATCTTCATCAATCATTTTCTCAAAATTATTGACATCCCGATCATTTTTAAGTACACGTAATACAGCACTATGGTCACCCTCGGCAAAGGCTTTGGTTGTAGAGTTGATTTGTGACTCAACAAGGCCGCCCATCTCAAGCACGCTACTGCGTAAGCGTTCTAGGTCTTCGTCAAATTGGCGGGATAGGTGTGTAGTGGTCTCATTCATTATATTCTCCATTGTGCTGCTGGCTGCTCATTAGCTAATTCTGCCTGAAATGTAATCTTCAGTACGTTTATCTTTGGGTTTAACAAACATATCGCCAGTATTGTTAAACTCAATCACTTCGCCTAAATACATGTAAGCAGTGTAATCAGATACACGGGCAGCTTGTTGCATATTGTGTGTGACAACTAATATGGTCAATTTATCGCGCAGTTCATTCATTAATTCTTCAATACTGGCTGTTGCTATTGGGTCGAGCGCTGATGTTGGCTCATCAAATAGCATAATTTCAGGGTCCGTTGCCAATGCGCGCGCAATACATAAGCGTTGTTGTTGGCCGCCAGATAAGTTAAACGCCAAGTCTTGTAAACGATCCTTCACTTCATCCCATAGTGCTGCACCCTTAAGTGCTTCTTCTACTTTATCATCCATCAAGCGTTTGTTTCTTTTACCACGTACACGTAATCCGTAGGCAACATTTTCGTAAATTGATTTAGGAAATGGGTTTGGTTTTTGAAAAACCATACTAATACGCATGCGTACTTCAATGGGGTCTACATTAGGGTCTAGTATATTGGTATCGTCTGGATGCATAATAATTTCCCCCTCGTATTTATTGCCAGGGTATAAATCATGCATGCGGTTAAAGGAACGTAAAAATGTCGATTTTCCGCAACCGGATGGCCCAATGAGCGCGGTGATTTTTTTCTCATATAGCGGCATAGAAATATCTTTAAGCGCATGGGTGCCGTTGCTGTAATAAAAGCTCAGGTTACGAGATTCCGCTTTAATAGGTGGTGTTGCAGAAGCCATATTTCAAAGTCCCTAAATAATATTGATTAAGCTAAGTGTTAACGTTATTGCCATTTAATTTTTTTGCGAATGTCGTAACGCATTTTAATCGCAACACCATTCATGAGTAAGGTGACGATGATAATGAGCGCACCTGCTGCTGCGGCATTGACATGAAAATCAGCATTGGGGCGCGACAGCCAATTAAACATTTGGATAGGTAACACGGTAAACTCAGAGGTTAACCAATCGAAATTAATAAATGGTGCGGTTGTAGTAACAGGTGAGGGCGGTAAAAAAGCAATAAAAGAGAGCGCACCGATAGTGATAACAGGTGCTGTTTCACCGATGGCACGGGCCATACCAATAATCACCCCAGTTAAAATACCACCCGCAGCGTATTTCACTACATGTTGTGAAACAACTTGTCCCTTGGTCGCCCCTACGGCATAGGCGGCTTCGCGAATGGCAACCGGAATTGCGCGAATAGCTTCTCTTGTTGCCACAATGACAATGGGCAGTATTAATAAACCTAATGTTAAGCCTGCCGTTAAAATACTCGAGCCAAAATCAAGAATATAAACAAATAAGCCTAAAGCCAATAAGCCGTAAATAATAGAGGGTACAGCGGCCAAGTTGGTTACATTCACTTCAATCACTTCTGAAATCCAGTTTTTTGGGGCATATTCTTCAAGGTAAATGGCGGCACCTACACCCATTGGCACCGCTGAGATAAACGTAACCAGCATGACTAAGCCAGATCCGACTAATGCCGTAAGCAAGCCAGCTCTAGCCGCTCTACGTGAAGGGAAATTGGTAAAAAAATCCCAAGAAAATAGTTTTGGGTAACCATCGGCAAGTAAGTCTACAAATAAGATAAGTAGCGCGAGCAATATCAATATGATGCAAAGTAAACCGACAATACCAAATATTGAGTCTTTTAGCTTATGGCGCTTAATCATTTCGCGTACAGCGCTTAAGTTTTCAAGTGTAGATGCTTTTGATGTCATATTAATAAGTCTCGCGGAATTTCTTACGGGTAAAGTGTCCAAGAATATTAAAGAATAGTGTCATTAACATCAGCACTAAGCCAGCGGCAAAAATACTTTGATAGCCTATACTGCCGTGCGGTAAATCACCCATGGCAACTTGGACAATATAAGCGGTAATCGTTGCTGCAGAATCCATTGGGTTAAAAGTTAAATTAGGCTGTTGACCTGCTGCAATAGCAACCACCATGGTTTCACCTACAGCGCGTGAGATAGCTAATATATAGGCAGCCACAATGCCTGAGATAGCAGCAGGGGTTACAACCCGCAAGGCGGTTTGAAAGCGTGTAGCGCCCATCGCATAAGAACCTTCTCGCATGCTCATTGGTACTGCACGCATAGCATCTTCAGAAACTGAGGCAATGTACGGTACGACCATAATGCCGATAACAATACCTGGGCCAAGCATGTTGAAAGTAGGCAATGTGGGAAATATTTTTTGTAATAATGGTGTGATAAATAGTAATGCAAAGTAACCAAAGGCAATGGTTGGCACACCGGCTAACATTTCTAAAATAGGTTTTACTGTTTCACGTGTTTTGTGTGTGGCAAACTCTGAAAGGTAAATGGCGGCGATTGTACCAACAGGAATAGCAAAGGCTAATGCAACGGCTGAGATGGTTAATGTGCCAGAGACCAAAGGCAAAATACCGTAATGTGCATCTTCAAATAACGGTGTCCATTGCGTATCAGTTAAAAACTCAATAATAGAGACATGTTGAAAGAATGTGTAGGATTCATATAAAAGAATAGCAACGATTGCGATCGTCGTGAATACCGCTGAGAGCGCGCAAAGAAATAAGACGAACTCTATCGCCCGCTCTTTAATATTGCGGCTAAAACGCTTTGCAAGACGAGCGCTAATATTGCTGTTGTTAGTATCGTTTGACATTTAATTTACAGCATTCACTGTTGATAGTTTCCATATTGTAGCTTATATACCCAGTCGACCAT
>CAYXOR010000015.1:0-50080 GCA_964466895.1 uncultured Methylophilaceae bacterium | reverse complement strand
TCATCAACAGCTTGTTTAAGGGGTAATGTCTTGCCACCACGGAACTGACCATCTGATGTGATGACAGCAGCAGCGCCTGTATCAACCATACGTTCGTTTAGGCTTTTGGCAGAAAAACCGCCAAAGACAACGGAATGAGTTAAACCAATGCGTGCGCAAGCTTGCATGGCTACAACAGCTTCGATACCCATCGGTAAATAAATAATGACACGATCACCCAGTTTTAAATTAAGTGTTTTTAGGCCATTAGCAAACTGGCAAACTTGGTGATAAAGCTGTTTGTAAGTGACCGTTTTAACATCACCATTATCGGCTTCAAAAATAATCGCGGTTTTATTGGGAATCGTGTCTAGATGTTTATCTAAGCAATTAGCAGAAACATTAAGCTCACCATCTTCGAACCATTTGTAAAAAGGGGCATTGTCTTGATTAAGCGTTTTGGTGAAAGGTTTATGCCAAACAAGTAAATCTCGCGCTAACTTGGCCCAAAAACCTTCATAGTCTTTATCGGCTTCTGCACATAATTGCTCGTAGGCTTGCATGCTTGAAATGGTGGCGTTGTTTACAAATGCTTTGCTGGGTGCAAAAACACGGCTTTCATGCATTACAGATTCAATCGACATGCAACTCCCCTAATATGATGTGTAACTAGCTGTCCAACGCATTATAATTTGGTGTAATTACGTTACTTTAAAGACTGTTTAAAACTTATGCTTACGTTGGATACAATTCTATCAGAAACCCGCACCAAGTCTAGGGATGAGGCATGCTTACAACATGCTGCATTATGTAGTCCTTTTCTGACTAGATTGTTTTCAAAAGACGCTGTATTAATGAATGATTTGTTAGAAAATATTCATCAAGCATATCTTTTAAAGGATATGCAGGCGCAATTGTCTGCACAAGAAGTTGCTGATGAGGCTGCTTTAAAACGACAGTTACGCCAATTAAGGCAGCAAGTGTTGGCTAGAATTATTGTGCGAGACTTAAATGGTTTAGCTGACTTTGGAGAAGTGGTTAACACCACATCACACCTAGCGGAAATCACTATCCAGCATGCAATCGCTTTTCATATGACGCTTTTGCAAAAAACATATGGCACACCAAGAAGCGCTACAGGCGAGGCGCAAGATTTTATTGTTATTGGTATGGGTAAGCTAGGCGGGCGTGAGCTTAATGTTTCATCTGATGTGGATTTGATTTTTGCTTACGAGCAAGAAGGTGAAACAGATGGTGAGGACAGTATTAGTAATCAAGCATTTTTTACCAAGTTAGGTAAAAGTTTAATTGCTGCTTTAGATGACATTACTGAAGATGGTTTTGTTTTTCGGGTGGATATGATGTTACGTCCATTTGGTTCTGAAGGTGTGCTGGTGAGTAGCCTAGAAGCATTAGAAGAATATTATCAAAATAATGGCAGAGAGTGGGAGCGTTACGCATGGATTAAAGGCCGAGCGGTTGCGGGCCCTTCGGATGAGATAGAGAAGCTTATTAGGCCTTTTATTTTCAGAAAGTATTTGGACTACAAGGCGTACGCCTCTATGCGCGATATGAAATTGCAGATTAAAAAAGATGTTGCACGTCGCGGCGTGGAAGATAATATTAAAGTGGGTAGAGGCGGAATCCGTGAAGTTGAATTTATTGCGCAAGTGTTTCAATTGATTAGAGGCGGGCAAGATAAAACCCTTCAAATTAGGCCTACATTAGCCGTGTTGCAGCTGCTAGCGAAGCAGGGTGTGTTAAGTCCGGCAGCAGTAGATGCTTTAAGTGAAAGCTACATTTTTTTACGTAATCTCGAACATCGCATCATGTATGTTGATGATCAGCAAACGCAAGACTTGCCAAAAACAGAAGATTCAAAACAATCGATTCTACGTATGTTGAATATCACTAGTTGGGCAATATTTTTGCAGCAGTTGGAAGTGCATCGGTCGCGTATTCAAATGTATTTTGATACAACGTTTAGCGATGCGGCTAGCGAAGAGAAAACCTATGCGCTAGAAGCCGCTATCTGGCAAGGCGATGTTGAACAAACATCCGCGCAAGAACAATTGCAAGCGATGGGCTATGAAGATAGTAAACAAGCTTACGACTATTTATATAGGCTGCGTAAGAGCAACCGTTATCTAAAGTTGCCCATTGATAGTCAATCTCGTTTTGATCAACTCATGCCTAATGTTATTCATCAAGCTGCGCAGCTTGGTGATGCGAATACCGCATTATTGCGCACTATTAATTTTATAGAGAGTATCTGCCGCCGTGCAAGTTATTTGGCGTTGTTGACAGAGTTTCCACATGCTTTGCATTTGGTGGTTAAGTTATTTGCGGCCAGCCCTTGGCTGTCAGAATATTTAACATCCCATCCCATTTTGCTAGATGAATTGCTTGATAGGGAATATTTATATGCTAAGCCAGATTTTGAGCAAATGAATGCTGATTTGCAGCAAAAAATAGCAAGTTTAGAAGGTGATGCAGAAATGCAAATGAATGCCATGCGCCATTTCAAGCATGCGGCTATTCTACGGTTTGCGGCACAAGATATAGCAGGCTTATTGCCATTGGAAACGTTGTCAGATTATTTAAGTGAATTGGCGAAAATGGTTCTAGAGATCAGCTTGCAAGTTATTTGGCAGTCATTACAGTTTAAGCATATTAATCAGCCGAAATTTGCAGTGATTGGTTACGGTAAATTAGGTGGCAAAGAGCTTGGTTACATGTCTGATTTAGATATTATTTTTCTTTATCAAGATGAACATGCTGACGCCGCAGAGATTTATGCGCGTTACGCACAGCGTATCAATAGTTGGTTTAATAGCCTGACACATGCTGGCTTGTTGTACGAAACCGATCTTGAGTTGCGGCCAGATGGCAATAGTGGCTTATTAGTGAGTAGCGTTGATGCATTTCATCGTTATCAACTTGACCGTGCTTGGGTATGGGAGCATCAGGCGATTACTCGAGCAGCTTTTATCGCAGGTGATGCTAGTATTGGTGCCTTGTTTGAAGTGATACGTGTCGAAGTGATTATGCAGCCACGTGATACAGGTAAATTGCGCTTAGATGTCTTGGCAATGAGAGAGAAAATGCGCGCCGCTCATAAAGTAAGTGAAGAAACTTTTGATTTAAAGCAAAGTGTAGGTGGCATTATCGATGTGGAGTTTTTGGTGCAGTATTTGTTGCTTTTACATGCAGAAAAACATCAACAGTTAACAAAAAATTCTGGCAATATTGCTTTGCTTGAGACGCTGGGATCTTTGCACATTGTTGATACGTTATTAGCTAAGAAAGTTGCTGATGCATATCGCGAATACCGCCGCCTGCAACATGCTGCTGGGTTGCAAGGTAAACCAGCCAAAACTAAAATTCCTTTAGTACAAACACATACTGAAGCGGTTGAGAAACTATGGCATGCTGTTTTTTTTAGTTAGTTTGTGTCCCAGTGTAAGGCTGGTGTATGCACATAACTATCCCAGTGTTGTTTTATTTCATCATCTAGCTGACAAACTGTAATCGATGCACCTGTCATATCGATAGCTGTAATGTAATTGCCAACTAAAGAGCGTGCGACGTTAAGACCATGTTCTGCTAATAGTTTTTCTGCCGTGTTGTAGATGAGGTAAAGCTCCATTAAAGGCGTCCCACCTAAGCCGTTAATCAGTAGCAAAATTTCAGTATCGGTTTGTGGCTTTAAGTCAGCCAATATGGCATCGACCATATCTTTTACAATGGCATCCGCATCACGCATGGCTTCACGTTTGCGACCGGGTTCACCATGTATACCAACACCCATTTCGATCTCAGTATCAGCTATATCGAAAGTAGGGCGGCCAGCAGCTGGAACGGTGCAACTGGTTAAGGCAACACCAATGCTAGCAGTGTTGCTGTTGACTTTGTCACCTAACGTTTTGCATGCGGCTAAGCTTGCACCTGCTTCGGCTAGGCTACCAACACATTTTTCAACGATAAGGGTGCCAGCCACACCTCTTCTTCCTGTGGTGTAGGTGCTATTAATAACAGCGCAATCATCACTAACAAGCACGGTGGCGTGCTCATGTGAGAGCATTTCAGCTGCCATTTCAAAGTTCATGACATCGCCCGCATAGTTTTTAACGATAAACAAAATGCCTTTATCGGCGTGGACAGCTTCGGCTGCTGCTAACATCTGGTCAGGAGTGGGTGAGGTAAATACCTGGCCTGGGCAGGCAGCATCTAACATGCCTTTACCAAGGTAACCTGCGTGCAGTGGCTCGTGCCCAGTACCGCCGCCTGAAATAAGCGCGACTTTATTTGTTGCTATGTGTTTGCGAGTTAAGTAAGCGGGGTCAGTATGTAGTGACACTAGGTCACCATGTGCTTTTACAAAGCCAGATAGGCTTTCATTTAACATATTATCCACATCGTTAATAAATTTTTTCATCTTAATGTTTCACTTTAATAAATAACTTTATTTATTTGATTTTAAAAGTAAATTACACACTTCATTAACCATTACTTGGCAGCTTTTTGCACCGGGGTCTAAATGGCCAATGGATCGTTCACCCAAGCCAGCTGCGCGGCCTTTTGTTGCGATTAAGTTGCGTGTGGATTCCAGCCCTTTATCGGCTTCTTTTTTAATTACAGTGCAAATTTCTTCGATGTTTTTGTCTTCTATCGCGCTAAAAATAAACGTATGGGCCACTGGAATCAACACATCTAACATGGTTTTTTCGCCTTGTTGCCCTTTGCCCCGTTTAATCATCTCTTGTACCCCTGCAGCAAAAGCAGCTGCAATGTCTAAACTTGTGTTAGCACCGTTAAGTTTAGCGACCTTTGACATGCCGATAAAGAAGCTAGCAAATAATGGCCCAGATGCGCCGCCCACTGAGCTAAGTAACTTCATACCGATTTTGTTCAATGCCTCGTCAGGCGCTAACAATTTTATTTCATCAGAAATTGATTCAATAGCCTCTGCGCCACGTTTGATGTTGATGAAGTGGTCGCCATCACCGATGGCTCGATCAAGTGATTCTATGTCAGATTCATTTGAAATAATGCCAGCATAGATTGCGCTAGCAGCAGCACATATAAATTTAGTTTCTAGACTCATGAATAATACACTGTTTCATTTTTATTAAAGTTGTTAAACTCTACACATCTTAGTTGGTGATTTCAATGTTATTCATGATTGCTAGTAAAAGTTATATCATCACAATATGAGCTTACGTCTCCGTTTAAACTTATTAATTACAGCGCTCATGTTGCTGTTTATGATAGCCATTGCGACCATGCTGTTGCGTGGTGCTAAATCGCAGATTCAAGAAACGGTAGAATCTTCGGCGCATATTACAATCCAACTGTTAGATACTGTCATTTTAAGTTCAAATCAAAATTTAGAGTGGGGATACACGCACGATGTCATGCATCGTTTTTTGAAGCAGCTGGGTCGTGTACGTAGTAATGAAATATCTTTGTATGATAGCAAACGCAATTTAATGTACCAGTCGCCACCTTCTAAATATCTTGCAGAAGAATCACCTCCAAAGTGGTTTTATCATATGTTGGACCCAAAAGAAGAAGTTGCCTCAAGGTTGATACGCTATGGCAGGCTAGAGGTTAAGCCTGACCCGGGTGGTGTGATTAGAGAAGCTTGGGTGAAGATGCGTTACTTGTTTTGGATAGGGCTGGTGTTTTTTATCGCACTTAACGCTGTTGTTTACTGGATGCTGGGTCATTGGCTGCAACCATTGCAACCTATTTTAACGGCGATTAATCAAATGGAAAAAGGTGATTTGAGTGCACGTTTGCCAGAATTTAGTTTGCCAGAATTTGAAAAAATTGGACACAGTCTAAATCGTATGGCGGAATCGTTGGCGGCGGAGCTGGAGTTAGAAGAAAACCGCCAAGTAACCCATCTTATTCAGAAGCATATTGAGGATGAGCGTCGCAGCTTGGCTAGGGAGTTGCATGATGAGTTAGGCCAATATGTAACAGCAATAAAAACGTTTGCCGTAGCGATTGCAAATAAAACCAAGGAAAAAGCGCCAGAAATAGAGGCGAGTGCTCAAACGATTGTGGCTGCAGCCAATCACATATACGATGGCATGCATAACATTATTATTCAGCTGCGCCCTGGCTCATTAGATAACTTGGGCTTGCCTGAAACGTTAAAAGATCTTGTTAATAATGTACAAAAACAACAAGAACATCTATCGATTAAGTTAAGTATGTCTGGTAATTTAGATGGTTTAGGTGAAACTTTAAACATTAATGTTTATCGAATCGTGCAAGAATCAATAAACAATGCCATTAAACATGCTGAGGCGAGTAAGATTGAGATTTACTTGGCACTTAATGAAACAGGTGATTTGAGTTTAAGTATTGAAGATGATGGTAAGGGCATGGATATGGCTGACGTAGATCAAACGAATCATTTTGGATTGCTGGGTATTCGTGAGCGCGTACAAGGCTTGCACGGTAGTTTTAATGTTGATTCAAATTTAAACGAAGGCGCGGCTATACGAATTGTTATTCCGCAAGTAATGAAGACAGGACAGAATGCATGAGTCAAATTAACATAATGCTAGTGGATGACCACGCCGTGGTTCGTATGGGTTTTAAAATGCTGCTTGAATCGGCAAGTGACATCAAAGTGATTGCAGAAGCTGAGAATGGTGAAGGGGCGATAAAGTCTTATATGGAATTTAAGCCAGATGTTGTTGTCATGGATATTACGATGCCAGGTATTGGTGGTATGGAAGCAATAGAGCGTATTTTAGCTAAAGAATCAAATGCTAAAATCTTAGTATTGTCTGCACATGAGGATTCAGTACATCCTAAGCGCGTATTAAATATTGGTGCAATGGGCTATTTAACTAAACGTAGTGCCGCAGAAGAGCTAATAAAAGCGATTCAGACTGTAGCTGCAGGCAAGAAGTATATTGAAGCTAGTGTTGCACAAGAAATGGCTATTCAACAACTATCGGGTGATCAAAACCCAGTTGACGTGTTGAGTGAGCGTGAGTTTGAAGTATTTATGTCTTTAGCAAAAGGTAAAACAACCAATGAAATTGCCGAAACCCTATTTTTAAGCCCACGTACAGTAGGAACGCATTTATATAATATTAAACAAAAATTGAATGCAAGTAATTCTGCTGAAATTGCGCTGATTGCGATGCGTAGTGGCTTGATTGATCCCTAACTTAAGTTTTTAGTTTTTAAGTCTTTAGTTTTGCAGATATCTGGCAATATTGAGCTCACCTGGGTTAGCCAGTTCAACCATGGTAAATGTTCCGCTTGATAGCTTGCCAAATACTGGCGGGATTAAAAAAGTAATGGGCGTGTTTTCTTTTTCAATCACCCCTGTGGCGACATGCCAACTAGGCCATTCGCGTTTCTCTGGTAAGTTTAGGGAGCCTAATGCACGTGCTTTTTCAAATACAATATTTTTTTCTTCGCCAATTAATAAATTATATAACTGAACACGTACCAATGAATTTGCTTGTAAAATTTGTATGGGCACTTCTTTAGGCACTGTTGCGGTCAATAATTTAGGGCGTGGTGCTGCGGTGTTAAATCTTGTTGTGGCGAGCGCCATCCAACGTGCGTCAGGTCCTCTGTCTTCTAACTTTGTGTTTTGTTGCGGCTTAAATGCTTTATCTTCATTGACATCTAGTGCGTTAGCCGTTGCTTTGTCTGCGATGCTTGTTGCAATAGATCGTGCGATTTGTTGCGCAAGGGTGCCGCCTAAGCAGCCGCTTAGTAGGCAAAGTGCAATACCTATTCCTATGTACTTGGCTAGGCTGTGCTTTTTAATATGCGAATTAATTATATAAATCATAATTGTTAAAACTAAATTTACATTTATAACGCGGAATAACCAGATTAATGCCAATTTGTTGAAATGTCTAGGGTGTTGGCTGAAGAAAGCCAAAGGGTGGACTATTTTGTATTATTTGTTGCGTAAATGCTAATGAGACCACCTGTAATAATGAGGCCAATAGCTAGCCATTCTATGGATGTAAGAAGCTCACCCCAGAAAACAATGCCAAAAATGCTAGAAATAACAATAGTGGTGTAGCCTAAGCTAGCCACAGTTAATGTTTTTCCAGTGCGGTAAGCACGAGTGAGCGCTAATTGTGCTAGCGTTGCAGATAGTCCTAAGCCAATTAATAATGGTAAATCTTGCCATGTTACGTCGCTGGTGTTGTCGAGCAGCATCCAAATGCCAGCACCAATGGTTGAGATGAACGTAAAGTAAAAAACAGTACGCCAGTCTGGCTCATGTAAATTGCCGAGCTGTTTTACATGTAAATAAGCGAGACCAGCACCCATGCCTGAAGTCAATCCTACAATACTTGCGAACAAGTCTTCTTTAGCAAAACTAGGCTTTAGCAATAGCACAACACCAAAGAAGCTAATAACAATGGCTAAGTAAAGTATTTTTTTAGGCTTCTCATGCAGCATAAAAGGCATGAATGTTGCTAGAAATAAAGGTGAGGTGTAATTGAGTGTAATAGCCGTTGCTAATGATAAATGCGCAATAGCATAAAAAAACATGAGTAAGGCAAAAAAGCCAATTAACGCACGAGAAATTTGCTTGCCTAAATAGGGTGTTTTTAAGGGTAGTTTCTTTAACAAAATGATTGCGTAAATTATAATAAAACCAAATAAAGACCGATAGAAAACAAGTTCTGCGCTAGAGAATTTAACTGAGCCTGCTTTGACAAGCGCGCCCATTATTGCAAAGCCTAATGCTGCAACCAGCATCCATAAGCTACCAAATTTTTTTGATTGAGGTATGTCAGGTTGGATGATATTGGAATTTTTCACTTTGAAGTTAAAAGAGCTTTATATTGCATTTCGTTATTATGTCTCTAAATTTAATTAAAATTAAAGATTTGTTTGTTTTCCATCAAAAAGCCAAATGAAAAGCATTTTTTATGGGGGATTAATTCTGCTAAACTTGGGTCGATAAAAAGTTTAGGGATGTGTAATGGATAGTCAAAAAACAACAAAAATTGAGTTTACCGGTAAGACTAGTGAGTATTTTGGCATATGGATTGTAAACTTATTACTAACTTTGCTGACGTTTGGTATTTATTCCGCATGGGCAAAAGTGCGGCGTAAAAAGTACTTTTATAACAATACATTGATAGAAAATGTTGGTTTTGATTATCATGCCAAGCCAGTCGCCATTTTAAAAGGGCGCGTAATCGCGTTTGTTTTTTTTATCTGCTACGCTTTTAGTTCCTTTATACATCCTGCTTTGCAGGGTATTTTCATGATTCTGTTCTTTTTCGGCCTGCCATGGTTGGTGGTGCGCTCAGCCATGTTTAATGCGCGTAATACCAGTCATCGAGGTTTGCGATTTGATTTTGTAGGTAAGGTGGGAGAAGCTGCTCGTATATTTATTGTGCTGCCTATCATTACGCTTTTCACTTTAGGTCTTGCTGCACCCTTTGTATCTCATCAAAAAAATAAGTTTTTAATGAGCGGTCATAAGTTTGGTTTGACGCAGTTTGCTATGCAAGCGAAAGTAAAAAGCTTTTACAAAGTGTATTTAATATTAGTCATTGTGCCGCTGATTGGCATCTTAGCGGCAATTGTTCTTCCTGCGTATAACCAGTATCAAAAAAATGCAGCATCAGAGGCTAAGGTCTCAGCGTCTGATGTAACTGGCTTTGTGAAGGTAACAAACAATCAAAAGATATTGTTAGTAGTGAATGAGGTTCCAGCCAAGTCTGCGCCAGCCGATGATCAGATTGAAGAAAACACTTTTGAGGAAATGATGAAAGAACACGAAGAGGCAAAAAAAGAACGCTGGAAAGACATGTTAGCAAACCCTATTGCATTGTTGAGCTTTATTGGGTTTATGGCTGCCTACGGCTTGTTTATTTTTGGCATTCTGGGTTATCTCCAGGCGCGTATTGGTAATATCGTTTGGAATAGCACAACATTAGATAAACTTTCCTTTAAAAGTACATTGCGTGCACGTGATTTTATGTGGATATATTTTTCTAACATCGTTGTGATTATGATTACATTTGGTTTGGCCACACCTTGGGCACAAGTACGCTTGGCTAGGTATCGTTTATCTAAATTACAAATTGTTGGTGATGTCGATTTCGATCAATTTGTAGGCGATAAAAAAGCCGAAGTAAAAGCAACTGGCGAAGAAATTTCCGATTTCTTTGATGTTGATTTGTCATTCGGATAAACGCTAGTGTTTCAAGCAAATTTTTTTGATGGTATTAGTGCGCATGCTAAATCAGTGTTGGTCATTGTCAGGGATAATGGCCTTTCGATAGAAACAGAAGGCAATGTTGTTCATTACACATTTTCAGAGCTTGATGTGCAAGCGAAGCTCGGCACATCAAAGCGTATCATTGATTTGCCCGATGGCGCGAGATTGGAAGCAGTTGACATTAGTGAGCTTGAGGCTGCGTCTCCTTCAAAAGCCAATGTTTTCTGGCGTGGTGTCCATTACCTAGAAAACCATTTGGGCTGGGTGTTGGTCTCATTGACGGCTACTGTATTTTTTGGATGGGTATTTTTGCAATATGGCGTACCGAAATTAGCAGAGCATGTTGCGGATGCAACCCCGTTAAGTATGGAGCGTAACTTGGGAGAACAAGTTTTAAAAGGCTTGGATCATGAATATGGCTATTTTTCTCCTAGCAAAACGAAAAAAATACGTCAAGCAGACATTGTTACAGCGCTGAATAAACTTTGTATGTCACTTAAAAGTTGCCCTAAGTATCAGTTGAAGTTTAGAGAAGGCGGCGTTGTTGGTGCCAATGCGCTCGCGCTTCCTGGCGGCATTATGATCGTGACCGATGAGCTTATTCAGCTAGCAAAAAATGATACTGAGATTGTGGCGGTGTTAGCACATGAGCTAGGCCATGTCGAAGGGCGGCATGCTTTTCGACAGAGTATACAAAGTGTGTTGGCAGGGCTGGTTTTAGCTGCGGCGACAGGTGACGTTAGTTCGATGGCATCAGGGTTGCCAGGTGTGTTAATGCAAATGCGCTATTCCCGACAGCATGAGACCGACGCTGATGATTTTGCTTTAAATGCACTACAGAAAGCTTGCTTGCCGCCTAAGGCATTTGCGGATTTTATGTTGCGCTTTGAGCAACAAAGAAAAATAGTGCATAGTCATGCGGGGGCAGATGAAAAGTCTAAAAAATCAGATAAGAAAACTAAATCAGATAAGAACACTAAGAGAAGCGCTAGTCCAGTGAGTGACTTGCTGTCTACTCATCCTGATAGCTTAGATAGAATTAAACCGTTTTTGACAGCAAAACACGGTTGTTAAATAGTGCACATTATAGACTTAATCACTTGCAAACCTTGCCAAAAAACCACTTTTAAGCTACTCTCGCCTGATTGTTGAAGTGATTTTCTTAGGGAGACTATAATGAAAAATCCATTAGAATCCGTAGTAGGAACGATTGTGTCAGGTATTGTGCTGACCGTGGTTTTAGCATGCTTTCTTAAAAACTACTTATTGGTGGGGGTTTAGTATGGAACAGTATGTGCCAGGATTGATGCGTTGGCTGCATGTGCTAGCAGGCATAACGTGGATTGGTTTGCTTTATTACTTTAATTTTATGCAGATGGCGGCAGTAAAAGCTGCTGCTGCCGATGGTACGGCAGCAGGCATTAATAAACATGTCGCACCGCGTGCGTTGCTATGGTTTCGTTGGTCAGCTGTAGCAACATGGGTGGCGGGTGCTGGTTTATTAGGTGCTGGTTTCATGGATGCTTTTTTGTTGCGTAATGGTTATGAAGCTATAGGGTTAGGTGCATGGCTAGGCACAATTATGCTGATTAATGTATGGGTGTTGATTTGGCCAAATCAAAAAAAGATTTTAGGAATGGTGTCAGCGACGGATGAGGCGATTGCAAAAGCAAAGCGCGTGGCCATGTTGGCTTCGCGTACAAATGTGATGTTGTCGCTACCGATGCTGTTTTTTATGACGAATGGTTTGTCGCATAGAGCGGCTTTCGGATTGTAGTTTTGTATTAGGGTTCAACGGCGGCCTTAGCCGCCGTTTTTGTTTTTATAGTGAATGATTTTGTTTTATGGTTTAAAGTTTTTGGAGTTTTATGTCTCAACATTTAATGAATACTTATGGTCGGCAAGCGGTCACCTTTGTTAAAGGTGAAGGCGTCTACTTGTGGGATGATCAGGGTGAAAAATATCTTGATGCCTTATCAGGCCTCGCAGTAAACGGCCTTGGTCACGCACATCCTAAACTTGTAAAAGCCATGACAGCGCAAGTTGCAAAGTTAATACACGTCTCTAATGTTTACAATATTGCTGAACAAACGCAGCTAGCGGACAAGTTGGCTGAAGTTTCAGGGATGGATAAAGTATTTTTTTGTAATTCAGGCTGTGAGGCAAATGAAGCAGCCATTAAATTGGCGCGTTTATATGGCCATAATAAAGGCATAGAGAATCCTGAAATTATCGTAATGGAGCGTGCTTTTCATGGGCGGACAATGGCGACGTTATCTGCTACGGGTAACCGTAAGGCGCAAGCGGGTTTCGAGCCGCTTGTTAATGGTTTTGTTCGTGTGCCATTTGATGATTTGGATGCTGTCAAGCAAGTTGCTACGCGTAAGAATAATGTGGTTGCCGTATTGCTTGAGCCAATACAAGGTGAAGGCGGCATTCAAGTGCCAGCCGATATTAAAGGTTATTTACAGGGGCTGCGTCAGGTTTGTGACGATAATGGTTGGCTGCTCATCTTAGATGAAGTGCAAAGTGGTATAGGACGTACCGGTGCTTGGTTTGCTTTTCAGCATACAAGGGTCATGCCAGACGTGATGACGTTAGCTAAGGGTTTAGGTTCTGGCATGCCAATTGGCGCTTGTTTAGCGAAAGGTGATGCGGCAGAAACGCTGACACCAGGCAAGCATGGTTCTACCTTTGGTGGCAATCCACTAGCCAGCGTGGCCGGTTGTACTACCTTGGATATTATTTTGGAAGAAAATTTACGTGAAAACGCTAACGTAATGGGCGATTTTATTCACCAACAATTAGCGAAGGCTTTTGATGGTGAAGAAGCTGTTGTAAATATTCGTCATGCCGGTTTGATGATAGGTGTTGAGTTAAATCAGCCGTGTAGTGATTTGGTAAAACTAGCGCTTAAAAGCAAGTTATTGATTAACGTAACCGCTGATAATGTGGTGCGCTTGTTACCCGCGTTAGTAATGAATAGAGAAGAAGCACAGTTGTTAGTTGATAAATTAACAGTGCTAATTAAAACATTTTTAGAAACAAAAGTTTAATATGAGTATCAAACATTTTTTACAATTTAATGATCTCACGCGTGATGAGATATTGTATATTTTTGAGCGTGCTGCCTGCATTAAAGCGCAGTTTAAAAGTTATCAGAAACATTGGCCGCTTTCAGATCGTACGTTAGTGATGATTTTTGAAAAAGCAAGTACACGTACACGTCTATCATTTGAAGCAGGGATGCAGCAACTCGGTGGTGCGGCAATCTATTTAAATACGCGTGATTCACAGCTGGGTAGAGGTGAACCTGTAGAGGATGCAGCACAGGTGATTTCACGGATGTCAGATATTGTGATGATTCGCACCTTTGAGCAAAGCATTATTGAACGTTTTGCAGCGAATTCACGCGTGCCAGTCATTAATGGCTTAACGAATGAGTACCATCCATGCCAGATATTGGCTGACATTTTTACTTATATTGAACATAAGGGTTCGATTCAAGGCAAAACGGTGTCATGGATTGGTGACTCTAATAATATGTGCAATACCTGGTTGCAAGCAGCTGAGGTATTGGATTTTAATATGCATGTTTCTACGCCGCCAGAATATGAAGTCGAGCCAGCGCACGCAAATTTGTATGGCACTGATCACTTTGAAGAATTTAAAGACCCAATGGATGCGGCTAAAGGTGCAGATTTAGTGACAACTGATGTTTGGACTAGCATGGGTTTTGAAGCAGAGAATGAAGAGCGTCGGAAGGATTTTGCAGACTGGCAAGTTGATGAGGATATGATGAAAGTGGCTTCAGATAACGCTATCTTTATGCATTGCTTACCTGCGCACCGCGGTGAAGAAGTTTCTGCAGAAGTGATTGATGGTAAGCAATCTGTGGTGTGGGATGAAGCAGAGAACAGATTGCATGTGCAAAAAGCATTAATGGAATATTTGTTATTAGGTAAAGTTTAAAAAATTTGGGCTCAACGTTTGATATATTTAGGTAAAGTAAATGAGTAATGTTAAAAAAGTCGTACTGGCTTATTCTGGCGGGTTAGATACCTCTGTTATTTTAAAGTGGTTACAAGATACGTATCAAGCTGAAGTGGTGACATTTACTGCTGATTTAGGGCAGGGTGAAGAGCTTGAGCCAGCACGTGTTAAAGCTAAGGCAGCAGGTATTAACGAGATTTACATTGATGACTTGCGTGAAGAGTTTGTACGTGACTTTGTGTTTCCAATGTTTCGAGCCAATACCATATACGAAGGTGAATATTTGCTTGGCACTTCAATTGCGCGCCCTTTAATTTCTAAGCGCCTCATTGAGATAGCGGCTGAGACGAATGCAGATGCGATTTCTCATGGCGCGACAGGTAAAGGCAACGACCAAGTACGTTTTGAGTTAGGTGCTTACGCACTTAACCCAGATATCCAAATTATCGCACCCTGGCGCGAGTGGGATTTGCTTAGCCGCGAAAAGCTGATGGCTTATGCAGAAAAGTACGGCATAGCAGTGGATATGAAGCATAAACAAGGAGGCAGTCCTTATTCGATGGATGCTAATTTGCTACATATTTCATATGAAGGTCGTCATTTAGAAGATCCCGCAGCAGAAGCCGAAGAGAGTATGTGGCTTTGGACAGTAAGCCCAGAAAACGCACCCAATGAGGCGGAATATCTAGACATTAAATATGTGAATGGCGACCCTGTGTCGCTTAATGGACAAGTCATGAAAGCGCACGAACTACTTGCTAAGTTGAATGAAATCGGTGGCAAACATGGCATAGGTCGTTTAGATTTGGTAGAGAATCGTTATGTTGGCATGAAAGCACGAGGTTGCTATGAAACACCTGGCGGCACGATTATGCTGAAAGCGCATCGTGCGATTGAAAGCATTACGCTAGATCGAGAAGTGGCGCATCTGAAAGATGATTTAATGCCACGTTACGCAAGCTTGATTTACAACGGTTATTGGTGGAGTCCTGAGCGCATTGCCTTGCAAACGCTCATTGATCATACGCAAACAACCGCTAATGGCTGGGTACGGGTTAAGCTTTACAAAGGCAATGTCATGGTTGTAGGACGTGATAGTAAAACTGATTCGTTATTTGATTCTGCTATAGCAACGTTTGAGGATGATGAGGGTGCTTACGACCAAAAAGACGCAGCAGGTTTTATTAAGTTGAATGCGTTGAGATTGCGTACAGCAGCTAAGTTAAGCGCTATTAAGAAGTAAAAGTATATGCAGAAAAATATCATTGTCTATGATTCAACTTTGCGCGATGGTGCACAAGCACAGGGCGTATCATTCACTGTAGAAGATAAAATTAAAATCGTCCAAAAATTAGATGACTTAGGTGTTAGCTATATTGAAGCAGGCAACCCAGGGTCAAACCCGAAAGATTTAGCTTTTTTTGAGCGAATAACTTCATTAACGCTTAAGCAGGCTAAGATTATTGCTTTTGGCAGTACACGTAAAATCGGTATTAAAGCGTCTGAGGATAGAAATTTACAGTCTTTACTAAGTGCTAATACTGAAGCTGTGGCGATTTTTGGTAAGAGTTGGGATTATCAAGTGACCGATATCCTGCGTACAACGTTGGAAGAAAACCTCGCTATGATTGGCGATACGATTGCTTACCTAAAGCAACAAGGTAAAGAAGTTGTGTTTGATGCTGAGCATTTTTATGACGGTTACAAAACGAATCCTGATTATGCAATGCAAACATTACAGGCTGCAGCCGATGCAGGAGCCGATGTCTTATGTTTATGTGACACCAATGGTGGCGTATTTCCAGATGAGATTTATAAGCTAACGCAAATTGTTGTGGAACGCTTTAATGTTCAAGTAGGTATTCATTGCCATAATGATTGTGAAATGGCCGTAGCCAACTCTGTGGCTGCAGTGCAAGCGGGCGCTGTGCAAGTGCAAGGTACAATCAATGGTATTGGCGAGCGTTGTGGCAATGCAAACTTATGTTCCATTATCCCTAATCTACAATTGAAATTAGGTTTAGCTTGCATATCCGAATCACAAATGCGCGAATTGATGCCAGTTGCACGCTTTATTAGTGAAGTGGCCAATGTGCCATTTAATGAAAAAGCAGCCTATGTTGGCAATGACGCGTTTTCTCACAAGGGTGGTATGCATATAGATGCCGTGAGTAAAAACCCTATTTCGTATGAGCACATTAATCCTGATCAAGTAGGTAATGTTAGACACATCTTAGTTTCTGAAGTGGCTGGGAGGAGCGCTTTGCTTAGTAAGATACAGGCGATTGATCCTACGCTGACTAAAGACTCAGAAGAGACTAAGCGTGTAGTTGAGTACTTGAAAGCGCTAGAGCATGAAGGCTATCAATTTGAGAATGCAGAGCATTCATTTGATTTGCGTCTGCGTAAATTGCTTGGTAAACAGAAAATGCATTTTACACTTCAAAAATATAACATTAGCGTTGATGCGCCTTCGCAAGATAATATCAACTCTAAAGCAACCATTGCATTTGTAGTGAATGGTAATCTTATTAAGGCGGATGGCGAGGGTGACGGCCCAGTTAATGCGCTAGATAAAGCGATGCGTAATGCTTTGCGTGAAATTTACCCAGCGATTAAAGAGGTGAAATTAACAGACTATAAAGTGCGTGTATTAGATTCTAATTTAGCGACTGCAGCTAAAGTGCGTGTCATTATTGAATCGTCTGATCAAAGTAGCAGCTGGAATACAATCGGCGTCTCAACTGACATTACAGAAGCCTCTTACCTAGCATTGCAAGATGCCATTGAGTATAAGTTGATGCGAGATGCAAGCTAACGTTTGTTAGCTGTATCTGTGCGTGACAACATCACTAACTTTAATTGTTCTTGATCAACTGGTCGCATGGTAACTTGTTGATATTCTAGAGCGCCCAGTGTTGTATGTTTGAACTCACGTAGACCGCCTTGACGCTCTAACACGTCATGCTGCTGCCAAAATTGATCAAATTCAGTGCTGGTTTTTGATAATTCAGCAACTAGGTCTTGCAGTTCAGGTTCTTCTAGACGGCTTCTACAATCGGCTCTAAATTCTGCCACTAAGCGCTTGCTCCGTACCTCCCAATTTATTACGAAATCTTTGGCATTTGGATGCGTAAACACTAGGCGTAATAAATTGGGTGCAATGGTATTTTGTTCTGGTGTTAGCCAATTGCCAAATAAAGTTTCTGCTTCAGTATTCCAAGCTAATATATTCCATGTGCGGCCTAGTATGTAAGCGGGTATTTGTATATCTTTTAGTAAGGTGGTGAGCGTATCAGACGCTATATCCTCTTCTTGGATATGGCCTTGTGGGTCACGTCGGCCAGCAAGGTCGAATAAGTAAGCACGCTCGGTTCTGGTTAGTTTTAAGGCTTGTGCCAAACGAATTAAAGCATCGGCGGACATGTTGACATCACGCCCTTGCTCAATCCAAGTGTACCAAGTCGCACTGATGCCTGCCAGCTGTGCGACTTCTTCACGTCTTAATCCTTTTGTGCGCCTTCTGCTACCTGTCGGGAAGCCAAACGCTTCTGGCGTGCCACGTTTGCGAATAGCTTGTAAAAACTCAGCTAATTCCTCACGGCGCTTGTCTATCGGTTTGTTTTTCATCAACTACCTACAATCAATAAGCTATTAGCATTTATACCAGTATAAACTATATTCTTGTTAGGGTATTAAAAAGTCGTTATGATGGCGCTATTAGTCAATTAAATCACAATTTCAAAGGGGCAGTAATGGCTGGAAAAACGCTTTACGATAAGTTATGGGATTCCCATCTCGTCCATGAAGATGAGGACGGTACAAGCTTGCTTTATATAGACCGACACTTAGTGCATGAGGTGACAAGCCCTCAAGCATTTGAAGGGTTACGTTTAGCTGGTCGTAAGCCATGGCGCAACAATACGATTGTGGCAAACCCTGATCACAACACTCCAACTAAAGACTGGGACAAAGGCATCGAAGACCCTGTATCACGGTTGCAAGTGGAAACATTGGATAGCAACATTAAAGAATTTGGTGCGTTGGTGTATTTTCCATTTAAAGACCGTAACCAAGGCATTATTCATGTGATAGGCCCTGAACATGGCACGACGTTGCCAGGTATGACGGTAGTGTGTGGCGATAGCCATACTTCTACCCATGGTGCTTTTGGTGCTTTGGCACATGGCATTGGCACGTCTGAGGTTGAACATGTGATGGCAACACAAACATTAATCATTAAGAAGTCTAAAAATATGTTGGTAAAGGTTGATGGTCAATTAGGGGTGGGGATTACAGCAAAAGATGTTGCTTTAGCGATTATCGGCCGTATCGGTACAGCAGGCGGTACTGGTTATGCGATTGAATTTGGTGGTGAAGTGATTCGCGGCTTATCAATGGAAGGCCGCATGACGGTTTGCAATATGGCGATTGAAGGCGGTGCGCGTGCAGGTATTATTGCGCCAGATGAAAAAACAGCTGCGTATTTAAAAGGCCGTCAATATGTACCGAAAGCGGAACAGTGGGAACAAGCTGTTGCTTATTGGAACACGCTGCAATCAGATGCTAATGCTGAATTTGATGCGGTTGTTGAGCTGGATGGTGCAAGCATTCAGCCACAAGTAACTTGGGGAACCTCTCCTGAGCAAGTGTTACCCATTGGTGCTAATGTGCCTGATCCAGCCAAAGAGACTGATGCAACGAAGCGCACTAGTATTGAAAATGCGCTTGCGTACATGGGATTAACGGCCAACATGCCCATTGAAGACATTAAGCTTGATAAAATCTTTATTGGTTCTTGTACTAATTCACGTATTGAAGATTTGCGTGCAGCTGCGGTTGTCGCTAAAGGTAAAAAAGTGGCAAGCAATATCGGCGTGGCAATGGTGGTGCCTGGTTCAGGCATTGTGAAACGTCAGGCGGAAGAAGAAGGGCTTGATAAGATTTTTAAAGAGGCAGGGTTTGAATGGCGCGAGCCAGGGTGCTCTATGTGTTTGGCTATGAACGCCGATCGCTTAAGCGCAGGTGAGCGCTGTGCATCAACATCCAATCGTAACTTCGAAGGTCGCCAAGGCCCCGGTGGACGGACACATTTAGTCAGTCCGGCAATGGCCGTAGCAGCTGCAGTAGCAGGTCATTTTGTAGACGTTCGTAACGTTTAAGCGAGGAGAGAGATAATGAAAGCATTTACGCAAATTACTGGACTAGTATGTCCTATTGATCGGGCTAACGTTGATACTGATGCCATTATTCCAAAGCAGTTTTTGAAATCAATTAAACGCACAGGCTTTGGCCCTTATTTGTTTGATGAGTGGCGCTATACCAACTATGGTGAGCCAGGCATGGATTGCAGCACACGCCCTTTAAATAAAGACTTTGTACTTAATTTGGCTCGCTACAAGGGTGCGCAAGTGTTATTGGCGCGTGAGAACTTCGGCTGTGGTTCTAGTCGTGAACACGCACCTTGGGCGATTGATGGTTACGGATTTCGCGTGATTATTGCGCCGAGTTTTGCTGATATTTTCTTTAGCAATTGTTACAAAAATGGCATCTTGCCGATTGTTGCTTCAGCTGAAATGGTTGATCAATTGTTCGATACGTGCGAGAAAAATGAAGGCTATAGTTTAAGTGTCGACTTGGCTTCGCAAATGGTGACATTACCATCAGGAGAAACCTTTGCATTTGATATTACGCCGCATCGTAAACATTGTTTATTGAATGGTTTAGATGAAATCAGCTTAACACTAGACCAAGCAGATAAAATTAAAGCATTTGAACAGAGACATAAAGCCACACAACCATGGCTTTTTACATAATTAAACCTACTGTGCAATTGATACTCTGCGTTGTGCAGTGCTCAAAATCCTCATGTACTTAATGTACATTCCGGTTTTTGTGCGCTGTACGCCTTGATTACCAACTGCTCGTGACGGTTTAATCACGTAAAAAACATAAAAGATAACTATATTTAGGAAGCAAACAACGATGACAATGAAAATTGCAGTATTGCCAGGTGATGGCATTGGTCCGGAAATCGTAACACAGGCGCTACGCGTACTTGATGTGTTGAAAAACGAAGGCCTAGAAATAGAATTTACTGAAGCACCATTAGGTGGCCAGGCTTATGATGAATACGGTCACCCATATCCAGCGTTTACCCAAAAAATCTGTCGTGAAGCTGACGCTGTGTTATTAGGTGCTGTTGGTGGCCCACAGTATGATAATTTAGATCGTCCTCTACGCCCGGAACGCGGTTTGTTGGCAATTCGTAAAGACTTAGGTTTGTTTGCAAATTTGCGACCGGCCGTGCTTTATCCTGAATTAGCGAATGCTTCTACATTGAAGCCTGAAGTGGTTGCTGGATTAGATATTATGATCGTGCGTGAATTGACAGGCGATGTTTATTTTGGAGAACCACGCGGCATGCGTGTTAATGAAAATGGTGAGCGCGAAGGCTTTAATACCATGGTTTATAGCGAATCAGAAGTGCGTCGCATTGCGCATGTAGCGTTTGACATTGCGATGAAGCGTCGAAAAGATGGTCAGAAAGCAAAACTATGTTCAGTGGATAAAGCTAACGTGTTGGAAACAACGGAGTTTTGGAAAGAAATTGTGATTGATGTAGCAAAGGAATATCCGGAAGTCGAGTTGAGTCATATGTACGTGGATAACGCAGCAATGCAGTTGATTCGCAATCCTAAGCAGTTTGACGTGATGGTGACGGGGAATATCTTTGGTGATATCTTGTCAGATGAGGCTTCAATGTTAACGGGTTCTATTGGCATGTTAGCGTCAGCTTCACTTAACGCCAGTAAGCAAGGCCTGTATGAGCCGTCACATGGTTCCGCACCTGATATTGCAGGCCAGAACTTAGCTAACCCAATTGCAACCATCCTTTCTGTTGCGATGATGTTGCGCTATAGTTTTGATAATGAAGAAGCTGCTGTACGTATTGAAAAAGCGGTGAAGACTGTATTAGCGGCTGGTTACCGTACTGGCGATATCTATGAAGAGGGCATGAAGAAGGTTTCATGTTCAGCAATGGGTGATCAAATTGTAGCTGCAATGTAATTGTTTTTTTGTTAAATTTAAGAGCGACTGTTTATTATTGACGGTCGCTTTTCTGCGATAATGAAGGTTAAATTAAGTTTTGGAGGTTTTAAATGGCGCAGTTTGATAATGTCAGTGTGAAAAAGAAAGCCAATGTTTACCATGATGGGAAATGTGTTAGTCACACAGTCATACTGCCGAATGGCACGCGTAGCACAATAGGTGTGATTTTTCCTTCTAATATAACATTTTCTACAACAGCGCCAGAGTTAATGGAGCTTAGTTTGGGTAGCTGTAAGGTGCGCTTAGATGGTGAGAGTGAATGGAAAATGTATGGTGCTGGTGATAAGTTCACTGTGCCAGGTAACTCATCATTTGATATTGAAGTGACTGAGATGTTAGATTACATTTGCCATTATGACTAAATTAGTAAAAGGAGTTTAAAACATGCCTTCATTTGATATCAGTTCAGAGGTGGATATGGTTGCATTGAAGAATGCCATTGATGCTGCAAGCAAGCAAATTAGCAATCGTTATGACTTTAAAGGCAGTTCTGCCAAGATTGTCTTGGACGACAAAGGCAGTGTTATTACACTATTTGGTGATAGCGATTTCCAGCTAGATCAGGTGAGAGATATTTTATTGCCTGCAATGGAAAAAAAAGAGCCAGACAGTAGTAAGCGCTTGGATAAAAAAGAGGTGCAAACGGTTTCTGGTAACAAAGTGAAACAAGATATGTTTATTCGCGCTGGTATAGATAGCGATTTAGCTAAGCGTATTGTTAAAACGATTAAAGATGACCGTATGAAAGTGCAAGCGAGTATCCAGGGTGAGACGGTGCGTGTCAATGGTGCCAAGCGTGATACGTTACAAGATGTGATGGCGCTTGTTAAAAAAAGCGTGACAGATTTTCCACTTAAATTTGGCAATTTCCGAGATTAAAGGAGTCGTAAATGATGGTTCGTTCATTTGTTGCATTGTTATTTGTATTTGCCCTTATTGGTTGCAACACTATTCACGGTGTTGGTAAAGATTTGGAGAAAGCCGGCGAAGCAGTGCAAGGCTCAAGCAAATAGCGTTGAATTGAAATAATGGTGAGTTAAAGTAGTTAAGAATTGGATAAGGTATGTTAAGAGTAGGTTTTGTAGGCTGGCGTGGCATGGTTGGTTCAGTGTTGATGCAACGCATGAGAGAAGAAAATGATTTTGCGGACATAGAGCCGCAATTTTTCACGACATCTCAAGCTGGTCAGCCCGCGCCAAATATAGGTAAAGATTCTCCAGCATTGCAAGATGCAGCTGATTTAGCGGCATTGCAAGTAATGGATGTGATTGTGACTTGCCAGGGTGGTGATTATACGACAGCAGTGTTTTCAAGATTGCGCAGCGTTGGCTGGGATGGTCATTGGATTGATGCGGCCTCAACATTGCGCATGGAAAAAGATGCTGTACTTGTGCTTGATCCAGTCAATATGGGTGTCATTGAAGATGCGTATGCCAATGGTAATAAAAATTGGGTAGGTGGTAATTGCACCGTTTCATTAATGCTCATGGCTTTAGATGGCTTATTTAGTGCTGATTTGATTGAGTGGGTAACTTCAATGACGTACCAAGCAGCATCGGGAGCGGGCGCGCAAAACATGCGTGAGCTTATCTCGCAAATGGGTGCAACACATCAATCTGTGAACGATTTACTAGCTAATCCAGCTTCAGCAATTTTAGAAATTGATAAGAAAGTTGCTGATACGATTCGTTCGGGTGATTTTCCAACCAAAAATTTTGGTTTGCCACTGGCTGGCAGCTTAATTCCTTGGATTGATCAAGATTTAGGTAATGGCCAAAGTAAAGAGGAGTGGAAAGGTGGTGTGGAAACCAACAAGATTCTAGGCCGAGAAGACAATCCCATTGTGATTGACGGCCTGTGCGTACGCGTTGGTGCAATGCGTTGTCATAGTCAAGCATTGACGATTAAGTTAAAACAAGATGTGCCATTGAATGAAATAGAGCAAATGCTTATGGAAGCCAATCCTTGGGCAAAAGTTATTCCTAACGAGCGTGAAGCAAGTATGGCCGCTCTTACCCCCGCTGTTGTTACTGGTACACTTGATATACCAGTAGGTAGGTTGCGTAAATTGGCAATGGGCGGCGAATATTTGTCTGCGTTTACTGTAGGCGACCAATTGCTGTGGGGTGCAGCGGAGCCGTTGCGCCGTATGTTGCAGGTTTTATTGATGCAAAAGTAACCGAGTAATGGAATGTAATTCTATGTCGCTTTTTTAAGGCGTTTGCAAGATTGCTTAAAAACAACAGTATTCACTAACAATCACATAGCTGATTAACATAAGGTGTATTATGAGCTTGCATCTGTAACTAATTGATGCTATTTTTGTTATTGTGAAATTAAGTGAATGTTAAGGGTGGTTTTGTGCACGGATTGAGATTAAAAAAATTATCAGTTGCGTTAGGTGTATTGTTATTACCAATGTCCGTTTTTGCGGCAGGGTTAGGCCAATTGAATATCGATTCAGGCATTGGTGAGCCGTTACGAGCAAGTATAGAGCTGTTGGAAGTTAGTGCAGCAGACTTGTCATCAATTTCTGCGGTGGTTGCGCCAGCAGCAACCTATGCAAAACAAGGTATTGAGCGACCAGCTTCGCATTCTAATATTAAAATAGACGTCACAAAAAACAAAAAAGGCAGGCCTGTCTTAAAATTAAAATCAAGACAACCTATGGATGAGCCATTTTTAGATATGCTTATTCAATTAGACTGGAGCACAGGTCGACTTCTCCGTGAATATACTGTCTTACTAGATCCGCCAGGTTACGATTCGACAGTTCAGTCAGTGCAGGCGCCAGTCGTTAAATCAAAGTCAGATACAAAAATAAAAGCAGTTTCTAATCTTAAAAAGAATACTGCCCCTACAAACGTGGCGGTTGCAGCGCCCTCTACTGATGAGCATGTCACTCAAAGGGGTGATACGTTATCAAAAATTGCACGTAACATGTTGCCGGAAGGCATTAGCCTTGATCAAATGTTAATTGCTTTGTATCAAGAAAACAAAAGTGCTTTCAGTGGGAATAATATCAATCGTTTGAACGTGGGTAAAGTCATTCGTCCTCCTTCACAAGAAGCACTTAATACCATTTCTCGACGAGCGGCATCAAAGGAAGTAAAAGTACAAACAGAAAATTGGAACGCTTATCGTAATAAATTGGCGGGCATTGTTGCAGACGATATCCCGGTAGCCAGTTTGGGTGATGAAGAAAACACACAGTCTTCGGGCGGGGCGATTACACCTGCGGCCGAAGATAAATCTATGTCTGCTGATGAAGGTCCAAAAGATGTCGTTAAACTTTCTGCAGCAGAAGCAGGCAGTTCAGTTGAGGCTAAGTCATTACAAGAAAAAGTAGCAGCATTACAAGAAGAAGTCGTCGCTCGTGAAAAAGGGTTGCAAGAGGCGCAAGAAAGAACGACTGCTTTAGAGAAACAAATTGAAGATATGCAAAAATTGCTGGCACTTAAAAGTGATGTCATGGCCAATGCACAAGAAGCAGCTGTATCTGGAGACCCTGCTGTTAATGGGCAAGATGGCACCCAGTTGGATGCGTCGGAAAAGTCAGTTACTGCAGGGGTGCAACCAGTAGAAGAGAATTCCGTAAAGGCTAAGCTTACTCCCAAACAAAAGCCTGCAGCAAAACCAAAATCAACACCTGCTACTGCTCCAGTGGAGCAAGCTGGCTTTATTACAGGTTTAATCAATAGTTTGGATAAAACATTATTAGCAGCTGGTGGTGGATTGGTTGCTTTATTGTTGCTTGGCTGGGTATTTTTGCGAAATAGACGTAAGAAGAATTTAGAGGATTTCGAGCAGGGCATCATGACTTCAGGTGGGTTGAAGGCAAATACAGTTTTTGGCAACACGTCTGGTGCTAGTGTAGACACAGGGGACACTTCATTTTTAACGGACTTCTCTCAAAGTGCAAATGGAAGCATGATTGATACGCATGATGTTGATCCTATTGCAGAAGCCGAGGTTTATATGGCCTATGGCCGCGATGCCCAGGCAGAGGAAATTCTTAAAGATGCTATAACAAAAGAGCCTACGCGTTATGAGCTTCATTTAAAGTTACTTGAAATGTATGCAGCAAGTAAAAATATGTCAGCTTTTGAGACAGTTTCAGGTGAGCTGTATACAACATTAGGTGCTGAAGACCCAACATGGGCTAAAGTGGCTGAAATTGGCATAAAATTGGAGCCAAGCAACCCGCTTTATCAAGTCAGTAATGCTGATGAGTCGAAGGCGGCTGAAAATGCAGAAAAGTTAGATGCGGCTGATTTTTCAGAGTCACCATTGGCTTCTGAAGAAGACTTGGATTTTTCTTTCGACGGCGCCAAAGATGAAGTGAGCTCAGAGTCTACTGTAAAGGATGATGGTTTGGTTGCAGATTTTGAAACATCAGCTAAGGATGATTCTAGTACACTTTCAGAAGTGACGGCAGACAGTGAAGAAGCTATCGGAGATTTTGACTCAGATGATTCCCCTTCGGAGATCGCTGCAGAGGCAAAGGAGCCATTGTCTGAAGAAGGGGGTTTGGATTTTGATTTAAGCTCTCTTAATGTTTCTGAAGAAACCATTTCTGCGGTAACACAGGAAAATGTTACCGATGCGGAGAGTGTTAATTTTGAGCAAACAATGCCTGATTTGAATTTTTCTGAAACTGAGGCCAAGCCAGAAATTGAGTCAAATACTGCAAGCATTATTGCAGACACGATACCTGCTGAAGGCGTAACGCCTGAAAATACGTTAGAATTGCCGGAAATTAACGATGCTGCAGAAGTTGTTTTGAACGCTTCTGCCGCTGATAGTAAAGAAACATCAGCTGTTAATGTTGCTTCTAATAACGATTTTGATTTTGGGTTAGATACAGTGACACCAGAGGCCACTAATACTAATAATACTGAAGAGCCTAATACATTGGACTTGTCTGGCATTTCGCTAGATGTTGATGAAGTTGCTTCAGATGAAAGTGCCGCGACAGTCTCGGAGCCAGAGGCCACAGCAGACAGCGAGAGTGACGCAGCAACAACTATTGAAGAGTCTCAAAAGCCAGAGTCTGAAGATGTAGATACTAAATTGGATTTAATCGCGGCATATCTAGAAATGGAAGATAAAATAGGCGCAAAAGAATTGTTAGATGAAGTGATGAAAGAAGGTGGCCCAAATCAACGTAAAAAAGCCGAAACATTGCTATCTCAAATTACTTAGTAACTCTTTTTATAAAAAGCCGGGCTTTATGTCCGGTTTTTTTATAGTTTTCTTCTGTGTCTGTAGCTAAGAGAAATGCGACACGCATGTCAAAAATAAGCATCCTCACGCAGTTAATATTATTTTTTGTATTTGCACTGACCGTAAGTTTGTGGCAGCTTAGGCCATTGTTCGTTTTGGTTTTAGTCTTGCTGCTGGTGATGGCATGGGGGGGGGATGACCATTTTTATCGTTTAATGAAACGTTTAAAGTGGTTTTATTTTGTGATGTTGTTAATCTATGCTTTTAATACGCCAGGTGAACATGTTGTTAATTGGCCATTTAATGCTTTTCACCCAACTTATGAAGGGTTGTATGGGGGGGTGGTGCAAGTGTTGCGTATTACTGCTATGTTGCAGGCTATATCATTACTGATGGTGGCTAATAGTAAACAAGCGCTAATATCAGGGTTTTATTTTTTAGCATTGCCATTAAAGTGGATAGGACTTGATGCAGAGCGTTTTGCGGCTAGGCTTTGGTTGACGTTGCATTATGTGGAGTTGAGACAGTTGAATAAAGAAACTATTGATATCCGCAGTACGTTGCCACAATACTTACTTGAAACATTTCAAGACTCTGTAGATGAAGATGTCGAAATTAGCTTTGAAAAGCCAGTGTTAGCAGTATTAGATTATATATTATTGGTGTTGATGCTCGTTGTTGTTGGTTATTTTTTGGGTGTGTATAAATGAGGGTTGCATTAGGCGTTGAATATGATGGCGTTAGTTATTGTGGTTGGCAAAGCCAGACTAGTCTTTGTGGCGCTCAAGATACGTTAGAACTAGCAATAAAAGAGATTGCACTACATGATGTGCGTATTCATGCAGCAGGTAGGACAGATAGCGGCGTACATGCGCTGATGCAAGTAGTACACTTTGATACGGCTACCGATAGGCCGGAAAATGCTTGGGTTCGGGGTGTCAATGCCCACTTGCCAGACACCTTGCGTGTTGTATGGTCTAAATTTGTGGATGATGCATTCCATGCACGTTTTTCAGCTATAGGCCGTGGTTATGAATATTTGCTTGTTAATTCAGCTGTTGCTCCTGCTATTTTAAGCAATAAGGCTGGTTGGTATCATTTGCCATTAGACGTGGTTGCAATGAAAGAAGGCATACAACATTTTGTTGGGGAACATGATTTTAGCGCATTTCGTGCAAGTGGGTGTCAGGCAAAAACGGCTATTAGAACCATACGAGATGTCAGCATTAATGTCTATAACGATAAATTAGTTTTTCAGTTTAAGGCTAATGCATTTTTACAGCATCAAGTAAGAAATATGATTGGTGCACTGATTTACATTGGCAATGGAAAATACAGGCCAAATCACATCCAAACCTTATTAAAAAATAAGGATCGTACACTTTCTCCACCAACGTTTTCACCTAATGGGCTCTATTTAACACGAGTAGAATATGAAAAAAAATGGTTGCTGCCAAGCTGCCAGCGTCAACTGGATGTTATTTAGTGCTAAGCAAATGACAAACATGGGTTTAAAATGTGCGTATGCTAGATGGAATATATAATGGGAACGATGCAAACTAGGGTTAAAATCTGTGGAATTACCTCAGTAGAGGATGCGTTAATAGCCGTCGAACAAGGTGCAGCAGCAATAGGGCTAGTGTTTTATGCATCAAGCCCAAGAAGCGTGACAATAGAGGTTGCAAAAGAGATTGTTGCCGCTTTGCCGCCCTTTGTTAGCGTGGTGGGTTTGTTTGTTAATGCAAGTAAAACCGAAGTTGAGGCCATTTCTGCACAAGTAAAGCTAGATGTTATCCAATTCCATGGAGATGAAACGCCTGCAGATTGCGAGCAAGTTTCTTTACCCTATATCAAAGCAATTCGCGTCAAGCCAGACACAAATTTGATACAATGTGCGTTAGATTTTAAGGGTGCTAAAGCAATATTATTAGATACTTATTCTGATGTTGCTTATGGTGGCACTGGTTTGGTGTTTGATTGGAAGCTTATTCCCTCGAGTTTAACTAAGCCTGTTATTTTGGCAGGTGGATTAAACGCACAAAATGTGGGTTTAGCCATCAATACGGTACAGCCTTATGCGGTAGATGTAAGTGGTGGTGTTGAGCAGAAAAAAGGGATAAAAGATCTCGCTAAGATCGTAGAATTTATGCAAGCCGTAAGAAAAACTAGGAGTTGTTAATGCAGTTATATGATATGCCAGACGCAAAAGGTCATTTTGGTCAGTTTGGCGGTACCTTTGTAGCGGAAACGTTGATTGAAGCGCTAGAAGAGCTGCGTGTCATGTATGAGAAGTATCGCTTTGATCCGACATTTTTAGCTGAGTATGCATATGACCTAAAGCATTATGTAGGGCGTCCGAGCCCAATTTATCATGCCGCACGCCTATCAGACAAAGTAGGCGGTGCGCAGATATATCTTAAGCGTGAAGATTTAAACCATACGGGAGCACATAAAGTTAACAATACGATCGGCCAAGCTTTATTGGCGAAACGTATGGGTAAGCCACGTGTGATTGCAGAAACAGGGGCAGGGCAGCATGGCGTAGCAACAGCAACGATTGCTGCACGCCTGGGTTTGGAGTGTGTTGTTTATATGGGTAGTGAAGACGTGAAACGTCAGGCACCTAACGTATATAGGATGAAATTATTAGGCGCAACTGTTGTGCCTGTAGAAAGTGGTTCTAAAACGCTTAAAGATGCACTGAATGAAGCAATGCGTGACTGGGTGACGAATATATCGGATACTTTTTATATCATTGGTACGGTTGCTGGGCCACACCCTTATCCAATGATGGTGCGAGATTTTCAGTGTGTTATTGGTATTGAGGCGAAAGAACAAATGCAAGAGATGGTTGGACGTCAGCCAGATGCAATTGTTGCTTGTGTGGGTGGCGGTTCAAACGCCATGGGTATTTTTCATCCCTATATTGATGTGCCAGATGTGCGCTTAATAGGGGTTGAAGCTGCTGGACATGGGTTGGAAACAGGCCGGCATGCCGCGCCTTTAACAGCTAATAGCCCAGTTGGCGTATTACACGGCAACCGTACTTATTTAATGCAAGACGCCAATGGTAATATTATCGAAACACACTCAGTATCGGCTGGTTTGGATTACCCTGGTGTTGGACCAGAGCATGCATTTTTAAAAGATATTAAACGGGCGGAATATGTGGCGGTAACAGATGATGAAGCAATGGCCGCATTTCATCGTCTATGTCTTACAGAAGGTATTATTCCTGCGCTGGAGTCTAGTCATGCAATAGCCTATGCAGAAAAAATGGCTAAAACAATGGATAAAGATCAAATTGTGCTAGTAAATCTATCAGGCCGTGGCGATAAAGATATTAATACTGTTGCTAAGCTTTCAAATATTACTTTATAAAACTTTAAAATATGTCACGAATTCAATCTACTTTTAATGCGCTAAAAGAAAATAATAGAAAAGCGCTAGTTCCCTATGTCACGGCTGGTGACCCTCATCCACAATATACGGTTGAAATAATGCATGCATTAGTCAAAAATGGGGCGGATTTGATTGAGCTTGGCGTGCCATTCTCTGATCCAATGGCTGATGGTCCGGTTATCCAGCGTGCCAGTGAGCGGGCGCTGAAACATGGGGTGGGTTTGCGAAAAGTGTTAGACCTTGTAAAAACATTTCGTCAAGAGGATGATGAAACGCCTGTGATATTAATGGGTTACGCTAATCCAATTGAGGCAATGGGTATTAATGCATTTGTTGTTGCGGCTAAAAGTGCTGGCGTAGATGGCGTATTGACAGTAGATTACCCACCAGAAGAGTGTGAAGCGTTTATATTAAAATTAAAAGAAAACAATATGGATGGCATTTTCTTGTTGTCACCAACGACAGCATCTGCTCGCATTGATTTGATTGTGAATCAAGCAACAGGCTTTCTTTACTATGTTTCATTAAAAGGTGTGACAGGGGCTGCTAATTTGGATATTGAGGAAGTGAAATCACGTGTTAAAGCTATCCGAGAAAAAAGTGATTTGCCAGTAGGCGTTGGTTTTGGTGTAAAAGATTCAGCGACAGCAAAACGTGTGGCAGAATTTGCAGATGCAATTGTTGTTGGTAGTCGTACTGTATTGACTATTGAGGAATCAAGTGACGACGTATTGATTCAAAATATAAGCGCGCTAATGCAAGAGTTACGCGCTGCAATCGATTAAAGATAAATTGAGGAAAAGACATGAGCTGGGTAGATAAAATTCCACAAAAGGTTAAGCGTGTTGTTGGGTCTGTACAAAAACGTAACGTTCCAGAAGGTTTATGGAGTAAATGTGATGCATGCCAAACGGTGCTGTACCGAACAGATTTAGAAAGTAACTTAGACGTATGTGAAAAATGCTCGCATCATAACCGTATCTCTGCGCGCACAAGAATAGATTGCATACTGGATCCTAAAGGCCGTATAAATATCGGTGAAAATATACAGCCAGTAGATGCATTGAAATTTAAAGATAGTAAAAAATATGTTGATCGTTTGAAAGCTGCGCAAAAGGCAGTAGGAGAGCATGACGCCCTTCTTGTGATGCAAGGTGCAATTTTGGATAAGCCTGCAGTCGTTGCGGCCTTTGAATTTAGGTTTATGGGTGGTTCTATGGGCTCTGTTGTCGGCGAACGTTTTGTGCGCGGTGTGGAGTCTGCTATTAAACTTAAAGCCCCTTTTATTTGTGTTACAGCAAGTGGTGGCGCTCGTATGCAAGAAGGTTTGCTTTCTCTGATGCAGATGGCGAAAACAAGTGCAGCGTTGACTAAGTTATCCGAGGCGGGCTTGCCGTTCATTTCCATACTGACTGATCCGACGATGGGTGGCGTATCTGCTAGTTTTGCTATGCTCGGTGATATTATTATTGCTGAACCTAATGCTTTAATTGGGTTTGCTGGGCCGCGCGTTATTGAACAAACTGTGCGTGAAACTTTACCAGATGGTTTTCAGCGAGCGGAATTTTTGTTAGAGCATGGTGCTATTGACATGATTATAGACCGCCGTGAAATGCGTCAAAAATTAGCAAATATTTTTTCTAATTTGATGCATACGACAAAAGCAGTTTGATTAGAACTGTTTTGTTAGCAAGTAACCAGTGTGATTAATTCTAGCCCCAAAATTGCGACGCTAGCGCAATGGCTTGTATACATAGAAGCTTTGCATCCTAAATCAATCGCAATGGGGTTGGGTAGAGTAAGAGATGTTGTCAGCAAGCTTGATTTAAATCCAGATTTTCCTATTATTACTATTGCTGGTACTAACGGCAAGGGTTCAACATGCGCCATGATTGAGGCGATGTATCTCAATGCTGGTTATCGTGTTGGTGCCTATACTTCACCACATTTTATGCGTTATAACGAACGCATACGCGTTAACCAGCAAACCATTTCTGATGAATGCTTGTGCACTGCATTTGCTGCCATTGAAGAAGCGCGTGATGATATTCAGTTGACTTATTTTGAGATGGGCACGTTGGCGGCTATTTGGCACTTTGCCCAGTCTAGCCTTGATGTGGCTATTTTAGAAGTGGGAATGGGCGGTAGGCTCGATGCCGTTAATGTATTTGAATCTGTTTGCGCCATCGTGACAAGTGTTGATTTGGATCACATGGAGTTTTTAGGCGATACGCGTGAGAAAATTGCTGTTGAAAAAGCGGGTGTATTTCGAGCAAGTAAACTGGCGATATGTGGTGATGAAAATCCTCCTATAAGTCTTATCAACTATGCGGAAGAAATAGACGCAGATTTTCATTTAATTAACCGTGATTTTAAAGTTAAAAAAATGAAAAATAGCTGGCAATGCAGCTTAGGCAGTCAGGTTTTTTCTTTAAATAATCTATCATTGCAAGGTGATTTTCAGTTAAATAATGCGGCGTGTGCCATCTGTGCAGTACACCATTTAAATGGTGCTTTACCTGTCAACATGGCTAATGTTGCCAACGTGCTGAGTAAAGTAGAGTTGGTTGGTCGTTTTCAAAAAATCAATGAAAAACCACTGGTTGTTGTTGACGTTGCTCATAATCCACAGGCGGCCAAATCCCTTGCGGAAAATTTAAAAGAAAATACATGTGCTGGACGTACTTTAGGTGTGTTTGCAATGTTAGCTGATAAAGATATCCAAGGTGT
Source organism: uncultured Methylophilaceae bacterium (assembly GCA_964466895.1). Classification (GTDB taxonomy): domain Bacteria; phylum Pseudomonadota; class Gammaproteobacteria; order Burkholderiales; family Methylophilaceae. The sequence continues at coordinate 17,394 of CAYXOR010000015.1, read as the reverse complement.
GATTAAACAGGTCATGCCACATATTTCCGATTGGTATCTTGCCAGCATGAATAATGTGCGAGGAGCAACTGCGAGTGCTTTGCAGAAGCAATTGCGAATGCAGGCTGGGCAAGAGGCTGTTGCATTGTTTGATGATGTGGCTTCAGCCTTGAAAGCAGCCTGTATAGAAGTTGACAACAATGATAGAATAATCGTGTTTGGTTCGTTTTATACAGTGGCTGGTGCGATTGAGGCTTTAAATGTTCAAAGGATATAAATGAAGAAAGGTCAATCTGATCAAGCATTAAACTTTAAGAAACGTGCTCGACGCAGGCTTGTTGGTGCTATTGCTTTGGTTCTACTCATGATTATCTTCTTGCCTATGATTTTAGAAGATCGTGAGGCGGGTGAACAACAAGAAAATATTATTGTTACCATGGATAACCAAGTGCCATTTAACGAACTTGATACTTCAGGCTTTGATTCCAGTATCGTTCTTGAAAATAATGTGGTTGAGGAGTCTGTCGAGGTGGTTGAGGACTCGGTGGCGATAGAAATGCCAGTGAAGATTGAGCCAAAGGCTGAATCAAAACAGAAGGAAAAAGTTGCCGCCAAGCCAACAGTTGAGGTTAAATCAAATGCTAATCCTATTGCAGACGCGGCAGATAAACATTATGTGCAAGTAGGTGTTTATTCAGATGCGGCAAATGTTAAAAAATTAGCCATGAGATTGAAGGATTTAGGATATCAATCAAAAACTGAAAAAATCAGTACGGCCAAAGGCGAAAAAATACGATTAAGGACAACAGCATTTATTGGTAGGAATGAAGCCATTATTGCATTAGAGAATATCAAAGATAGTGGTTTAACTGGCATTGTTCTTAAACAAAAATGAGGCTTGTATTTTAGTTGACTAGTTTTGACTATATTGTTTTAGTAATTATCGGCTTGTCATTGGTTATTAGTATCATGCGAGGTGCTATACGAGAAGTGCTGGCAATCGCTGGCTGGGCTGCGGCTATTGTTGCTGCAAAAACTTTCGCTTCTCAACTTGCACCACTATTACCGAATGCAATTCCGACTGAAATGCTGAAAACGACCGCTGCTTTTTTGATTATTTTGTTATTTGTATTGTTAATTGCTAATCTATTAGCTACAGCGCTTACTAGCATTTTTAAAATGGTGGGAATTAATTGGTTGAACCGTTTTTTTGGTGCTTTTTTTGGTTTTGCGCGTGGTTTGCTAATCGTATCTATATTGGTGTTTTTAGCAGGGATGACCGATATACCTAAAGACGAAAGATGGCGGAATGCAATGTTGAGCTCGCCATTAGAAATGTTAGTTATTTCTGCATTTCCATGGTTGCCAGAGGGCCTGTCAAAACATGTTAAGTTCGGCTAATTTATATAAATAGCATATTTAAGTTAAAGGCATAAGCATTTATGTGTGGAATTTTAGGTATTGTAGGCAAAAAACCTGTCAATCAATTATTGTATGATGGGTTGTTGGTGTTACAGCATAGAGGGCAAGATGCTGCAGGCATTGTTACCTGTGATGAAAACACGTTTTATATGCACAAAAGCAATGGCTTGGTAAAAGATGTCTTCCAAACGCGGCATATGCGTAGCTTAAAAGGAAATGCAGGCATTGCACATGTGCGTTATCCGACAGCTGGCTCATCAAGTACTGCCGAAGCACAGCCGTTTTATGTTAACTCTCCTTTTGGCATAGTGTTGGGACATAACGGTAACTTAACGAACTCTGAGCAATTGAAATCAGAAATGTTTCGTCAAGATCTTCGCCATATCAACACAACATCTGATTCAGAAGTTTTGCTCAATGTGCTCGCACATGAGATAGAAAAAACCTCTAAAAGCGCAGTGCTTAATACGGATATGGCTTTCGATGCGGTTGCTGGTGTCCACCGTCGCTGCAAAGGTGCTTATGCAGTAGTGGCGATGATTGCTAACTTTGGTCTCTTAGCATTTCGTGACCCGCATGGCATACGCCCTCTTGTTGTTGGTAAGGCTGAAACTGAAAAAGGAACTGAATATATTGTTGCTTCAGAGAGCGTTGCGTTAGATGTATTAGGCTTCACTTTAATGCGTGATGTGGAGCCTGGTGAAGCGATTTTTATTGATATGGATGGTAATTTGTTTAGTCGTCAGTGTGCAGAAAATGCCAAGCTCACCCCATGTATCTTTGAATATGTCTACTTGGCCCGACCAGATTCATTAATTGATGATGTTTCCGTGTATCAAACACGTCTAGATATGGGTGCTAGCTTAGCAGAGAAGATTAAGCGAGAATGGCGTGATTATGACATTGACGTTGTGATTCCTATACCTGATACAAGCCGTCCTAGTGCATTACAAGTCAGCATTGCCTTAGGTTTAGAGTACCGTGAGGGATTTATTAAAAATCGTTATATAGGTCGCACTTTTATCATGCCTGGACAGGCGTTAAGAAAAAAATCTGTACGCCAAAAATTAAATCCAATTGCTATAGAATTTAAAGGAAAAAATGTTCTATTAATAGACGACTCTATCGTACGAGGTACAACGTCACAGCAGATTGTGCAAATGGCACGTGATGCCGGTGCTAATAAAGTTTACTTCGCTTCAGCAGCACCGCCTGTACGCTTTCCTAATGTTTATGGAATCGATATGCCCAGTCGTGATGAACTACTAGCCACTGGCCGGACTAATGAAGAAATTTGTCAAGAAATTGGAGCTGATGGCCTGATTTATCAGGATTTAGATGCGTTAGTTAAGAATATCTCACTTTCTAATCCGAAACTTAAAGAGTTTGATTGTAGTTGTTTCGATGGGAAGTATGTCACTGGCGACATTGACGAAGCTTATTTAAGTGTGATTGAAGCTGCGCGTCGCGATGGAGTGAATGAGCCGCAATTAAAAAATGCTAGCACGCAGATGGATTTAAATTTAGTGGATTGTGAGGAAGAAGTTGTTGAGTAAGGTTGATAATCAAGCCATATTGAATAACTGCTTGACATGGTTCTTGATTAGGGATTTAATTAAATTGCGCTGATTTGAGCGGCTAACATTAAATAAAGCCTAACTCAGCTTGCGAGCGCATTATAAATTCTGCTAAAGCGAGAGTAAAAACCCGTTTTGGCTATTTGCTGACACGGGTTTTTTTAGTGCTCAAGTTTTGGTCACTGGGTAACTTACAGTAAGTCATTAAAGATATTAAGAGAACATAATGGTGAAACAATATAATTCAGATACATTAAACGTGCGTGCAGGCAGTGAAGCGACTGAAATCGGAGAGAATTCCGAAGCACTTTTCTTGAATTCTAGTTTTCGGTTTAAAAGTGCAGCGCAAGCTGCAGCAAGGTTTAGCGGTAAGGAGCAAGGCAATATTTATTCGCGCTTTACCAACCCTACTGTAACAATGTTTCAAAATAAACTAGCGGCTTTAGAGGGCGCCGAACAATGTATCGCCACGTCGACTGGGATGTCTGCAATATTGGCTTGTGTGATGAGTTTGTGTGATACGGGTGATCATATTGTTGCGTCACGCAGCATTTTCGGCACTTCCGTACAGCTTTTTAGCAACATCATGAAGCGTTGGGGTTTGGATGTCACCTTTGTGTCATTAACTGACGCTGATGCCTGGCAAGCAGCTATTAATAGCAAAACCAAACTATTTTTTGTAGAAACGCCTTCTAACCCAATGACGGAAATTTGCGATATTGCCTTATTGGCTAATATTGCACACAAGTCGGATATTAAGTTGGTTGTCGATAATTGTTTTTGTACGCCAGCAATTCAAAAGCCATTAGATTTAGGCGCCGATATTATCATTCACTCGGCTACTAAGTATATAGATGGACAGGGACGGTGCTTAGGTGGTGCTGTATTAGGCTCAAAAGCATTAATGGAACCCGTTTATGGCTTTTTACGCTCTGCAGGTGTATCGATGAGCCCCTTTAATGCTTGGGTGTTTTTAAAGGGCCTAGAAACCTTACACGTACGTATGGAAGCGCATGCAGTGCGAGCGTTGAGTCTAGCGACATGGCTTGAATCGTTACCGCGTGTGTCACGTGTGTATTATCCTGGCTTACAGTCACATCCTCAGCATGTATTAGCGATGAAGCAGCAAAGCTCTGGTGGTGGTGTTGTCAGCTTTGAAGTGAAAGCAAAGACTGGCCAAAGTGAGCAAGAAGCAGCTTGGCAAGTGATTGATGCGACACGCTTGATTTCAATTACAGCAAATCTAGGGGATGCTAAAAGCACAATTACACATCCAGCAACGACGACACATTGCCGTGTGTCAGCTGAAGAAAGGGCAGAAGCTGGCATTAAAGATTGTTTAATCCGTATTTCTGTAGGTTTAGAACATGTAGATGACTTGATGGATGATTTGGCTATTTTGTTATCATAGCGCACATAAAAAACGGGGCATATGCCCCGTTTATGCTTTCAAAAACTTGTGTTATAGCTTGTCAGCATTTTCTGAAAGGTATTTTGCGACCCCTTCAGTTGAAGCATCCATACCTGGTTTTCCTTTTTGCCAACCAGCTGGGCATACTTCGCCATTTTCTTCAAAGAACTGAAGAGCGTCTACCATACGTAACATTTCATCAATATCACGACCTAATGGCAGGTCATTAACAACTTGGTGAACAACAACGCCTTCTTTATTAATTAAGAATGAGCCGCGGTATGCAACGCCACCATCAGCTTCCACGTCATATGCTTGGCAGATTTCATGTTTAATATCTGCTACTAGTGGATAACCAACTTTGCCAATGCCGCCGTTGTTAATCGGTGTGTTTTTCCATGCAAGATGTGAAAAATGAGAATCAATCGAAACGCCAATAACTTCAACGTCGCGAGATTTAAAGTCAGCCAAGCGATGATCAAAGGCGAGCAACTCGGATGGACACACGAATGTAAAGTCTAATGGGTAAAAGAAAACAACCGCAGCTTTTCCTTTGATGTAATTAGATAAGTTGAAGGTTTCATTAATGCTATTGTCACCCATGACAGCTGCTGCTGTGAAATCTGGTGCTTGTTTGCCTACTAATACAGCCATGTTAATCTCCTTTATGTAAGTTCTAGTATTACCTCAGATTGGATTCTGAAATTCCCAACTATTCTATCGTTTTATTGATGTCGCGTGTGGTATAAAATGCTTATCATTATGATTAGTAATATTAATCAAATAAATCATTATAATAAGTAATATAAATAAACTTCCGCTATGTTGTGTAGGTGTGAATTTTTAAAAAAACAGATGCCGAGGGGTTGCGCTAAAAAGGGACTGATAACACTGTTCTAATGACTTAAACATGTTAAAATTTGATGCGTTATAAATCCTATAAAAATATGCTAAATAGATAGCAGACGTATCACTCAAAACGGAATCAAATATGGATCAATTTGCCAAAGAAACACTCCCCATTAGTCTAGAAGATGAAATGCGTCGGTCATATCTTGATTACGCAATGAGCGTCATTGTTGGGCGTGCATTACCAGATGCTAGAGACGGGTTGAAGCCGGTGCATAGGCGAGTCCTTTATGCGATGCATGAGCTGAACAACGACTATAACAAACCTTATAAAAAATCAGCTCGTATTGTCGGTGATGTGATTGGTAAATACCATCCACATGGTGATACGGCTGTGTATGACACGATAGTGCGCATGGCACAAAACTTTTCATTACGTTACATGCTGGTTGATGGGCAGGGTAACTTTGGTTCAGTTGATGGCGATAATGCAGCGGCTATGCGATATACAGAAATCCGTATGGCAAAAATATCCCACGAACTATTGGCTGATATCGACAAAGAAACAGTTGATTTTGGACCAAACTATGATGGTTCTGAACATGAGCCACTCATCATGCCTGCACGTTTTCCTAACTTGTTAGTGAATGGTAGTTCAGGCATTGCTGTCGGCATGGCGACCAATATCCCCCCGCATAATTTAAACGAGGTGCTCGATGCTTGTTTTGCCTTACTTAAGAATCCAGAAATAACGATTGATGAACTGATTGAGCTTGTCCCGGCACCAGACTTTCCAACGGCAGGTATTATTTATGGCACGACAGGCGTGAAAGAGGGGTATAGAACTGGACGTGGACGCGTCATCATGCGTGGGCGTACGCACTTTGAGGATTTGGATAAAGCAGGCAACCGCCAGTCCATCATCATTGACGAGTTGCCCTATCAGGTCAATAAAAAAACGCTGGTAGAAAAAGTTGCTGAACTTGTTAACAATAAAAAAATTGAAGGTATTTCTGATTTGCGTGATGAGTCAGATAAATCAGGTATGCGTGTGGTGATTGAGCTCAAGCGTGGTGAAGTACCAGAGGTAATTTTAAATAACCTGTACAAGCAAACGCAATTGCAAGATACCTTTGGTATGAATATGGTTGCTTTATTAGATAACCAACCTCGCTTGCTCAATTTGAAGCAGATGTTAGAAGCGTTTTTACGTCATCGTCGTGAAGTGGTTACGCGGCGTACTGCATTCGAATTACGTAAGGCCCGAGATCGGGGGCATGTGTTAGAAGGTTTGGCCGTTGCTTTAGAAAATGTTGATGAAATGATTACGATTATTAAAGCGGCAGCGACACCGCCCGAAGCAAAAGTGAGCTTAATGGCGACAACATGGAAATCGTCAGTGGTCGAGGAGATGCTTAAACGTGCCGCAATGGAGGCATCGCGACCTGAAGGTTTGTCTGTAGATTTTGGTTTAACACCAAAAGGTTACAAGCTGAGTGATGTGCAAGCGCAAGAAATTTTACAAATGCGTCTGCAACGATTAACAGGGCTTGAGCAAGAGAAGGTTGTTAGTGAGTATAAAGACATCATGGATGTGATTGCTAATTTGCTAGATATTTTGGCAAATTCAACACGTGTTACAACAATGATTTCCGATGAATTGGTAGAAATTAATAAGCAATTTGGTGATGAGCGTCGCAGTGAGATTGTAGTAAACACGCAAGATTTGTCGCTTGAAGATTTAATTACACCACAAGATGTTGTGGTGACATTGTCGCATTCTGGCTATGTTAAAGCACAGCCGCTGGAAGAGTACCGTGCACAACGTCGTGGTGGTCGTGGCAAGCAGGCTGCACCAACTAAAGAAGATGATTTTATTGATAAGCTATTTATCGCTAATACCCACGATTATATTTTATGCTTTAGTAGTTTAGGGCAGGTGTATTGGTTGAAAGTGTACGAAGTGCCTCAGGGTAGTCGCATAGGACGAGGCAAACCCATTGTGAACTTGTTCCCACTGGCTGAGGGAGAAGTAATCAATGCGATTCTTGCAGTTAAAGAATTTACTGATAATGAATACATCTTTATGACAACCTCAAAAGGTACTGTGAAGAAAACAGCATTATCTGAGTTTGCTAAGCCACGTAAGTCAGGCATTATTGCGATTAGGTTAGATGAGGATGATTTCTTAATTGGTGCGGAAATAACCAATGGTCAAAATGATATCGTCTTGGTATCTGATGGTGGAAAAGCAGTATGGTTTGCAGAAGATGCTGTACGCCCAATGGGTCGTGCTACACGCGGTGTGCGTGGTATGAAGTTAAAAGCCAAACAACGAGTTTTATCCCTATTGATTGCGGATGGAGATCAGCAATCAGTGCTGGTTGCGACAGAAAATGGTTATGGAAAACGTACATTACTAGCAGATTTTCGTCATTCTGGACGCGGTACGCAAGGTGTAAAAGCTATTGCGGTTAGTGAGCGCAATGGCCTTGTTGTCGCAGCTAAATTGGTTAGCGATGAAGATGAAATTATGTTAATCACGACGGGCGGCATATTAATTCGTACGCGCGTGAAAGAAATCCGCGGCATGGGACGTGCAACACAGGGTGTGACGCTAATTAATTTGGGTGATGGTGAGAAGTTGTCAGGTCTAGAAAAAGTCGTCGAGACGGACGATGATGTTGAATAATAAGTTTTTAATTTTTGGAGTTCTTTTAGATGATGCAGATTTACAACTTTTCCGCGGGTCCTGCCGTATTGCCAAAAGAGGTGTTAGCTCAGGTGCAAGCGGAGCTACTTGATTGGCATGCTTCAGGCATGTCTGTTATGGAGATGTCACACCGCGGTAAAGAGTTTATGCAAATAGCAACAGAGGCAGAAGAGGATTTGCGTGAATTGATGGCAGTTCCAGCTAACTACAAAGTGTTGTTTTTGCATGGTGGCGGTTCGGCGCAGTTTGCGATGATTCCGATGAACTTGTTGCGTGGGAAAAAAACGGCCGACTATGTTAATACCGGCCAATGGTCAAAAAAATCCATTGCTGAAGCGAAAAAATACTGCGACGTGAATATTGCTGCGACGTCAGCTGACAAAGATTTTAGTTATGCGCCATCTCCAAACGAATGGAAACTAAATGCTGATGCAGCTTATGTGCATTACACCTCGAATGAAACGATTGGTGGTGTTGAAATTTTTGAGACGCCAAATACAGGTGACGTACCATTAGTGGCCGATATGTCTTCGCATATTCTTTCACGTCCAATTGATGTATCAAAATATGCATTGATTTACGCGGGCTCGCAAAAAAATATCGGCCCAGCAGGTTTGGGGATTGTGATTGTGCGTGAAGACTTAATTGGAGAGACGTTACCTAATACGCCAAGTATGTACGACTATAAGACTCATGCGGATAACGCTTCAATGTATAACACGCCGCCAACATTTGCTATTTATGTGGCAGGCTTAGTGTTTAAGCTGCTTAAAGCAAAAGGCGGTTTAGTTGCAATGGAAAAAACCAACATCCTTAAAGCAGGCTTGTTATATGAGTACTTGGATAGCACGGACTTTTACAATTGCCCAACGGCGCAGGAGAATCGTTCACGTATGAACGTTCCATTTACGCTGAAAGATGAAACGCTAGATGAAAGCTTCTTAAAAGAAGCAAAAGATCATGGCTTGCTACAATTAAAAGGTCATCGTTCTGTTGGCGGTATGCGTGCTTCAATTTACAATGCAATGCCGTTGGAAGGTGTGAAAACTTTGGTTGATTTTATGAAGGGTTTTGAGAAAAGTCACAATTAAAATAGGTTGATTATTAGGTTGTTAAAATAGTTGTATAGGGGAATGGAAGCGCATGAGTAAGCACAAGGTATTGGTTCTTAATAAAATTTCAGCGAAAGGCCTAAAGCATTTTCCAGCTGATGGCTATGAAGTGTCTAGTGATATGAATGGAGGGCCGGATGCGATTATGTTGCGCTCTCATGATATGCATTCCATGGATATCCCAGCTAGCGTGCAAGCAGTCGCTCGTGCTGGTGCAGGTACTAATAACATTCCAATTGATGTGCTTAGCGAGCGCGGTGTTCCCGTGTTTAATAGCCCTGGTGCTAACGCAAATGCAGTTAAGGAGTTAGTGTTGACAGGCATGCTAATGGCAGCACGTAATCTTGGGCCGGCCTTAAAGTTTGTGAATACATTAAAAGGCGATGATGCTGCCATGTCTAAATTGGTTGAGGGTGGTAAAAAACAGTTTGCAGGTATGGAGTTGCCAGGGCACACATTGGGGATCATTGGCTTAGGTGCTATAGGTAGGTTGGTTGCTGATACCGCCCTTAAACTAGGCATGCGCGTGTTGGGTTATGATCCTCAAATTTCAGTGGACTCTGCCTGGCGCTTATCCTCACAGGTGAAGCGTGCGCATAGTGTTGAAGATGTGATTAAGCACAGTGATTTTGTCACATTACATGTACCTTTAGTTGCCGCAACGAAGCATTTAATGAATGAAGAACGTCTTGCTTTAATGAAGCACAGTGCAACATTACTGAATTTTTCGCGGCAAGGTATTGTTGATGACCAAGCCGTTATTGCTGCCTTAGATGCAAAAAAATTACATAGCTATATTTGCGATTTTCCTTCTAACACGCTCAAAGATCATGCGCAGGTAGTGGCGCTTCCACATTTGGGGGCATCGACACGAGAAGCAGAAGATAATTGTGCTGTTATGGTGGTAGAACAGCTTCGGGATTATCTAGAAAATGGCAATATTCAAAATGCTGTAAACTTCCCCAATGTGCAGATGAATCGTGAATCAGGCTTTCGTTTAGCGATTGCTAATGCAAACGTACCCAATTTATTGGCTCAAGTGTCAACTGCTATGGCGAGTGCCGGCTTGAATATTCACAATATGGTTAATCACTCAAGAGGTGATATGGCCTACACATTGGTTGATCTTGATTCTGCTGTCCCTGTCCAGGTGATAGAGGCGCTTCGACAACTTGAAGGCGTGCTAAATGTGCGTGCATTACCATTAACATGTTAGATATTAATTGGCCTAATAACAATGGATGATCAATTAAAACAATACCGTGACCAAATTGACTCGCTCGATGAGAAAATGCTTGCATTAATAAACGAGCGAGCTAAGCTCGCTCGTGCTATTGGTGAATTAAAAGAAAATGGCGTAATTTATAGGCCTGAGCGTGAGGCTCAGGTGTTGCGACGCATGCAGGAAGCTAACCAAGGTCCGCTCTCCAATGAAGCGATTAGCAATGTGTTTAGATCGGTGATGTCAAACTGCCGTGCTTTAGAAAAGCAGTTATCCATCGCTTTTTTAGGGCCACTGGGCACTTATAGTGAAGAGGCTGCATTTAAACAATTTGGCCAAGGCCGTAATGCGGTTGTCTGTGGGACAATTGATGAAGTGTTTCGTACGCTTGAAGCAAAGCAGGCTGATTATGGTATTGTGCCCGTTGAAAACTCCACTGAAGGTGCGGTTGGTTTGACATTGGATTTGTTGTTGGCTAGTCCACTTAAAATTTGTGGTGAAGTTAACCTTCCTGTGCGTCATTGTTTGCTTTCAAAACAAGAAGATATAAGCGAAATCTCACATGTTTTCTCACATAGCCAATCACTTTCTCAATGCCATGAATGGTTGAATAAATTATTGCCAAATGTACAGCGTGAGGCTGTTACAAGCAATGCCTTCGCTGCACAAATGATTCATGACTTGGTGACTGCTGATGGTACGTTTGCTGCGGCTATTGCTAGCAGGCGTGCGGCAGAACTCTTTGGGTTGAATGTATTAGCAGAAAATATTGAGGATGATCCTAATAATACAACGCGCTTTTTGGTTCTAGGTCATGCGGATGTTGCAGTATCGGGGCGCGATAAGACATCGCTAGCTTTGACGACTAAAAACAAACCTGGTGCAATGGTGGATTTGTTAGAACCATTAGCACGTCATGGTGTCAGCATGACGAAACTAGAGTCACGGCCTTCTAAACAGGGTTTGTGGGATTATGTCTTTTTTCTCGACATTGAAGGGCATCAGTCAGATACAAAAGTTCAAGCAGCATTAAAAGATTTAGAAGACCGAGCTTCGTCTGTTAAAGTGTTGGGCTCCTATCCTGTAGCCGTTATATAGTGAGTAGCCAGCTCATGAATTTGTCGGAATTAGCGCCAGACTATATTAGAGCGATTGCACCTTATCAAGGTGGCAAACCCATCTCTGATGTTGCAAGAGAAATAGGATTGAACGAGGCTGATATCGTTAAACTAGCCTCGAATGAAAATCCTTTAGGTATGAGCCCTAAAGCGCAAATGGCTATAGAAGAAGCGATGGCAGATATTGCACGATATCCTGATGGTAATTGTTTTGCTTTACGTGGCATTATCTGCGAAAAGTTTAATGTGTGTGAAAATCAAATTATATTTGGTAATGGTTCGAATGATATTTTAGAGTTGCTGGCACGTGCGTTTTTACAGACAAACACTGAAGCGATTTATTCCCAGCATGCTTTTGCGGTTTACCCACTAGTAACGCAAGTGGTTGGTGCAACAGGAGTTGTTGTACCGGCAAAAGATTACGCGCATGATTTAGATGGTTTTTTAAAAGTTATTACAGCTAAAACACGTTTAATATTTATCGCTAATCCTAATAACCCTACAGGGACTCTAATTGCTAAAGATGTGCTATATGCTTTTTTAAAGCAAGTGCCGAAAAATGTACTAGTGGTACTGGATGAAGCTTATGATGAATACTTGTCAGATACATTAAAGTCTGAAGCCATTAGCTGGTTATCAGCGTTTGATAATTTAATTATTTCGCGTACCTTTTCTAAAGCATACGGTTTGGCTGGTTTGCGTATTGGTTTTGGTTTAATGCATGCAGCTGTAGCAGATATTTTGAACCGTGTGCGCCAGCCATTTAATGTTAATTCAGTTGCGCAAGCTGCTGCAATAGCCTCTTTAGGCGATGAAGGGTTTGTGGCAAAAAGTTATGCTGCGAATAAAGCTGGTATGTGTCAAATCATGCAAGGTCTAGATCAATTAGGGCTTGAATATATTGAGTCACATGCTAATTTTATTAGTTTTTCGGTAAAAAACGCGAGTGAAGTGAACAATAAATTACTCAATAGTGGTGTTATTGTGCGTCCTATTGCAAATTACGAAATGCCTGAATATTTGCGCGTTAGTGTGGGTTTGTTTTCTGAAAATAAACGTTTTTTAGAAGTATTAGAATCGATTGTAAAACCAAATGACTGAACACGAAAAACAAGATTTCGAAAAACTGATGACTGACGATGTCCGCATTTTAGAGATCAAAGAGTTAATCAAACCCGCCGCTTTAGTTGCAGAGCTTAAGGGGGATGATGCCAGCACGCAAAATATTATGGCAACACGTGCTGCTATCCATCGTGTTTTACATGGTTTAGATGATCGTTTAATTGTAGTTGTCGGACCATGTTCAATCCACGATACCAAAGCTGGGCTTGAATACGCAAGTCGTTTATTAGAGGTGCGTAAACACTTAGCATCTGATTTGTTGATTGTGATGCGTGTTTATTTTGAAAAGCCACGGACAACGGTTGGTTGGAAAGGATTAATCAACGACCCGCATCTCGATGGCACCTACCATATTAACGAAGGCCTAAAACGCGCACGTAAGTTTTTGTTAGATGTTAATACGCTGGGTGTGCCAGCCGCGATGGAGTTTTTAGATACCATTACACCACAATATACGGCTGACTTGGTGAGCTGGGGCGCTATTGGCGCGCGTACGACAGAATCACAAGTGCATCGAGAATTAGCTTCTGGCTTATCCTGTCCAGTAGGTTTTAAAAATGGCACGGATGGTGGTGTTCGCTCAGCAGTTGATGCCATTAGAACAGCATCAAGCCCACATCATTTTTTATCTGTGACCAAAGAGGGTAGGTCAGGCATTATTTCAACGACGGGTAATGATGATTGTCATGTTATTTTGCGTGGTGGAAAAACACCAAATTACAGTGCTAAACATGTGGATAGTGCATGTGGAGAGTTGAAAGAGGCTGGCCTAACACCAAAAGTTATGATTGATTGCAGCCATGCAAACAGCCAAAAACAATATCAGTTGCAAAAAGAAGTGGCACGTGATGTGGCGGGACAGCTATCAAATGGCGACGCACGTATTATTGGATTGATGTTGGAGTCGCATCTTAATGAAGGCAAGCAGCAACATATGCCAGGTAGGCAACTAGAGTATGGAAAATCTATTACTGATGCATGTATGGGTTGGGATGATAGTGTCGGAATACTGGAAATGATGGCATCAGCAGTACGTAAGCGCAGGCAAAAAATTATCAATAGCTAATGACTTATGTTTGTATCATGAAATTACTTAGTTATATTCAAGTAAGTTAGCGGTGTTGCAGATTGCTGGTAGCGAGCATAATTTATTCACGTTACAACAAACAAGCTTAGCAAGATGTTGTAATATTTTTTATTTTATTAAGGATAATATTATGTGGACAACTCCAGCAGCTACAGAAATGCGTTTTGGTTTTGAAGTGACAATGTACGTAATGAATAAATAATTCATTATTGACTATTAGGCTGCCACATGGCAGCCTTTTTTACATCTATAATTAAGTTTTATCTAACAAAGAGAATGTTTTTATGCATGTTCATGTTTTAGGCTCAGGTGCTGGCGGCGGATTTCCACAGTGGAACTGTAATTGTGAAAACTGTAAAGGGGTTCGTGCTGGTACCATCAAAGCTACACCGCGTACCCAATCTTCGATTGCTATTAGTGCCAATGGAACCGACTGGATATTATTCAATGCTTCTCCAGACATTAAGAAACAATTAGATAGTTTTCCTGCGATTCAACCTGCTCGCCAAGTCCGAGATACAGCTATTTCAGCCATCGTCATTACGGATGCGCAAATCGATCATGTTACTGGCTTATTAACCCTGCGTGAACACAATAAACCGTGGGATATTTATTGTACTGATGCGGTTAAAAGCGACTTAACAACAGGATTCCCCGTCTTTAATATTTTGGGGCATTTCCGTGGTATTAATCACCATGAAATTGCGACTGATCAATCGACGTTCACTATTCCTACTGCAGAAGGTATTGAGTTTACAGCCGTGCCATTACTGAGTGAGGCACCACCATACTCTCCGCACCGAGGAAACACAGTTCCTGGCGATAATATCGGTATGCATATTAAAGACACTCGCTCAGGTAAGAGCTTATTCTATGCGCCCGGTTTGGGTGAAGCTGAACCGCATGTGTTGGCATACATGCGCAACGCCGATTGCATCTTAATTGATGGTACTGTTTGGACAGATGATGAAATGTCGAAAGAAGGTATTAGTGATAAACGAGCCAGCGAAATGGGGCATTTAGATCAGTCAAGTGAAGGCGGTATTATGAGTATCCTGAACGCGATGGAAAAACCACGCAAGATACTGATTCATATTAATAATACCAACCCGATTCTCAATGAAGAATCACCACAACGTGCTACCTTGAATACGGCAGGGATTGAGCTTGCTTATGATGGCATGGATATCATTCTTTAGAAAATATTAATGCCGTTATGAGACGTTGTTGCTTCAAAATTTTTTATCACTTACATACTTTAGTATGTGGCGTTCAAAAAATTTATCGTGCCTAGCCTCATTTAGCCATTAACATTTTTAGTACTAAAGCGTTTTGGAGAGAGAAATAATGAGTACAGAAAAAAAAGATTTAAAACCTTGGACACGTGAGGAGTTTGAAGAAAAACTACGCGAGAAAGGTAAGGGCTATCATATTTACCATCCGTTCCATGTGATGATGTATGAAGGGAAACTGAGTAAAGAACAACTGCAATGTTGGGTAGCGAATCGTTTTTACTATCAAATCTCTATTCCAATGAAAGATGGTGCGATTCTTTCAAATTGCGATGATGTTGAAGTGCGTAAGCAGTGGGTGGTGCGTATTACCGATCATGATGGGATTAGTGATGCCATGGGCGGTATTGAAGCTTGGATTCAACTAGGTAAGGCTGTCGGCCTTAGCCGCGAACAAATAGTGAGCTTAGAAATGGTGAGCCCTGGTGTGCGTTTTGCTGTTGATGCATATATCAACTTTGCGAAACAGCGCTCTTGGCAAGAATCCGTGTGCTCCAGTTTAACGGAGTTGTTTGCACCGCATATTCATCAGCAACGTATTAGCTCATGGCCAAGCATGTACCCTTGGATTGATGAGAGTGGCTTGGTGTACTTTAAAAAACGCCTGACAGAAGCACGCCGTGACGTTGAACAAGGTTTGGAAGTCACGCTTGAATACTTCAGCACTTCGCGAGAGATGCAGATGAAAGCTTTGGATATTCTGCAATTCAAACTAAATGTGCTTTGGGTATTGGCAGATTCCATTATGCTGGCATCAACTAACATGACGACAGAAGGCGTTGAATATAACCGCCAGCCTGTTATTAAATTTGACTAAGAGGTAAGAACGAACTATGGAAAATGATATCCAACACTCAGATATATACGACATTGCATTGCATCACCGTTTCCAATGGGAAGAAGCACAAGAAAGCTACGTGATTCTTTTCCCAGAAGGCATGGTTAAGTTGCATGGTGGGGCAGGGGAAGTGATGAAGCGTATCAATGGCAAAGCAACAGTAGGTGATATTGTGGAAGAGCTGAAGACGGTTTTTCCTGATGCTGAAGGAATTGAAGCGGACATTATTAGTATGTTTGATATGGCGTATGGCAAAGCTTGGATACGCAAGCTTAACTAAAATTTAGGAGCAGTAAAATGACACAATCTACATCTTTGGGTGAATCAGTTGTTCAAAAAGAACTTAGTGGTCAAGCCAAAAATAATGGTGTTGCTGCTAACGTCACACAGACACAGCCATTGTGGCTGTTGGCAGAGGTCACTTATCGTTGCCCGCTACAGTGTGCATTTTGTTTTAACCCAACCGACTATGATAAACATACGCAGAATGAGCTCAATACGGAGCAATGGATACAAGCATTACGTGATGCCCGTAAGTTGGGAGCGCTACAACTGGGTATTTCAGGTGGCGAACCATTACTGCGTGATGATATTGAAGATATTGTTGTCGAAGCAAGAAAACTTGGCTATTACAGTAACTTACTGACATCAGGTGTCGGCTTAACGGAAAAGCGTATTCAAGCATTTAAAGATGGCGGTTTAGATCATATTCAGCTCTCTATGCATGACATTTCGGAAGAGATTAATAACTTCATTACCAATACTAAAACCTTTAAGCTTAAGCAAAGAGTAGGGGCGATGATTAAAAATCATGGTTACCCGATGGTGCTTAATGTTGTTATTCACCGCTATAACATTGAGCACCTTAAAGAAATTTTAGAAATGGCAGAGGCTTTAGGTGCGGATTATATTGAGTTAGCTAATACACAGTATTATGGCTGGTCTTTAGTCAACCGTAATCAGTTAATGCCACTAAAAGAACAAGTGGAAGAAGCTGAGAGAGTGACGAACGAGTATAGAGAAAAGTCTGGTAGTAAAATGAAGATTTTCTTTGTTGTACCAGACTATTTTAGCGACCGTCCTAAGAAGTGCATGAATGGCTGGGGTGAGGTATTTATGATTGTGACAGCTAATGGCGATGTGTTGCCGTGTCACTCAGCGCGTGTACTACCTAATATCGAGTTCCCTAACGTACGGGAGCATGGGCTTGAGTATGCATGGAAAGAGTCGCCAGCTTTTAATAAATATCGTGGTGATGACTGGATGAAAGAGCCTTGCCGTAGTTGCTCTGAGAAAGAAAATGATTTAGGTGGCTGCCGTTGCCAAGCATTCTTACTATCTGGTGATGCTGAGAGTGCTGATCCAGTTTGTTCACTTTCACCGAACCACCACTTGATTGAACAAGCAATTGAAGACTCCCAGAACCCGGTGCTAGCTGAAAAACCTATTATTTTTAGAACCAATGCAAACTCTAAAAAGTACGCTGAAGGTGATAAAGAACGGATTGAAGACTACCACGGAGTACCTTAGCATTTAGACGTTATAATCAAAGGCGCAGCTGATGCGCCTTTTTAAATATTTAACATTAAAAATCATATTTAAATTATTGATATATAAAAAGATTATAAGTTGAAAACACATTCTATTTTTCT
>CAYXOR010000014.1:32229-51297 GCA_964466895.1 uncultured Methylophilaceae bacterium | reverse complement strand
AAATAAACGTCGTTTCACTGGGTTTTCATCTATCTTGATCTATCCAAATGCGTACGTAGCACATGAAGTACAACATGATGGTTTAATCACTACTGAACAACCTAGTAGAAGAGCCGGCGAATCATGGGTACGGGGCCCGATTGTGTTGTCATGGGCAAATGTTCATAGTGGTTCGGTCAATGCTGAGGATGGTCACAATGTGGTGATACACGAATTTGCACATAAATTAGATGAGCAAAGCGGCCATATGAACGGTTTGCCTGTGCTTAACAATGAATCGGACTATAAAGCATGGAATAAGGTATTAAGCGAAGAGTACGGCGCACTGCATGGACGCGCAGAACGAGGTGTGAATAAAGTAATAGATGAGTATGGCACGGTTTCACCCGCTGAGTTTTTCGCGGTGGCGAGTGAGTCTTTTTTTGAGAAGCCAGTGCAAATGAAAAAGAGATTACCTGAATTATATAGGCAACTACAAACCTTTTATAACATCGACCCTGTTTCATGGCATTGATTAATGATTGGCTATACTGCAAAACAAATTATTCCAGCGCAACGGCTACGCCACCGCTGAATTCAGCTGTTAGATTTTCCCCAAATTTATAGTAAATAGGATGAAATTTGATGACTATTGAAGTACTACATCGTAATGATCTGCCCTTAGGCGGGTTTGCTGGGCTGAAAGAACATCGCTTGGTAATGAGCCCCAAACTTTTTGGTTCTCATGCTAACCCCGGTACTTGGTCAGGCATTGCAGGCCTCGTTTATCTTGCGGATGCTAGTTTTAATCCAAAAGGTGAGACTACGCTGCATGATCACAAAGAAATTGATGTTATTTCTGTAATGGTCGAGGGTCGTATTAATCATCAAGGTTCACTTGAACATGGGCAAGAGTTAGAAGCAGGTGATGTTCAAGTTCAGCGTGCTGGCGGGGAGGGGTTTTCGCACAATGAAATCAATCCTGACAATTCCAGTAACAGAATGCTACAGCTTTGGGTGTTACCAGAACAAAAAGGTGAATCAGCAGCGTATAAATTCTATAAGCCAAGTGTAAATGAAGTTACTCGTATCTATGGTGGAACCGGTGATCAAGATGATACATTTTCCAGTCATACAGTGATTGAAATTGCATCATTAACGGCATCACAGAATTTCGTATTGGAAACCCTTTTTTTAGCTTATTTGGTAGTAGGGAATGCCGTTGTGATGAATCTAGATTTAGAGGCTGGAGATCTATTTAAAGGTAATCAATTAAACTTTATGGCAAAATCTAATGTCACTCTCATCGTTATCTATGAAATCTAACAAAACGTTGCTACCGACCCAAGACGCGCCATGTGTAAAAAACCATGAGGCAATAAAATGCTAGCGCTACGCCCAACATGTGAACACTGCAATAAAGATTTACCTCCAAATTCAATGGAAGCAATGATATGCACTTACGAATGCACTTTTTGCAAGCAATGCGTAAATTGTGTATTAAATAATGTATGCCCTAACTGTGGCGGTGGATTTTGCAAAAGACCAATAAGACCTTCTAATAATCTCAAAAATAATAATGATTGCAGTTAAAAGTTCAGAATTTAGTCAATTAACTCAATTCTGTAAAATGAACGCACAAAGTCATGTGAAAAATCATTTAAGCATAAAATCCTTGGAAGCTCATCAGCAAGAATTTCAGAGTAATAATGTTGTATATTTAAGTGTTTTTAATAAATCAAATAAACTAGCTGGCTATATTGTTCTCATTAAAGAAAAATACGAAAATAGTATTCAGCTTAAAAGAATATTAATTGATGAGAAATTTTTAGGCATAGGACAAGATGTAATAATGGTTATGGAAAATTATTGCATAGCAAAATTAAACACCAAAAGAATTTGGCTTGATGTCTTTAAAAACAATAATAAGGCAATATATATTTATGAAAAACTTGGATACAAGGTATTTAAACGAGGCGAAGAGAACTATAGAGCGGTGCTTTTTTACGAAAAAAGGCTCTAAAAGAAAACTAACCCTACTATGAAAAATTTATACAAGTTACCTGGTGATTTACCAATCCCAGTAGATGATGGCGCTTGCAATCACCTTCTTGGCATTAATATTCCATCAGTCATACTTAACAGCACATCAGGCGCTAACATTAATGTAAGCACCACTGAAGGGCTAGTAGTTATATTTTTCTATCCGGTGATTGGAAGACCTGACTCCCCACCAATGATTGATTGGAACGATATTCCTGGTGCTAGAGGATGCACACCGCAGTCATGTTCTTTTAGAGACAATTACTTAAATCTTAAAGAGCTGAAATTTAAAGTATACGGAATCAGCTCTCAGCCATTAGCTCACCAAATTGAGGCTCAACAACGCCTGAGTCTACCATTTGAGCTTTTAAACGACTCTGAGTTTATGCTTACAAAAGCACTGAAGCTCCCGACCTTTCAATATCAAAACACTACTTATATTAAACGCTTAACTATCATTACAGAAAATGGCATGATTAAAAAAATATTTTATCCAGTGTTCCCACCTAATGAGCACATTTTTGATGTTATCAATTGGGCTAAGCATAACAAATCGCCCAACTTGACTGACGCATAAAATGCGCCAATCAAGTTAGTTCAAACATTATGCGTAATAGGAGAAAAAATTGAAAGACTCATTGAAGCCAGGCATCAGATACGAACATAAGTTCGTAGTGCCAAATTCAAAGACAGTTCCAGCCCTTTACCCCGAGGCACAAGAATTCGTCGCAATGCCCGAAGTTTTTGCTACTGGGTTCTTAGTTGGATTTCTGGAGTGGGCTTGCATAAAGGCAATTAATCCTCACCTTAATTGGCCAAAGGAACAAACTGTTGGCATTCATATTAATGTAAGTCACGATGCAGCAACACCGCCAGGCCTCGAAGTTACGGCTACAATTGAACTAATCAAAGTTGATGGAAGGAAATTATTATTTTCTGTAGAAGCACACGATGGAATAGATTTAATCTCTAAAGGGCAACACGAGCGGTTCGTAATAGATAAAGAGAAATTCGATGCTTCAATTGCAAATAAAGCTGCGCATAACAAGGCAAATTAACTCAGACAGTTATTTCAACATTATGGTAAAAAAGGAATTTGCACATGCTCTCAATAAAGGATGTAATTGAAGCAAGAAAAAATGTATATCCCCATCTGAATCCAACACCTCTTTATAATTATCCAACACTTGATAATTTGATTGGTACGAATGTATGGGTTAAACATGAGAACCACCTCCCAGTTGGTGCGTTCAAAGTCCGAGGCGGCCTAAATTTAGCCGCCAATTTAACTGATAATGAAAAGAAAAGTGGGCTATTTACTGCATCGACAGGGAATCACGGACAAAGCATCGCATTTGCCGCCCGGGCCTATGGAATAAAAGCAACAATAGCTGTCCCTCATAACGCAAATACTGGAAAAGTCGCTGCTATGGAAGGTATGGGTGCCAAGGTATTACATTACGGTAATGACTTTGATGAAGCCCGTATATGGATAGAAAAAAAGTGTAAAAAACACAACGGTAAATTCGTTGGACCTACAGATGAGCAACTCATTCATGGTGTCGGAACATACGCTCTAGAAATAATTGAAGACTTACCATCAGTAAATACCATTATTGTTCCAGTTGGTGCTGGTAGTGGTGTATGTGGCACAGGTGTAGTAATGAAAACTATTAATAAAAATATAGAAATCATTGCTGTTCAGTCAGCACAAGCTCCTGCGATGCAATTAAGTTGGAAAAGTGGTGAAATGATTGAAGCGGCTATGAGTACATTCGCCGAAGGTGTGGCAACTAGAGTTCCATTTAAAAACACCCAAGAACTGATGCGGGAGTATGTGGATGATTTTCTTTTAGTTGATGATGCAGATATTAGAGTGGCAATAAAAATAATGATGGAGCATACACACAACCTTGTAGAAGAAGCTGCAGCCATACCACTCGCAGCGGCGTTAAAAATCAAAAATCGGTTACATGGAAAAAATGTTGTATTAATTGCGAGTGGCGGCAATATTTCCATTAAAAACATACAAGATGCTGTACATAGCTAATACAATTACACTCGTACGCTTCGCTGCGGTCACTTAACTCGGACGTTACATTTTTAAATTATTGGCAATCTGATGGATATAGAACTTGAGCCTCAAGTGGATGAAAGAATTAAAGCCCTTTGCGAGGAAGGTGATCAACTTGCAGATGAAGAGCTTTATCCTGAAGCTCGTGAAAAATATATAGAAGCACTAAAGCTTCTTCCTGACCCCAAAAATAACTGGGAGGCTTCTACTTGGATATATGTTGCTATTGGAGACACTTATTTCTTTAGCGATAATTTCAGAAAAATGCTAGATTATTTTGAGAATGCTGTGCAATGTCCAGGTGGCTTAGGTAATCCTTTTATTCACCTAAGGTTAGGGCAAGCTTATTTTGAGCAAAAGAATCTCGAAAAATCAGCCGATGAACTAACCCGAGCATATATGGGGGCAGATATAGATATCTTTGTAGATGATGATCCAAAATATTTGGCATTCCTTGAAACTAAAATTGAAATGTAACAAAACCATTAAGAATAACCCGCGAGAAGAAATGGGCCGGACGGCACTACGCACCGCGCCACCTCTTTGGCAAAACGTTATATTTTAAAACCTCATAGGCCGTTGATATATTCTACATATGTTAAAAATTAACATCAATAAAATCAAGTTTCATCACAAAAATGAAACGCACAGTGAGGTCATCCTTAAATTTGTGACTCTTGTATTAATTGTATTAATCTATTTTTTGTATATGAACTGGCAATATGGTGCTTCTACAGGTTTTGGTGTTTCTCTATTAACATGGAGTTTTTTTGTGTTGTGCACGCCAATTGCTGATGGCGGATTTATCCTCGCTTTTCCGATTAGGCTATTATTTAAAATAAAAATGTCAATTACACAGGTTGTGCTGTGGTTTGTAGCAGTCGGCATTAATATTGTTTTTCTAACCACAAGCCCAGATGCTTATGATTTAACTTTTTTGACTAAGTTATTGAAACATATTTTATCTGAGCCGTACCCATACTGGAGCATTCTAATCATTAGTGCGTTAGGCACTTTTCTATCCATATTTTTTGGCGATGAAATGATGGATGTTGCCTCACACAAGGAAAGAGAAGCTAGCCACCGCCATGGCGTAAAATATCGTACTATTATTGTACTGGGGTTAGGGATGCTTACTGTAGTCGCTTATTACTACTTACTAAACAGTTTAAATGTCGTTTTACCTGAATAGTATAATAAAAAATGACTGAAGAAGTACAAGCATGGATAACAATCATTGCGCCGTCTATTTTGACAGGGCTTATATTGGCAAACTTTATTAAAGAACGCATTGGGATTATTCTATCGGGCCTCATCCCTTGGCTGGGTCTTTTGATGGCTTTGCTATATCAAGAATATTTTATTCCTTATCAAGGTGGCGGTGCATCAATGTGGCCTATTGCTCAATTATTTGGCGGCACTGCTGCAGCTATAGCGAGTGTTGCAGCTTATATCTTAGGGCGTAAGTTATTTGGCAAAAATATCAAATAATGCACTCCAACAAACATTAAAAAAACAGGCAACTAATGTCATCTTTATCAAGATACTGCGCAATATTATTGTTATCCACTACACTTTTTGTTACGCCAAACCTTAGTTGGGCTGAAGTGGTTTGTGAACACGATATTCTAGGGTTAAGGCTTGGCCTAACAAAGGAAGAGGCTAGGAGGTTAATGCTAGATCAAGGATTCCGTGAAATACCCGTTAGGCGCAATAGCAGCATGAAGTTTACTAATGAAACACTTTGGCCGCCGGCTGGTATTAAGCTAAACCGTCAACAGTTACGTTTAGCCTCCATGTTGCAAGACCCTAACCGAAAAAAAGCACTTGAAAAACGCGCGGAAACTGACCCTGCATTAAAGAAAAGGTTGGAGGAGTTACCACCAATGCCTCAAAAAAGAAATAGTGATGTAATCGATGTTCGTATCATATTGAAAAGTTCGCCAAGAAAACAAGGCAATAATGATGAAGCGCCTATTGCACAAGTTTTTGCGGAATATCATTTTCCATCTGACACAAATGGCAGAGAAATTATATATTCACCCTCTCACCAAAAGGTAAATCAAGCAAGGTGGGTAAAATATTGTTCTGATGTTGATGTGAGTGGTTTGCGAGACCACCGCTTTATGGATAAAAAAGATAACCAAATACGCATTTGCAAAGACAACCCCGGCGGTAGTGGGCATCAAATTCAAGTCAGTATTCAGGCTGCTCCTATAGCTAGGAAACATCGCTGTAGCTATATGTATACAGCAAACCCTCTTACTTCTAGCGAGTATATAAAGTAATCCACTAAACTGACATAACCATTTACAAGCAGTCGCTCCAAAGTTTTTATAATTTATCAGAGAGGATTTAACTATGCCAGATATTCAAGTGAGCTTTTTTGCTATTAGTATTGCAGTTACCGTCAATTTCTTTTTTGGCTATTTGTGGTACACACCTTTATTTGGTCGCGCCTGGGCTAAAGAAGTAGGGCAGGACTTTAATGCAAAACCTGTGGCAAGTAAATTAATGAAATCATTAGGGCTTAATATCATCAGCAATTTTTTTATTGCTTATGTTTTAGCACATAATATTGCAGCTTGGTCACCCGAAACATGGGGAGTTAGTTCGCCAGGCCTTACGCCTATCAGTCAATCGTTTTGTACTGCATTTTTTATTTGGCTCGGGTTTTTTGTTCCCGTACTTCTTAATGGTGTCGCTTGGGAGAAAAAATCCTGGAAGTTATTTGCTATTAATGGCGGTTATTATTTCTTTACACTATTAATAGCTGCATTGATTATTACGCACTTATAAACAAAAAAAGCGACTTAAAAGCCGCTTTTTTAATATGCTTAATTAACTAATGCTTATTTTTACGTAATTTTTCAATTGCCTGAATTTGAGCCACAGCTTCCGACAATTCAGCTTGCGCTTTTGCATAGTCCATATCAGAAGTTCTATTTTTCATGGCTTCTTCAGCTGCAGCTTTTGCCGCTGTCGCTTTGGCTTCGTCCAAATCATCTCCACGAATAGCCGTATCAGCTAATACTGTAACCACACCCGGTTGTACTTCTAACATACCACCAGATATAAAGATCACCGTCTCTTCATCCGTCTCTGGTAATTTAATACGTAAAGCACCTGGCTTAATGGTAGAAATCATAGGCGCATGATTTGGATAAATACCTACCTCGCCTGCTGATGCTGGCGCTACGATAAACTCAGCATCACCTGAAAAAATTTCTTCTTCTGCGCTTACTACATCAATACGAACAGTATTTGCCATTATTTAATACACCTAAATTTATAACGTTTTAGCTTTTTCAACAGCTTCTTCAATACCACCAACCATGTAGAAAGCTTGCTCTGGTAAATGATCATACTCACCCGCTACAATCGCTTTAAAGCCTTTGATTGTTTCTTTCAATGGTACGTATTTGCCAGGTGCACCGGTAAATATCTCAGCCACATGGAAAGGTTGTGACAAGAAACGTTGGATTT
The DNA here is from genome assembly GCA_964466895.1 of uncultured Methylophilaceae bacterium. Classification (GTDB taxonomy): domain Bacteria; phylum Pseudomonadota; class Gammaproteobacteria; order Burkholderiales; family Methylophilaceae. Next base: position 43,715 of record CAYXOR010000014.1, on the reverse strand, counting down.
TACGTGCGCGACCAACCGCTAATTTATCTTCTGGTGAAAGCTCATCCATACCCAAAATAGCAATAATGTCGCGTAGCTCTTTATAGCGTTGCAATGTTTGTTGTACGCTACGTGCTACGTCATAGTGCTCTTCTCCAACCACGAGTGGATCAAGCTGACGTGAAGATGAATCTAATGGATCAACCGCAGGGTAAATACCAAGAGAAGCAATGTCACGAGAAAGCACAACCGTAGAATCCAAATGTTGGAACGTTGTTGCTGGTGAAGGGTCAGTCAAGTCATCTGCTGGTACGTATACCGCCTGTATAGAAGTAATAGAACCCGCTTTAGTTGATGTAATACGTTCTTGTAATTTACCCATTTCATCAGCCAATGTTGGTTGGTAACCCACCGCTGAAGGCATACGACCTAACAGCGCTGACACTTCTGTGCCGGCCAATGTATAACGATAAATATTATCAATAAAGAACAATACGTCACGTCCTTCATCACGGAATTTTTCCGCCATGGTTAGGCCAGAAAGCGCCACACGTAAACGGTTACCTGGTGGTTCGTTCATTTGACCAAACACCATAGCAACTTTTGATTCTTTCATATCGTCAAGCTTAATCACGCCTGCTTCTGCCATTTCATGATAGAAGTCATTACCTTCACGTGTACGTTCACCCACACCTGCAAATACTGATAAACCTGAGTGTTGTTTTGCAATGTTATTAATTAACTCAAGCATGTTCACCGTCTTACCCACACCAGCGCCACCAAACAAACCAACTTTACCGCCTTTTGCAAATGGGCAAACTAAATCAATCACTTTAATGCCCGTTTCTAACAAATCGACCGAAGGTGATAGCTCTTCAAAACTTGGCGCTTTTTGATGGATAGAACGACGTTCTTTAGTATCAATCGGACCAACATCATCAATTGGGCGTCCCAATACATCCATGATACGACCCAAAGTGCCCATACCTACTGGCACTGTAATTTGACTGCCTGTACTCTTAAATGCAGTACCACGTGCCAAGCCATCAGATGAGCCCATGGCAATAGTACGGACAATACCGTCACCTAATTGCTGTTGCACCTCTAATGTTAAGCCAGCTTCAGCTTGAGAGTCTTTATCATCAATAATCAATGCATCATATACTTTTGGCATATGATCACGTGGAAACTCTACGTCCACAACCGCGCCAATACATTGAACCACTTTACCTACTACTGCTTGCTTTGCTTTTGCCATCTTTTTTCCTAACTCAATATTTAGTCAGATACTCTATTTAAATATAAACTTTTTAATAAATCTAATTAGCGATTGCGGCGGCACCGCCTACAATCTCTGAAATCTCTTTAGTAATTGCGGCTTGTCTAGCCTTGTTATAAACAAGTTTCAACTCATCAATAACTGTTTCTGCATTATCCGAAGCAGACTTCATTGCCACCATCCGTGATGATTGCTCTGAGGCCATATTTTCAGCTACCGCATTATAAATTAATGATTCAACATAACGGACCAACAACTCATCAATGACGGGTTGCGCTTCTGGCTCATAGATATAATCCCAATGGCCTTTGGCTATGCCAATATTCACTGCACCTTTAATTACACCACTTGCCGATAAAGGTTCAACTTCTTCATGCTCTGCATGTGCACCCATATTCTCGCCACTTAAAGGCAGTAATTGTTGCATTTCTGGCTCTTGCTTCATGGTATTTATAAACTTGGTATAACAAATAAATAATTGATCGATTTCTCCTGCTGTATAAGCGTCTAGCATGACTTTAACTGTGCCGATCAATTTCTCCATGTGAGGAACATCGCCCAAGCCTGTAATATGAGATTGAATATCAGCACCAACACGTGTCATAAAGCTTAAGCCTTTATTACCTATCGCACTGACTTTAATCGCCTTACCCTCAGTCTCCCAAGTTTTCATTTGGTTAACTGACAGTCGTAACATATTAGTATTTAAACCACCACATAAGCCTTTATCAGAACTCACCACAATTAAACCAACATTTTTTACAACATCACGCTTAATTAAAAACGGATGATTATACTCAGATTGTGAGAAAGAAAGGTGAGCTGCCACATTACGGATTTTTTCTGCATACGGGCGTGATGCGCGCATTCTATCTTGCGCTTTACGCATTTTAGAAGCAGCAACCATTTCCATTGCCTTGGTGATTTTGCTGGTATTTTCTACCGACTTAATCTTGGTTCTAATCTCTTTACTACCAGCCATTTAAGTATCCTAATAATTTTTTAGATATTAATAAGCGTTCGTTGCTTTAAAGTCTTTAATCGCAGCTTCTACCGCTTTTTCATCGTCGCTACTTAATGCTTTATTCTTTTCGATACCGTTCATTAGTTTTTTATATTTAGAACTCATGAAGCCATGCAAAGCACTTTCAAAACTTAATACTTTTTCGGTTGGCACATCATCAAAGTAACCTTTATTTGCTGCAAGCAAACTAATCGCCATTTGAGATACGCTTAATGGTGAATATTGTGCTTGTTTCATCAACTCTGTAAACATACGGCCACGATCTAATTGTTTACGCGTTGCTTCATCCAAATCTGATGCAAACTGTGCAAAGGCTGCCAATTCACGATATTGTGCAAGTGCTAAACGCACACCGCCACCTAATTTTTTAATCACTTTGGTTTGCGCTGCACCACCCACACGAGAGACTGAAATACCGGCGTTAATCGCTGGACGGATACCCGCGTTGAACAAGTCAGTTTCTAAGAAAATCTGACCATCGGTAATTGAAATCACGTTGGTTGGAACGAATGCAGAAACATCACCTGCAGCTGTTTCAATCACTGGCAATGCAGTCAGTGAGCCCGTTTTACCTTTCACTTTACCTTTAGTAAACTTTTCAACATATGCTTCATTAACACGTGCAGAGCGCTCTAACAAACGTGAGTGAATATAGAAAACATCACCTGGATAAGCTTCACGTCCTGGTGGACGACGTAGCAAGAGTGAAATTTGACGATAAGCAATCGCTTGTTTAGTCAAATCATCATAAACGATCAATGCATCTTCACCACGATCACGGAAGTATTCACCCATGGTGCAACCAGCGTATGGCGCTAAGAATTGTAATGCAGCTGAATCAGAAGCAGTCGCAGCGACGACAATGGTATATTCCATCGCGCCGTTTTCTTCTAACTTACGTACTACGTTAGCAATGGTTGAAGCTTTTTGACCAATCGCCACATACACGCAGCTCATGTTTTGACCTTTTTGATTAATAATCGTATCAATCGCAACGGCTGTTTTACCTGTTTGACGGTCACCAATAATTAATTCACGTTGGCCCCGGCCCACTGGCACCATTGAATCAACTGCTTTCAAGCCTGTTTGCACTGGCTCCGAAACTGATTTTCGGGCAATCACACCTGGCGCTACTTTTTCAATTTTGTCTGTTAGCTTGGTTTTAACTGGGCCTTTACCATCAATTGGCTGACCCAATGCATTAACAACACGGCCCATCAACTCTGGCCCAACTGGCACCTCTAAAATACGGCCTGTGCATTTACAAATGTCACCCTCAGTAATGTGCTCGTAATCACCTAACACCACTGCACCAACTGAATCACGCTCTAGGTTAAGTGCTAAACCAAATGTGTTGCCAGGAAACTCAATCATTTCACCTGCCATTACATTTGAAAGACCGTGAATACGCACAATACCATCCGTCACTGAAATAACCGTGCCTTGTGTACGTGCTTCACTACTAACCGAAAAATTTTCTAATCTGCTTTTTATCAGTTCACTGATTTCTGATGTAGATAACTGCATTACTCAACTCCTAAAGTTTTTTTTCGCTATGGCTTATGCTGCAAGCGAATAAGCTAAATTTTGTAACTGGGCTTTAACGGACGCATCTATAACCGTGTCGCCCACAATAATTTTAATGCCGCCTATAATTTCTGAATCGACAGATACCGTAGCAGCAATTTTCTTGCCGAACTTGGCTTCTAATTTTTTTACTAACTCTTTTGTTTCTGCAGCGCTAAGTTTTACTGCCGAGATAATTTGTGCCTCAAGCGTACCCTCGTCTTGCGCTTTTAATTCTTCAAATGCGCTACTAATTGCGGGCAAAACTGATAGGCGATCATACTCAACCAAAACTTTAATAAGATTTTTTCCATGCTCATTCAGTTTGTCACCACAAACTTTTAAAAAAGCATCTTGTAAATCATTGCTGTTGACTTTTGGATCTTCAATATACGCGCTGAATTTCGCATCTGCTCCAACTGCCGTTGCTAAGATAAGCATCTCAGACCACTTAGCCAATGTTTTTTGCTCTTTAGCAAGCTTAAAAGCAGCCACTGCGTATGGTCTTGCGATGGTTGAAATTTCAGCCATCGCTTATAGCTCCGCCGCTAATTTAGATAACATATCGCTATGTGTCTTCGCATTAATTTCTTTGCGTAATATTTTTTCTGCACCTGCAACTGCTAATGCAGACACTTGAGTACGCAAACCTTCTTTAGCGCGGTTGACCTCTTGATCTATTTCAGATTTAGCGCCTGCTAAAATACGCTCACCCTCTGTTTTAGCATTGCCTTTAGCTTCTTCTACTATTTGACTCGCACGTTTTTCTGCTTGCCCAATAATTTCTGACGCTTTTTGCTTCGCCTCATTCAATGTGCCTTCTGATTTTTTTGCAGCTGCATCTAAAGCATTACGGCCTTCTGATGCTGCGGCTAAACCATCTGCAATTTCTTTTTGGCGTTTTTCAATCGCATTTAATAGCGGCGGCCAAATAAATCTCACCGTAAACCAAATTAATAAGAAAAATACAGCAGCTTGTGCGAAAAGTGAAAAATTAATATTCATATTTGCTCCTTTGTTTAGGCTTTAAAATTAAAACAACCCAAACAAATTAATTAGCAACTACGGCTAATAGTGGATTAGCAAATGCAAACATCATTGCCAAGCCAACACCAATAATAAATGATGCATCGATAAGACCCAATAACAAGAATACTTTACCTTGCAATTGAGGAATCATCTCTGGTTGACGTGCTGCGCCATCTAAAAAGCTTGCGCACATAATACCAATGCCGATACAAGCGCCTGCAGCACCCAAACCGATAATTAAACCAATACCAATGCCTGTGTAGGCTTGAATCATTGCTAATGCTTCCATTTTGTTACTCCCTCTAAAAAATTAAACGACTTCTAAATTATTACTAAAAACTGACTAACTAAACTTAATGACTTTCATGTGCCATGGCCAAATAAACCACGGTTAACATCATAAAAATAAATGCTTGTAACGTCACAATTAATATATGAAAAATTGCCCATCCAAGACCTAAAAGTCCACCAAATACTGTTCCCACCAAACCGGTTGATGCCCACAACCATAAAAGCAAGAAAATAACTTCCCCAGCATACATATTGCCAAATAAACGCAATGAATGTGAAAGCGGTTTTGAAATGTACTCAATTAGATTAAATAAGAAATTAAGTGGTAATACCCAAAATTTCGTACCAAATGGCGTATAGAAAAGTTCATGTATCCAACCACCAAAACCTTTTACTTTAATAGCAAAGAAAATCATTAAGAACCATACCGCTAATGCAAGTGCAAACGTCGTATTGATGTCTGATGTAGGAACGTTACGCCAATGATGCAAACCAAACAAACCATAAACACTATGCATAATATCTACAGGTAAAAAGTCCATTGCATTCATAGCAAATACCCATAAAAAAATCGTTAATGCAGTTGGTGCAATAAAGCTATGGCGATCACCATGAAATATGTTTTTAACTTGATCATCGATAAAACCAAAAATTAACTCTACAAAAGCTTGGCGCTTATTGGGTACGCCTGAAGTTGCGCCGCGCGCTACCCACCATACCAAACCCATGACCAGCACACCCAAAAGGGATGACATCACTAATGAATCAACATGCAAAGTCCAAAAACTACTATCACCAAACGATTGCGTATTAAAACTTAGATGACCAGAAATGTAATCTGTTGGATTCATTGCTTTTTCTGCATGTTCTAACTGTTCTGTAGCCATAAATATTTAAACTTTATATAGTACGTCTGTTTAATTACTAAATTTTTATTGTCTAAATTTACTCATTGCCGCACCCGAAAATAATGCAGCAGCAGCTAGACCAACAATTAATGCAAATGGTACTAACTGTTTATAAATTTTAAACGTCACAAATAACAAGATAACAATTAGTAAAATCTTAATTACTTCAGCTTTTAGCATGTTAACTAGTATCGCAGATGCTTCTTTACTATTTCTGTGTGCAAGCTTAGAAGCCACCATTGACGACAACACCACCGATAAACCACCAGCCATTGCTGACAAAGCCGCGTGTACGCCAGATATTACTAGAGCCAATATCGCCACTATTATCGTTATCGATACTTGCCAGCGCAACATACTACTAATTACATCTTTTGTTACCAAACTATCATCCGTATGATTCATTTTATTTCTTACTTCGCACTTCACTGATTTTTAAGCACTGCTTAAATTGAAAATGAGCTTCAGCAAAGTCCGCGATTTTGAATTAAACCATGCTTTTAGTCAAGCATTATATGCAAGTGCACACCTTTATTTTGAAGCTTAAATGCACATTACAATGCTGAATTAACGTGAAATTTTAGCAATAATATCGTCAAGCTGATCTAAGTTACTATAACTAATTTTAAGTAAGCCTGCGCCGCTCGCTTTAGCCGCGATACTAACCTTAGTGCCCAATTTCTCACTTAAAGCATTCTGTAAACGCACAACATCATGATTAACAGTTACTTTCTGCTTTTTATTAAGCGGCTCTTGTTGCTGTTTTACAAGCGCTTCTGCCTCACGTACTGATAATTTTTGTTGTGCTATTTTATTTGCCAATAATATTTGGCGTGCAGCATCTAATCCTACCAATGCACGCGCGTGTCCCATATCTAATTTGTTTTCTACTAACATCTCTTGCACAACATTAGTTAGCGTAAGCAAGCGCAATAAATTTGAAACTGCTACACGAGACCGCCCAACAGCATCAGCCGCTTTTTCATGCGTCATATTAAATTCATCAATCAAACGCTTAATACCTAACGCTTCTTCTAATGGGTTTAAGTTTTCGCGCTGTATATTTTCTATTAGCGCCATCTCTAGCGCAGCCTCATCCTCAATCTCACGAATCAAAACGGGGACTTCATCTAAGCCCGCGATCTGACTAGCACGCCAACGACGCTCACCAGCTATTATTTCGTACTTACCTACGGTAAGCTCTCTAACCAAAATAGGCTGCATAATACCTTGGGTATTAATAGAATCTGCCAACGTCTGCAAAGCCGCCTTATCCATGTGTGTTCGCGGTTGATATTTGCCTGGCTGCAACTGAGTCACTTGCAACATACGTAATGCATCACCTTCGCCAGCCGTTTCCATATCGCCTGCTAACAAAGCATCTAAACCACGCCCTAATCCTTTTTGTTTTACCATGCTGCTATTCCTTACGAGTTTTTATATAACTAATTGATTTTATTGATTATTTTTTATAATAATTTCTTTTGCTAACGCTAAATAAGCTTGCGCACCCTTAGAAGATTTATCATAAATCAACGCTGGAACGCCATAGCTTGGTGCTTCTGCTAAACGGATATTACGAGGAATAACCGTATCGTACACTTTCTTACCAAAATGGCTCACTAGTTGTGCAGATACCTGTTGCGCCAACATATTACGTGCATCAAACATTGTGCGTAATAAACCTTCAATATCTAATGTAGCGTTAAGATGTACACGTACTTTTTTAATTGTATTCACCAAATCAGACAGCCCCTCTAATGCATAATATTCACACTGCATAGGAATCATCACGGTATCAGCTGCTGTTAGCGCATTCACAGTGACTAAATTAAGGGCAGGGGGGCAATCAAGCAATATGTAATCATAGCCACTAATAGTAGCAATTGCCTGTTTTAGTCGTGTTTCTCGCGCTATCTCATTTACCAGCTCAACTTCAGCCCCAGCCAATTCACGATTAGACGGCGCGAGATCAAACCCACCTTTTTCACTTTTTACAATCACTTCACTCAAGGTTTTTTCACCAATAAGCACATGATAAATACTATGTTGCAACTTAGCTTTATCAACACCGCTACCCGTGCTCGCATTACCTTGTGGGTCTAAATCCACCAACAAAACTTTTTTATTATTTGCAGCTAAACTCGCGGCTAAATTAACACACGTTGTGGTTTTACCAACGCCACCTTTTTGATTCGTAATTGCTAGTGTTTTCATAAATTGCTTTTGTTTTCAATAATAACCAAATGACGCTCTGCTGCTAACCCAGCCACAGACAACGGATAAACCTTACTGACTGCCATACCTTCTAATGCTTCTAATTCTTTATTTGGCGCCAAGCCCTTCATAGCAAACCAATAGCCACCCTCGATTAACAAGTGTCTCGTTAATTTAATCAATAATGCAATCTCGGAAAAAGCACGTGAAATGACTAGGTCAAATACCTGTTCTGGCTGATATTTTTCTACACGTGCATGTACTATATTTAAATTATCTAAACCTAACTCACCTTTTACTTGACGCATAAAAATAGTTTTTTTTTGCACTGTATCAACCGTTGTCACCTCCAATGTTGGCAAACAAATCGCCAACACAATGCCAGGCAAGCCGCCGCCACTACCCACATCCAACATGCGTTCACCCTTAACATAAGACAATACACTTAAACTATCTAACAAATGTAACGTAACCATTTCCATTGGCTCACGCACTGCTGTTAAGTTATAAATTTTATTCCACTTATGAAGCAGCGCTAAGTACTGCAATAACCTCTCCTGTGCATCGGGCGAGACATCCAAACCCATACTTGCAACGCCTGTCGCCAACTTCTTAGCTAGCCCATTCATGCCGCTTCTATATTTTTTTGACTGGCTTGTTTTTTATATTTACGCTTTAAATAAACTAATAATATTGAAATAGTTGCCGGTGTAATACCTGATATACGGCCTGCTTGACCGATCGTTTCCGGCACATTCGCAATCAGCTTTTGTCGCGCCTCTATACTTAAACCAGCGACATCATTGTAATCTACTACTTCACCTAATTTAATATTTTCACTATTTTTTTGCTTAGCCACCTCGTCCTTTTGACGATCAATATAACCTTGATATTTAGCGACTATCTCTACCTGCTGCTTGACCTCATCTGCCAATGTTTCTGGGCAAGCAACTAAACTCAGCAAGCCCTCATACGTCACCTCTGGACGCCGTAACAATTCAAATAAACTGTATTCATGCTCAAGTTTTTTACCCAGCACCGCCTCTTGTGTTTCACGTGAAACATCAGCAGGCTGCACATATGTTTTTTTCAAACGCTCTTGCTCGCGTGCGACAGCTTCTCGCTTACGATTAAAGACCTCCCAGCGCCTATCGTCTACCAAGCCTAGCTTACGTCCAAATTCAGTTAAACGCATATCAGCATTATCTTCACGCAACTGCAAACGATACTCAGCACGGCTTGTAAACATACGATACGGCTCTGTAACGCCTGTCGTAATCAAATCATCCACTAAAACACCCAAGTACGCCTCATCGCGCGCTGGCGACCAACTTTCTTTTTCTTGTGCGTAGAGTGCTGCATTAGCGCCGGCCAGCAGGCCCTGAGCTGCTGCCTCTTCGTAACCTGTAGTACCATTAATTTGACCTGCAAAAAATAAACCTTGCACTGCCTTAGTTTCTAACGAGCTCTTTAAGCCTTGCGGGTCATAATAATCATACTCAATCGCATAACCCGGACGCAGAATGTGCGCATTCTCCAACCCTCTAATAGAGCGCACCAAATCTAATTGAACATCAAACGGCAAACTTGTCGATATACCATTAGGATATATCTCATTAGTATCAAGCCCTTCTGGCTCTAAAAATATCTGATGAGACTCTTTATCTGCAAATCGATGAATTTTATCTTCCACACTTGGACAATAACGCGGACCAACACCCTCAATAGCACCCGTATACATAGGCGAACGATCTAACCCAGCACGGATAATATCATGTGTCTTTGCGTTCGTATGTGTGATCCAGCATGAAAGTTGAGCAGGGTGCTGCGCAACATTGCCTAAAAATGAAAATACTGGCACCGGTGTATCTCCTGGCTGCTCAGTCATCACACCAAAATCAATCGTACGCCCATCAATCCGTGGTGGCGTGCCTGTTTTTAAACGTCCTACTGGCAAACCAATTTCTCTTAATCTTGCAGCCAAGGAAGTAGAGGAGGGGTCACCAGCACGACCGGCTGTATAGTTTTTCATGCCTACATGTACTAGGCCACCTAAAAAAGTTCCCGCCGTTAACACCACAGCTTTTGAGGCAAAGCACAAACCTATTTGCGTCACCACCCCAACAGCCTGCTCACTACCGTCAATCATCTCTAACGTAATATCGTCCACCGCTTGCTGAAACAACCACAAGTTAGATTGATTTTCTAAACGACGTCGAATAGCAGCCTTATACAATATACGATCTGCCTGCGCACGCGTAGCGCGAACAGCTGGACCTTTACTTGCATTAAGAACTCGAAACTGTATACCGCTCTCATCGGTCGCCTCTGCCATCGCTCCACCCAAAGCATCCACCTCTTTTACCAAGTGTCCCTTACCTATGCCACCTATAGAAGGGTTGCACGACATTTGGCCTAATGTTTCAATATTATGGCTCAATAGTAATGTTTTTTGCCCCATGCGTGCAGCCGCTAACGCGGCCTCGGTGCCCGCATGTCCGCCGCCTACAACGATAACATCAAACTTGTCTGGAAACTGCATGCATTAATAACCATACGCAAAAAAAGAATTTTAACGTAAAACAGTGTCTAAAGTTATTTTATCTACCATTGTTTCACGTGAAACAAGCTCCTTAAAATGTAAAACATCAATAAAAACATTAACTTCTGTTTCAAAGTTAATGACATCATGATAATCTTAACTTGATGAACTTTAACTTAAAGTAAGGCTTATAAACTTTATGGATTTATCAATCACATATACTAAGACTGGCAGAGGTATGCGAGCGGTAATAAAAAGATTGCCGGCTGACGCAGGGAAAATTTTGCGCTTAATAGAAAAACCTACTACTGGTGAAGAAATTTTCTCTGAAGCAAAAAAGATTAACAAAAAAGATTTTGAAGTGGCCCTTTCTTGGCTACTAGATAGTAAACATATAAAAATAGTTGCTACTGATGACTTTCCACAATCAATTTGGGAGCCGCCATCTAAAGATGATTTTAAAGTAAAAGAGATTAGCTTTGAACAATTTAATATGAATGAAAAAGACCCTGCCAAAGCTGATGTAATGAAAAATGCTAAGGCCAAGGAAGAGGTAACCGCTCTTGTTCACTATAAGAAAGCAAAAGCGGTGGCGGAAACACGTAAGAAAGAAAAAGCTAGAATCGCTAAAATAAAAGCGCATGAAGAAAA
>CAYXOR010000014.1:31850-32129 GCA_964466895.1 uncultured Methylophilaceae bacterium | reverse complement strand
AATGGCCGCAGCCGCAGAAAAAATGCGTATAAAAGAAGAAGCCGACAAAGAAGAATTTAGGTTAGAAGCTGAAGCGCTTGAAATTGAAAAAGCTAAGACAAAAACACATAAAAAAGAAGAGACTAGAATCGCTAAAATAAAAGCGCATGAAGAAAAAATGGCCGCAGCCGCAGAAAAAATGCGTATAAAAGAAGAAGCCGACAAAGAAGAAATTAGGTTAAGGGCTGAAGCTGAAGCGCTTGAAATTGAAAAAACTGAAGCAGAAATATATAAAAAAGC
>CAYXOR010000014.1:0-31750 GCA_964466895.1 uncultured Methylophilaceae bacterium | reverse complement strand
TAAGGCAGAGAAAGAAGAAACCAAGCTCAAAGCTAAGGCAGAGAAAGAAGAAACCAAGCTCAAAGCTAAGGCAGAGAAAGAAGAAACCGCTAATTTAAAATCAAAAACGTTGCATAACAAAGCTGGTTTTAATACTTTAAAAAAATTAAAGAGAAAATGGACATCCTATTTTTTTTATATCATAAAAAAAACATTGTTAATTTCAGGTATCGGTATCGCTTTATTATTAATAATCGCTCAATTTACAAACCTACATATGCTCATTAATCCTATAGAAACAATTGCTTCTGAAGCTTTTTTACAGCGCGTAAAGATTCAAACTATCCATGCTTCAATCATCCCTCAGCCTCATCTAATACTGAAAGGTTTTACAATCGGTGACTCGGCTACTGTTAGTGCACAAGAAATGCGTATTTATCCCGATTGGTTAACATTAAAAGATAAGATAAATACAATAACTGAAGCACCTTATGATATTAGCTCTATCGAAATCGATAGGTTGGGTTTTTCTCAAAGCGATCTGCCAAAAATGAATGGATGGGCAAACAATGCAAATATAAATAAGTTATTGAAAATAAAGAGAGTTATATTAAATAAAGCCACTATTCAATTAAATGGAATAGGTTCACTCATTACTAATAGTGATGTTTTTCTTAATGAAAACAACCAATTTAATAACGCTATTATTACAACTGAAGATAAAAATTTAACCGTATCAGTTCAAGGTGCTGCAGATAACTACCTAATTGATATAGAAGGTACAAGGTGGCGATTGCCTATCTCGCCTAATCCTATTTTTACGCAATTAAAGGCAAAAGGAAGCTTCAAGGATAACATCCTAACCCTGTCATCTATTGAAGGTGCTTTGTACAAAGGTATTGTCAATGCAAACCTCACTAGTAACTTAGCAAAAAACTGGGATACACAAGGCAACTTTACGCTTAATCACATACGGTTAATTGATATAGCGCAAGACATTAAATATGACTCCGTCATAGAAGGTAAACTAGACACTAGTGGCAGTTTTAGTTTTAATATCAACAAATCTTCGAATCAAGTTGATGCACTAAAAATCAAAGCAAAATTTAAAGTTAATAACGGACTCATTAAAAAAATTGATTTAGTGGAAGCAATGCGCAGCGGCAGAGCAAATGGAGCAACTTCCTTCACTAAATTTTCTGGCAATGCCTATGTAAATAAAAGAAACTATCAATTTAATAATCTTTTACTACGAGAAAACCAACTACAGGCAACAGGATCACTGAGTATTTCTTCAGAAAAAAAAGTAACGGGTGTTATATCGTCTCAAATATCACTAAAACAAAAATCGATTAAATCTCGATTTAAAATTGCAGGTTCTATAGATCGCATCAATCTAGTTAATTAAATTTAACATTTATAGCTAAGTAAACATTGACGAATAGTCAGTTACAAGCCTATAGTATGAGCAGCAGTGAATACGTATATCTATTAAGCAATTAACTTAATAATGTAAATTAATACTTAACATTGCCTATGAAATTTACTACATATAAATTCAAAATAATTTAGGAGAAGAAGATGGCTGATACTGAAGCTCACAAAGCAGCACTTGCAAAATACACATCTGTTAACGATGCCACATTTAATAGCATGGCAAAAACCTATGCATTGGTTATGTCCAATAGAGACGCTCAAAACGTTTCTTGTAGTGACGAAGCTGAAAAAGCCACCGTTCGCGAAAATTTCTTAAAGAAAAAACTAGGCTTAAGTGATTCAGATGCAGATCTTGATGCTGCTATTAATAGTGTTTGCGAAACCATGAAAGAAGACCGTATGAAATCCCGCTTAGTGTTTTACTACCTTCTTGCTGAAAAATACAATAAATTAGGTGTTTTTAGTTAAGCACTATTTAAAAGCCCTTAACTAACCTTTAATTTAGGGGCTTTTTTATTTCCCAATACAAAATCGGCTAAATATTTCGCCTAATAAATCATCTGGCGTGAACTCTCCAGTAATACTACTCAGTGAAATTTGTGCTAAGCGAAGCTCTTCTGCTATCAGCTCTGCTGAATTAATTTGCACTGCTGCATTTCCTAAATGTTCTTCTACACTATTCAGCGCTTCAATATGCCTAGCACGTGCCATAAAAACACCTTCAGAGTTTTGTTGATATCCTACTAAAAACAATAAATGCTGTTTTAATAAAAACAAACCCTCACCTGTTTTTGCTGAAAGATAAATGTGTGTTTCATTTTCCTTTTGCAGCACTCTTGGTTCTTCATCCAACCTATCTATTTTATTATGAACCCAAATTTTAGCCATTTCGTGCGGTAATCGGTCTATAAGCGATCTTTCTTCTTTTCCTATACCATGGGCTGCATCAACTAATAATAATGCGATATCAGCAGATTCTACAGCCCGAAAAGTCCGGGCAATACCAATTTTTTCTACTTCATCTTCTGTATCACGCAACCCCGCCGTATCCACAATATGTAGTGGCACACCATTAATCTGAATCGCACTTTTAATAGAATCTCTAGTAGTGCCTGGTATTGGTGTAACAATGGCAAGCTCTTCACCAGAAAGTGCATTTAACAAACTCGATTTTCCTACATTTGGTTGTCCGATTAAAACAACCTGAATACCTTCTCGCAATAAAGCGCCTTGCTTCGCTTTGCTAAAAATTATAGCTAATGCCTTTTGATTATTTTTAATTTTTTGAGCAACACGGCCTTGGGTAATGAAATCAATTTCATCTTCAGGAAAATCTAAACAGGCTTCAACGTATAAACGTAAATCAATTAACTGCTGTAATAGCACATTGATAGATTCTGAAAACTCACCAGATAGTGAGCGCATGGCACTTTGCGCCGCCTCAACAGTCGCGGCATTAATCACATCTGCCACGGCTTCAGCCTGAGCCAGGTCAATTTTATCGTTTAAAAAAGCACGCTTAGTAAACTCACCGGGTTCAGCCTGTTGTGCACCTAAACTTATACAGCGTGCAAGCAATATCTGCATCAGCGCTGTACCGCCATGTGCCTGTAACTCTAGTACATCTTCGCCTGTGTAGGAATGTGGCCCTTGGTAATAAATCGCTATTCCACGGTCAATTAAATCACCATTTTCTTGTTTAAAACCGAGATATGTGGCATACCGAGGAGAAGGGCAATGACCTAAGATTTGTTGCGCAATGTTTTTACACAACGATCCAGAAACACGTACAACACCTATACCACCAGCTCCACTAGCAGTGGCGATAGCAGTTATAGTATGTTCTGAACTAGCCTTTTGCACTGCCTTTTTTTGCAAGCGCTGCTGCGTGTATCGATTTGTTGATGTACCATTGTTGCGCTATTGATAAAATATTATTAACCAGCCAATAAAGCACCAAACCAGCTGGAAAGAAGAAAAAGAATATACTAAATACGACTGGCATAATCTTCATGACTTTAGCTTGAATAGGGTCAGTAGGTGCAGGATTCAAATACGTTTGGAAAATCATTGTTGCACCCATGAGTATAGGTAAGATGTAATATGGATCTGTTGCTGACAAATCTTGAATCCAACCAAAAAATGGCGCATGGCGCAACTCAACAGAACCTAACAACACCCAATAAAGTGCAATAAAAACAGGTATTTGCACTAAAATTGGCAAACAACCACCCAGTGGATTTATTTTTTCTGTCTTATACATTTCCATCATCGCTTGCTGCATTTTTTGCTTGTCATCTCCAAACTTTTCTTTCATGCTTTGCATACGTGGTGCTAACTCGCGCATATTTGCCATACTGCGATAACTAGCTGCTGATAACTTAAAGAAAAATGCTTTAATGAGTACCGTAAGTAAAATAATAGCAACACCCCAATTACCCACCGCACTATGGATTTTTGAAAGCAACCAAAACAAAGGCTTGGCAATAACGGTTAACCAGCCATAGTCAACTGCATATTCTAAGCCTGGTGCTGCTGCTTTTAAATCCCCCGCTGTTTGCGGCCCAGCAAATAATTGTGCAGAAATATTTAGACTGTTACCCGCAGCAATATTACCTACCGGGCTAACAGCACCAACTGCATATATATCACTAGCCAATTCTTTAGTATAAAATTCTCTTTGCTCACCTGCCTTAGGAATCCAAGCACTAGCAAAGTAATGTTGAATCACACCAATCCAACCATTTGTGCTTTTTATAGAAAGATTTTCATCTGCCATATCTGAAAAACTAACTTTTGTAAACTTATCTGTCTCAGTAAAATAAGCCCCGCCTGTAAAAGTAGGCAACATGGCCGAGCCTTGATGAGATTCACTATCGTGCACGATTTGATAATAAACTGAAGGTGTAATAGCTGTAGTGCTTGCATTGTTAATTTTATAAACAACATCTATCACATAACTATCTCGGTGAAAGGTATAAACTTTATCTACTGAAACACCATGACCATTCCAAGATAAAACAACATCAAGACTTTTTGCATTTTTAGCCATTGAATAATGATTGTTTGTGCTTGTGAAAAGCGTTTTATGGTTTGGTAAATCACCTCCAATTAAACCCGTTTGTGCCACATAAAACATTGGCTCACCAGCAGCATCCATGAGCGTAAAATAACCCTCTTTTGCATCATCCGCCCCGTGTTTATTCAAGCTTAAATGTCGTAAGTCTCCGCCAATACTATTGATTTTTGCTTGAAATAAGTCGGTTGTAACTTCGATGTCATGGCCGTTTTCTAATTTGAATTGACTGGTTTCAATGCCTACACCACTAACCTCAGAAGGTGATGTTGTATTAGCTATTGAAACACTAGGGATTTCTTGTCCCTGCTCCTCTGTTACTTGAGGTGGAACATCTTTAAGCTGCCAAGCATCCCACAACATCATGATTGAAAAAGAGAGAATGACAAATAATATTAAACGTCTGGTATCCATAAAATTCTTTAATAAATAAACTGCTACTTGTAAATAAAAAGACTACGGGACGGGATCGTGTCCGCCCTCATGCCAAGGATGACAATGCGATATTCTTAAAATACTTAAATAAGCACCTCTAAAAACACCATGTTTATTAATTGCTTCAATTGCGTAACTTGAACAAGTAGGTGTAAAACGACAGCTCACACCAACTAACGGGCTTAAAACCAATTGATACAACCTAATTAGGCTAATCAGTAATTTACGCATGCAACGTTTGTTCAGGTGCTGTTTTTTTCTGAATACTAGCAAATAAACCAATAAGCTCTTGCTTGATTATCAAAAAGTTATTATTTTTAAATGGCTTCTTCACCTGTATTACAACATCTACACTCATTAATAAATGCTGCTCTTGCCGACATAGCTCACGTAATACACGACGCATATAATTTCTATCAACTGCTAATTTAGCTACTTTTTTAGCTACCACAAACCCTATACGCGTTTGTACGTGTTGATTAGGCTTGTAATGCGCCACAAAAAAATTTGTTGAAAAACGTTTTCTAAAACTAAAAACGGATGAAAATTCATCCGTTTTTCTTAGCATTTCTAACTTAGCAGTTACTGATTTCAACATAATATATTATGTTTTTGCTATACGCACCAGCAATAAATCACAGACCTAAACGTTTACGACCTTTAGCGCGGCGTGCCGCAATTATTGCGCGACCTGCTTTTGTTTTAATACGAACTAAAAACCCGTGCGTGCGTGCACGCCGTGTATTAGATGGTTGGTAAGTACGTTTCATTTAACTCTCTCCATATTGCAAAATTACAAATACTACAAAGCCGTACATTAAACCCGAAAACCACACCTTTTGTCAATGTAAATCTATTAAAATAAAAGTACAATTGCCTGTGGATAAGTATTAGTAAACAGGTTAAAATTGCTCGGTGGTATACGATAAAAATTCAATTTCAAATAAACTTCAAATGAGGCACTGGTAAACCAATGGGAAAATTTTGGCCTACCTGCCTTAGCCGCTTTGAAAAAGAGCTCTCAGCACAACAGTTTAATACATGGATTAAACCACTTAAAACCGAAGTTATAGAAAATAATATTAAAATAATTGCACCCAATAAATTTGTACAACAATGGGTTAAAGAAAAGTTTTTAAGTAAAATTGAAACCATAGCTGACGAATTGTTGCCAAATGATACCGTCATAGAAATTTCTATCAGCAAAAAAATAAAACTTGCTGAAAAAACAATCGATAAAAAAACAACACCAATAAATGGTTTTTCTAAAGAAATAGTAAAAGAAAAACAAACAAACAATACTGTTAAATTAAACACTAAACCCAATAACGTTAAATGTAGCTCTGGCTTAAATGCTAGTTTTAATTTTGATAACTATGTTACCGGGCGAGCGAATCAACTAGCACGAGCAGCGGCAATACAGGTTGCCGATAATGCAGGTAACACCTATAACCCATTATTTATTTATGGTGGTGTTGGTTTAGGCAAAACACATTTATTACAAGCCATTGGTAATCACTTAAAACAACAAAACCCTCAGGCTAAAATACGTTATTTACATGCTGAGCGTTATGTCTCAGATGTAGTTAAAGCCTATCAAAACAAAGCTTTTGATGCTTTTAAAAAACAATACCATTCTCTTGATTTATTACTGATTGATGACATTCAGTTTTTTGCAAAAAAAACACGTACACAAGAAGAGTTTTTTTACGCTTTCAATGCTTTAATTGAAGAAAAAAAACAAATCGTCATTACTTGTGATACCTATCCAAAAGAAATTATTGATGTAGATGAGCGCTTACGAACACGTTTTAGCTGGGGGCTTACTGTTGCTATAGAACCACCAGAACTAGAAATGCGTGTAGCAATTTTACTTAAAAAAGCACAAGAATCTAAAATCAGCTTACATGAAGATGTTGCTTTTTTTGTAGCCAAGCAAATACGTTCTAGTATTCGTGAATTAGAAGGTGCACTTAATCGCATTGTTGCAATGTCTAAATTTACAGGTAACGATATAGATATACACTTAGCTAAAGAAGCATTACGTGATTTAATCGCTGTGCGTAGTCGTCAAATTACAATAGAAAATATACAAAAAACAGTTGCTGATTATTACAAAATTAAAGTAGCTGAGATGTATAGTAAAAAACGCTCTCGTAATTTTTCTAGGCCTCGTCAAATTGCTATGTCGTTATCACGTGAACTAACAAACCGAAGCTTTCCCGAAATAGGTGAAGCTTTTGGTAGCCGGCACCATACAACGGTTATGCACGCTTGTGATGAAATAGAACAATTGCGCTTAAATGATCAAAACATTGCACATGATATTGGTTTTTTAACGCAAGTTATACGAGATTAAAAATATAAAACCTTTGTGATTTTAACAATATAATATTGTGGATAAAATAATATTTAAACCTTATTTTTGTTTATATGGAAATTAATACACATTTAATCCACAGAAAAAAACATAGTTTTAAACAAAGTTTATAAACATTAACCATATGATTTAATTGATAAATTAATAGAATTCACAGAAAAAAGAGACATTATTATTATTATTAGTTTTATATATATATTAAATACATAATTAGGCACAGCTATGCAAATTAAAATTAACCGTGAAATTTTACTAAAACCTTTAACAAACGTAACTAGTATTGTTGAAAGGCGACATACATTACCAATACTTTCTAATTTATTATTAGAAGCAAAAAACAATAATATTCAATTAACAGCAACAGATCTAGAAATGCAAATATCACTTAGTATTGATAGTAAGTTAGATGGTGAATTATCTACTACATTATCAGCAAAAAAATTCTTAGATATTTGTCGTTCATTACCAGAGTCAATTGATATTGACATGATTAGTACAGATAACCGTATGATGGTAAAAGCAGGTAAGAGCCGCTTTAATTTACAAACATTACCAGCAGCTGATTATCCAATAATGACTAAAGTATCTGGTGAAGCCATAAGTATTAAAGTTAGCCAGTTAGAATTTAAAAGATTATTGAAACAAGTTGAATTTGCGATGGCACAACAAGATATTCGTTATTATTTAAATGGTTTATTATTAGAAGTTGATGAAAATAAATTAAATTTAGTGGGTACTGATGGTCATCGTTTAAGTTTCACCTCTACAACACTTAATCAAAGTTATGAAAAAGCAGATGTAATATTGCCACGGAAAACAGTGATAGAACTTATTAAGTTACTTGATGATAGCGACGAAGAAATTCATATAGAAATAAGCACAGGGCAGGTAAACTTTACATTTAACGATATTCGTTTAATTTCTAAAGTAATTGATGGGAAGTTTCCTGATTATAATCGTGTGATACCAGCAGAACATAAAAATGCGTTTACAGTGAATCGATTAGAGGTGTTAACAGCTATGCAGCGTGCTTCTATTTTATCGAATGAAAAATATCGTGGGATTCGTATGGTACTAAGTAATAATAATTTAAAATTAATTAGTACCAATACGGAGCAAGAAGAAGCAGAAGAAGAGTTAGAAATCAACTACAATCATGAAGATATGGATATAGGATTTAATGTTACATATTTAATAGATGTACTTAATAACACCCAACAAGAAAATATTAATTTTTCATTCGCAGATGCAAATAGTAGTTGTCTCATTACAGTACCCGAAGATAATGACTATAAATATGTTGTTATGCCAATGCGAATTTAGAAAAAAATAGAATTTAAAAGGATTACAAAGAAACTAAGATTATGGCAAAAAACCCACAAGAAGATTATGATTCATCCAGTATTAAAATACTAGAAGGCTTAGATGCAGTACGCAAACGGCCAGGCATGTATATAGGCGATACCTCAGATGGATCAGGCTTACATCACATGGTGTTTGAAGTATTGGATAATGCAATTGACGAAGCGTTAGCAGGTCATTGTGATGATATAAAAGTGATCATCCACCCAGATAACTCGATTAGTCTTAGTGATAATGGTCGCGGCATACCAACAGGTATTAAACAAGACGATAAAAATGAGCTTAAACGTTCAGCAGCAGAAATCGTCATGACAGAGTTACACGCAGGTGGTAAGTTTGATCAAAACTCTTATAAGGTTTCTGGTGGATTACACGGTGTGGGCGTTTCAGTTGTTAATGCGCTATCTGATTGGTTGCGCTTAAAGATTTACCGCAGTGGGGAAGTACATCAAATGGAATTTAAGATGGGCGTACCAGTAGCACCATTAGCGGTAACGGGTAAAACAGATAAGACGGGTACAGAAATACACTTTTTAGCATCAACAGAAACGTTTGCGAATGTTGAATATCATTTTGAAATTTTAGCCAAGCGTATTCGTGAATTATCTTTTTTGAATAATGGCGTAAAAATAGAATTAGTTGATCAACGTAATGATAAATCAGAAAATTTTGCGCATTCAGGCGGTATTCAAGGTTTTGTAGAATATATGAGTCGTACAAAATCAGTGCTGCACCCCAAAACCTTTTATGCTGTTGGTGAGAAAGAAGGCATGACCGTTGAGGTTGCAATGCAATGGAATGATTCGTACTCAGAGAATGTGCAATGTTTTACAAATAACATTCCACAACGAGATGGGGGTACACATTTGACGGGTCTTCGTACAGCTATGACGCGTACGCTTAACCAATATATAGAACAAAATGAATTAGCAAAAAAAGCAAAAGTAGAAACATCAGGTGATGACATGCGTGAAGGTATCACTTGTGTACTTTCGATTAAAGTACCTGACCCTAAGTTTTCATCACAAACAAAAGATAAGTTGGTTTCTAGTGAGGTGCAGCCTGTCGTATCAGAGGTTGTTACGGCAAAGTTAACAGAGTTCTTGGCTGAAAACCCAGCAGATGCAAAAATTATTTGCGGTAAAATAGTCGATGCAGCTCGGGCGCGCGAAGCGGCGCGGAAAGCGCGTGAAATCACACGTCGCAAAGGGGTTATGGACACGATGGGTTTGCCAGGAAAGTTAGCTGACTGCCAAGAAAAAGATCCAGCGCTATGTGAAATTTACTTAGTGGAAGGTGACTCTGCTGGCGGCTCTGCTAAACAAGGAAGAGATCGTAAAAACCAAGCTATTTTACCGCTTAAAGGTAAAATTTTAAACGTAGAAAAAGCACGTTTTGATAAGTTATTAGCATCACAAGAAATTGCAACACTTATAACTGCATTAGGAACAAGTATCGGTAAAGCAGATTTTTCAATTGAAAAATTACGTTATCATCGTATTATTATCATGACAGATGCGGATGTCGATGGTGCTCATATTCGTACACTATTGCTTACTTTCTTCTATCGTCAAATGACAGAGCTGGTAGAGCGAGGCCATATTTATATTGCACAACCACCACTGTATAAAGTAAAGCAAGGTCGTGCAGAACGCTACTTAAAAGATGAACAAGAACTTGATATTTATATCTTAAATTCTGCATTAAAAGACGCAGAGTTGTTAACAAAAAAAGAAGGTGAAGTAATCAAAGGCCAGCCCTTAGAAGACATGGCGAAACAAATGGTGCTGACAGAAGCTGTCATTCGTCGTATTTCTGGCTTATATGATGAGGGTGTCTTACGTGCGATTCAAGATATCGGTAATATTGACTTAAGCACAGAAACGAAAGCGAATAATACGGCAGAAAAACTACGTTCTATTTTGGGTGAAACAGGTTCAGAAGTGATTATTGCCTTTGATGAAGAAGAAAGCACGTACTGTTTAGAAATAAATAAATATGTGCATGGCAATCTACAGTCTTGCATTATTAATGCAGAGTTTTTAAATAGTGGTGATTATCGTCAAATTAATAATATGTCGGCTATGTTGCAAGGCTTGCTTGGCGAAGGCGCGATGATAAAGCGGGGCGAAAAAGAATTTTCTATTCAAACATTTAAGCAGGGTTTGGATTGGCTAATGAGTGAAGCAAAACATAGTGTTAATATTCAGCGTTATAAAGGCTTGGGCGAGATGAACCCAGAGCAGCTTTGGGAAACTACGATGGATCCAAAAGTGCGTCGTTTGCTTAAAGTGCAAATCGATGATGCAATAGCAGCAGACGAAATTTTCACAACGCTAATGGGTGATAACGTAGAGCCACGGCGTGCCTTTATTGAAAATAATGCCTTGGGTGTTAATAATTTAGATATTTAAAACTATTGCTTTTTTCAAAAGCCGATACTTTTCTTATTACTTAATATTTTGTGATTATTTTAAAAGAAGCCCGAAAGGGCTTTTTTAAATCTTAGTACCGTCAATTATTCATGATATGCGTGCTATCCTGCCGGTTTAAAAATCGAGAATTTATTCTATGAACGCTAACACAACCAACGAAACCTTTATTCCGAGTAAGGACGCTTCTTTAGAGTCATCCATTAGTACTTTGCAAGGTAAGTTAGAGGCGCTTGGTATTCATGTTGAAGAAAAATCATGGTTGAATGAGGTTGAAGGGATTTGGTCGGTACATGTAATTAACCGTGATTGCGCCCGTCTTTTTACCAATGGCAAAGGAGCTTCAAAACTAGCTGCCCGCGCTAGTGCGTTAGGAGAGTATTTTGAACGCTTAAGTACTAATTATTTCTGGACGGATTTTTACTTAGGTGAAGCTATTGCGAATAATAACTTTGTTCATTACCCTAATGAACAATGGTTTCCAATTGAGAGCGATGAATGGCCAGTTGGTTTGCTCACGCCATCCCTACAAAAATTCTACAACCCAGAAGGTACAGTCGTTGCTAGCCAACTCATTGATTTAAACTCTGGTAACAAAGATCGTGGCATTTGCGCCATTCCTTACACATGTTTACGTGATAGTAAAACAGTATTATTCCCAGTTAATCTCATTGCAAATTTATATGTGAGCAATGGCATGAGTGCGGGTAACACGATGATGGAAGCACGAACACAGGCGCTAGCCGAAATTTTTGAACGTGATATCAAATACAAAATTATCCGTGAAGGCCTTTGCTTACCCGATGTGCCAGAAGCTGTGATTAATCGTTATCCACGTATTGCCGCAGGCATAAAAGGATTACGCGAAGCAGGTTATGGCATATTAGTTAAAGACGCTTCACTTGGTGGTCAATATCCAGTAATGAATGTCACGCTATTACATCCGGATGATCAAGGTTGTTTTGCCAGCTTTGGCGCACATCCACGTTTTGAGGTTGCGCTAGAGCGTGCATTGACCGAGCTAATACAAGGCCGCGCGCTTGATAGTTTAAAAGGTTTTGTTGCACCAGGTTTCGATATGGAAGAAATTGCCGACTCTCAAAATTTAGAAATTCACTTTGTGGATTCTAGCGGTGTGATTAGTTGGGAGTTTTTACGTAACACGCCAGATTATGCGTTTGCTGACTGGAATTTTGCTACGACGACTGAAGAAGATTATAACTGGTGCGTCAATACCATTCATAGCAGCGGTTATGATATGTATATTGCTGATTTTACGCATTTAGGCGTATATGCCTGTCGTATTCTTGTACCGGGCATGAGTGAGATCTATCCAGTAGATGAGCTGGAATGGCAGAACAATACTGTGGGTAATTACGTACGCCCATACGTTCTGCGCTTGCAAGATTTGAATAAAGAAGAATCTGCAGCGTTGCTAAAAACGCTACTTGATTTAGATTTGGCGGAAGATCTTCACGTGTATATCCTTATTGGTTTGTGTGCAGATGCTGATACCCCATGGCTAGATTTACGGATAGGTGAACTTAAAACTCTAGCGGCTATCGCCGCTGGAGCTACTGATGATATTTTAGATGGTTGTGAATGGGTTGCGCAATTGAACGACTTGCCAGCTAAGCGGGTAAGCGTATACCGCTGCATTGCAAACCTAGTGCAAATTACAGAAGACTTAGAAAATGGTAATATTGATTTATATACAAGTAACCTGCAGCTCATGTATGGCGAAGATACGCTACGACAAGCATTAAGCTTGCTTAATCAAAAGACACAGTATTTTGGTTTAGAAAACTTAGGCGTTAATATGGAAAACAGCAAGATGCACCAACAACTCCTGATGGCTTATGACAAGGTTAGAAAACCAAGCCAGTCATAAAAGTTAGAATCAAATTAATGGAGTGATGTTAGGGTGTCAGTAGTTAGAATAGCTATTTAACTAAGATTACTAATGAGCATTAAAATGGCAGCGATAACGGCCAATATTGCAAAGCCACGCTGACTAATAATGGTAGGGACTTTGTGGCTTATGAGTCTAAAAGCAAACATACCAATCATGGTGCTAATGACAAATGGGGTGGCAATTTTCCAATGAATACCATCTTGTAATAAATAGGTAGTAACGCTGCTTGCAGATACAAGTGCAACAATAGTAAGTGATGTTGCGATAATCGTTTGCATATCAAAATTGCTTACTTTTCGTAAGCTAGGGACGATAACAAAACCGCCACCAACACCAAGTAAGCCAGAAAGTAAACCAGCTAGCGACCCTGTCATTATTAATCTTTTAGTGCAGTATGCTGTCCAAAATAATTTAGATGTAGCTGGATTAATAACACAAGCAGCATCAGGTTTTTTAATATAAGTATTTGAGTCCTGCTTGTTTTGTTGCCACATATGCCAAGCGATATACAATAATATTAAGATGAAAAGATAACTTAAGAAGAGGTTGGGTGTGTGTTGTGCTAGCCAAACACCTAAGGGGGCTAATAGCATGCCAATACTAGCAATAAGCATGGCCGCCTTGTAGCGCACAGCGCCTTTTAGTAAGCCCTGTATTGCGCCTAAGCTCGATGCTGCCATTATCGCTAATAAAGCAATGGGTGCTGCTTGGGTTACGCTAAGATTTAGACTGAAGACCAATAGCGGGATAGCAAGAATTGATCCGCCAGCGCCGGTAAGGGCCAACACAAGCCCAATAAATAAACCTAAACCAATGTTAATAAGCTGTATCTCTAGCATTAATTATTAATTTAACAGCAAGCTTTGCAACGTGCTAGCCATTCGCGGCCTTTAAGCATGCAGTTCCAGTACAGCCATGGCAAGAGGTATCTTTTCAGTACCCAGGCAGATCTTCTTGGTTTGGTAGTATCCCAAGGGAAGCTAGGTAATAATTTACCGCCAAAGCCAAACTCAGCCAAGATAACCTTACCTTTTTCTACCGTCAGTGGGCAAGAGCCGTAACCGTCATATTTTGCAGGCATAGGTTGTTTATTCATTAAAGCAATGAGGTTAGTTGCCACAACGACCATTTGTTTACGTGCAGCTGCAGCTGTTTTTGCATTAGGGGATGAACAGACATCGCCTAAGCTAAAAATATTTGGAAAGCGTGGGTGTTGTAAGGTTGTTTGATCGACTTCTACCCAGCCACCTTCGTTGGCTAATGGGCTTTTCTTAATAAAATCTGGCGCTATTTGTGGTGGAACTACATGTAGCATGTCAAACGTTTTTGCTACTTTTGATACATTGCCATCGACATCTTTAACGTTAAACCAAGCAGTTTTATTAGGACCATCTACTTCCACCAAAGTACTGTTGAAGCTTAAGTTTGCATTATAGCGTTTGATATATTGCATTAAAGGCGCTACATATTCTTTAACGCCAAATAAGACAGCGCCAGCATTATTGAAATCTATTGCAATATTTTTTAGCGTGCCTTCTTGCTCCCAATGCGAGCAAGATAAGTACATTGCTTTTTGTGGCGCTCCAGCACACTTAATAGGCATGGGTGGTTGTGTGAAAAGTGCTTTGCCAGATTTTAAGTTTTGTACTAAATCCCATGTGTATGGTGCTAAATCAAAACGGTAGTTTGATGTCACACCATTTTTACCTAATGTTTCAGTTAAACCTTTAATACCAGCCCAATTAAGCTGTAAACCAGCGGCAACGATGAGGTGTTGGTAAGTAATATCACCGTCTTTATCTGTATGTACGATGTTGTTTTTAGGATCAAAGCCAGTAGCTGCCGTTTGTAACCATGTTATGCCACTAGGAATACAATCTGACATATTGCGTTCTGTTTTGTTAATGTCGAACTCACCAGCGCCGACCAAAGTCCATGCCGGTTGGTAATAGTGTTTATTAGCAGGTTCTATAACGCCTATATTTAAATGTTTATTTCGTTTAAGTAAGCTAGCGGCAACACCGCTACCAGCGGCACCACCGCCAACGATGATAATGTCGAAAGTTTGGTTTGGTTTAGATATAGACATAAGTGATAAATTTAAAAAGTTATTAGATAAGGTAAGTTTTTATGTATCAGGCTGTGAGAGTTTGTACATAGTGCCCGCTCGGTTTCCCGTTCTACAGAAGCCTAATACTGGTTTTTTTGCAGTATTATATGCAGTACTAAACGCTTCTATTTGATCAGACTGAATATTATTTGGGATAACGGGTATGTAAATATAATTGAGATTAAGTTTTTCTGCTGTACTTTTGAGTGTTTCGCTAAAAGGCTGCTCGGCACCACCTTCTCCATCAGGTCGATTATTAATAATTGTTTTGAAGCCAAGCTGGGCGATTTCTGCTATATCGTCTATGCTAATTTGCGGTGCGACACTAAAGTCATCTGTTAGTTTGGTGATCTGGATGGTCATCGTTTTCTCGTTTCAAGTATTACAAATTTGTTGGCTTAACACTTGCATAACGGCTAATGCAGATTGGCTAGAAATACGGTAAATAATACTTTTTCCTTCGCGGCGCGTAATAACTAAGTTCGCTTCACGTAAAACCGTGAGTTGTTGAGAAAGTGTGGGTTGGCGAATATCTAAAATACTTTCTAATTCTCCAACAGATTTTTCACCCTGCGAAAGCTGACAAAGTAACATTAAGCGATCAGCATTCGCCATTACTTTCATTAGGGTGCTCGCTTTATCTGCAGAAGCGCGCAATGCTTCAAAATTAATTTCTACTGCAATATTCATATATTCGATTCTAATTATTGTGTATTTTTATATTATATTTTAATATATAATATATTTCAACATTATTATATTTCATTAGGAGTTTAGCTTTGTTTAGGCAAATGTTTGATACAGAATCTTCCACTTACACCTATTTAATAACAGATGAAAACTCGAAAGAGGCTGTACTAATAGATCCAGTAGCGACGCATATTGAGCAATATATCACTTTGCTTAATGAGCATGAACTAACATTAAAATATGCATTAGAAACACACGTGCATGCAGATCATATAACCGCTAGTGGCATGCTTAGAGAGCGGTTAGCAATTAAAACCGGCGTAAGTGAATTGTGTGGTACTACAACTGCCGATATACAACTCAATGACGGTGATGTATTAACAATCGGTGACAAGACAATAAACGTGATAGCAACACCTGGTCACACTGCTGGAAGTGTGTCATTTTTATATAATGATCGTATTTTTACTGGTGATACTTTGTTGATAAACGGTTGTGGCCGTACAGATTTTCAAGGTGGTAGTGCAGAAATGTTGTTTGAAAGTATCACTAATAAAATTTTTACTTTAGCTGATGATACGTTAGTTTACCCTGGCCATGATTATAATGGCCGGTGTGTGAGTTCTGTCGTACAAGAAAAATCTATCAATCCACGCTTAGCTGGCAAAACTAAAGAAGAATTTATTGTCATGATGAATAGCTTAGATTTGCCTATGCCAAAGTTGATTGATATTGCTGTTCCAGCGAATAGGAAGTGTGGTTTACCAGAGCCTGAAGTGGTGCAAGGTTAGTTAGATTAAGGTAATAAACAATTTTTAATCATTAAAACTCTACCATTTCAAATTCAGCTTTAGTTACGCCACATTCTGGGCAAGTCCAATTGTCAGGAACGTCTTCCCAGCGTGTACCCGGTTTGATTCCGTCATCTGGCCAACCTTTTTCTTCTTCGTAAATTAAACCACAAACGTTGCAAATCCAAGTTTTCATTTTATTTCCTTTTTGAATTAATTATTGTATTTTAAATTAAATATGTAATATTAGTCGTGTGGTTAGGCTATAAATTACAAAAAAAGCCCGCTAAACGCAGGCTAACAGAACAAAAGATGTTAATTTAATTGTGTTAATGCTTTAGCAATACCAGCACCATATGCAGGGTCAGCTAAAGTACAATTAGTAATGTGACGTTTTTTAACTTCGGCCGAAGCATCACCTATTGAACGCGCTGTATTTTCAAATAATACTTGTTGTTTTTCTGGCGTCATTAAGCGGAATAAATCACCAGGCTGAGAGTAGTAGTCTTCATCCTCACGATGGTTCCAATGATCGGCGGCACCTTCAATGGCTAAAGGCGGTTCAGAAAAATCAGGTTGTTCTTGCCATTCACCTTTACTATTAGGCTCGTAACCAATGGTTGCACCTTGGTTATCATCTATGCGCATCTGACCATCACGATGATAGCTGTGAAATGGACATTTTGGCGCATTTACAGGAATTTGATGATGATTAACACCTAAACGGTAGCGTTGAGCATCGCCATATGAGAATAATCTTGCTTGCAACATTTTATCTGGTGAGAAACTAATACCAGGTACAACAGCAGCAGGATTAAAGGCTGATTGCTCAACTTCCGCAAAGAAATTTTCTGGGTTACGGTTTAATTCCATCACGCCTACTTCGATAAGCGGGTAATCTTTATGTGGCCATACCTTGGTAAGATCAAATGGATTTAAATGATAAGAGCCTGCTTCTTTTTCTGGCATGATTTGCACAGATAAAGCCCATTTAGGAAAATGCCCATTTTCAATATTCTCTAATAAATCACGCTGATGACTTTCACGGTCATGACCAACTAATTCAGCGGCCGCTTCATCTGTTAAGTTTTCAATACCCTGTTGTGAGCGGAAATGGAACTTAACCCAAAAACGCTCGTTTTTATCATTAATAAAGCTAAAAGTATGTGAACCAAAACCGTGCATGTGACGGTAGGTTGCTGGTAGACCACGATCACTCATGACAATGGTGATTTGATGTAGCGCTTCAGGCAACGATGTCCAAAAATCCCAATTATTTTGCGCGCTGCGCATATTGGTTTTAGGGTCACGCTTCACAGCATGATTTAAATCAGGAAATTTTAATGGGTCACGTAGGAAAAACACAGGTGTATTATTACCAACTAAATCCCAATTACCTTCTTCGGTATAAAATTTAATGGAAAAGCCACGAATATCACGCTCTGCATCTGCGGCGCCACGCTCTCCTGCTACAGTGGAGAATCGCGTAAATAAATCAGTTTTTTTGCCAACTTCTGAAAAGATTTTTGCACGTGTATATTTTGTAATATCATTGGTTACGGTAAAAGTACCATAAGCACCAGAGCCTTTAGCGTGCATACGGCGTTCCGGAATCACTTCACGGTCAAAATGGGCTAATTTTTCTAGCAACCATACATCTTGTAACAATACAGGACCACGTGGGCCAGCTGTCATTGTATTTTGGTTATCTGGTACAGGTGCACCAGCAGCAGTGGTTAATTTTGTTTTCTTACTCATCCTATTTCTCCTAACTAAGTATTTTTATAAAAATTAGTGGCTTTGTGCGTAAATCGCGAGCAGTTCTATAATAATTTGGCTACATTGTTCAAAGATAGTGTTCATAAATACCCCCAATAATCAGCGTATGTGCTGTATGTAGGTAATAATAGAAGATGAGTTATGATTTGTATAATTGTATATTTTAATATTATTGATAAGTTTTACTTATCAGAGTAAGCTGTGTTTATATTACTTTTAAAGTTAAATAGATGACGTTAATTGAATTGAAATTTGTGGTTGCTGTTGCGCAGGAGCGTAATTTTAGAAGGGCGTCAGAAAAATGTTTTGTGACACAACCCGCTTTAAGTTTAGGTATTAAAAAGTTAGAGCAAGAATTAGGGGTAAAGATTTTTGAGCGTAGTCGTACTGAGGTAAGTGTGACTGAAATCGGTAAAGATCTCATTGAACAGGCGAATGTCATTTTAGAGCAGGCAACTAATTTAAAAGAAATGGCCAAAATGGGCTCTAATCAGTTAGATGGCTTATTTAAGCTAGGTATGATTCATTCAGTAGGCCCGTATTTATTACCTGAAATTATTCCTGTGCTACGTAATACAGCGCCGGAAATGCCATTAGAAATTGAAGAAACATTAACGATTAATTTAGAAACACAGTTAAAGAGCGGTGTGATTGATGCGGCCATTATTGCACTTCCATTTGATGTGCCAGGTGTTCAAACGATGGCACTTTATGATGAAGAGTTTGCAGTGGTTGTACCAAAAAGTCATCATTGGGCACAAAGAGAATATATTAGACCAGCAGAGCTAGCCAAAGAAAAAGTATTGTTATTAAATAGTGGGCACTGTTTTAGTAATCAAGTGACACAAGCATGCCCAGAACTCAGTAGGAGAGGAGAGGTTTTACAGGGGAATTCATTAGAAACGATTCGAAATATGGTCGCTTCTAACTTGGGCATTACTGTTTTGCCCTGTTCAGCTATTACAGATCGATACAATAACCCATTAATAATAGAAATTCCGTTTGCAAAGCCAGTACCGATGCGGCGTATTGCCATCGCTTGGCGTAAAAGTTTTGTAAGAATGCAAGCGGTAGAAAAGATTGCTGAATCAATTAAAGCAGTCAATTCAGAATATATGAAAAGTATGTGTTAGTTGTTATTTTAGACAATAAAAAAGGTGCCTTAGGCACCTTTTTTAATAAGCAATAAAGCTTATTTATTCATTACGTACATTGTAACTTCAAAACCGAAACGCATTTCAGTAGCAGCTGGTGTTGTCCACATAATTATTCTCCTATTTAGTTAACTTGTCATACTATAAGTTCCATCATACAGATGTGTTGGATTTTAGGCGTATGCAATGTAACCAGTTAGACCTAATGATTTTCACTAGAAGCTTTAGTAAATAAGTTGCACACGGTATCCCGTAACAGGTAGGTCGTTTATATGCAGAGGGAGTTTAATACGCAACTCTTTACCAGAAGCAAAACCAGCTTTAATTTTTTTACCTTTATTAATATATTCTTTAGGCTGAATTAATTTTTTGATTACAGCGTCTTCTTTTGCATTGGTCAACGTTAGTTTAATATTTGGGTAAGCTTGTATATATTTTGCATTGTTGATAATGGTGCTAGAAAAATTAACGACAGATTCATAGTCATCGCTTTCTTGCATATCTGAATCACTAATAGTAATAAAATTTAAATTTTTAGGTAAATCAATTTTACAGTTAAGTTGAGCACATGCTTGGACAAGTAATGGTTTAAATTGTGGATATTCTGCCGCAATTTTAGTACGCATAAAATAAATAGATTGCCCTGCGATAAGGATTAACATTAAAAAACTAATCAGTGCTAACCAAGTGTTACTTTTTTTATTTTTTATTTTTTTTTGTAAAAATGCTGGCTCTGTAACTGGATAATCATCAACGATGGGTATGGTAGGTGTTTCATTTAACGTTACTGCAGGTTGTGTATCACTAATAGAAGATGTTGTATCGGCCTCAATGTCAGTATCAGACACTTCAGAAGTAATAGCTTCCTTGTGCGTGTTGTCTTCAGTTATAGCTTCATTTTCTATGCTGACTAAATAGTCCTCTTCACTATGAATGTCATCATCAATTTCAGTCAGGCGATTTTTAGCATTAAACACATGCTCGCAACTACCGCACTGGACTTTCCCGCGGTATGATTTTATATGCTCAGTCGTTAGTATAAATTGTGTGTCACATTTAGGACAAGAAGTTATGTAGTTCATTTTTTAGTGCCAGTAAGCAGTATCCATGCATCTTTTTGTTGGGGTGAGTCTATTGTAAACCATTCGCTATAGCGAGTAACTAGTGCATCTGTTTGAGCATCCAATATACCCGAAAGCGCTATTTTACCGCCGGTATTGCAATATTTAGCAAGTATCGGCGCTAATACCATGAGCGCACTAGATAAGATGTTAGCAACAATAAAATCAAAAGTTTCATGCTCAAATGTGTTTGCATCAAAAAAATTAATTTCGACGTGGTTTTGTTTAGCATTATATTGACCAGAAATAATGGCTTGTTCATCAATATCGACACCAACAACATGTTGAGCACCCAGTTTTTTAGCTGCAATAGCTAAAATACCTGAACCAGAACCATAATCTAAAACAGCATTTAAATTTCTTTGACGACTTAACCATTCTAAACATAGGTGTGTTGTTGGGTGGCTGCCAGTACCAAAGGCTAAACCAGGGTCTAGAATAATATTGATGGCATCTTTACTAGGTGCTTCATGCCATGTCGGCACTATCCATAACTTGTCTGTAATTGGTATTGGATCAAATTGTGCTTGTGTTGCACGTACCCAGTCTTGTTCTGCGATAACCGCTTTAGTGTAATTAAATTGTTTAATACCGGTCGTTATTTTAAGGTTCTCAAGAAATTCATCGGTATTGCTTGATTCATCTAACAATGCGGTGACGATATTCTTTTGCCAAATACCTGGAGGAGGGTCACCTGGCTCACCAAAAATAGCTTGTTCGGCTAGTGTTTCGGCATGTGCATCTTCGATTGATGCAGATAAAGCACCGAGCGCCAGTAATGCATCACTAATAGCATCAGCATTCTGGTCGTTGGCTTCGATTTTAAGTAAAAGCCATCCCACTATTTACTAGCGATACCCAATTTTTCTTCTAGATAGTGAATACTAGTGCCACCTGCGTGAAATGCTGCATCAGCCATTAAGTCTGCATGCAGTGCTATATTTGTTTTAATGCCAGCAATCATCATTTCTGATAGTGCAATACGCATTTTTGCAATAGCTTGTTCGCGAGTTGCTCCATGTGTAATTAGCTTGCAAATCATTGAGTCATAATGTGGCGGAACGGTATAGCCGCCATAAGCATGTGTATCTATTCTTACGCCAGGGCCACCTGGCATATGAAACATTGTAATTTTCCCTGGCGAGGGTACAAAAGTGTATGGATCTTCAGCATTAATACGACATTCAATAGCATGGCCTTTAAATGTAATATCTTTTTGGCGAAATTTTAATTTTTCACCCGCAGCGATATGAATTTGCTGCTGTACTAAATCAATGCCAGTAATCATTTCAGTAACGGTATGTTCTACTTGTAAGCGTGTATTCATTTCAATAAAAAAGAACTCACCATTTTCATATAGAAACTCAAAAGTACCAGCGCCCCTATATTTAATTTTTCGACAAGCTTCAGCGCAACGCTCACCGATTTTATTTCTTAATCTAGGTGCAAGCACAGGTGCGGGCGCTTCTTCAATAATTTTTTGATGGCGTCGTTGCATAGAGCAATCACGATCAGCCAAATAAACAGCATTACCGTGTTGATCAGCTAAAATTTGGATTTCAATATGGCGTGGGTTCTCAAGAAATTTTTCCATATAAACAACTGAACTACCAAAAGCTACTTGTGCTTCAGCTTTTGTCATGTTTACCGCATTAATCAGCGCTGCTTCCGTATGCACGACACGCATTCCGCGTCCACCACCACCAGCCGCTGCTTTGATAATGACAGGATAACCAACTTTTTTAGCAATACTAATGAGCTGTTCAGGTGCATCAGGTAACGCACCATCAGATCCGGGCACGCAGGGGACGCCCGCTTTTTTCATGGCTTCTTTTGCTGACACTTTGTCACCCATTAGTCGAATAGTTTCAGCACGTGGACCAATAAAAACAAAGCCGCTTTGTTCAACGCGTTCTGCAAAGTCAGCATTTTCAGATAAAAAACCATAACCAGGGTGTATTGCTTGCGCATCAGTTACTTCGGCTGCACTAATAACGGCAGGAATATTTAAGTAACTTAAATTAGACTGTGGTGGACCGATACAAACTGATTCATCTGCCAATTTAACGTATTTTGCATCGGTATCTGCTGATGAATGTACGGCAACTGTTTTTATGCCTAGTTCTCGGCAGGCGCGTTGCACTCGAAGGGCGATCTCACCCCTATTTGCGATTAATATTTTTTCAAACATATTTAATTAACCAATCACAAATAAAGGTTCGTCATATTCAATTGGCTGACCATTTTCAACTAAGATTTTTTTAATCACACCGGCATGATCCGCTTCAATTTCATTGAGTAATTTCATGGCCTCAATAATGCAAATCGTATCGCCAACGGCAACGCTATCACCAACTTCAACAAATGGGCTAGCATCTGGCGATGGAGAGCGGTAGAACGATCCAACCATCGGTGAATTGACAACATGGCCTTCAATGACTTCTGCAGCAGGTTCGTTTGTTTCAGTAGTAGGGGCGGCAACCGTTGGCGCTGCTTGCTGTGGTGCAGCGGCATAATGTGCAATAGGTGCAGGTGCTTGTTGAAGCGTACGGCTAATACGAACTTTTTCTTCACCTTCGGTAAGTTCGAGCTCTGATATACCTGATTCCTCTACTAAATCGATTAATTTTTTTAATTTACGTAAATCCATAATGACCCCTGAAACAAGCTAATGTTGAGATTAAGTTTAGCTATCAAGTTGTTTAATAGCGTATTGTAAAGCGGCATAATAACCCTCAGGCCCTAATCCACTAATAACGCCAACAGCGATATCGCTAAAATAAGAATGATGTCTAAAGTTTTCACGAGAGAAAACATTAGATAAATGTACTTCAATAAAAGGAATTTTTACTGCTGAAACAGCATCGCGAATAGCGACAGACGTATGTGTGAACGCTGCTGGATTAATAATCATAAAATCAATTTTATTCACAGCCAGTGTTTGAATTTTGGTGACAATTTCAGCTTCAGCATTGCTTTGATACGTTTCTAGCGCAACGCCAGCCGTTTTTGCAATGGTATTTAAATGTTGGTCAATGTCAGCAAGTGTTAAATTGCCGTAATGTTCTGGCTCACGTACACCAAGCATGTTTAGATTAGGGCCATGTACGACTAAAACGGATTTAGTTGCCATTGCCTATCTTTCAAGTTCATATTGATAAATAGCCATAGACGGCAATTTTGCCGAAGTTAAGCTATTTTGTCCAGCATATTCGCTGAAATTAAGCGAAGATGTAAAGAAGGGTACCTTAAGTGATTGAATAAAATGATTAAATCATTTTAGAGGAGCATTTTCAGTGTTTTTTCTAAATGAGGCTTAGTAATACGGCCAAAATAGGTTTGTGCAATAGAGCCATCAGGTTTAATAATAAGCGTGTACGGTAGTGCTCTTTTATCGTTGCCAAGCGCGGTGGCTAATTCCATACCGGTTTCTTCAGCGGCAAGCAATGGGTAGCTAACTTTGGTCGTTTTGGTAAACTCTTTAATGAGGGCAACATCGTCAAGCGAAAGGCCAATGACCATGACGTTTTGATCTTGATACTCAGTATGTAATTCGGAAAGTTCAGGCATTTCTTCACGACATGGTGGACACCAAGTTGCCCAAAAGTTTAAAACGATGATTTTGCCTTGCCACTGTTTCAATGCTTGTAGCTTGCCATTTTCATCAAGGAAGCTAGTAGCAAATAATGCTTGAGTAGAAGCATCATTGGTTTTTGCTACAACAGTTTTATTTGAGGTGAAATAGCTGGTAGCTAAGCCTATACAGATGATTAGAATCATAGCGCCGATGGGTGATACTAGTTTATTTAACATGTTTTATCTCTAATTAATCTAGGTGTGTTTTTAACATACAACCAGTGGGTTACATTCATTTGGTTTAAGTGCATTGACTTTATTAATAGTATTTAAGAAGCTATCTGCTTTTTCATAACCAATCACTTTAATGGATCTAATTTCTTGCCCCGTTTTATTAAAAAATATAATGCCGGGCGGGCCAAATAGATTAAAGCGTTTTAGCAAAGCAAGATCTTCAGCTGTGTTGTCAGTTACATCGGCTTTTAGTAGTACTGCATCTTTTAGTGATTGTTGCACTTCGGGGTCACTAAAGGTAAATTTTTCCATCTCTTTGCAAGAGATACACCAGTCAGCATAAAAATCTAGCATGACAATTTTACCTGTTGCAGCATCAATACGTGCATCTAATTCAGCTGTATTTTTGACACGTATAAAGGGTAATTTTGCTTCGCTTTGGGCATTGTTATTGGTAACGCGCAAGCCGCTTAATGGTTGTAAGGGAGATGTAGCACCAGAAATGGCGCCGATGAGCATAGCAACGCCCAGGACTAACAAAATAATGCCAACACCTTTCCAAAAACGCATCCACGGGTGTGCTTTACCCGTTGCTTCATCTAAGGGCAAATTATCTAGCGCATGTAAATAAATGGCTGGAATAATGAGAAGCGCAGCCCACATTAACATCTCTACACTAGCGTTAATGACAGGTGACACAATGTAGATGGCAACGGCTAGCATGAGTACACCAAAAAAGTTACGGACAACCGCCATCCAAGCGCCAGCCTTAGGTAAGACGTGACCTGCAGAAGCGCCAATGAGTAATAAAGGCACACCCATGCCAATAGAAAGTGCGAATAGCGCAACACCACCAAGCACAATATCATGTGTTTGGCTGATGTACAGTAATGCACCAGCAAGTGGTGCAGCGACACAGGGGCTGACAATAAGCGCAGAAATAGCGCCCATGATAAATACACCAATAAATTGCCCGCCTTTAAGTTTATTGGTGGTGTTAATCATGCGACTTTCTATGGCTTGCGGTAATTTAAGCTCATAAAAACCAAACATAGAAAATGATAACAAGACAAAAATTAAGGCCGTTATACCTAGCACTAGTGGGTTTTGTAAGGTGTTGCTTAATAATTGCCCCGATAAGCCAGCAGCAATACCTGCTAATGTATAAGTGAGCGCCATGCCCATTACATAAGCGATGGAAAGGTTAAAGCTATGTAATCGGCTAGTGCTATGTTTGTGTGTTTTTTCATCTCCAACAATAATGCCAGAAAGAATAGGAATCATCGGCAACACACAGGGTGTAAAAGAGAGCAATAAACCAAAACCAAAAAAGCCTGCTGCAATGAGCCATAATTGCCCACTTTTGAGCAAGCTTGTAGCTTTGTCATCATTAGCATTTGAAGTTGTTGCGGGTTTAACGGCTTGATTAGTGCTGCCAACCGTAGTAATCGTGGCAATATTAAATGTTTTGCGTTGAGGTGCGTAGCATAAGCCTTGCTCACTACAGCCTTGAAAGACTGCATTAATGATAACGTTATTTTCGGTATTAGTGGTTGAGATGTCAGCAACAAAATCATGGTGAAACACCTCTGATCGACCAAAGTTAGGATCATCTTTTATATCACCTGCGGGTAGGTTGGTAGCGGCAACCTCACCTATGCTTGTATCTGCAACGCTAAATTTAATGCGGTCTTTATAAAGGTAATAGCCGGGTGCGACAGTAAATATGCCTTGTAGCTTATTGTTTTCAAGCGCTAGCACATCAAGCTTAAAAGCAACGTCTGGATGTAAAAACTCATCTTCGCTGGATTCTACAAAAGCACTTAGGCCTGAATTACTATTACTTGCTGCTATGGTTGGTTGCGTTATGAACAGAAGCCCCATCAAGAGCAAAAGCGTGCTTAAATTGAATATTAAATATGAAAAACGTTTTAACATTGTTATCCTAGGTCATATGAATTAAGTGCTTAGCCATTGCAATTTGCAATCTAAGCACCATCTAAATCAAACATCATGTAGATTGAGGTAAATAACTTCAGGAAGTTCGATAGTATGCGTTTTTTAATAGGCTTAATTTTACTCGCTTTTCCCATTTTAGAGATAGTTCTGTTGTTTTCTCTTGCCCAGCGCTATGGCTTTTGGCTGTTAGTTTACTTAGTCGTTATTAGCTATCTTGGCTTACAGTTAATTCGTAGCGAAAGACAAATGGTGTCGGCTAAGATGATGCAAAGCTTAAAAATGCAGGGCAATCCAATGAAAGCTATTTTAGGTAGCGCGCGCAATATGTTTGCCGGTTTTTTATTGTTAATTCCAGGTGTAATAACGGATGTGATGGCCGCAATACTATTATTAATCCCTATTCAACAGCCTAAAGTGAATGTTAATCAAGGGGCTGGTCAGCAGGCAGATTTCGAATCTAACTTTGATACACACTATAAACGTGGTCGTCAACAGGGTCGTCATGAAGCAGCAAATGATGATGTCATTGAAGGTGAATACGTCGAAATTAAAGAACAAACTGATCGTCTTAATGAGCCTTCAGATAATAACGCTCCTGAGAAATAACAATGGCAACAGTCACTATTCAATCTAGCGGGCATCAGTTTGATGTACGCCCTAGCCAAACTGTTTTAGAAGCGGCTATTGAAGCTGGCATTAATATACCTTACGGTTGTCGTAATGGTGCTTGCGGCTCATGTAAAGGCAAAGTAGTGACAGGTAAGGTCATGCATGATGATTACCAAGGTAGCGCCATGACAGACGACGAATTGGCTGCGGGCCATGCCTTATTTTGTAGTGCAAGGCCGTTAGAAGATTTGGTGATTGAATGTCGCGAAGATAATAATATTACTGGTATAAAGCCAAGGATTTTACCTGCAAGAGTGCTTAAAAAAGAAAAGCTTGCACATGATGTGATGGTGCTGCACTTGCAATTACCGAATAGTGAGCGCTTACAATTTTTGCCAGGGCAATATATAGAATTCATCTTAAAAGATGGCAAACGTCGCGCCTTTTCAATCGCTAATGCACCACATAATGAATCAGGATTAGAACTACATTTACGTTATGTGGCAGGCGGAGAATTTACTGAGTATGTCTTTAACGAGTTACTAGAAAAAGCCATTATGCGTATTGAAGTGCCTTTGGGTAGTTTCTATTTGCGAGAAGAATCGACAAAGCCTATTATTTTTGCTGCGACAGGGACAGGCTTTGCACCCATTAAAGGCATTATCGAGCATATGTTGTATACCGATAACCAACGCTCAATGCGCTTGTATTGGGGCGCGCGGACGCTAGAAGGTTTATATATGCATGATCTATGTACAAGATGGGCTAAAAACGTACCTAGCTTGACTTATATCCCTGTGTTATCTCAAGCGAAGCTGGAGAATAACTGGCAAGGTCGAGCTGGTTATGTGCAACAAGCCGTATTAAATGACATAACAGATTTAAGTGAGCATCAAGCCTATGTGTGTGGGCTGCCAGATATGGTTGATGCAGCACAAAAGGCTTTTAAAACGGGCGGCTTGCCCGCAGATGAATTTTTCTCAGACGCGTTTACGTTTGCATCTAAATGATGAGCTGCATCATGGCCTCATCGCCAGGTGTATTAGCTATTTTCACTTTTAATCCCATTTGTAATGGCTGTTCCGCAACTCTGGCATGGTTCACATATAACGTCACCTGTTTTAACCATTCTGCATGACCTGCTAAATCGAGCAAATGACGCATGGCCTCTGAGCTGGTGACGATAATGGCGTGTAGTTGTTGCTTGGCATAAGCTTGTTCTAAAATATCACTATTGGTTTGCGGGTTAATACGTTGATAGCATTCTGCAAAAGTAATGGTTGCCCCGCGAGAGCTAAGGGTATTAGCAAGCACATCGCGCCCACCAGTACCGCGCACAATCATCACTTTTTTGTATTGCATTTTTTGCATTTCTGGTAGAGAAAGTAAGGACTCACTATCAAAACAGCCTTTTGGTATCAGGATTTTATCAATACTAAAGCTACTTAGTTTTTTTGCGGTAACAGGGCCAATGGCAGCAAATTTTAAGTGGTTAGGAATGCCTTGTTTTAATATGCGTGGCATACTATGTTGCACTGCATTACTGCTAATAAAAATAATCCAGTCATATCGATCAATATCGGCAATGATACCTTCAAATGTATCATAATTATTTAAAGCGATGATTTCAATAAGCGGATAAGCAATGACGCTGGCGCCAGCTGCAGTAATCAGTTGCGTAAGATTTTTTGCTTGGTTTGTTGGACGGGTAATGGCAATACCCATACTCGATAAATTATTATTTATGCTCAACTTATTTGTGACCATCGAGAGCAGCCAAGATTTTATCGGCACCTTTTGCTACTAACTTTGCAGCAAGTGCTTTGCCTACGGATTCTGCATTGCCTGAATCGCCGATCATGGTTTCACGTAACATTTGTTTGCCATCAACACTGGCAACAAATCCTGTGATATTGATATTATTACCATCACGTTGTGCGTAAGCGCCGAGAGGAACGGTACAACTGCCTGCTAGGGCGCGACTAAACCCGCGCTCTGCTTCTACACATAGTTGCGTATCGGTATGATTAAGAGGCGCGAGCAATTTAATTAAATCAATACGGTCTGCACGCGTTTCAATGCCGAGGGCGCCTTGGCCTACCGCAGGGATGCTGTCGTTAGTGGAAATAAAACTGCTGATTCTATCGCCTAGTGCTAAACGGATTAAACCTGCTGCTGCAAGAATAATGGCAGCGTATTGGCCTTCATCTAATTTGCGTAAACGTGTTTGCACATTGCCGCGTAGTGATTCTATTTTGAGGTGTGGAAAGCGGGCTTGAATTTGGCTTTGGCGACGTAAGCTAGAGGTGCCGACAACACTGTTTTGCGGTAAGCTTTCTAATGAATCAAAGTCGTTAGAAACAAAGGCATCATGTGGGTTTTCGCGCTCTCCGGTAGCCACCAGCATAAAACCTTCTGGCATGTTCATAGGTACATCTTTCATACTATGCACGGCTAAATCAGCTCTACCGTCAGCTAACGCTGTTTCAAGCTCTTTAACAAATAAGCCTTTGCCGCCAATACGCGCTAAAGGCGTATCTAAAATTTGGTCGCCAGTGGTTGTCATGCCTAAAATTTGCACATCACAGTTAGGGTATAAAGCTTGTAAACATGCTTGAATATGCTTCGCTTGCCACATGGCTAACGCGCTTTCACGCGAGGCGATTACTAATCTTTTAGGGTCAGGTTGCGTTGAAGTTTTGCTCATATTTGGGATTTTAGCATAGCGGTTAGTACATAAAGTGTTATAAGAAAAGGTGTTTTTTAGGGTAAGCTTACATTTTCCTAGGACTAAATAATAAGTTACGGGTGAGCTAACAATAAAGTTAGCAACATGTTTTAGGTCTTAAATTTGGAGATTTTAATATGCAATATCAATTAGATGTTTTTCTTACTTCACTGAATCAATTTTGGTTTCAGTTGGTCAATTTCGTACCTAAATTATTGGCAGTTGTGGTGATTTTATTTGTTGGGTGGATTGTTGCCAAACTTGTTAGAACGGCTGTTAAGCGTATATTAGAGCTGATACATTTTGATAAGTTTGCCCAAAAATCTGGACTAGAAGCTTTTATTAGTAGCGGTAGTGTTAATGTCACATTAAGCGGTATTATTAGTCAAGTGATGTATTGGCTGGTGATTATCATGTTTGTCATTACGGGTGCCCAAAACTTGGGTTTAACTGAGGTTGCTAGTCTTTTACAAGATTTAGCTGCTTATTTACCGCGTATTATTTTGGCTATTTTAGTGATGATTTTTGGTACTTTGCTAGCACGTTTCATTAATCGATTAGTGTTTGCTTGGCTGCATAGTATTAAATTTGAACGTGCATTAATTGTCAGCACATCGGTTGAATACGGTATTCAAATTTTGGCATTATTTGTTGCGCTAGAGCAGTTAGGTATTGGTGTGCAGTTAATACATTCATTATTTGTGATTGTATTTGGCGCTATATTTTTTGCACTGGCGCTTGCTTTCGGGCTAGGTGGCAGAGAGTGGGCCGCCAAAGTGATAGAAGACTTAAGTAATAAAAAGTAAAAATAGTGGCAGTTTGTAGAGGCGCTTAGGCTTGACGGATTAAGTGTTGCTGTCTGCGGCTAATGGCAATGGTTTCAGGCACGTCTTTTAATAAGGCGTGCCACTGCATATCATTTTTTTCGTCGGCAATTTTTTCGTAGCCAGTAATATACTGTTTGGCTACTAAGCAATTACGATGTAAACGTAAAAATAATTCACTAAATTCAGTTTCTAAGTTGGTTAGTGATTCTTCTAACAAATATTCATTGTCTTTCGTACGCACGGTGATGTATTTAAGTTCGGCACGCAGGTAAATGATATCTTCAATGGGTACCAACAGAACTCGTCCCCTTTCATGAATGCTTAAATGGCCACGACTATTTTGCAGTGGCTTAAGTGCCTCTATTTGTATGGGTTTAAGCGCGTGTGTTTTGTCAATAGCCGTTTGTAATCGTTCAAGCCGAATGGGCTTTAATAAATAATCAATTGCGTTCAAATCAAAAGCCTTAATGGCGTAAGCATCATAGGCCGTAGTAAAAATAATATTGGGTTTGGGTTCTAGCTTTTGCGCATGCTCTGCAGCTTCAAGCCCATCCATTAGCGGCATTCGAATATCCAGCAGCATGACATCCGGATGTAACTCAGTGGCTAAATTAATCGCTTCTTTTCCATTTTTTGCTTCGGCAATGACAGTGACGTTTTCAATGTCATCTAGTAAATCACGTAAACGATTACGAGCGGGTGCTTCATCATCGGCAATTAAAATTTTGAGCATTTGTGTCATTTAATTAGTTTTGTATGGCATCCGAATATGTACACTGTATTGATTATTTTTTGTTCTACTACTCAATGAAGATTCTAAATCAAAATGTAATTGTAAGCGCTCTTTAATATTTTTTAGTGCCATTTTATTGCCAGTGTGATGATTGCTTTTAGTAGAGAGGGGGTTGCTGATTTTAATGCGTAGCTCATTATTTTTATGTTCAATGCTAACCGTAATCTCACCGCCATCAGGTAAAGGTTCTATGCCGTGATAGACAGCATTTTCTACTAGTGGCTGCAAAATAAGCGGGGGGATGAGCGCATCGTCAGGCATGTTATTGATGTCCCAATTAATTTTTAAACGATCTTCTAAACGTAAGTTTTCTAAACTTAAATATTGTTTACAGAGTTCGATTTCTTCTTTTAATGGGACTAA
>CAYXOR010000013.1:13223-52545 GCA_964466895.1 uncultured Methylophilaceae bacterium | reverse complement strand
TTCGTGAAGGTGGTCGTACGGTTGGTGCTGGTGTCGTCGCTAAGATTGTAGAATAAATTAGAAGTTAAATTAAAAGCGGTAGGCTTAAGTCTGCCGCTTCGCTCTTTATAAGGAAGAAACATGGCAACTCAAAAAATTCGTATTCGCTTAAAAGCATTTGATTATCGATTGATTGATCAATCAGCTTTAGAGATTGTAGAAACGGCTAAGCGTACAGGCGCAGTTGTAAAAGGGCCAGTGCCGTTGCCAACCCGTATTGAACGTTTTGATATATTGCGTTCACCGCACGTATATAAAACATCGCGTGACCAATTTGAAATCCGCACACACCAGCGTTTAATGGATATTGTCGAGCCTACGGATAAAACGGTAGATGCTTTGATGAAGCTTGATTTGCCAGCAGGCGTAGATGTGGAA
Source organism: uncultured Methylophilaceae bacterium (assembly GCA_964466895.1). Taxonomy (GTDB): domain Bacteria; phylum Pseudomonadota; class Gammaproteobacteria; order Burkholderiales; family Methylophilaceae. Next base: position 52,128 of record CAYXOR010000013.1, on the reverse strand, counting down.
ATTAAGCTTTAAAGCTTAGTTGTAATTCAATGAAGAGTTCGGTATAATTCGCGCTCTTTGCACAGAAGTCGGTCAATTGTAATCGGCTTTTTAACTAAATAATAAGGAATAGATCATGAGCTTAGGGCTTATTGGTCGCAAGGTAGGAATGACTCGCATTTTTACTGAGGATGGCGCAAGTGTCCCAGTAACTGTGTTAGAAGTTACCCCTAACCGTGTGACTCAGATCAAGACAGCTGAAACAGATGGTTATACTGGCCTTCAAGTTGCTTTCGGCGAACGTCGTGCTAGCCGCATCAACAAGTCGCTAACGGGGCACTATGCCAAAGCGGGTGTTGCAGCAGGTTCAGGCATAAAAGAATTCAATGTAGACAGTGATGTGTTGGCTAACCATGCGGTTGGGTCAAATATTACTGTTGAGCTTTTCGAAGCGGGTCAATTGGTTGATGTAACTGGAACCTCTATTGGTAAGGGTTTTGCAGGGGTGATTAAACGTCACCATTTTAAATCCAACCGGGCATCTCACGGTAACTCATTAGCACATAATAAACCTGGCTCAACGGGTCAAGCGCAAGATCCTGGCCGTGTTTTTCCTGGTAAGCGTATGGCTGGTCACTTAGGTAATATTAAGGTAACAACGCAAAATCTAGAGGTCGTACGTGTCGATGCTGAGCGTAATTTATTGTTGATTAAGGGTGCTGTACCTGGCGCCAAAAATAGTGATGTTGTAGTGCGTCCTGCAGTTAAGAATAAAGCGACCAAAATGCGGGGAGCTAAATAATGGAAATTAAATTAATTGACGGAAATGGCAAGGCTGCCAAAAAGGGTGTCACTGTTTCTGATGCTGCTTTTGGCCGTGAGTTTAACGAGGCGTTGGTGCATCAGGTTGTTGTAGCCTATATGGCCAATGCAAGAACATCTAACAGTTCGCAAAAAACACGCGGGACGGTAGCGCATTCAACACGTAAACCTTACGCACAAAAAGGCACAGGTAACGCACGTGCTGGTATGACATCTAGTCCAATTTGGCGTGGGGGTGGACGAGCATTCCCCAATAGCCCAAATGACAATTACAGTCAAAAAGTAAACCGTAAAGCGTATAAAGCTGGCATGCAAACCATTTTTTCAGAATTGGTGCGTCAAGAGCGTATTGCTGTTGTTGATAGCTTTAAAGTGGACACCCCTAAAACTAAACAGTTTGTAGAGAAAATAAATGGTTTAGGTTATAAAGATGGTGTGTTGCTGTTAACGGATGGCTTTGATGAGAATTTATATTTGTCTTCACGCAACTTAACGAATGTGATGGTTGTAGAGGCGGAATTCGCGGATCCTGTTAGTTTGGTGCGTTTCCCTCATGTATTGGCTACGGCTGGTGCAGTGAAAAAGCTCGAGGAGATATTAGCATGAGCGCAATAATTCATAGTCACGACAGGTTGTTACAAGTCATTGTTGCACCTCAAATTACAGAGAAGGCAACTTATATTGCTGATAAACACCAGCAAATAGCTTTTAAGGTTCGTACGGATGCGACTAAACCAGAAATAAAAGCAGCGATTGAGTTGGTGTTTAAGGTTGAGGTTGAAGCGGTAAACGTAGCAAATGTATTAGGTAAAACGAAGCGCGCAGGCCGTCGTATCGGTAAGCGTAACGACTGGAAGAAAGCTTATGTGAGCTTGAAGCCAGGTCAAGAAATTAACTTTGCAGCTGGCACATAAGGAGAGAAGAGATGGCATTAATTAAAGTTAAACCAACTTCCCCGGGTCGCCGCGGCCTTGTTAAAGTTGTTACCCCTGATTTATACAAAGGTAAGCCATATGCACCATTGTTAGAAAGCCAGCATAAAAATGCTGGCCGTAATAATAATGGCCGCATTACGACACGTCATCAAGGTGGTGGTCACAAGCAGCATTATCGTATTGTTGATTTCCGTCGTAATAAAGATGGCATTCCAGCGAAGGTTGAACATCTTGAGTATGATCCAAATCGTACTGCACATCTTGCATTGCTATGCTATGCGGATGGTGAGCGTCGTTATATTATTGCACCACGCGGCGTTGCTGCAGGTGATCAGTTGATTAGCGGTGCGGAAGCGCCGATTAAAGTGGGGAATGCATTGCCGCTGCGTAATATCCCAGTGGGTAGCACAATACATTGTATTGAATTGAAGCCGGGTAAAGGCGCTCAAGTTGCGCGCTCAGCGGGCACTTCAGTTCAGTTGCTTGCGCGTGAAGGTATTTATGCGCAGCTGAGATTGCGTTCTGGCGAAGTTCGTCGTGTGCATGTCGACTGTAAAGCAACGCTAGGTGAGGTGGGTAATGAAGAGCATTCATTGCGTTCTATCGGCAAAGCTGGTGCAATGCGCTGGCGTGGCGTTCGTCCAACCGTTCGTGGTGTGGTGATGAACCCAGTTGATCACCCGCATGGTGGTGGTGAAGGTCGTACTGCTGCTGGTATGCATCCAGTAAGTCCTTGGGGCGTTAAAACTAAAGGTTATCGTACTCGTAATAATAAACGTACAGACAATATGCGCATTAGTCGCCGTCCGAGAGGCGTAAGGTAAAAATATGGCACGTTCAATTAAAAAAGGTCCATTTTTAGATGGGCATCTTGCAAAAAAAGTAGAGGTTGCTGCCGCAACTCGTGATCGTAAACCAATTAAGACTTGGTCTCGTCGGTCTACGATATTGCCAGACTTTATCGGTTTAACGATTGCTGTGCACAATGGTAGAGCACATGTGCCTGTACTCATTTCTGAAAACATGGTTGGTCACAAGCTTGGTGAATTTGCGTTAACACGTACATTCAGAGGGCACGCGGCTGATAGAAAATCGAAGAAATAGGAGCTCATGATGCAAGTTACAGCAGTATTAAAAGGTGTGCATCTTTCTCCGCAAAAAGCAAGGCTGGTAGCAGATCTTGTGCGCGGTAAAAAAGTTGATTACGCATTAGATATTTTAAATTTTACGCCTAAAAAGGGTGCTGAAATTATTAAGAAAGTTGTTGAGTCTGCGATAGCAAATGCAGAGCATAATAATGGTGCTGATATTGACGAATTGAAGGTGACTTCAATTTATGTTGATAAAGGTATTGTATTTAAAAGAATTCGCGCTCGTGCTAAAGGTCGTGCTGGGCGTATTATTAAACCAACTTGCCACATTCATGTGACAGTTGGCGATACAAAGGCATAATATGGGACAAAAAATAAATCCAATTGGCTTCCGCCTAGCAGTACAAAAAAACTGGTCTTCACGCTGGTATGCAAATACCAAAAATTATCCTGCATTGTTGCAAAATGACATCAAGGTGCGAGAGTTTTTAACGAAGAAATTATCAAATGCTGCGGTTAGTCGTGTTGTGATTGAGCGACCTGCTAAAAATGCAAAAATTACAATTTATAGCGCGCGTCCAGGTGTTGTTATCGGAAAAAAAGGTGAAGATATAGAGGCGCTTCGTTCATCATTGCAAGGCTTGATGGGTGTGCCGGTTCATTTGAATATTGAAGAAGTGCGTAAGCCAGAAATTGATGCATCATTGATTGCGCAGAGTATTGCGCAACAGCTTGAAAAGCGTGTTATGTTCCGTCGTGCGATGAAGCGTGCAATGCAAAATGCAATGCGCTTAGGTGCGAAAGGCATTAAGATTATGAGCGCAGGCCGTTTGAATGGCATCGAGATTGCGCGTACTGAGTGGTACCGCGAAGGCAGGGTGCCGTTACACACTTTACGTGCTGATGTGGATTATGGTGTGGCAGAAGCTTTAACCACCTACGGCATTATTGGTATTAAAGTTTGGGTATTTAAAGGTGAGGTATTTGCTGATAATGCACAGCCAGCTAAGGGTGCAATAGAGGCGCCTGAAGCTGCTCAGCCAGAAAAAAAAGTAAGAAAGCCGAGGACTAAAGATGCTGCAACCAGCTAGACAAAAATATCGCAAGATGCAGAAAGGTCGTAATAAAGGTATTGCTACGACCGGCAATAAAGTAAGTTTTGGTGATTTTGGATTAAAAGCTATTGGGCGTGGCCGTTTGACGGCGCGTCAAATCGAGGCAGCACGTCGTGTAATGACGCGCCACATTAAACGTGGTGGTCGTGTGTGGATTCGTATCTTCCCAGACCAGCCAATTTCTAAAAAACCAGCTGAAGTACGTATGGGTAAAGGTAAAGGTAGCGTTGAGTTTTATATTGCGCAAATAAAGCCTGGAAAAATGCTATATGAAATGGATGGCGTAAGTGAAGAGCTTGCACGTGAGGCTTTTAGGTTAGCAGCAGCTAAATTGCCAATCCCAACTGTGTTTATGACACGTCATATTGGTAGTTAAGGAATAAAAATGAAAGCCAGTGAATTAAGAAGTAAAAAAACTGATGAGCTAAATAAAGAGTTGATTGAGTTGCGCCGCGCCCAGTTTTCGTTGCGCATGCAGTCTGCAACACAGCAGCTTAATAAGCCAGATCAGATTTTAAAAACACGTCGCGATATCGCACGTATTAAAACCGTGCTTGCTGAACAAGCTAAAGCTTAATCGAGGAATAGATGATGACTGAAGAAGTAAAAGTCGTTCGCTCTTTAGGCGGCCGCGTTGTAAGTAATAAAATGGATAAAACAGTGAGTGTATTGGTGGAGCGTAGAGTTAAGCATCCGCTAGTGGGTAAGGTTATTTCCAAGTCTAAAAAACTTCATGCGCATGATGAAAACAACGAATGCAATGAAGGTGACTTGGTGACAATCACTGAAAGTCGCCCACTTTCAAAAAATAAAAGCTGGGTGGTAAGTAAGGTAACTAGAAAAGCCTAATCTAAGGCGCTTTTCAAAGGTGGTAAATATTTACATTATCTAGTTGCTAGCTGATGTAAATGGTATATAATGTTGGACTTTTCGGCACTCGTGATTTATTAGCAAAGGTTAAAAAATCACAAAAGCAAGTGCCCCAATACTGACCGTGGTCTATTGGCCGTACTCAAAACATAGAGGCGGCTGGATTGGTTAATACGGATTAAGTTGGAGATTTTTCTCATGATTCAAATGCAGTCTAGGCTTGAAGTAGCTGATAACACGGGCGCACGCTCTGTGCTATGTATTAAAGTGTTGGGTGGCTCAAAGCGCCGTTATGCTAGCGTCGGTGATGTTATTAAAGTGGCGATTAAAGATGCTGCGCCACGTGGCCGTGTAAAAAAAGGCGAGGTCTACAATGCTGTGGTAGTTCGTACTGCTAAGGGTGTGCGACGTTCAGATGGCTCTTTAGTTAAGTTTGATAGCAATGCCGCAGTATTGCTAAACGCTAAATTAGAGCCAATCGGTACACGTATATTTGGCCCGGTGACACGAGAGCTTCGTAGTGAGCGATTCATGAAGATTGTTTCTTTGGCCCCTGAAGTACTGTAAGGGCGAAAGAAAAGGATAAATAAAATGAGCAAAATTCATAAAGGTGACCAAGTCATCATTAACACAGGTAAAGATAAAGGCAAGCGCGGTATAGTGGCGCGCGTGCTTGATACTGGAAAAGTTATTGTTGAAGGTATCAATCTAGCTAAAAAACATACTAAGCCAAACCCGATGAAAAACGTTGCTGGTGGCATTGTAGAAAAAGAAATGCCGCTCGACGTGTCTAATGTTGCCTTGTTTAATGCTGCAACAGAAAAGGCCGACCGTGTTGGTTACAAAGTGCTGGCTGATGGCAGTAAAGTCCGTGTATATAAGTCTAATGGCGAAGCGGTTGAATAGGATAAATTATGGCACGCTTAAAACAAATTTTTAATGACACAATCGTAAAAGAATTAACGAAGCAGTTTGGTTACAAATCTGTCATGCAAGTTCCTCGTATTGAAAAGATTACCCTGAATATGGGTGTAGGCGAGGCGGTGGCTGACAAGAAAGTAATGGAGCATGCTGTTGGCGATATGGAGAAAATTGCAGGTCAAAAAGTAATTGTGACTAAAGCAAAAAAATCAGTCGCTGCATTTAAAATTCGTGATGACTACCCTGTTGGTTGCAAAGTAACACTGCGTCGTGAGCGTATGTATGAATTTTTAGATCGTTTAGTGACGGTCGCTATTCCACGTACACGCGATTTCCGTGGCCTTTCTCCTAAATCATTTGATGGGCGTGGAAATTATAATATGGGTGTTACAGAACAAATCATATTCCCAGAAATTGAATACGATAAGATCGATACGATTCGCGGTTTGAATATTACGATTACAACAACTGCAAAAACTGACGAAGAAGCTAAAGCGTTGCTTTCTGCATTTAACTTTCCCTTTAAAGGCTAAGAGACATGGCAAAGACATGTATGGTACAGCGCGAGATTAAACGTCGCGCAATGGTAAAAAAATTCGCTGTAAAACGAGCAGCATTGAATATAATTATTAACGATCAGTCTATCAGCACTGAAGAGCGTCGCGATGCCCGTATGAAATTGCAAGCATTGCCACGTAATTCTAGTCCTGTGCGTTTACGTAATCGCTGTGCGTTAACGGGGCGCCCACGTGGTGTGTATAGTAAATTTGGTATCGGGCGTAGCAAGTTGCGCGATTTGATAATGGCTGGCAAAGTGCCAGGCGTTACAAAAGCTAGCTGGTAATTAAAGGAATAGATCTATGAGTATGAGTGATCCAATAGCCGACATGTTAACGCGTATTCGTAATGCGCAAGCAGTTAACAAATTATCGGTTTCAATGCCAGCATCTAAATTAAAAGGTGCTATTGCAAATGTGCTAAAAGATGAAGGTTATATTGAAGATTTTGCAGTGTTGCCTGCTGATGGAAAGCCAATCTTAAATATTAGCTTGAAATATTATGCTGGTCAGCCAGTTATTGAGAAAATTGAGCGTCTAAGTAAGCCGGGATTGCGCGTATATAAGAGCGGCAAAGACATACCAAAAGTGATGAATGGTCTTGGTGTGACAATCGTGTCTACATCTAAGGGTGTGATGACAGAACGTAAAGCACAAGCTGCCGGTATCGGTGGTGAGCTCTTGTGTGTAGTGGCTTAAGGAGAAAACTATGTCTAGAGTTGCTAAAAATCCAGTGGTTGTTCCTGCTAAAGTTGAAGTGGTGTTGAATGAAGACAACATTGCAATCAGTGGCCCACTGGGAAAACTATCACATCCGCTAACGGGTGTTGTTAATTTAGCGCGCGAGGGTGAGACGATCACTTTTAAAGCGGTTAATGATACGCCGCATTCAAGGGCAATGTCAGGCACGTTGCGTGCACTAGTTGCTAATATGGTGCAAGGTGTATCAGAAGGTTTTACGAAAAAGTTAACCTTGGTGGGTGTTGGTTATAAAGCGCAAGCACAGGGTGCAATGTTAAATTTAGAATTGGGCTATTCACATCCAATTAAGCATAAGATGCCAGAGGGCGTTACAGTTAAAACGCCATCACAGACGGAAGTTGAATTAACAGGCGTTGACAAGCAGGCTGTTGGGCAAGTTGCCGCACAAATTCGTGCTTATCGTAAACCAGAGCCTTATAAAGGCAAGGGTGTTCGCTATGCTGATGAAGTGGTGCAGATTAAAGAATCTAAGAAAGCTTAAGTAGTAATTTTGAAAATAAGGTTAAAACATGACTGCTGTAAATAATCGCTTACGCCGCGCACGTAAAACCCGTGCCAATATTGCGAAGCAACCAGTAACGCGACTTAGCGTTCATCGTACGAATTTGCATATTTATGCACAAATTATAGCCGAGACTGGCGATAAAGTATTGGCTAGCGCTTCAACCTTGGAGGCTGAGGTGCGTAAAAAAGTTAAAAGTAGCGGCAATATCGAAGCGGCTGCAGTTATTGGAAAACGAATTGCAGAGAAAGCAAAAAAAGCAGGCATTACCAAAGTGGCGTTTGATCGTTCAGGTAATCAATATCATGGTCGCATCCAGGCGTTAGCAGATGCAGCGCGTGAAAACGGTCTGTCATTTTAAAAAGCGAGTAAAAGATTATGGCTAAAAGTTTTGATAAGCAAGCACAGCAGACCGATGGTTTGCGTGAAAAAATGATTTCTGTTAACCGTGTTAGTAAAACGGTTAAGGGTGGACGGATTATGAGCTTTGCAGCACTCAGTGTTGTGGGTGATGGTGATGGTGGTGTCGGTATGGGCAAAGGTAAAGCACGTGAAGTGCCAACTGCTGTTCAAAAGGCGATGGATGAAGCGCGCCGCGAGATGATCAAAATTGATTTGAATAACGGTACACTTCACCACGCAGTAACAGGTGTATTTGGTGCTGCTAAGGTATTCATTCAGCCAGCATCTGAAGGTACCGGCATTATTGCTGGTGGTGCAATGCGCGCGATATTTGAGGTGATGGGTATAACCAATGTGTTGGCGAAATGTATTGGCTCAACAAACCCATACAACGTTGTGCGTGCAACACTGAATGGTTTAGAGTCAATGAACACACCAGCTGGCGTAGCCGCTAAGCGTGGTAAAACAGTCGAAGAAATTAGAGGCTAGAGTAATGGCTAAAGCAAAAAAATATACTGGTCCTACTGTGAAGGTTACTTTGACTAAAAGTGTCATTGGTAGAATTGAATCACATCGTGCAACCGTTAAAGGTTTGGGTTTGCGTCGTATGCATCAAACTGTTGAGTTGCAGGATACCCCTGAAATTAGAGGTATGATTAATAAAGTCAATTATCTATTGAAGGTAGAGGGATAAATGCAGTTAAACACAATTAAGCCTGCTGAGGGCTCAACAAAACCAGCACGCCGTATTGGGCGTGGTATAGGCTCAGGCTTTGGTAAAACGGGTGGACGTGGCCATAAAGGTCAACGTTCACGTTCTGGTGGGTTTCATAAAGTTGGTTTTGAAGGTGGTCAAATGCCTATCCAACGCCGTTTGCCTAAGCGTGGTTTTAGATCAAGGACAAAAGCCGATACAGCAAGAATCCGTACAAGTGAGTTATTGGGCCTTGATGCGAAAGTGATTGATTTGTTGGCACTGAAAGAAGCAAAAATAGTGTCAGGTTCAGTGAAAGCGGCAAAAGTTTATTTGTCTGGCGAGCTAAACAAAAAAGTACAAGTACAAGGTCTTTTGTTGACCAAAGGTGCACGTGCTGCTATTGAAGCCGCTGGCGGCAAAGTAATAGAAGCGTAAGAGGGTATAGCCTTGGCACAAGATAGTCTTTTAAAATCCTTTGGTAAAATGAGCGAGCTGAAAAGCCGCTTATGGTTTGTCTTGGGTGCTTTGGTCATATTCCGTTTGGGTTCGCATATCCCGGTACCGGGTATTGATCCAACTATTTTGAAACAGTTATTTGATGCACAAAGCGGTGGCATATTAGGTATGTTTAATATGTTCTCAGGTGGTTCTTTGGAGCGTTTTGCCATATTTGCTTTGGGCATTATGCCTTATATTTCTGCATCGATTATTATGCAGTTATTAACGGTAGTGTCGCCAAAACTCGAGCAATTGAAAAAAGATGGTGAGGCTGGGCGTCGACAAATAACGAAGTACACCCGTTATGGAACAGTTTTATTGGCTACGTTTCAAGCGTTAGGTATTGCGGTAGCATTTGAAGGTCAGGCGGGCTTGGTATTAGACCCAGGTCTTGCTTTTAGATTGACGACGATTGTTACGTTAGTTGGCGGCACCATGTTTTTAATGTGGTTGGGTGAGCAAATTACAGAGCGGGGCATCGGTAATGGTATTTCTATTATCATCTTTGCGGGTATTGTTGCGGGCTTACCGAGCGCCGTTGGTACAACATTAGAGCTAGCAAAAACAGGTGCGTTTTCAATACCATTGGTTGCATTTTTGGTTGTAACCGTGATTTTAGTAACAGCATTAGTGGTATTTGTAGAACGCGGCATGCGTAAAATTACAGTGAATTATGCTAAGCGTCAGGTAGGTAATAAAGTGATGGGTGGTCAAACAACACACTTGCCATTAAAGTTAAATATGGCGGGTGTAATACCACCAATTTTTGCTTCAAGTATTATTTTGTTTCCGGCTTCGTTGGCTGGTTGGTTTGGTAGCAGTGAAAGCATGTATTGGTTGAAAGATTTATCGAGTGTGATATCTCCGGGTCAGCCTATCTATATTCTATTGTTTGCCACAGCAATTTTGTTTTTCTGTTTCTTTTATACGGCGTTAGTATTTAACCCAAAAGAGACCGCAGATAATTTAAAGAAAAGCGGTGCATTTATTCCAGGTATACGTCCTGGTGAACAAACAGCTAAATACATAGATACGATTATGGGTCGGCTAACATTGATAGGTGCAATTTATATCACCATGGTTTGTTTGTTGCCAGAGTTTTTAAGTTTGAAATTTAATACACCGTTCTATTTCGGTGGGACATCGTTACTCATTATTGTCGTGGTGACAATGGACTTTATGGCGCAAGTACAATCGCACCTAATGTCACACCAGTACGAGGGTTTGTTGAAGAAGGCAAACTTTAAAGGCAATTCGACACGTTAATAATATTAGGTGTTTTTGGTTTAACAAGAATGCGGATATATTTCCGTTAATTGAATGTAAGATTAAGTAGTGTAAAGAGGTTAATTATGAGAGTTCGTGCATCAGTTAAAAGATTGTGTCGTCATTGTAAGGTAGTGCGGCGTCGTGGTGTGGTTCGTATTATATGTACAGACCCGCGTCATAAACAACGTCAAGGCTAATTTCATCGTTTGAATATTCAAGCGCAAGCTGTTAAAATGCAAGGCTTTTTTTATTTGGTCGCGAAATAAATCGTGATTCATTTTGGAGTTTAAAGTATGGCTCGTATTGCTGGGGTAAATATCCCAAATCATAAACATGCAGAGATCGCATTAACATCGATTTTTGGTATCGGTAGAAATACTGCACAGAAAATCTGTGTTGCAGCGGGTGTATTACCTAGCGTAAAAATGAAAGATCTGGATGATGGTGAAGTTGAGAAGCTTCGCGCAGAAGTCGGAAAAGTCAATGTCGAGGGTGATTTGCGTCGTGAAGTATCAATGAACATCAAGCGTTTGATGGATTTGAGTTGCTATCGTGGTGTGCGACATCGTCGTGGTATGCCCGTACGAGGACAGCGTACGAAAACAAATGCGCGTACACGTAAAGGCCCAATTAGAGCAATTAAGCAGTCTAAGTAGAATAAATTGAGCAGTTATTTAAGAAAATTTTAGTAAGGACAGTGCAACATGGCAAAAGCTAATGTACGCGTAAGAAAAAAAGTTAAAAAGAATATTGCAGAGGGCGTGGCCCATGTGCATGCTTCATTTAACAATACGATTATTACAATCACAGATCGCCAAGGAAATGCGTTGGCATGGGCTACATCTGGGGGCCAAGGATTTAAAGGTTCTCGTAAGAGTACGCCTTTTGCCGCACAGGTTGCTGCTGAAGCCGCAGGTAAAGCAGCACAAGATAATGGCGTAAAGAATTTAGAAGTGCGTATTAAAGGCCCTGGGCCAGGCCGCGAATCAGCGGTACGCGCACTCAATGCAGCTGGTTTTAAAATTACCAGCATTACTGATGTGACACCAGTGCCGCATAATGGCTGTCGCCCACCTAAAAAACGTCGCATTTAAGCGAAAAAGATTACTGGAGAATTATCTTGGCTAGAAATTTAGACCCTAAATGCCGTCAGTGTCGTCGCGAAGGCGAAAAACTGTTTCTAAAAGCTGAAAAATGCTTTACTGACAAGTGTGCAATTGAAAAACGTAATTTCCCACCTGGGCAACATGGACAACGTCGTAGTTCACGTATGTCTGACTATGGTGTTCAGTTACGTGAGAAACAAAAAGTACGTCGTATTTATGGCGTGTTAGAAAAACAGTTTCGTCGTTATTATGCAGAAGCTGACCGCCTAAAAGGCGTGACGGGCGAGAACTTATTGCAACTATTAGAGTGTCGCTTAGACAATGTTGTTTTCCGCATGGGTTTGGGTGGTTCGCGTACTGAGTCACGTCAAATTGTTCGCCATAACAGCATTTTAGTTAATGGCAAGCGCGTTAATATCCCTTCTTATCAAGTAAGAGCAGGTGATATTGTTTCTGTTGTTGAGGCTTCTAAAAAACAATTGCGCATTAAGGCGGCACTTGAGGCAGCTGAAGAGCGCGGTTTTCCAGAGTGGATAGAAGTGGATGTTAAAGCATTTAGCGGTACATTTAAATCTAAACCACAGCGCGAAGATTTACCTTCAACTATTAACGAATCATTGGTGATTGAGTTGTATTCTAAGTAATTAGTACTTAAATATAAACGTTTTATCAACCAATTTACGTCAAGGACTATTATGCAAAGTAATCCAACAGAATATTTAAAACCACGTGTTGTAGACGTGGAAGTTATTACGCCATTACGTGCGCGCGTTACTTTAGAGCCTATGGAGCGTGGTTTTGGTTTTACTTTAGGTAATGCATTACGCCGTGTGTTGCTTTCTTCAATCCCCGGTTTTGCTATTACAGAAGTAAAAATTGATGGCGTGGTACATGAGTACTCAACGATTGATGGTGTACAAGAAGATGTCGTTGATATTTTGCTTAACCTTAAAGGTGTAGCATTAAAGCTTAATACGAAATCTGAAACTATTCTAACTTTAAATAAATCTACAGAAGGTGTAATAACCGCTGGTGATTTTGATGCGGGACATGATGCTGAAATCGTTAATCCAGAGCATGTCATTGCAAATCTAACCAAAGGTGCAAAATTAAGCCTAGAAGTTAAAGTGGCGATGGGCCGTGGTTATCAACCAGTGCCAGTACGTCAAAAAGCAAATGAAGAAGACCGTGTGTTGGGTTTTATTATGGTGGATGCTTCATTTAGCCCTATTCATAAAGTGAGTTATCAAGTTGAAAGTGCTCGTGTAGAGCAGCGTACTGATTTAGATAAATTGATTATGGATGTTGAGACAAATGGTATTGTAGAGCCAGAGCAAGCTATTCGTGATGCCGCTACTATTTTGATGGGGCAACTTTCTGTGTTTGCTAACCTTGAGGGTGCACCAGCTGAGGAAGAAGAGCAGGCAGCTCCTCAAGTTGATCCAATCCTATTGCGACCAGTTGATGATTTGGAATTAACAGTGCGTTCAGCTAACTGTCTGAAAGCAGAAAATATTTTCTATATTGGTGATTTGATACAACGTAGCGAAAATGAATTACTAAAAGCCCCTAACTTGGGGCGTAAATCACTTAATGAGATTAAAGACGTGCTTGCTTCAAAAGGTCTTACATTAGGCATGAAATTGGAAAATTGGCCGCCATTAGGTATTGAAAAAGTTTAATCGCTTAATTTAAAAAGTTTAAGGAAGTTACTATGCGTCACGGTAATAGCAATCGTAAGTTAAATCGTACTAGCAGCCATAGAGCCGCTATGTTCCGTAATATGACAACATCATTATTGCGTCATGAAGTTATCCGTACTACCTTGCCAAAGGCTAAGGAGTTACGTAAATATGCAGAGCCAATTATTACATTGAGTAAAACAGCAACGCTGGCTAATCGTCGTATCGCTTTTAATCGTTTACGTGATCGTGATATTGTCGGTAAACTATTTAGTGAATTAGGGCCACGCTATAATAAACGCAAGGGCGGTTATTTGCGTATTTTGAAATGTGGTTTCCGTCATGGTGATAATGCACCTATGGCTTTAGTAGAGTTGGTAGATCGTCCAGAAAATAGTGATGAAGTAGCTGTTGAAAAGTAAGCTTTCAATTTTATATTGTAAAAGAGCCAGCTTTTAGCTGGCTTTTTTTATTTCAAAAATAGTTGAAGCTGCTCTTTTGTAAAAGGCCACTTTATTTCAGCTAAAGTGTCTGTACGCTGGACTACAGGAATAATCGTTTCATAAATGTTGAGTAAGTGGGTGTCTTCAGATATTTCTACAAGCTGGATATTATTGTCATCTACTAACTGACTTGCTAAGTTAAATGCCAGCTCACATAGATGGCAGTTTGAAGTTGTATATAGCTTAAGATTAAATAATGCGCTCATTTTTTTCAGAAAAACGTAAAAAACCATCATAATAACGTATTGAAGTGATAATGATTTAAATAAGGCTTTTATGGCTGAGAATCTAGAATCAAATGACAATTTAAGTGAGAACCTACAGCAGGTCGTTTCTCTGTTAGAGAGGCGTAAGCTGGCTGTGGAGCTCGACTACACATCTGGACAGTCCTCAGAACATGAGGACTCTCATGCTTTTGTCGATGCATCAAGTGAGATTGAGCTTCAAAAAATTCTAGATGGATTGCACCCTGCTGATGTCGCTCATATATTAGAGGCATTACCACTTGATGATCGTCACTACTTGTGGGAGCTAGTCAAAACCGACCGTGATGGCGATATTCTGTTAGAAGTGTCTGATGCAGTAAGACAAACACTGATAGCCGATATGGATAGCGACGAGTTGCTGGCTGCGGCCGAGCAGCTTGATACCGATGAGTTAGCAGATTTAGCACCAGACTTGCCAAAAGATGTTCTGCAAGACTTAATGGATAGTCTTGATTCATTAAATCGTGAACATTTACAGTCTGCACTTTCTTATCCTGAGGATACTGTCGGTGCGTTAATGGATTTTGATATTATCACAATAAGAGAAGACATTACGCTAGGTGTGGCATTGCGTTATTTACGTAGTCAAGATAGTTTGCCAGATCAAACCGATAAATTATTTGTTGTTGATCGTAAGGATATTTTAAAAGGGGTGCTACCACTCTCTAGAATTGTCGTAAATGCATTGGGGGCAAAAGTTTCTGATGTGATGACAATTGATACTGTTTTATTTCATCCTGAAGATGTTGCGGATGAAGCGGCAAAAGCTTTTGAACGGTATGACTTGGTGACCGCGCCCGTGGTTGATAAAAGTAATAAGCTTGTAGGCCGTATAACCGTTGATGCCGTGATGGATTACATTAGAGATGAAGCAGAGTCCGATATGCTGTCTATGGCTGGTTTACGTGAAGATGAGGACTTTTTCTCAACGGTTTGGAAGTCAGTACAAAACCGTTGGGCTTGGCTTGCAATTAATTTGCTTACAGCAATATTTGCATCACGTGTCATTGGTTTATTTGAAGGCTCCATAGAGAAGGTGGTTGCGTTGGCTGCATTGATGCCAATTGTGGCTGGGATTGGCGGTAATTCAGGCAATCAAACGACGACAATGATTGTACGTGGCTTAGCCCTAGGGCAAATTTCAGATAATAATATACGGCCATTAATTAGCAAGGAGCTCGGTGTGGCCTTGCTAAATGGTTTGTTGTGGGGGAGTGTCCTAGGCTTTATTGCTTATTTATTATATGGCAATTACCAATTGAGTGTGGTGATGACCGTTTCGATGACGCTCAATTTGCTGTTGGCGGCTATGATGGGTGTGCTAATACCGATCATATTGACGCGTTTTGGTCGTGATCCAGCTGTAGGCTCTAGTGTGTTGATTACCGCGATGACTGATAGTGGCGGTTTCTTTATTTTTCTTGGCTTGGCAACAATATTTTTGGTGTAATGATAGTTAAAGTCTAATATATCAGACGTAAAAAAACTCGCCTAGGCGAGTTTTTTTAAACTGAGCTAAATAATTATTTCAGTTTAGTTTCTTTATACAGCACATGCTTGCGTACGACTGGATCAAACTTTTTAAGTTCTAATTTATCTGCCGTTGTACGTTTGTTTTTAGTGGTTGTGTAAAAATGACCAGTACCGGCACTTGATTCTAATTTAATTTTTTCACGCATGATGAGTCCGCCTTTAGATTTTTTGACCTTCAGCGCGCATTTTTGCTAACACTGAGTCAATACCATTTTTGTCGATAGTGCGTAAAGCAGCATTAGTAATACGCATGCTTACCCAACGATTTTCGCTTTCAACCCAAATTTTATGATTTTGTAAATTTGGTAAAAAACGACGTCTAGTTCTATTTAGTGCGTGAGAAACATTGTTACCCACCATTGGCTTTTTGCCAGTTACCATACATACACGTGCCATGGTTATCTCCGAATACTTTGCTTTTCTAGAAAGACCGCAATTATAGTATAAAACCTTAGGATTATTCAACCTAAATACTTGTTTTTAGCTTAAAAATAACAAGTTTTAGTGTTTTCCCGTGCTGCCAAAGCCCCCTTCACCACGTTCCGAGTCGATAAACTCATCAACAATATGAAAATCGGCTTGTATGACGGGCACAATGACAAGTTGCGCAATACGTTCCATCGGATTGATAACAAAGGCATTTTGGCTACGATTCCAACATGAGACCATGAGTTGGCCTTGATAATCGGAATCGATTAAGCCGACTAAGTTACCTAAAACAATGCCATGCTTATGCCCTAAGCCCGAACGTGGCAATATAAGCGCAGCATAATAAGTATTATCAATATGAATGGCCATACCAGTGGGTATCAGGATGGTTTCACCTGGCTGGATGGTTTGTGCTTTATTAAGGCTGGCGCGTAAGTCTAATCCAGCAGAGCCTGGTGTTGCATAACTTGGCATCTCTTGAAGTAGGCGGGAATCTAAAATTTTTACGTCAACATTTAAGCTCATGATTTTCTTTCAATTAACTCAGCATTTGGCTGATGTGGGTAAGCAACTTGATAGCCAACACTGTTTTAGAGGCTCTTGGTAATGGGTGGCTACCTGTGTCATCTAGCAACGTTATGTTGGCTTCATCTTGGCCCATGCTTTCATGTACTAAATTAGCAACAAGTAAAGGTAGTTTTTTAGATTGACGTTTTTGATCTGCAAATTTGATTAGGTCTTCTGTTTCTGCAGCAAAACCAACACAAAATGGTGCGTTAGGTAAGTTGCTAACTTCGGCTAGGATGTCTTTGCTACGCTTGAGTTTTAGGGTTAGTGACTCTTCACTTTTTTTAATTTTTTGCGACAGTGTTTTTATTGGTGAGTAGTCTGCTACGGCTGCAACACTAATAAAAATATCTTGTTTGCCAACATGCTGCATAACAGCGTTATACATTTCACTACTGCTTGTGGCAGAGATGGTCTGCACGTTTGCAGGAGATGGTAAAGCTGTGTCCCCTGCGATTAATGTGACTTCCGCCCCCATGTCTCGCGCTACTTGTGCTATGGCGAATCCCATTTTCCCTGAGCTTAAATTAGTGATGCCACGGACAGGATCTATCATTTCTTGCGTGGCGCCAGCAGTGACCAATATTTTTTTGCCGACTAAGTGTTTCGGTGTAAAGTGTGCATTAATTTCTGCCAGTAAATTTTCAGCTTCTAGCATGCGGCCATCACCAACTTCACCACATGCTTGTTCGCCACTGTCAGGCCCTAGTACGGCAATCTTGTCTGCTGAGCATTGTGTAATATTACGTTGCGTTGCTTTGTTCTCCCACATTTGTTTATTCATGGCTGGCGCTATTAGCAAAGGACAATCTCTTGCTAAACATAGGGTGGAAAGTAAATCATCGGCGTTACCATGTATCAACTTAGCAATAAAATCTGCACTAGCTGGTGCAATTAAAATGACGTCTGCTTGGCGGCTTAACTCAATATGCGGCATACCATTTGAGATGTTGCTGTCCCACATGTTGGTGAATACAGGTTTTCCTGAGAGCGCTTGCATCGTCACGGTTGTGATGAATTGTGTTGCCGCTTCTGTCATCACGACTTGTACATCGTAGTCTGCTTTCACCAATAGGCGTACCAGCTCAGCTGCTTTGTATGCGGCTACGCCACCAGTAATGCCTAATAATATTGATAGATTTTTTTGCATATTGAACAAAATTTATGTAATGCTTTCATTTTAATATGAAAATGGGTTTTTTGCCCTACAAAAAAACAAATGTGGCGATTTATAAGGATAGCAGTTTTACTATTTATATTAGCAACGGTTGCACAGCAAACGTTTTTAGATAAAGCTGATTTAGCGTGGAAAGATAATTTTTATGTGGCACTTTACCCAATCAATGCAGATGGGAGTGAAACAGCGGCACGGTATATTAGAACGCTGACTAAAGAGGATTTTGTTGCTATTGAAGATTTCTTCTCAGAAGAGGCGGCACGATATAGTTTGAACATGCGTCAGCCAATCGTGGTGAAATTGGGCCCAGTGATTGAGCGCGTCCCACCACCGCCACCAAGTGATGGCAGCGTGCTAAAAAACATATTGTGGAGTTTAAGTTTTCGCTGGTTTGCTTGGGATAATAGTCCAACATTGTCGGTTAAGGCAGATATACGCCTTTATTTATTGTTTCATGACCCAGCGACCCATCCGAGATTAACCCACTCAACTGCCCTAGAAAAAGGCAGAATAGGACGTGTCAATCTTTTTGGGAAACAGTCTTATGCTAAAAAGAATATGGTGATCACCGCGCACGAGTTGTTACATACGCTGACAGCGACTGATAAATATAACCTGAATACAGGTTCGCCAATTCACCCAGATGGCTTTGCAGAGCCCGATAAAAACCCGCTTTATCCACAAACCTTTGCTGAGCTGATGGGTGCATATGTGCCAGTTAGTGAAACGAAAAATGAAGTTCCACCTAGTTTAGGTAGGACTTTAATTGGACATAAAACAGCACGAGAGATTGGTTGGATAAAATAAATGGCGATTACCGATTGGCCTGCTAACGAGCGTCCGCGAGAAAAGTTACTTGAGTTAGGGGCTGATGCTTTGTCAGATGCTGAGTTACTCGCTATTTTTTTGCGTATAGGTGTTGTCGGTAAAAGTGCGGTTGATTTAGCACGAGATTTACTGAATAAGTTTGGTAGCTTGAATAAGATTTTTTCTGCTAGCCAAAAAGAGATTGGCCAAGTGCATGGCATGGGTGCGAGTAAATATGTGCAGTTGCAAGCAATATTTGAGATGAGCCGTCGCGCATTAAACGAGAAAATGCAGAAAAGTGATATTTTAGGGTCGCCACAACAGGTGCGTGATTACTTGGTGCTTAAATTAGGTGGTTTTAAGCAAGAAGTTTTTTTGGTTTTATTTCTTGATGCGCAAAATTGCTTAACGGCATCTGAAGAGATGTTTGTAGGGACGCTAACACAAACCAGCGTGTATCCTAGAGAGGTTGTAAAGCGTGCTTTATATTTTAATGCAGCATCCGTCATTTTTGCCCATAACCACCCCTCTGGCACGACTAAGCCGAGCAAGGCAGATGAATCACTAACACAGGATTTAAAAAAAGCGCTGGCATTGGTTGATGTGAGGGTTTTAGACCATTTTATAGTGGCGGGGAATCAGACACTTTCTTTTGTTGAACAGGGTTTGATATAACCAAGATGGAGCGCATTGTACTCAAGGTCTAATATCACCATTCAAGATACAATTATATCAAGCAAAATACAATGGTATTGGACGCATGCAAACACATTGACAGGCCATTATAATCAACATAGTATGATTTCATACAAAAATAAGAAAAATTCTGATTATGAAATTTCTACTAACACAATGGTATATTACACTACTACTCATTGCACCTAATGCACAGGCGCAAGCACAAGCGATTGACTTCGACCAGCTCTACCACAAACTCAGCCAATCGAAATCGGCATCGGTTAAGGCATTGCCTCTACGAGGGTGTTATTTTATCAGCGAAGACAAAGCGCGAATCAAAGCACTCATCGATATCTTAAAGAAAGCCGACATCAAACAAGTTTCTAGCAATGAATCTTTTTTTTATCATAATGTACGCATAAGTTATGAAGGGGTTTCTTCAGCCAAGTTCACGCTTGACGATGGTACGATTGTTATCTTAGGCTTTGACCTAGAATACACCTACGAGCCCACGGTTGATGCCATGCTTTTCTTGCCTAATCAACAACAAGTGCCTTTAAGTGCTAATTGGACCATAAGCCGAGAGCTGTTTCATTGGGCGAGGAAAATCGGCACGCCAACCGTGTCTTTAGATGAGATTAGGGCGCATTATGAAAAAATAGAATTCGAAGCGCCATTTGGAGACAATGAAACCTATTATAAAAAGCAACAGGAAAGTAGAATGGCTGGTTGTATAGGCAAAATAAGAAGCAATAACTATTACCGTGACCCGACCATTTTTCAGACCTGTGCTAGCGGTTCAGACGATGTTATTTTTTATCAGCGTCACCCTGATATTTGTGCTAGTGGCTGGATACCGACACCAAAGGATGTGGAGTAATTTAGCATGGCTGAGCAGTTAAAAGACCAGGTAAGCGCCAGTGACTTTAACTTGCTTGATGCCACGCCTGAGTATGTTGCACAGCTAAACGAAGCACTGGCTTATTTACAACAAAGCCCAAAAGCCAGCCAGTTACTCAAAGACATGCGAGACGAAGGCATCAGCATTCGCTTTGTTGGTGCGGCAAATGGCGCTAAATATCACCCTGAAGCGTCAACTGAAATTACCCCTACCCTAGCATATGCTGGGGTAATGGCTAGTGTAAACAAACCAACAGCCAGTTACCCCGCGCGCACCATCGATTGGAACCCGAATGCCGCCTTGTCTCACACAGATGCAGAGCATTCCAACCTTCTCGACCCAGATTCTAGAGGCATTGATAAAGACATTAAACACCAAGGTGTGTTATCCCCTGCGCTTATGCTCATGCACGAAGGTGGCCATGCCTTAGACCCTGTGTTACTTAAGCGCTTAACGCAACCTAGTAAGCAATATGACAATAAAGCAGAAGAATACGCAGCAAAAGAAGTAGAACATCCTGTCGCCTCGGAATTAGGTGAGGGCATCAGAGAAAACCACAGCGGTTCTTGGCTTATGGCTGACAACATTTCACCCACCTTGCATACCGTTGCCTATCAGCCAGCGAGGAAAAACGAACAGGGTGAGGAAATATTACAATGGCAACAGCATCACTTGGCTGGGGCGGTGGTGGTTACTGGTGGCAAGTTCACCCAGTATTCTGTTCATCACAAACCAGAGGACCAAGAAGCTCAAAACACCATCCCTGACTTGGGTACTTACAGTGTTGATAACAACACGCTGACGCTTAACAACGTTAACATTAAGTTCAATCAACTCAAGCAAAACATCACGCTAAAAGGCAATGACAATACATTAGATTTATCTAATAGCACGTTACCAGCTAACACCAGCATCATCACCCAAGGTCGTTTCACCATCGAAGATGGTGAAACCAGCAAAGTCATCAATGGCACTAACCGACTTAGCACCAACCCAGCAGGTGAGCTGGTGATTACAGCAGAGAAAGCCACGCAAGCTGTTAGCAATCAGCAAGATTACAAACAACTGGCACAAACGTTTAATGATACGATTAAGCAAAGATCACAAAACATAGATTTAAATAATCAACAACAAACGGCACTACATGACAGCCTTGCTTTTTATAACACTGCTGCAACGCAATTGCCAACGCCTGTTGTTAAACAAATAGGCAACAATCTCTACAATGAAATTAAAGCAGGCAGGCCTTTGCAATTGGCGGCTAATCAATCGCTAAATTTTAATGAAGAAACAAGTCAGGCGAGTGTTGATGATGTGGAGTTGTAAGATTAGCCACCAAATGTTTATCTGGGTGTAGTTGATAAACTTAAGCAGTAGACCAAGAAAATATTTGACGCTTAAAATATCTAATGAAGTTTTTAAAGATCTGACATATGAATAAGACTAATTTAAAATACACCGTATGAATATGCCTAAATTGATCAAACAATTATTTTGGATGGGTCTTGCTGCGTTGGGTGCCTATGCGCTGAGCATGATTGCATTTAACCGTGGTGAAAGCATTAATGCCGTGTGGATGATTACGGCAGCTATATGTATTTATGCGATCGCTTATCGTTTTTATGCTGCTTGGATTGCAGCAAAAGTATTGGTGCTGGATGAAACAAGGGCAACACCAGCAGAGCGTAATGATAATGGACGTGATTTTATTCCAACAAATAGATGGATTGTATTTGGTCATCATTTTGCAGCGATTTCAGGCCCGGGTCCGTTGATAGGCCCAACACTAGCGGCTCAGTTTGGCTATTTGCCTGGTACTTTATGGATATTGATTGGTGTTGTGCTGGGTGGGGCTGTGCAAGACATGGTGACCTTGTTTTTCTCTACGCGTCGTAATGGCCGTAGTCTTGGACAAATGGCGCGAGATGAGATTGGTGCTATTGGTGGCAACGCAGCATTAATCGGTACGTTCTTAATCATGATTATTCTCATCGCAGTACTTGGGCTTGTTGTGGTCAATGCGATGAAACATAGCCCTTGGGCAACGGCAACCGTAGCGGCAACGATTCCTATTGCAATGATAGTTGGGATTTACATGCGTTATATCCGACCAGGACGCGTGTTGGAGGCAACAGTCATTGGACTTGTTATGTTGTTGCTTTCAGTATTTGCTGGTGGGCTGGTTGATCAACACGCAGGCTTGCGGGTACTGTTTGATCATGATGGTTTGACACTAGCCTATGCGATTATTGCCTATGGCTTTGCTGCTGCTGTATTGCCAGTATGGATGCTGTTGGCACCGCGTGATTATTTATCGACTTTCATGAAGTTAGGTACCGTGCTGCTACTGGCTGTTGCCATTGTGATTATCCGCCCAGAAATTCATATGCCAGCGGTGACGCAGTTTGTCGATGGGTCAGGGCCAATTTTTGGCGGCAAGGTATTTCCTTTTGTTTTTATTACCATTGCGTGTGGTGCAGTTTCTGGTTTTCATGCGCTCATTGCTTCTGGCACTACACCAAAGCTGCTGACGAATGAGCGTGATATTCGCATGATTGGCTATGGTGGCATGTTGCTAGAGAGTTTTGTCGCCATCATGGCTATGATTGCGGCAACCGTATTAGAACCGGGTGTGTTTTTTGCAATTAACAGTCCAGCAGGCGTTGTTGGCACAGTGGCCGCGGATGCAGTAGCCACCATTAATAGCTGGGGGTTCCCTGTAACGGTTGAAAAAATGAATCAGCTAGCGAAAGATATGGGTGAAAGTACCTTGTTTGCACGTACGGGTGGTGCGCCGAGTTTAGCTGTCGGTATGGCCAGTATTTTTGGTAGTGCTTTTGGTAAAAACTTATTAGCGTTGTGGTATCACTTTGCCATTATGTTTGAGGCAATATTTATTCTAACGACCTTAGATGCTGGCACGCGTGTTGGCCGCTTTATGCTGCAAGATATATTGGGTAATTTTAATAAGAAACTAGGTGAAACTTCTTATATGCCCTCTGTGATATTGAGCAGTTCTATCGTTGTCGCTGCTTGGGGCTACTTTTTGTATATTGGTGTTATTGATCCCAATGGTGGGGTGAATATATTATGGCCATTGTTTGGCATTGCGAACCAAATG
Source organism: uncultured Methylophilaceae bacterium (assembly GCA_964466895.1). Classification (GTDB taxonomy): domain Bacteria; phylum Pseudomonadota; class Gammaproteobacteria; order Burkholderiales; family Methylophilaceae. The sequence continues at coordinate 28,938 of CAYXOR010000013.1, read as the reverse complement.
CTAGCGGCTATTGCGCTATGTGTTGCGACCAGTATTTTAGTTAAATCTGGTAAAGTTAAATATGCTTGGATTACGGCTTTACCGCTCACTTGGTTAGTGATCGTAACGAGTACAGCTTCATACCAGAAAATATTTAGCGAAGATCTTCGAGTGGGGTTTTTTGCGGCAGCTAATCATTTAAGTACGCAGCTGGCGGCAGGCACATTGTCTGCGAGTAAGGCAGCTGTGGCGCCTCAGTTAATATTTAATCAGCATTTAGACGCTTATTTAACCATGTTCTTTGTGGCGGTGTTATGGATCATGATTATCAATATGTTGACTATTGCGTGGCGACATCTTAATGGTAAGCTGCTATTGTCTTCTAGTGAAACTGCTTATGTTAAAACGGCCCTCTAGGTGAGAAGGAGTCAACATGTTTTTTAAGAAAATCAAACATATATGGCACATGATTCGTCAGTTATCAGGGGATGATGCGTATGAGCGTTATTTAAAACATCATGCTGAGTTTCATGCGAATACGGTAGACGCAAGTTCTGCGTTATCTCGCCAAGATTTTTTTAAACTTTGGCAAGATAATAAGTGGAAAGGTATTAATCGTTGTTGCTAGTGTGGTTAAGGTAAGCTAAATAATAGCGTTGATCTGCGCGCGTTGTTTGTTAGGGATTAACTACGGGAATAAATATTATCAATTTCCATTTCATCTTTGTCGTTAAGCAAATCAATCTCGTATTCAGCGTCTAAATATTTTGCAGAAACCCGCTTATTATTGGGCTCGTATTCAGCAATGACATAATCATGGCCATCATCACGCTTAAAAAGTTTTTCAAATAAGTTTTTCATATTTCACTACAGTTAGTACAAAGATAATAGTTCTATATGAGCAATAGATGTGCCAGCTTAATGTTGAAAGTATTTTTCTACATAACTTATTGATTTTTTTAATAAATTTTATTCATTTGCATCAGTGGTTGTTTGCATTTGGTGATGTAAATCCAATCGAAATGTTGTAATTTCGACAGGGTTTATTTCTTTTCAAATCTCAACTGGTTAGCTTGGCGTAGCATCCAAATACCTATAACGACCATGGGTAAGCTTAACCATTGACCCATGCTAAGACCTAATTGCAACAGGCCCAAATAATCATCAGGTTGTCGTGTGTATTCTACTAAAAATCTAAAACTGCCATAGCCGATTAAAAATAGTGCTGAAATAGTACCAATAGGTCTTTTTTTTCTAGAAACCCACCATAATATGAGGAAGAGCGCGACGCCCTCTAATGCAAACTCATACAGTTGTGATGGGTGACGTGCAATATTGTCAACTTGTGGGAAAATCATGCCAAAGTTAGATGTGGTGGCACGACCCCATAACTCGCCATTGATAAAGTTACCCATTCTTCCCGCTCCCAAGCCAATAGGTACCAGTGGTGCTACAAAATCCATAATTTTTAACCATGGTTGCGGATATTTCCTTTTGAATAAAAACATGGCGACTAATACGCCTAGAAAGCCACCATGAAAGCTCATACCACCTTGCCAGACAGCAAATATTTCTAATGGATGCTGTATAAAATAACTAGCTTGGTAAAACACGACGTAACCCAAACGGCCACCCAAAATAACCCCTAATGCGCCGTAGAACAGAGCATCGTCTAGCATGGCATTATTCCAACCAAACCAGGGTTTATGTTTGATTTGATATTGGCCTAATAACAGGAAACCTAAAAAACCGGTCAAATACATAAGGCCGTACCAATGAATACCAAATGAGCCTATATGAATAGCAACGGGGTCAAACTGTGGGTGTATTAGCATAGATATCAATTTAAATAGGGTGTTGAGTCAGGTGTCTATATTACGCGTAAATTAAGTGTAAAGTTTAAGATTTTAATTTTTCTTAATTAACTTAATGCCGAATAACCTAGCATGGTTTAAAATCATGCTTTATTCGTATCGTTGGGTTGGGTTATGCCACAGTACCGTTCTCGAACTACTACGCATGGTCGTAACATGGCAGGTGCTCGTGCATTATGGCGAGCGACGGGCATGAAAGATGGTGACTTCGACAAGCCTATTATTGCTATTTCAAATTCTTTCACGCAGTTTGTGCCAGGTCACGTCCATTTGAAAGACCTTGGTCAACTGGTTGCACGGGAAATTGAGCGTGCTGGCGGTGTTGCTAAAGAGTTTAATACCATCGCAGTTGATGATGGTATTGCGATGGGTCATAGCGGTATGCTCTATAGCCTACCTAGTCGCGATTTAATCGCGGATAGTGTTGAGTATATGGTGAATGCCCACTGTGCGGATGCACTGGTGTGTATCTCCAATTGTGACAAAATCACCCCTGGCATGTTGATGGCTGCATTGCGACTCAATATTCCTGTGATATTTGTATCAGGCGGCCCAATGGAGGCCGGTAAAATTAATTGGAATGGCAACACGCACAAGCTTGATTTAGTTGATGCGATGGTTGCTGCGGCTGATAGCAATGTGTCGGATGAGGAATCAGATGCTATTGAGCGTTCGGCCTGTCCGACATGTGGATCATGTTCAGGTATGTTTACAGCAAACTCGATGAACTGCTTAACAGAAGCGCTTGGTTTGAGCTTGCCAGGAAATGGTTCTACATTGGCGACGCATGGCGCACGTAAACAGCTATTTTTACAGGCAGGTAGAACCATTGTTGACCTTGCTAAGCGGCATTACGAGCAAGATGATTACAGTGTACTGCCACGTAGTATTGCGAATATTAAAGCATTCGAAAATGCGATGTGTTTAGATGTGTCGATGGGCGGCTCCACTAATACAGTATTGCATTTATTGGCTGCAGCGCATGAGGCAGAGGTCGACTTTAATATGGAAGATATTGATCGAATTTCGCGTAAAGTGCCCTGTTTGAGTAAGGTTGCACCTGCAACCGCTAAATATCATATGGAGGATGTCCATCGTGCAGGTGGCGTCATGGGTATTCTTGGCGAGTTGGATCGTGCGGGTGTGATTCATCGTGACACGCCTACTGTGCATACTGCATCAATGGGCGATGCGTTGGATCAATGGGATATTAAAGTGACTCAGGATGAAGAAGTGAAAAAGTTTTACCGCGCTGCACCAGGTGGCATGGTGACAACAATTGCATTTAGTCAGAGCATGCTTTACCCAACATTGGATGATGACCGTGCAGAAGGTTGCATACGTGATAAAGCGCATGCTTATTCCCAAGATGGTGGTTTAGCTGTGCTGTATGGCAATATTGCCTTGGATGGCTGTATTGTTAAAACTGCAGGTGTTGATGACAGCATTTTAAAATTTACGGGGCGTGCCCGTATTTTTGAATCACAAGATGCTGCAGTTGAGGCAATATTGGCTGATAAAGTTGTAGCTGGAGATGTGGTGGTGATTCGTTATGAAGGCCCCCGTGGTGGCCCTGGTATGCAAGAAATGCTATATCCAACTTCATATTTGAAATCAAAAGATTTAGGTAAGGTTTGCGCTTTGTTGACGGATGGTCGCTTCTCGGGCGGTACGTCTGGCTTGAGTATTGGGCATGCCTCACCAGAGGCGGCAGAAGGCGGAGCGATAGGTCTTGTAGAGGAAGGGGATACCATAGAAATTGACATTCCTAACCGTACGATTCACCTAAAAATAACGGATGAGGCATTAAAACAAAGACGAACTACGATGGAAGCAAAAGGCAGCACAGCATGGAAGCCGGTGAATCGTGACCGAGTCGTCTCCCCAGCTTTACGTGCATATGCTGCAATGAGTACAAGCGCTGCACGTGGTGCGGTACGTAATGTAGAACAAATAGAGAGAAAATAACGATGGCAACAACTAATACAGTCGAAATTAATACAGGACACGAAATAGAGGGAAGTAGCGGTTTCAAATCGAATAATGTGTTGTCACATCCACATATGACAATCACACAAGATACGAATGGCTTACGTTATATCGAAATAGATAACGAGTTTGCCCAAGCAAAAATAGCACTACAAGGCGCACATGTTATGTCATTCCAGCCAAAGCATGTTAAGGATCCAGTGTTATGGCTATCAGACCAAGCAAAATATGTAAAAGGCCGTTCTATAAGAGGTGGCGTACCTGTTTGTTGGCCATGGTTCGGTGCACACCCGACCGATAGCACGCTTTGCCCGCACGGTTTCGCTCGTGTTATTCCTTGGGAGATTACTAATGTGCATACTATTTATAATGATGCGACACAGATAGTGTTAGAGATGATGCAAACGGCAGAAGCAAGGCGCCAGTTATCTTATGCTTACAATCTCACTATAACGATTACTGTTGGACGACGATTGAAAATAGAGTTGGCGACTACCAATATTGCGGATCACCCTTTCATCATTGGTGAAGCTTTCCATACCTATTTGGCTGTTAGCGACGTTAAAAATATTAATATCTCAGGTCTGCAGGAATGCATTTACGCTGACAAGCTAAAAAACTATGAAAGAGCAGTGGAAAATGGTTTTTTGCGTTTTAACGGTGAATTTGACCGTATTTATATGGATCACACATCCGATTGCGTCATTCACGATGCGGGCTATAATCGATTGATACGCGTGTCAAAATCGGGTAGCGATACGACGGTGGTTTGGACACCTTGGGCTGACAAAGCCAAGGAGATAGGTGATTTGGGTGGCGGAGAAGAATGGCGTAAGATGATTTGTGTTGAGTCTACTAATGCATTGGAAAATTCTGTCGTCATTAATCCATTCCGAACACATCTTATGGTCGTTGAATATAATGTTGAGTCATATTAGATCTAAGTGCTTATTTTTGTAATTATGTGAGAAAGTGTGTCAACGTCAGCTAAAAATAAACGTTAGAATACAGTAGCACATTACCCCAATACTGATTAAATACCTAGTTTTAGCTATTGAGGATTTTGTAAATATAGGTATGATATGTCTTATAATTTTTATTATGAATTCAAGGAGATAGCATGAAAGCATTATTATTAATGGTAGTAGCCGCTGGTTCATTGATGGTCGCAGGTCAAGCTGTGGCAGATCAGGCTTTGGCACAAAAAAGCGGCTGTATGGCTTGCCACGGTGTAGATAAGAAAATACTCGGCCCAGCGCTTAAAGATATTGCTGCAAAATATAAAGGCGATAAAGGTGCAGAAGCTAAATTAGTAACTAAAGTTAAAGCAGGTGGTAGCGGTGTTTGGGGTCCTATCCCAATGCCGGCAAATAGTCCGCAGGTCAAAGATGGTGATATTAAAAAGATTATTAAGTGGATTATGTCACTGTAATTTAGTGATTAATATAAAAAAACCAGCTATATAGCTGGTTTTTTTATTAAATAACTTCGAATAAATATAAAAATACTGCACAAATGGCAATGGGTGCGATAATACTATTGGTTATTTTCCATAATCTGTAACCTGTATTTCTTAACCCAAGCTCTTCTTGTACATGTTGCGTTTTCATAACGTACCCTGCAAAAATAGCCATGAGTAAGCCACCAAGTGGCAGCATGATGGTTGTTGTCAGCTTGTCTAGCGTGTCAAAAATACCAAGATCAAAAATAATTTTCACGTCTTTCCATGTGCTGAAAGACAATGCCACGCTGACGCCGATGAGCCATATAAATAGTCCCAGTCCAACTGATGCGCGTTTGCGACTAATTTTTGTGTTTTCAACGACCCAGGCAATGGAAGGTTCAACTAATGAAATAGCAGATGTGGTTGCAGCAAAAGCGACTAAGATGAAAAATAATGTACCGATTATATGGCCGCCAGGCATATGGCCAAAAGCGATAGGTAGTGTTTGGAACATCAAGCCAGGGCCAGAACTAGGCTCAAGTTGATTGGCAAAAACGAGTGCATAAATAGCGAGCCCGACGAGCAAACCAAGCGCCGTATCAGCCAGTGCAATATAGATGCTGGTGCGTGCAATGGAAACATTTCGTTGTAAATATGAACCATAGACCATGACAGAGCCCATGCCCAAACTTAATGAGAAAAAAGCATGACCCAGTGCAGACAAAACTGCAGTAGGCGTAATTTTTGAGAAATCTGGTTTAAACATAAATTCTGCTGCTGCTTGCATATCACCTACCGACATACTGTAGCCTAGTAGCACAAATAAAATAATGAACAATGCTGGAATTAAAATATTATTCGCTTTTTCTAGGCCAGAATTTACCCCACGGGCGACGACGCTGATGGTGAAAGTTAGAAAAATAGTGTGCCAGAAAATTAAAGTGAGTGGGGACGCGAGCAAGGCATTAAAATTGGCGCTAGATTGCGCTGCACCAATGTTTGTGAAATCCCCTGATAGGGCAAAGTTAATATAACTGAGTACCCAGCCAGCAACAATGCTATAAAAGCTTAAAATGAGCACACCTGCTAGCATGCCCATGCCACCTAGATACTTCCAAGCTTTATTAGCACCAGCCTCTGCTGCCAAGCTTTCCATTGCATTCATTGGGTTCTTTTGTGTACGTCTACCAAGCATTACTTCTGTCATTAATAGCGGGATACCAACAAGCAAAATACACAAGATAAATATAATGACAAAAGCGCTGCCGCCATTAACGCCTATCATGTAGGGAAACTTCCAGATATTACCTAAGCCAATAGCGGACCCTGTTGTTGCCAGTATAAAGGTCCATCGGTTTTTCCAAGCGCCCCGGTGTTGCATCATTTTTTAATCCAGTTTTCCATTTTTTAAAGCTAAGAAATAACGATCAGACTCTTGTTTAATGATTTTAGATAACAATAATAAGCCAATCAGGTTGGGAATCGCCATCATGCCATTCATCAGGTCGGAGAAATTCCATACAAATTCTAACTCCCTGGTAGCACCTACAAAAACAACGGCAATAAAAATTAATCGATAGGGCAGTACAGCTTTAACACCCAGCAAATATTCAATCGCCTTTTCACCATAATAACTCCAACCGATAATAGTAGAAAAAGCAAAAACGGCAATCGATATTGCGATGATATTGGATCCTGTGACGCCCAATGTTTGAGCAATGCTACTGCTAGTCAGTAGTGCAGCGCTACCGCCTTCTAGCCAAACAGATGAGGTTAATATCACGAGTGCAGTCATGGTGCAGATAAGTAACGTGTCGATAAAGGTTTGCGTCATGCTAACCAGCGCTTGGGTAACAGGGTCTTTGGTGCGGGCTGCTGCAGCAGCAATAGGCGCAGAGCCTAAGCCAGATTCATTTGAAAATACACCACGAGATATACCGTAACGCATGGCTGCTGCGATGGTTGCGCCAACAAAACCACCAGAAGCTGCTGAGGGTGAAAATGCGTGACCAAAAATCAAGCCAAAGGCTGCTGGCACTTCTTGTGCGTTAAGTAGCAAGACAATAAGTGACGTGCTTACATAAGCGATAATCATAAACGGTATTAAAAACGAGGTGAATCTACCAATAGATTTAATACCGCCGATCACTGTTGCTGCAGTCAATGCCAATAGCACGCCACCAGTAATTGCTGGTGGGATGTCGAAAGAAGATTCAAAAATACCAGCAGCAGCATTTGCTTGCGTCATATTACCGATACCAAAAGTGGCTAGCACCGTGAACACTGCAAATATAGCGCCTAGCCATGGCAAGCCTGCACCTTTACTGATGTAATACATCGGTCCGCCGCGCATGCCATGCTCGCCTTTTTCACGGTATTTAACAGCCAACAAAGCTTCACTATATTTGGTTGCCATACCCACTAAGCCTGTTACCCACATCCAAAAGACCGCACCTGGTCCGCCAAGGGTAATAGCAGTGGCCACGCCCACAATATTACCAATACCAACAGTCGCTGCGAGTGCAATCATCAGCGCAGCAAAGTGACTAACATCACCATCGCCGCCATGGTCTTTTTTGAAAATAAGCTTTAACGCTAAGGGCAAAGCTCTAAATTGCAGGCCTTTAAGAATAACAGTGAGATATAAGCCAGTGCCAACCAATAGGATAAGCAGAGGTGGCCCCCATACCCAGCCAGATAAAATCTTAACGACTTGTTCGATTGACTCCATGCTTAATCCCCTTTAGCTTCAATTATAGACATAATTGCTCATTAAATGCAGGTGGTTTGCTTGTTAGTTTAGCCATGCCTTATTGATTAAGAAGTCACTATATAGCTTGGCTTCTGCACTGCCTGTTTCTGGTTGCCAATCGTAACGCCATTTAACAATGGGTGGCATAGAGAGCAAAATAGACTCAGTACGCCCATTTGATTGCAAACCGAATAATGTGCCTCGGTCAAAGACTAGATTAAACTCAACATAACGACCACGACGGTACGCTTGGAAGTCACGCTCATGTTCGCCATACTTCGTGTCTTTGCGGCGCTGTAAAATTGGCATATAGGCTTGTAAAAAGCTATCACCAACAGCGCGCTGTAGTGCAAAACTTTGTTCAAAACCAAGTTCGTTAAAGTCATCAAAGAAAATACCACCGATGCCTCTTGGTTCTTGACGGTGTTTTAAGTAAAAATATTCGTCACAATGTTTTTTGAAAGCAGGGTAGTAATCTGGGTTAAATAAGTTTAAAGCTGCTTTATTTGTTTGGTGGAAGTGAACACAATCTTCTTCAAAACCATAATAGGGCGTTAAATCCATACCGCCGCCAAACCACCAAATATCTTTATCAGTATTATTCTGAGATTTTGCTAAGAAGAACCTTACATTCATGTGCACTGTTGGTACATAAGGGTTGCGAGGATGAAAAACCAGCGAAACGCCCATGGCCTCCCAGCTGCGTCCTGCCGCCTCTGGATGAGCCACCGTTGCTGCAGGCGGTAATTTATTACCCAACACGTGTGACATACCGACACCAGCGCGTTCAAATACATTTCCGTTCTCAAGTATGCAAGTATTGCCACCACCGCCTTCTGGTCGTTGCCAGCTATCTTGTAAAAAATTCTTACCATCGATGAGTTCCATGGCTTCTACAATCTTGTTTTGTAGGCCTTGTAAATAATTTAAAACGACTTGGCTATCCATGATTTGTTGTTAGCCTTTAATTGCTCGATAGCCTATGTCTTGGCGGTATTGAGCACCTTTAAATTGTATTTTTTCGGCAATTTGGTAGGCACGCAGTTGAGCAAATTTTACCGTTTCGCCAAGTGTGGTGACACAGAACACACGGCCGCCACTCGTGGTTACTTTTCCATCGACTAATTTTGTACCAGCATGAAATACATAAGCATTTTCTAGATCTGACGGCAGGCCGGTGATTTCATCACCTAATATTGGTTTTTCCGGGTAATTGGCACAGGCCATGACAACACCTAGTGCAATGCGTCTATCCCATTCAGTTTCAGCTAAGTCTAATGTGCCGTTAACAGCGTGTTCTACTAGCGCAAGAAAATCAGATTTTAATCGTAGCAATATAGGTTGTGTTTCAGGATCACCCATACGGCAATTAAACTCTAGCGTTTTGGCTGTACCATCAGGGCTAATCATAAGGCCTGCATATAAAAACCCTGTAAAAGGAATGCCATCTTTTGCCATGCCTTCGACAGTAGGACGAATAATTTCACGCAATACTTTTGCGTGAATTTCAGGTGTAACAATAGGGGCAGGGGAGTAAGCGCCCATACCGCCGGTATTAGGCCCTTGGTCCCCATCAAGCAAGCGCTTATGATCTTGGCTGGTTGCTAAAGTTAGAATATTTTTGCCATCAACCATCACCATAAAGCTGGCTTCTTCGCCAGTTAAGAACTCTTCGATTACGACGCGTGCACCAGCAGCACCAAACTTATTATCTGCTAGCATCATGTCGATAGCTGCATGCGCGTCGTCAATATTCATGGCGACAACAACACCTTTGCCAGCAGCTAAGCCATCCGCTTTAATCACAATAGGCGCGCCCTGTTTGTTAATGTAATCGTGCGCAGTCTTGGCATCGTCAAAAGTGGCATAAGCAGCGGTTGGAATGTTGTGACGTGCCATAAATGTTTTAGCAAAGTCTTTAGAGCTTTCTAATTGCGCAGCTGCTTTTGACGGGCCAAAGATCTTAAGGTTCTCAGCTTGAAAAGCATCTACGATGCCTTGTGATAATGGTGCTTCTGGGCCAACAATTGTTAAATGAATCGCTTCTTGTTTGGCAAAGGCGATCAATTCTTTAATGTCCGTTATATCCACGTTCATCATGAGCGGACTTGTTGCAGTACCTGCGTTACCAGGAGCGACATAAACGCGACTTACGTTTTTATTTTCTGTTATTTTCCATGCTAGTGCATGTTCGCGTCCACCACTGCCAACAATGAGTATTTTCATGATTTTATTTTATCTAAGATTGATATCTTTTTAATGTCTAAAATGGCGAACACCCGTCAGCACCATGACAAGATCATGCTCATTGGCTGCAGCAATCACTTCATCATCGCGCATACTACCACCCGGTTGAATCACACAGCGGGCGCCCGCTTCAGCCAGTATGTCAATACCATCGCGGAAAGGGAAAAAGGCATCTGACGCTACGACTGAATCTTTAAGTGTTAGGCCTGCGGCTTGTGCCTTAATAGAGGCAATTTTTGTGCTATCGACGCGGCTCATTTGACCGGCCCCAACGCCTAATGTCATGCCATCACCACAGAATATAATTGCGTTAGATTTAACATATTTAGCCACACGCCAAGCAAATAGCATGTCTTTCATTTGTTCAGCTGTCGGTTGCGCATTACTCACTACTTTTAATTCAGCGACATCTAGCACATGGTTATCTGCTGATTGAATTAGTAAGCCAGAACCAATGCGTTTTGTGTCGTGTGCATTACGCCCTTGTTGCCAAGGGGTGTCGCCACCTTGTGGTAAGTCAATTTTAAGCACACGCACATTGGCCTTTGCTTTAAAAATAGCCAGTGCTTCTTCTGCGTAGTCTGGTGCAATGAGGACTTCAACAAATTGTTTAGAAACTGCCTCAGCTGTTTTACCATCGACGGTAGTATTAAAAGCAATAATGCCACCAAATGCACTGGTGCTGTCTGTTTGAAAAGCTTTGCTATAAGCTTCAGCTGCATTTGCACCGATGGCTACACCACAAGGGTTAGCATGTTTAACAATCACACAAGCCGTGCTATCAAAACTCTTTACACATTCCCACGCGGCGTCAGCGTCAGCAATATTGTTATAGCTTAATTCTTTTCCTTGTAACTGCTCTGCGGTAACTAGCGAGCCTGGGGCAGGGTGTAAATCACGATAAAATGCAGCTTGTTGATGTGGATTCTCACCATAACGTAAATCTTGTACTTTAACAAAACGGCCATTGGTTTGACTAGGAAATGGGTTGCGTGTGCCGTCAGGGTTAAATGATGATAAGTAATCGCTAATTGCACCATCGTAATTACTAACGCGGTTAAAGGCTTCAACGGAAAGCGCAAATGTTGTTGTTTCAGATAACGTGCCTTTATTAGCTTTTAATTCATCTAAAACGGCTTGGTATTGGCTGGCGTCAGTTAATACTGCAACGTCTTTCCAATTTTTGGCAGCTGAGCGCACCATGGCTGGGCCGCCAATATCAATATTTTCAATGGCATCTTCTAGTTTGCAATCGGACTTGGTCACGGTGGCTTCAAATGGGTATAAATTGACCACTACCATGTCAATATTAGGAATGTCTTGTGACTTCATTGCTGATACGTGGCTCGCTAAATCGCGACGACCTAACAAGCCACCATGTACTTTAGGGTGTAGTGTTTTTACGCGGCCATCCAGCATTTCAGGAAAGCCGGTGTAATCACTGACTTCAATAACGGGGACATTATTGTCACGAAGCAGTTTGGCTGTGCCACCTGTTGATAATATTTCTATATCCAGTGCAACGAGGCGTTGTGCGAGTTCTACAACACCTGTTTTATCTGAAACGCTAATGAGAGCTCTTTTAATAGTGGCCATATGATTTGATAAAAATTAAGTTACTGTGAAATTAAAGACAATAATCACCATATGGTTTATTGGCTAAATGGATTAATTTTTTTAGCTATAAATTGATATGGAAAATATGTTCTACGTTATTCTATTTTGTATAGCGCCATTTTTTTGCGCAGGGTATTACGGTTTAAACCTAGTATTTCGGCCGTCTTGCTTTGGTTGCCACCCACTTTGTTTAAAACAAACTCTATCATTGGCTTTTCAACACAATTGAGTACCATGTTGTAAACGGCGTGTGGTTTCTCACCATCAAGATGCATAAAATATTCTTCAAGTGATGCCTTAACGGACTGGCTAAGTTTGCTGTTATCTGACATTACGCAGCCAGCACCTCATGAGAGACTTTTTCATAAACTAAACGCTCATTTTTAGCTTTTAATTCGGCAAAAAATGTATCGATGATGTTTAGTTGGAGGTCGATCGTTTGTAGTGTGTTCATCTCATGGCGGAAGCTTGCGGAGCCTGTTAATCCTTTGGTATACCAAGAGATATGCTTGCGTGCGACGCGCATGCCAGTTAAGTCACCATAAAAACGATAGAGGTCGTTTAAATGTTCTAGCATGACCGTATGAATTTCATCTACTGTTGGTGGTAATAGGTGCGTACCCGTTTCAAGGTAATGGCTAATCTCACGGAAAATCCAAGGTCTGCCTTGCGCTGCACGTCCTATCATGACAGCATCAGCACCTGTGTAATCGAGCACATACTTTGCTTTTTCTGGGGTCGTGATATCACCATTAGCAATAAGCGGAATATTAATGGCTTGCTTTACGGCAGCCATCGTATCGTATTCAGCATTACCTAAATATTTACAGGCACGTGTACGGCCATGTATCGCCAGTGCTTGAATACCAATATCTTCGGCCATTTTTGCTACCGAGATAGCATTGCGGTTATCTTTATCCCAACCTGTACGAATTTTTAATGTGACAGGCACATCTACAGCATTGACGACGGCTTTAAGAATTTGCGCGACTAGCGGTTCATCTTTTAATAAGGCAGAGCCAGCCATGACATTACATATTTTTTTAGCAGGGCAGCCCATATTAATGTCGATAATTTGCGCACCATTGTCAACATTGTGCTGCGCAGCTTCGGCCATCATTTCTGGCACAGCGCCAGCAATTTGCACAGCAATTGGGTCTACTTCGCCTTCGTGATTAGCGCGGCGTAATGTTTTTTCACTGCCATACAATAATGAGTTAGAGGTCACCATTTCAGAAACAGCAAGACCAGCACCCATTTTTTTGCAAAGTTGGCGGAAAGGCCTATCGGTAACGCCGGCCATAGGGGCGACGACCAAATTATTTTTCAGAATGTGATGACCAATTTGCATAAAACTATTTCGAGCGAGAAAGTTGCCTATTTTATACGCAATTTTACTTATAGGGAACCTAAATCATGATGATTTTTTAGCTAAGTGGCTTCCCATGGGAAACCTAGGGCAGTAATGCTTTGCTTTAACTCTTCCATGGCGATTAATACATCTGCTTTTTTGCCCTTCATGCCAACTTCAGTCGTGCGCCTCTTATTTGTTTTAGGCAAGCTGAACAGCTTAAGCGTCGGGTATTTGATTAGCATTGCATTCATTAAATCAATCAAATCGCTTTCACCCGCTTGATTCACCCAAATAGAGGTCTCAATATAGTCTTGCTGATGAAATAAATGTGCATAGTGCGTATCTAGCACCCATTCCACCATTGGGTGCGCCATATTAGGAAAGCCTGGCACAAAATAATGTTGGTTAATGCTAAACCCAGCTACACGATTAATTGGGTTGGGGATTAAATCTGCACCTTGCGGGAAGTCCGCCATTATCACGCGTTTAGGATAAGCCGCATCACCATACTGAGCTTCAATTTCTGCTACGCCACCTGTATGACGCTCTATAGGCACACAAGCGGCATCTGCCGCACATTGGCGTGTGTAATCATCAGGCGTAGCACCAATGCCACCAAAGCTAAACACAACATCACCACGCGTCATGCTGGCTTTAATTAGGCTGGTGATTTCTTCAGGGTTATCCCCTAAATAATTTGCCCAGCCTAGCTGTAAGCCGCGTGTAGATAGTGCCTCTATTACTTTGCTTAAATGCGCATCTTGACGTTTGCCTGAAAGAATTTCGTCACCGATGATATATACACCAAATTTATGCATACGTTATATGTTTTTAAACCTAAAATAAAAGTTAATGATAATAGTTGAGCTAAGTTACAACATACTACATAATTGAGCAGGAGCGATAAGTTAGGTAACAATTCTGTATAAAGTTAAGCGTTAATAATGGATACTCTAGTAAAAACATCTGCAATACAATCTGAGCAATTGCAGCATTTGTTGTCGGCCTGCGGTAGGACGATAGTGGCTAGTATGGTTGCGGCAGCAATTTTAGGTTATATACAGAGAGATGTTGTAGCGACATCGGTTATTGTTGGTTGGTTAATTATCGTGATTACGATCAATATTTTTCGCTTTGTTTATTTTAGGTATTGGATTCGTCCAGCAACTGATACTGTAACCGTACGAAAACAGCTAATGCTTTTTCGTTTTTGGCTGATTGTCAGCAGTATATCGTGGGGAGCCGCAGGGATATTGATGATTCCAGCTAACAATCCACTGCATCAAATGCTTGTTATTTACTTACTCATCGGGATGGCTGCTGGTAGCGTTGTGTCTTATTCAGCTGATGTTGTGAGTGCAATAAGCTATAGCGTAGTGACGCTAACCCCGGTGATTATTTTTTTGTTTTTGCTTGGTGATCATGTTTATGTTGCAATGGGTGTTGCAGGGTTCTTTTTTCTCATATTTATGATCTTGAGTATATACAATATTAATCGTAATTTAATCGAAAATATTATATTGCGCTTTGAGGCCGCAGGGCGTGAAGAAACAATCAAACAATTTGCGTTTTACGATATGTTGACTAATTTACCTAATCGACGATTATTAATCGATAAACTAGATCATGCCCTTGCCATGAGCGCGCGTTCAGGAAATCGGGGTGGATTGTTATTTTTGGATTTGGATCGTTTCAAAGTTCTCAATGATACTCATGGGCACGATATGGGGGATTTGCTACTTAAACAGGTCGCAGAACGGTTATTAAGTTGTGTACGTAAAAGTGATACCGTAGCCCGTTTAGGTGGCGATGAATTTGTTGTGATGCTGGAGGGCTTAGGTAATAACGCCGAAGAAGCCGAAGCGCAAGTAGCGTCTGTTAAGCAGTTTGTTATTGCGGCACTTAATCGGCCGTATTATTTAAATAAGCTTGAATATCATTGCACTTGTAGTGTTGGAATCGCCATGTTTGATGTTCATGGCCAATCGCATGAAGAGCTACTTAAACACGCTGATATGGCTATGTATAAACAAAAGAAACAGGGGCAATAAGGTGGTTGAATTTTTAAGATTAATGCGCCCCCTCCCAATTATTGCTGACGCCTACTTCGGCCAATAATGGCACATCTAATTTAGCGACGTTTTGCATGAGTTCGGGCAACATCTTTTCCACCAATGCTAATTCAGCATCGGGCACTTCAAGTACCAGTTCATCATGCACTTGCATAATAAGCTTACTTTGTAATTTATCCTTTACCATCCAGTCATGTACAGCAATCATAGCGAGTTTAATCAGGTCGGCCGCGGTGCCTTGCATGGGGGCATTAATCGCCGCACGCTCTGCGCCAGCACGCCTCATGCCATTGGGGCTATTAATTTCTGGCACCCATAAGCGCCTGCCAAAATAAGTTTCTACATAGCCTTTGGCTTTGGCCGATTCTCGCGTGTCATCCATGTATT
>CAYXOR010000013.1:0-13123 GCA_964466895.1 uncultured Methylophilaceae bacterium | reverse complement strand
TAAGTTTCTACATAGCCTTTGGCTTTGGCCGATTCTCGCGTGTCATCCATGTATTGGCGCACGCCAGGGTAGCGCATAAAGTAACGTTCTATATAACTTTGTGCGGCTTTGCGCTCAATATTTAAATTTTGCGCTAAGCCAAAAGCGCTCATGCCGTAAATTAAGCCAAAGTTAATCACTTTGGCATAACGACGCTGTTCACTATCTACTGCATCACGGTCTACGCCAAAGATTTCGGCAGCGGTGGCACGGTGAATGTCTTCACCATTGGCAAAAGCGGATAATAGGCCTTCATCTTGCGACAAATGCGCCATGATACGCAGCTCGATTTGTGAATAATCAGCTGATACGATATGACAGTTATCTGGTGCAATAAAGGCTTCGCGAATGCGACGACCTTCTGCGCTGCGTACAGGAATATTTTGCAAATTAGGGTCTGAACTTGCTAACCTGCCTGTAATAGCCACGGCTTGGTTGTAGCTGGTATGCACACGACCCGTTTCTGCATTAATCATTTTTGGTAGCTTATCTGTATAGGTCGATTTTAATTTTGCAAGGCCACGGTATTCTAATAACACTTTTGGTAACGGATAATCTAGTGCAAGTTTCTGTAGCACATCTTCATCGGTACTGGGTTTGCCACTAGGTGTTTTTTTAATCGGTTTAATACCTAGTTTCTCAAATAAAATCTCTTGTAATTGTTTTGGGCTAGCTAGATTAAAAGGTTGGTCGGCCAGCTCGTAGGCTTTATTTTCTAGCGCAATGAGTTTCATGCCAATTTCATTGCTCTGTATGTTGAGCATGTTGGCATCGATGAGTACACCGTTGCGCTCTATGGTGTATAAAATCTCCATCGATGGCATTTCAATTTTGCTATAAATAAAGTTTAGCTTTTCATTTTGTGTCAGTTGCGGATGCAGGCTGTCGTGTAATTGCAGGGTGATGTCTGCATCTTCTGCCGCGTATTCACTGGCGACCTCTACGGTTACTTGGTTAAAACCAACCTGTTTTGCACCTTTTCCAGCGACTTCTTCAAATTTAATGGTGGCAAGCCCAAGATGACGCATGGCAAGATCGTCCATGCCGTGGCTACGATGACTTTCTAACACGTAAGATTGCAACAAAGTATCATGTGCAATGCCGTTTAAGACAATGTCATGATTGGCTAATACATGTTTGTCATATTTTAAGTTTTGCCCTACTTTTTTAATGGTTGGGCTTTCTAAAATTGGCTTTAGTTTAGTTAATGTTTCTGCAAAGTCTAGTTGTACTGGTGCGTCAAAGTAATCATGTGTTAGTGGTAAATAAGCGGCTTCACCTGATGCTACCGCAAATGACATGCCGACAAGTTTCGCCTTCATCGGATTTAAGCTGGTGGTTTCTGTATCAAAACAGACAAGATCAGCTTTACTGAGTTTGTCTAACCAAGTGTTTAAATCTGCTTGCGTGAGAATAGTACTGTATTCGCGTTTGGTGTTAACAGAGGATGCAGAAATATCGGCTGTCGCTTGCATTTGTGCTTGCTGCTTTGAGGCTTCTGACATGGGTGCTTTTGAGATGCCAGCGGGCGTAACACCATTTTCTGGCATGTTGTCTAATTCACGCTTCCAGCTTCTAAACTCAAAGCGATCAAATAGTTCCGCCAGTTTTGCTTTATCAATTGGCTGCGGTGCAAGGTCACTTAAGTTATCTTGTATACCAACATCACAACGGATGGTGATCAGTTCTTTGGCTGTTGGTAGCCACATTAGCGCTTCACGTAAGTATTCACCCACTTTGCCTTTGATATTGTCAGCATTGGCAATCACACCATCAAGTGTGCCATATTCTTTCAGCCATTTTACGGCAGTTTTAGGCCCAACTTTATCTACGCCAGGTACGTTATCTACCTTGTCGCCGATGAGCGTTAAGTAATCAATAATTAAGCTAGGGGGTATGCCAAATTTCTTTTCAACGCCTGCTACATCTAACACATCATCCGTTCTTCTGAATGCATCACGCATAGTGTTCACCACGGTAATGTGTTCATTCACCAATTGTGAAATATCTTTATCGCCAGTCGAGATAATGGTGCGCACACCTTCACGCTCAGCTTGCTTGGCTAATGCACCTATTACGTCATCTGCTTCAACACCTTCTATCATTATCAGCGGCCAACCCAAAGCTTTAATTGCTTCATGTAGAGGCTCTATTTGCGGTCTTAAATCGTCGGGCATCGCAGAGCGGTTCGCTTTATACTCTGGATAAATGTCATCTCTAAAGGTTTTGCCTTTGGCGTCAAATACACACGCACTATAATCAGCGGGGTAATCTTTATGTAAACGGCGTAACATGTTGAGTACACCTTGAATGGCGCCTGTTGGCTCGTTGTCGCTGTTGCGTAAATCTGGCATAGCGTGAAAGGCGCGGTAAAGGTAAGATGAACCGTCAACCAGTAACAAGGTTTTCATATAAGATCCCAATAGTTCGATTGTGTTTTATTGTGTATTTTACCCAACTGTAGGCCGAGTTTATGTAATATATCGACAATAAAGCAATTTTCTGGCTTCTATAAGATTAAGGATAAGCAATGGCTACAAAAAAATTACCGCCGATGATTGAATCTGAGTTGTTACATGGGGACGCTGACGCACAAGAGTCCTGGCATGCCTTTGAGGTGATGTCGGAGTACGTACGTGCAACAGAAAAATTAAAAAACATTATGCCAGCAGTTTCTATTTTCGGCAGTGCACGTACCAAGCCAGAGCATCCTAATTATCAGCTAACAGAAAAAATTGCACGCATGCTTTCAGATGCAGGGTTCAGCGTGATTTCTGGTGGTGGCCCTGGCATTATGGAAGCGGCAAATAAGGGCGCTTTTGATGGTGTGGGCCCTAGCATAGGCTTGAATATCGAATTGCCTTTTGAGCAGAGTGGCAATCCATTTCAGGATATTAGTATTACGTTTAAAACCTTTTTTTTACGTAAAGTGATGTTTGTAAAATATGCTTCAGCTTACGTGGTGATGCCAGGTGGTTTTGGCACTATGGATGAGTTAATGGAATCGATGACCTTAGTGCAAACAGGTAAGGCGCGTAAGATTCCTATTATTTTAGTTGGCAAAGCATTTTGGGGCGGTTTGCTCGATTGGCTTAAAAACACCTTAATTGCCGAAGGCATGGCATCGCCAGAAGATATGGATTTGATGCAGGTGATTGATGACCCCAAAGATATCGTCGATGCGATATTTAAGTATTATGAGTCTAGAGGTTTTCAGTTGAGCCCAGAAGAGCGTAAAATTCAATTTTATTTATAGGAAGCAAGCGTCTTTTGCTGCACTATTTGATAGAATGCATTAACTAGGAATGAAAACCAACTACGGAACAGTGAGAACGATATGTTTCAACTAAAAGTTACTACACTAGTATTAAGTTTTGTGCTTAGCATGGTCGTTGTGATGATACTGCCGCAACATGTCTTAGCCGCAGCGCCAGATAATGCTGAGCTATTAGAAGAAGTGCCCTCGCCACCACGTGTGCAAGAAGGGGAGCCCTTAGATGAGCCAGTGATTACCATCCGTAAAAAAGGCACAGACACCATCGAGGAGTATCGTTTACATGGTGAGCTTTATATGATGAAAGTAACACCAGAGCATGGGGTGCCTTATTACCTACATAGAGAAGACGCGGGAAGTGAGTGGGTTGATATTGGGCCAAATCCACCATTGTCTGTCCCTAAGTGGATTCTATTTAGGTTCTAAATACTAGTGGGTGCAAGGTTTAACATTGCACCCAATATACTCTTTTACTTGTAAGATAATTTTTAGCGCATTATGTCTGTATTCACAACCTTAACATCTCAAGAAGCACAAACTTTATTACAAGATTATGCGATTGGTGCGTTTGAAGAGCTCAAAGGCATTTCTGCTGGTATTACCAATACTAACTATTTTTTAATCACAGACCAAGCGCGGTATGTACTCACTATTTTTGAACAAAATAGTATGGAGGAGCTGCCTTATTTTGTGAATCTAATGACGCATCTTGCTGGGCATGGTGTTTCTTGTCCAGCCCCGATTGCAGATAAACAAGGTAAGTGTTTGCGTTTGCTTAAAGATAAACCTGCGCTGGTGATCAGTTGTTTAAAGGGTCGTAATATCGATGCGCCTAGTGCAGAACAATGCGCGCAAGTAGGGCGTGAGCTAGCCAAAATGCATGTGGAAGGGGCGTCGTTTCAGCAGGCTTCAAAAAATCAGCGTGACGCAGATTGGCGAAAAGAGACAGCAGCGAAAGTCATCAAAAAAATATCAAATGATGATCAAAATTTATTGAATAAAGTATTGAATTTTCAGGCTAATTTAGATTTAAGTGCATTGCCACGTGGTGTGATTCATGGCGATTTATTCCGTGATAATGTATTGTTTGATGGTGAACAATTAGGCGGGTTTATTGATTTTTATTATGCTTGTGATGATGTCCTGGCATACGATGTTGCGATTACCGTTAACGATTGGTGTTTGACAGAAACAGCTGAATTTGATGAGCTACGCTTGAATGCTTTTATGCAAGCATATACTGAAGTGCGCCCATTTAACGACGCTGAGCAGCAAGCTTGGCAAGGTTTATTGTGTATTGCCGCTTTACGATTTTGGTTGTCACGTTTGTGTGATTGGCATTTTCCGCAAACGGGTGAGCTGACACATGCTAAAGATCCTAATTACTTTAAGCAAATTTTGCTTAAACGGGCAACACGAGTAGAGGCGTAATATGGCGATATTAGAATCACAGACTAAAACGGGGTTGAGTTGGGTGCGTGAGAGCTTGGATATGTTTAAACAATCACCAAGAAAATGGTTGATGCTAGCATTGGTTTACATTGGTTTATTTTTGATGGTGCCTTCATTACCTGGGTTCCAAATTTTTGCAGTGGTGGTGATTTTGGCATGGCCAATATTCATCGCGGTGGCCATGCGTTTGTTTAGAAATACTGAAGTGAAAAAGGTAGAAGATTTATCGACTACCATGCGTTTATTGCAACCAAAAATGGCGGCTTTACTTCAATTGGGCTTGGTTTGCATTTTGTATGGTTTTTTGGTGAGCATTCTTTTAGGTTCAGATGCACAAGTCTTTTTTGAGCTTTCACAAGCGCAAAATAAAGCGGCTATGACAGAACAAGAAGCAGCGGAGATGGTATCTAAGCTTTTTCCTATTTTGATAAAAATTATGCTGGCTTTAGTGCCGCTCATGGTGGCGACTTGGTTTTCACCTATGCTCATCGCATTTAATGGCTATTCTTTGTTTAAAGCCATTAAATCTAGCGTTGCTGGTTCATTGCAATATATGGTTGCCATGACTGTTTCATGGGTTATTTTCTTTATAGGCTTTGTAACAATAGTGTTATTCATTTCAATTGTCGTTGGTCTTTTTTCAGCAATACTGCCTCTACCTATAGCACTATCACTTAGGTCGTTTTTAATGTTTGGTTTTATGATGTTTGCTATCGCACTGATGCTGGCATTTCAGTATGTAACCTACCGAGATGTGTTTAGAGCTGCAAAAATTGCCTATTAAATTTTAGTGAGTTTTGCAAATTCCAAAGCTAGCCATTTTAAACCTTCACGGCCAAAATTTACTTGTACACGCATGTCGTTTGCGCTGCCTTCGTAACTGACGACCACACCGTTGCCAAATTTGGCATGTGCAACACTTTGGCCGACTTTCCAGGGCATAGCATTCTTTTGTGCGCTACTTTGCTGTGTGCTCATCATGCTAGGCATTTTATTGTAGTCACGCCCACCAGATTTAACCGTTGGTTTGCTATTTAACCGTTTTAATAGTTTTTCAGGAATCTCATCTAAAAAACGTGAGGCGATGCCATAGCGCACTTTGCCGTGTAGCATACGACTTTGTGCATGGCTTAAATACAAACGTTCTTTTGCGCGTGTAACAGCCACATACATTAAGCGGCGCTCTTCTTCTAGGCCGTTATTTTCATACATACTTTGCTCATGTGGGCATAAGCCTTCTTCTAAGCCGCTAATAAATACGGTTCTAAATTCTAGGCCTTTAGCTGCATGTACCGTCATTAATTGTAAAGCATCACGACCTACATCAGCTTGATGTTCGCCTGCCTCTAAGCTAGCATGGCTTAAGAATTGGCTTAGCAAATCTTGCTCAGTTTCACCATCAACATTATTGTGGTTGCCAAAATCTTGATTGGTAAATGCAACGGCAGCTGTGACGAGCTCCTCTAAGTTGGCAATACGGTCTTCACCTTCTTTTGTGTTTTGGTAATGTAACTTCAGACTCGATAATGTTGTAGCAAGATCAGCCACTTCAGATAAATTAATACCGTAAGCTTGGTCTGTCATTTCTCGAATCAGCGCAACAAATCCCTCAATCCCTTTGCCGCCTGCAGTGCCATTGCCCACTTTGTTAATCGCGGCTTGCCACAGGCTGCAATCTTCATTCTGTGCGGCTTCTTGTAGACGCTCTAAGCTACGTGCGCCAATACCACGTGTCGGAAAGTTAATGACGCGCAACAAAGCCGTATCGTCGTTAGCATTCGCTATTAAGCGCATATAGGCGAGAGCGTGTTTAATTTCCGCCCGTTCAAAAAATCGTAAGCCGCCGTAGACGCGGTAAGGTAAGTTTGCCGAGAATAACGCATGCTCTAAAATACGAGATTGTGCATTGCTACGATACAGCAATGCAATGTCGCCTAAACTAGTACCTTCGGCATGTAGCATTTTAATTTCATCAACAATAAAACCTGCTTCATCTTCATCGTTATAGGCATCGTACACACGCACTGGCTCACCTTCGCCAGCCGATGTCCATAAGTTTTTACCTAAACGGTTTTCATTGTTAGCAATGATGGCGTTGGCCGCATCTAAAATATTACTGTGCGAGCGGTAGTTTTCTTCTAATTTAACGATGTTTTCTACTTTAAAATCGGTTTCAAAATCTCGCATATTACCAACACGAGCGCCACGGAAACCATAAATAGACTGGTCATCATCACCGACGGCAAATAAGCAGTTTTCTTTACCTGCCAACAGTTTTAACCATAAGTATTGCAAGCGATTGGTATCTTGAAATTCATCGACTAAAATATATTTAAACCGCGTTTGATAGTGTTCACGAATATGTGCATCACGATCTAGCAACTCATAACTGCGCAATAAGAGCTCAGAAAAGTCGGCAACACCTTCACGTTGGCACTGTTTGTCATACTCTTCATATATTTCACGTAAACGTTGTGAATGTGCATCGTACGCATCGACTTTTTGCGCGCGCAAGCCTTCTTCTTTACAACTATTGATATAACCTTGTACTTGTTTCGGGGCATATTTTTCATCATCGACATTTAAGCGTTTCATTAAACGTTTAATGCTAGAAAGCTGATCAGCCGTATCTAATATTTGGAAGGTGCTGGGTAAGCCAGCTTCGCGATGATGCGCACGCAAAAAGCGATTACACAAACCATGGAATGTGCCCACCCACATACCGCGCGTATTAATTGGCATGATGCTGGTCAGGCGGGTGAGCATTTCTTTGGCAGCTTTGTTGGTAAAAGTTACCGCCATCAGTCCCATTGGGGAAATTTGACCTGTTTGAATCAACCAAGCAATACGAGTCGTCAGTACGCGCGTTTTGCCACTACCAGCACCCGCTAAAATGAGTGCTGATTGATGCGGTAGAGTAACGGCTTCAAGCTGTTTTTCGTTTAGATTCTTGAGAAGAGAGTTGTTATCGGTATCTTGGACATCCATGTCGTTATTATCGCATGGGTTTCACATAGAATAGTCTGCTTTAGCAGACATATTCTATGGGGACTGGCTTTGCGGTAGTAGTGAATTCGTGAATAAGTAACTTTCGTTAGGAATTACATTTTAGTTGTTTCAATTTGATACAAATTTTTACAAAATATTTACTTTAAACGGTGAACTTCACTTGGTGCTGCATAGTCAGAACTTACAAGATAGCAAAGTTAGTGTTGTTATCTTTTCCGCTTCTTTCCTCCCTGAGCGGAAGCCTTAGACATTAAGGCACTCTCGCCCCGATTGAATCCCCTTAATCGGGGCTTTTTTTGCCTGTAAAGTGTAAAGAATATAAAGTGCATATATACTCTCCGATATTGTTTTTTTTAACAGCCGAAACACATAAGTTAGTTATTTTTCACACCTAAATACGCGGTGATTAGCCCCAAAGCACTATAGACGATATAAGCAAAAAGTCTTATATCTAAACATTATATGGGTGCCACCAGCTTTTGCTTGGTAAAAACATTCTTTGTACATAACACAAATTAGTTGGCGTTTTAATTGTAGGGCTGATACAGTCTCTAAAATAAGAAATAGAAGTGTATACAGTTATTATTAGGATTAACGAAACAAAATGGTTCAAGCGGTTTCTCATCGTCAACTAGTCGCAGAAGAGGCGGCTATCATTCAACATGAAGCACCGGTATTTGCCGCCCAAGTAGGAATATCGGCTTCAATGGCAGAGAAGCAGCTGGTGCGTGGTGCATTATATAGTTTAGATAAAGATTGGCAGGCAGCTTACAACGCCTATGTGCCAGAAGAAGTGCCGGATTATGTTGCTGCGGCACAGTTTTTACAAAACGAATCTAAGGTAAATCAGAACACTTTTAAAAATCATGAAGGTGAAATTCAAGCGGTATTTACAGTAACTTCTGCTCAAGCAAGTGATATTGATTATGGGTTAAAAGAAGCCCTGCTACCTCGGACTATGCGCGCTTTATACGAAACTCATGCTCAGCTCACAGATGAAGAAAAAGGTGATATTGGATTGAGTGATAATTTATTACATACGCTTGTAGATGTTTATAATATACGAAAAGCGACTATTGAAAAACTTGAAAGTGCGGAGAAGCTTCTACATAAGGAGACGTATAGCCAGGCATTAGAGAGCGGTGTAACTCTAGTGCAATCATTACAGCAAGACCCACTCGGTACGCTAGATAAGATAAAAGATAGTGCGATAGAAGGTGTGCAAGCATATGTATTGACTAAATATATCAGTCAAATGCAAGGGAACTTCGTAAAGGCTTCTGAAGCAGATAGTGAGGTGGCAGTGAATCTTGTATTAGGTGCAGCTACTGGCTATGCTGGGTTGAAAGTAGCTGGTAAAGCAATGGACGTAGCACAAGAGACGGCAAACAAAGGTAAAGCATTTATACAAAAACATGTTGATGATGTGAATTGGCCTGACAGCGGGCCTGGTATGGCAGTTGCTGGTGATCCAGTAGGTAATTACCCTGATATACCTGAGCCCACTCAGCCCTCAGGCAATATGGTGGTACAAATGTCTGATGATGGCCCATTGGCAAGCGGAGGTGCGAAAACATCAACTTTATTAGGGAGTCTTCCTATTAAAAATTTACTAGAAGATTATCTTAAGATACGCTCAGAGAAGATTGGAACGATGAGTGCAGAAGATTTGCGTGAATTGAGTAAGCATGAGCTAGCTGCTGTAGAACGTATCGTTGAGATTGTTAAGAAAGATGATCATGCATTTGATGTTGCCCCTCTGACTTCTGAAGTTGAATTTAAAAAAGCAAGAGTTGAAAGGGGAGAAACGGATAAAGATAAAGCTATTTATGATGACCCTAATGTAACTTGGGATATTTTTCATTTTCAAGATCGTATAATCAATAATCAACAAACGATAGCAACTCTTCACCATGAACTGGCAAATCAAAATCAAGTAAAAAATTTGGGTGCTCTGCATGATTATCTTGTAGTAAGAGGGAAAATTTTTGAAGGCTTAGGAGATAACCCAGCACCATATAGACAGGCTTACGAGATGGAGCAGAGCAAGTTGAATGATTTGTTAATTCAGGAAGACCGTCAGGTGAGCCCAATTAATCAGGCTGGACTGGATGCTGATGGGATTGTTGCTGATAGAGTAAATGAGAACTTAGGGAAGCAGGCAACAAAATCAGATGTTGCTACACAAAATAAAGATCCGGAAATATAGGTGGTACTGTTATTTAGGACTGGTGTAAAAGTATTTTTTTAGTAAGTGTCGCCATCTTTGCCGCCCCACCTCCTTGGGTGGAAATTTAGATGATGAGACATCTGGCTTCGATTGAATCCCCTTGATCGGGGCTTTTTTGTTTTAAGGCCACATTTTTTAATACATTAGGTTGCCGTTTTTAGTTTCGCTTGGCACGTCTTGTAAAGCATCCCAATGTTCGACAATCTTGCCATTTTCATCAAAACGAAAAAAATCCATAGTCACGTACTCGTCATTATCTGGCCAAGTTTGATGGGTATGCAACGCCACTAAATCATCTTCAGCCACGCTTCGTATAAATTCAATTTCTTTTTCTGGGTAATCTCTTGCCATCATTTCAAAATAATCGATGAAAGCTTCTTTCCCGTTACCAACAAGTGGGTTGTGCTGAATGTATTCTTTGCCTACATATAGATTGACAGCTTTACGTGGATTACCTAAGTAGGCTGTGCGGTAAAACGCTATAGCATTTAGTTTATTAGCTTCTAAATCATGCACTATTAATCCAGCACTAATTGACCGGAAAATGTTTTTTCACTGCCTATCTTAATGATGACCTCATCGCCTTCATTAGGTTTTTCTAACGGGCTTTTTTTATTGATAACAATTGATTTGCCAGTATTGTCATGTTCAGGAATGGTATAGACAACTAGACCGTTTAGCATAATGTCGATGCGCTTATTATTGTAGTCTGGTTCTAGTTGTAGGTTAATTTCGATCGAACTACCCTTTTTCTTGTAGCATTCAAACTCAACTTCTCCGCGTCCTATACCTGTTTGAAGTGGAAACTTAACTTCATATTCCCATAGTTTGCGGTCACCAAAAATGAAGACATAGATAAAAAATATGATAATCCAGCCCCAAAAAGGCATGTCTTTAAAAAAATTGATTATTTCAGCGAATTCCATGCAAAGTACTTTCTGATGTTAATTTAGATAGTTAACGTATTAAAGTTTGCCATAAATGCCGCATAAAACAAAACCTGTTGAAGCGGGCTTTTATGCTCGCCTGATTGTCTTACAAGCTTCTTAAGGTTTAAAACACTGTAAGTCGTCTGCAAAATGTAATGGTCTTATAAACTTTTTCTGTATTTGTGCTTGGCTCTTAGTAGTCTGGCTTAGGGTCCTAAGCATATGATGTGATAAAACCAATTGTTTTACATTGGCTTGTGCTGCGATTTTCCCAATGACAGAAGGCGGCATATGCAAGTTTCGTGCGACACCTTTTGTGTCTTCTGGTACAGCATGATGTGCGATTAAGATATCTGCATTTCTCGCCAAATGGGCAAGGGTGCGCCTATCGTTATTCATGTCACCACTAAACACAATTTTTTTGTTGGCGATAACGACTTGCCAAGCGACGCCTGGTATGGGTCCATGATGGTTAGGCACTGCAGTAATTTGATAGTGATTGTTTTTTAATACTGTTTGTTCTTGTGTATTCTTAGTGTCGATGTCGTGTGGCCGAAGGGTATAACTATTCGTGCCATCAAGATAATGGCTTAAATAGCGATAAGCGCCATCTGGTCCAAATAGTTTTTGCACAAATGTCGTGGTTGATGGCATTAATGCATTACCACTTGGCCCAAAAATAGGCAGATCTTGTTGTCGGTTCTTAAAAAAAGAGGCTTTAATCAGTGCAGGTAAATCTGCACTATGATCAACATGTAGGTGTGTTAGTAAAACAGCATCTAAGTCGTTAGTATCGGCACCACTTTTTTCAAAGTGCAACATGCTACCGCTACCAATATCGACCAGTATTTTTGCTTTACCATCATGCCAAATTACATAACTGCTAGAAGCGCGATTATCACCAATTTCAGGCCCACCAGAACCTAAGACTTGAAGCCATACACCATTTTCACCACAGCCAGCGTTGGCAGTGATTGAGAAAAGCCCAAATAATAATATTAAAATGGTGTGCTTCATTATCAACTTCTAGTCGTTATTACTAGATAAAACTAAATCTGCTAATGCGATTTTGTTGTTGGGCCTAAGCGCTCTCATTCACAACAATAACTTTGCGATGTGGGAATGGAATTTCGATATTATTTTCATCTAATGCTTTTTTAATTTGCTCAGGCACAGAGTAGAGAATATCGAAATAATGCTCGCCTTTGCAGAAAGGCCTTACAAGAAAGTCAACTGAACTATCGTTGAGTTTTTCCACTTCAACAAATGGTGCTGGGTCTTTTAGAATATGCGGATGATTGGCTAAAACGCCATCAATCACTTTGCGGGCAGCATCAGTATTTTCATTGTAAGCAACGCCAAAGTGCATATCAACACCACGGATATCATAATGAGAGTGATTAACAATCTGCTCACCCCAAATTTTGCTATTGGGAATAATAATTTGTTGATGATCAAACGTTTCTAAAATAGTCGTAAATAAATCGATTTGCGTCACGTTGCCAAATTGCCCAGCAGCATCAATAAAGTCACCAACCTTATAAGGCCGGAAAATTAACAACATGACACCCGCCGCTAAGTTAGACATAGCACCTTGTAACGCTAAGCCAACGGCCAGACCTGCAGCACCCAAAAGCGCCACGATGGAAGCGGTTTGTACACCAAAGCGATTGAGCACCGCAATGATCACAAATGCCATGATGATATAGCGCGCAATGCTGCCTAAAAAACGAAACAGCGTGGCATCTAAATCAGTGTGTTTTTTACTGATGCCAGCAATCATCTTGTTCACTTTGCCTGCAACCCAAAAGCCTACCAGTAGGATAACGATTGCCAACAAAATATTAGTGGACCAAGTAATTAAGGTAGGAAGGTGTTGGTTAATATCAATATTTTTTAGTGATTCCAGCATTTTTTATCCTTTAGATTAGTCTTGAGTAAATATGAGTCGAGAGCAGCAATAAAGCCCATTGTAACGTGTTAATACGGCATGTATTTTTTAATACAAACACACTACGTTATTTAAAGTTGCCAATCAATGGGTGTTTGGCCTTTTAGTTGTAAATATTGGTTAATTTTAAGCGTTGATGAGACATTGTGTCACAACTCGCATAAATGCTTGTGGTTGCTCTGCGTGTGCTCATTGGGCAGGCTTGCAAAATTGGGTTTTTGTAAAATAGATTTTGATCT
>CAYXOR010000012.1:0-54576 GCA_964466895.1 uncultured Methylophilaceae bacterium | reverse complement strand
CAATCGTCCCTACGTTTACGTGCGGCTTGGTCCGCTCAAACTTGCCTTTTGCCATTTTATAATCCTTTGCTTAATCGTATTAATTTAGTTTTAACTAAAATTTTATTAACTTAATCAACCTATTTCATCAAAGCTTTATTTAACTTAATAAAACTTTACTCAACTCAAAACACTAATCCAACTTCATGGTGCTAATTTCACAACCTCAACTTCATGGTGCCCATGGCGGGAATCGGACCCGCGACCTCTCCCTTACCAAGGGAGTGCTCTACCACTGAGCCACATGGGCCGCTAAGTACCAAACACAAATGCTTGGAGCGGGAGACGAGGCTCGAACTCGCGACATTCAGTTTGGAAAACTGAAGCTCTACCAACTGAGCTACTCCCGCACTGTGACTCAAAAAACCTTACCTCTGCGCCCTAACCTTAAACTAACGCCAACCGACTCTATTACAAATACATTTTGGTGGAGGGGGAAGGATTCGAACCTTCGTACTCAGAGAGAACGGATTTACAGTCCGTCGCCTTTAACCACTCGGCCACCCCTCCTAACCGAACCCGCGATTATGCTCATTTTTTGACTTACTGTCAAACAAATATCAAATAAAATAGCCACTTTTTAAAGTGGCTATTTTATTTGATATCACAATACATCTTAACTTAGAAATCTGGTGCCGGATGTCGGAATCGAACTGACGACCTTCGCATTACAAGTGCGCTGCTCTACCATCTGAGCTAATCCGGCATTTTTATTTGAGGCGTGACTATATCATTTTTTACAAATTAACGGCTAGTACTTTTAAAAAAAAATTACTATCTCATCAAAACTTATTTAACTATCGTTAAAGTTGGCCCTTTTTTCTTAGTAGATGACGCCGGTTTTTCATCGTCGCTTACTTGAGTCTCTTCTTGATTAAAACCAGGCATTTCTTCTTGCTCTGACAATTCAAAAAACATACCTTGCCCATTCTCGCGAGAAAAAATACCCCGCACGGCACTCATCGGCACATAGATATTTTGCTGAACACCACCAAATCGCGCATTGAACATGATGGCATCATTATCAATATGTAAATCTTTAGTCGCAGAGTAACTCATGTTCAACACAATCTCACCCTCTTTTACATAGGCTCTGGGCACGCGCGTTTCATCATTCACCACTACCATCAAATGCGGCGTCAGCGCATTATCTTCACACCATTCATGTATGGCGCGAATCATGTAAGGCTTAGTGGATATTAATTCGCTCATTATTTTCGCATTGCTTTTTCTGATGGCGTCATTGCTTCCGAATAAAACGGGCGAGAGAATAAACGCTCTGCATATTTCAAAAGTGGTGCAGATTGATTCGGCATATCAATGCCATAATGGTGCAATCGCCACAGCAATGGTGCAATCGCCACATCTAGCATTGAATACTCGTCGCCCAATAAATAATCTTGCTTAGTAAGAATCGGAACAAGTTGCGTCAAATTATCACGAATCGTCTTGCGCGCTTTATCTGCCATTTCGGCGTTACCAGACTCCAAATCTTGGATATGATCAAATAAATCTTTTTCAAAACTATACAAGAACAATCTTGCACGTGCACGCATAACGGGATCAGCTGGCATCAATTGTGGATGCGGAAAGCGCTCATCAATATATTCATTAATAATATTGGCTTCAGATAATACCAAATCACGCTCTAATAACACAGGCACTGAATTGTATGGATTTAATATAGCCAAGTCCTCTGGCTTATTGGCTAAATCTACATCGATAACTTCAAAATCCATGCCTTTTTCATACAAGACAATACGACAACGGTGACTAAATGGATCAACTGATCCTGAATATAATTTCATCATAATTACTAATACCTTTTTTAAATTCTTTTATCTACTTTTTTGAAAATTTTACTGGATATCTTTCCAATAATTAGCTTTTAGTTTTTTAACCAAAATCAATAAAAATGCCAAAAACAATAATACCCAAAAACCTATTTTCTTAAGCTGTTGCTTTGCTGGCTCTGCCATATAAGCCATATAATTGGTTAAATCTGCTACGTAGGCATTATATTCTGTAGGGCTTAATTTCCCCGGCTTAACCAATTCCAACTGATGCGTTTCAGGGTTTAACACTTGCTCACCTTGCAATTTATATAACACATGCGGCATCGCCACTTTATCAAATACAACATTATTCCAGCCATTTGGGGTTGAATCATCTCGATAAAAACCACGCATATAGGCATAAACCCAATCAGCGCCTCGCGCACGCACTTCCACAGTCAAATCTGGTGGCGCAACACCAAACCACTTTTTTGCATCTTTAGGGCTCATCGCCACTTGCATGGTGTCACCTATCTTATTGCCCGCGAACAATAAGTTTTCTTCGATATCCACCTTTGTTAACCCAATATCAATTAGACGGTTATAACGCATGTAATTTGCACTATGGCAGTTAAGGCAGTTATTAATAAACGTACGTGCACCACGTTGTAAAGATGCTTTATCAGTAGGGTCAATAGGTGCAGTAACCTCTATTTTTATTTCTGCTGCCATTGTAATCAGCGGCAAAAATGCGAATAATGCGAATAGTTTTTTCATGGTTAGTACGTCACCCTTTCCGGCACGGGTTTTGTTTTATCACGCCTAGTGTACCAAGGCATCAGAATGAAAAATAGAAAGTAAATTGCAGTAAAAATGCGCGCGACGACAGTAGCACGATCTGCACCACCAGCCCATGCGCCGAATTGCCCCCATACATTCGATGGCACAGTGCCTAAATAACCTAACACTAAAAAGCTCACCACAAAGGCAGCCAGCCAACGTTTATATAATTGTCCGCGGTAGCGAATAGACTTCACAGGGCTTTTATCTAACCAAGGTAATAGTGCAAAGACCATCACAGACAAGCCCATTGCTGCGACACCTGGGAATTGCGAGTTCAGCACTGGTGGAATAGCCCGTAAAATTGAATAATAGGGCGTGAAATACCAGACGGGTGCAATGTGTGCGGGTGTTTTTAAGGAATCCGCGGGGATAAAGTTATTATGCTCTAAAAAGTAGCCCCCCATTTCTGGTGCAAAGAACACGATCGCTGCAAACACCATCAAAAAGACCACAACGCCGACTAAATCTTTAACGGTGTAATAGGGATGAAACGGAATACCATCCAATGGAATACCTGTTTTTTTATCTTTCTTATTTTTTATCTCTATACCATCAGGGTTATTAGAACCCACTTCATGCAAAGCGACTAAATGCACCATCACCAAGCCCAACAAAACCAATGGCAATGCAATAACGTGAAAAGCAAAAAAACGATTAAGGGTTGCATCTGATATCAAATAATCACCACGCAACCACTCAGAAATATCTGGCCCAATAAAGGGAATGGTAGCAAATAAATTAACAATAACTTGCGCGCCCCAATAAGACATTTGCCCCCAAGGAAGCAAGTATCCAAAAAAGGCTTCGCCCATCAATACCAAGAATATACCTACACCGAATAGCCAAATTAACTCGCGCGGCGCTCTGTAAGAACCATAGATAATGCCACGAAACATATGCAAATATATAACGACAAAGAATAAAGAGGCGCCTGTAGAATGCATATAACGAATAATATTGCCGCCAAAAACATCACGCATAATATATTCTACTGATGCAAATGCATCTGCCGCTGAGGGCTTGTAATGCATGGTTAAGAAAATGCCTGTTAGGATTTGCATGACCAACAACAACATTGCTAGAGAACCAAAAAAGTACCAAAAATTGAAGTTTTTAGGTGCGTAGTATTCAGTTAAATGATTTTTAATCGTACTTGTCAGCGGAAAACGTGCATCAATCCAGCCAAGAACATGATTAGATGATTGACTATCTACATTAGGTTTAGTCTCTGCCATGATTATGCCTCCGCCGTAGCATCAATAGTATCGACACCGATAAGCAACGTACCATCTTCTAAATAAGAATGTGGTGGCACAACCAAATTTGTTGGTGCAGGTGAGCCTTTAAAAACACGGCCAGCTAGATCAAATTTTGAGCCGTGGCAAGGGCAGAAAAAACCACCTGTCCAATTTTCACCCATATCACCGCCAGCTTCTAATTTTGCCGTTGGTGCACAACCCAAATGTGTGCAAAGTCCAACGACAACACCGATATTAGGTTTAATCGCACGACCTGCATTTTTACAATACACAGGTTGTTGAGATTCCACATCGCAATTAGGATCAGAAAGTTGGTCATTATGTTTGGGTAACTCAGCCGTCATTTCATCTGTACGGTTAATCACCCATACTGGCTTACCACGCCACTCCGTTATCGCTATCGTGCCTGGCGCTACTTGGCTAACATCAAATTCCACTGGCGCGCCTGCTGCTTTCGCACGCTCACTCGGCAGCATGCTACCTAGAAATGGCACACCCGTTGTCAATGCACCAGCAGCAGCAACAGCTGTTGTTGCATAGGTTAGAAATGTCCGTTTTTCTAAATCAACTTGTGATGGCTTCTTAAATGATAAGCCACTATCTTTAACGACTTTCTTTTTATGTTTGCTGCTGTCTGTCATCAATTCACCTTAAACATCCTATATATAAAGATACTCAGTAAAATCATTATGCGAAAAGCGAGCAGTATACAATTTTTCGTTAAAAAAACCAAATTTTATAATATAAGCTATTGAATAATATCAACTAAACTGGATTATCAATATCAATAAATGCGTGCGCTATTTCGAATTTTTCTGCCAAATGCTCACCTAATGCTTTTATACCATAACGTTCTGTTGCGTGATGACCTGCTGCAATATAAGCCGTATTAGATTCACGAACACTATGTACCGTTTGCTCTGAGACTTCACCGCTAACAAATACATCGATATCATTTGCAATCGCTTTATCAATGTAGCCTTGTGCGGCCCCCGTACACCACGCAATAGTACGTACTTGCTTATCTAAATCACCTATTAGCTGTGGCTCACGGTTCAACTTAACACCGATAGCTTGACCAAGTTCACCTAGCGATTGCGGCTGCTTTAATGTCGCCCATGCAATCATGTTCTTATTTTCATCCAACCACCCTGAAATTTCTAGGCCTAACACCTCAGCCAACATGACATTATTACCAAAGTCAGGCTGCGCATCTAATGGTAAATGATAAGCAAAAAGATTCATTTCATGCTGCAACAAAAATTTTAATCGACGCATTTTCATGCCTGTTACGACTTCAGGCTCACCCTTCCAAAAATAGCCATGATGCACCAATATCGCATCAGCATTGGCAGCATGTGCTGCATGCAAAAAATCCAGGCTAGCGGTTACCCCTGTTACAATTTTACGTACTTCTTGCTTACCCTCTACCTGCAAGCCATTTGGGCAGTAATCCTTAAACTTTTCAGCTTGTAATCGCTCCTTTAAATAACGGCTCAATGTATTTAATTTCATATGCGTCTTTCTAAGTATTCGTAATTAATGCATTTTCGCCTATACTTAACTATCTATTACTTTAAATAAAAATATTTATGCAGAAAATTTGGCTTATTTTCGCACAATCTGTCACAGCATGTTTAGGCGTCTTATTCGTATTACGGATTTTCTATCCCGACCTATTAGACTATACAGATGAAACACCGCCTATTGTCATTAAAGAAACATCATCGCAATTAGGCACCTCCACTGTTAACACATCGCTTAGCTCCTACAGTGCTGCCGCCAAGAAAGCCATGCCCGCTGTTGTTAATATTTTCACATCAAGCAAACCGTTACTTAGCCAACACCAACGATTCATGGATGATCCTCTGTTTAGGCATTTTTTTGGTGACAAGCTCAATAACAAAAAAAATCGCGAGGCTAGTAGCTTAGGCAGTGGCGTGATTGTCAGCAGCCAAGGTCTTATTTTGACTAACAACCATGTCATTGCAACTGCAGATGAAATAGAAGTGGCGCTAGCAGATGGCAGGAAACTAACCGCGACTATTGTCGGCACTGACCCTGATACTGATTTAGCACTACTACAAGTTGAGGCTAAAAACTTGCCCGCCATTACATTTGCCAACGCTGAACAATTAAATGTAGGAGATGTGGTGTTAGCGATTGGCAACCCCTTTGGTGTGGGGCAAACCATTACACAAGGCATTGTGAGTGCATTAGGTCGTACACAATTAGGTATTAATACTTACGAAAACTTTATACAAACCGATGCATCAATTAACCCCGGTAACTCTGGTGGCGCTTTAATAGACTCGGCAGGAAACTTAGTCGGCATTAACAGTGCTATTTATTCGCGAAACGGCGGCAATATGGGCATCGGCTTTGCTATTCCAGTAAGCATTGCTAAACAAGTCATGGTGCAAATTGCCGAAAAAGGCACCGTTACGCGCGGCTGGCTAGGCGTAGAGACGCAAGACATCACACCAGAATTAGCTGATTCATTTAAACTAACGAACACCGCTGGTGCACTCATCGCTGGCGTATTGCGTGGTAGTCCAGCAGATTATGCAGGACTAAAAGCGGGTGATGTATTGTTATCCATTAATGACAAAGCCGTCATCAATAGTGCTGCTATGCTTAATCTAATCGCGGCACTTAAACCTAATCAAGCTGCTGAGCTGATGATTGTACGTAACCGTACCCAAATGAGTATCGATGTATTAATAGGCAAACGGCCAAGACTCACCAAGCCTAAAAGATAACTGATTTAAAGTTCGGGATGCAGCCTATTTTCTTTGGCCTGTGTCACCTGTGCAATAAAAATACCAAGCTCATATAGCAGCCAAAGTGGTACGGCCAACATAAATTGTGAAATGATGTCAGGGGGCGTAAATATAGCAGCCAAAACAAATGCACCAACAATGACATAACTACGCGCTTCTTTTAATTGCGCAATCCTGACCCAGCCAAACCTAGCCGCCAACACCACTGCAATAGGCACTTCGAACGCTAAACCGAATGCAATGAATAAGGTCATGACAAAATCAAGATATTCAGCAATATCTGTCATTACAGCTACACCTGCAGGCGCGCTACCAATAATAAAACTAAACACCACGGGAAACACCAAGAAATAAGCGAATGCCATACCACATATAAATAGCAAACTACTCAGCACAATTACTGGGACCATCAATTTTTTTTCATGTGCATACAAACCAGGCGCAACAAACGCCCATAGATGATAAAAAGTATGTGGTAACGAAATAACGAAAGCCGCCATCATGGCTACTTTCATTGGCACAAAGAAAGGGGTCGTCACAGCCGTCGCAATCATTTGCGCACCTTCAGGCAATTTATCGAGCATAGGTGCTGCTAGTACGCTATAAATCTTGTTAGCAAAAGGAAAAAGACCAATAAATACCAAAACCAAGCCAAATACGATTTTTAACAACCTATTTCTTAGCTCAATTAAATGCGACAAAAATGATTCTGTAGGCGTCATCATTTAACCTTAGCTTCTGTTTTTTTAGAGATAGGTTTTCTTGGGCGTGACTTTTTGGCAGTAGGATTCTTAGCTAGAGATTTTTTAACCGCTGGCTTCTTAGCAACTTTAGCCTTTTTTGGTTTTGCTGCTTTAACAGCCGCAGCACCCGTGATTTCGTTAACCCCGGCCAAGATGCTAGACTCAACTTTCTGCGCGCCTGCCTTAATTTCTTCTTGCAGCTTTTTTAGGTCTTCAAAACGCGCCTCACGGCTTATTTCATCTTTTACTTCTGCTACGTAACGCTGCAATCTCCCCGTAAAAGCACCTAATGTACGTGCCACTTTTGGTAGCTTTTCGGGACCAATAACCAATAATGCCACCACAGCCATCACCATTAACTCAGCAAACGAAATATCAAACACTTTTATTTACTGCTTAGTTTTCTCAGTGACTTCACCTTCAATAGTTGTACCAGTGTTCTCACCTTCTTGATTAACCTGCTCATCTTTCATCGCTTTTTTAAACTCTTTCACTGCACCGCCAACATCACTGCCCATATTGCGTAATTTCTTTGTGCCAAACACAAGCACCACAATTAACAAAACAATCAACCAGTGCCATAAACTAAATGCGCCCATCTTAATCTCCTCAAAAAAACTAAACTTCGCCGCCGCCATAAACGTGCATGTGTAAATGAAACACTTCCTGACCACCTTCTCTGCCAGTATTAATCAATGTCTTATAGCCAATCAAGCCTTGATCATCAGCCAGCTTTGGCGCTAATAACAACATCTTTCCCAACAACTGCTGATGCGACGCTTCACATTGCTTTAAACTTTCAATATGCAGTTTAGGTACCATTAAAAAATGTATTTTTGCCATCGGGAAAATGTCGTTGAAAACAATCAACTCATCATCTTCAAATATCTTGGTTGCTGGTGTTTCACCACTCACTATTTTACAAAAAATACAATCTGAACTCATGTGCTTAACCTACCTTCGTCTCGTTGCAGCAAAAAAGTAAAATCAGTTAACCTTTTGACCGTGCATTTTTTTCATCAATACCTGACAAACCTTCTCGCCGGGCTAGTTCATCTAGTATATCTTGTGGTTTTAGATCAGCTTTTGCTAACATCACTAAGGTATGAAACCACAAGTCTGCCGTTTCATAAATAATTTCTTCTTTTTTACCGCCTTTAGCAGCCAATATGGTTTCTGTTGCTTCTTCACCCACTTTTTTCAGTATGCCATCCATGCCTTTTGCATACAATTTGGCCACATAAGAGGAAGCCGAGTCTGCTGTTTTACGCTCCTCCAAAAGGATTGATAATCTGTCTAATATATCGCTCATGCTATTGGCTTATATATATCTTCAGGATTCTTAATGACTGGTTGGTCAATACGCCATTGATTATGTTGTAATGTTTTAAAGAAGCAGTTATGACGTCCAGTATGACAAGCAATACCACCTGCTTGTTCAACACTAAGCAAAATAACATCTTCGTCACAATCTAATCTAATATCACGTACCGTTTGTACATGGCCAGACTCTTCGCCCTTGCGCCACAATTTGTTGCGTGACCGTGACCAATATACCGCTTGTTTAGTTTGACTCGTTTCCGCTAGCGCTTCACGATTCATCCAAGCAAACATTAATACTTTGTTGGTACCGTGCTCTTGCGCTATTACTGGCACAAGACCATTATCATCCCACTTTATTTCGTCAAGCCAGCTCAAAGTCTCACCTCAATATTATGTTGCTGCATATAATCTTTTGCTTGCTTTACTGTATATTCCCCGTAATGAAAAATACTAGCAGCCAAGACTGCATCTGCACGACCTAGTGTGACACCATCAACTAAATGTTGCAAACTACCGGCACCGCCTGAAGCAATAATAGGCACGTCAACTGCATCAGAAATTGCACGATTAAGCGGATTATTAAAACCCATTTTTGTACCATCTCTATCCATACTCGTCACAAGCAACTCGCCAGCACCTAAAGCAACCATGTGCTCTGCCCATTTTACGGCATCCAGCCCTGTAGCTTCACGGCCGCCATGTGTAAAGACTTCCCACTCAAAAGGTTTGTTTTCTACTTTTTTTGCATCAATAGCCACAACGATACATTGCGAACCAAACCGGCCGCTTGCATCAGCAACCACTTGCGGATTGAGCACCGCTGTTGTGTTAATACTCACTTTATCTGCCCCAACATTAAGCAGACGTCTCACATCCTCAACCTCGCGCACACCGCCACCAACAGTGAGTGGTATAAACACCTGGCTAGCAACTTGTTCAATAATATTTAAAATCAAACCACGATTATCTGAGCTTGCTGTGATATCTAAAAAAGTAAGTTCATCAGCGCCTTGATCATCGTAGCGCTTTGCTATTTCAACTGGATCGCCTGCATCACGAAGTTCTAAGAAATTAACCCCTTTTACTACGCGCCCTGCAGTAACATCCATACAGGGGATAATGCGTTTAGCGAGCATTACTTGTCAGTTCGTCTGCTAGCGCCTGCGCCTGAGTAAAATCTAATGAGCCTTCATAAATAGCACGGCCTGTAATAGCGCCAATAATGCCTTCATCAGCCACCTCACACAACTGCCGCACATCATCCAAATTTGTTACGCCGCCAGAGGCAATAACCGGGATGGTTAACGCTTGTGCTAATGCAACAGTCGCCTCAATATTGACGCCTGTTAGCATGCCATCACGCCCAATATCGGTGTACACAATAGCGTTCACACCATAATCTTCAAATTTTTTGGCCAAATCAATCACATCATGCCCCGTCAGCTTTGACCAACCCTCAACAGCCACTTTACCTTCTTTAGCATCTAAGCCAACAATGACTTGGCCTGGAAAAGCGTAGCATGCCTCATGTAAAAATCCAGGGTTTTTTACCGCAGCCGTGCCAAGAATAATGTAATCAATGCCATCATCCAAATAACGTTCAATCGTATTTAAATCTCTTATACCGCCGCCCAATTGTATTGGAATATCGCCATCAACTGCACGCACGATAGATTTTACCGCTTCCTCATTAATCGGCTTACCCGCAAATGCGCCATTCAAATCTACTAAATGTAGGCGCTTACCCCCCTGATCCACCCAATGGCGCGCCATCGCACCTGGATCTTCAGAAAAGACAGTAGACTCTTCCATTAAACCTTGTTTAAGACGGACACAGTGCCCATCTTTAAGATCAATTGCGGGAATAATTAACATAGTGTTCGTCAGTATTAATTGTTAATGAAATGGTCAACTTTAAGGTTTCCAGTTTACAAAGTTTTTCAACAATTGCAAACCTGCTTGCGCACTTTTCTCTGGGTGAAACTGCACAGCAAATAAGTTGTCTT
Organism: uncultured Methylophilaceae bacterium; assembly: GCA_964466895.1. GTDB lineage: Bacteria > Pseudomonadota > Gammaproteobacteria > Burkholderiales > Methylophilaceae. Next base: position 43,805 of record CAYXOR010000012.1, on the reverse strand, counting down.
TTGCTATCGCGCAAGCAAACGGCTTTGGATACTCCCCAAAACCTACAATACTGCCATTATCCTCTGGTACAACATAATAGCTATGTACAAAATAAAAGCGTGCGCCATTTTCTATGCCTTCCCACATAACATGTGGTGGTGGTTGCTGATAAACTTGGTTCCAACCCATATGCGGCACCTTAAGTTTCATTCCTGAGTCATCATGCATATCCGCATGAACAAACTTCTTCACCCCGCCCTTCAATAAACCCAAACCTGCTGTATCACCTTCTTCTGAACGCTCAAACAGCATTTGCAAGCCTATACAGATACCTAAGAACGGTTTCGTTTTAGCAGCATTAACCACCTCTTCACGCAAATTGCGAGCATCTAGTTCACGAATACAATCTGGCATTGCACCTTGACCAGGAAAAACAACACGCTCAGCAACATTAATAGCTGGTGCATCGCTTGTCACCACAACCGTTTTACCAGGTGCAACATGCTCGATTGCTTTTGACACAGATTTCAAATTACCCATGCCATAATCAACAACAGCGATATCTATTTTTTTCATTTAATGACTACAGATATTTTAGATTAAAGCGTGCCTTTTGTTGAAGGCATAATGCCAGCCATGCGCGCATCAACAGCCACTGCCATTCGCAGCGCACGTCCAAATGCTTTAAATATAGTTTCTGCTTGGTGATGTGAATTATGGCCTTTAAGATTATCGATATGCAAAGTCACAAGCGCATGATTAGTAAAGCCTTGGAAGAACTCATGGAACAAATCCACATCGAACTCGCCAATAGCCGCACGTGTAAACTCACAATCAAACGCCAAACCCGGACGGCCAGATAAATCCAACACAACACGTGATAAAGCCTCATCCAAAGGCACATAAGCATGCCCATAACGAGTAATCCCTTTTTTATCACCGATCGCTTTTAAAAAAGCCTGGCCTAATGTAATACCAATATCTTCGACCGTATGGTGTGCATCGATATGCAAATCACCTTTTGCCTTAACATTAATATCCATCATACCGTGACGCGCAACTTGATCTAGCATGTGGTCCAAAAAACCTAAACCAGTGTCAAACTGTGATAGACCAGTACCATCAATATTGATGGAAACGGTAATTTGTGTTTCTAACGTATTACGGGTAATTTCAGCTTGGCGCATAGAATCAATCTAAAAATGGTCAATAGTGCTATCTCAATAGCTTGCGAGCATTTTAACTCAAACTAACACTTGCGCGCAAAAAAGCATTTACAAAATGAATGTAATTTACATAATTAAAAAGCCGACCAAAGGCCGGCTTTTTAATTTAACACCTAATGATTACTCAGCAGCAGCGTCAATCGCGTCAGATACTGCATCACCAGCATCGTCCATTGCTTCGCCTGTCGCTTCAGCAGCGTCATCCATCATTTCACCACTAGCGTCAACAGCATCAGATACTGCATCGCCAGCATCGTCCATTGCTTCGCCTGTCGCTTCAGCAGCGTCATCCATCATTTCACCAGTTGCATCGACTGCCTCTTCCATTGTAGCAGCAGCATCAGATGCTATTTCATCTGTAGAACCACCGTTAAGCAAGAATAAACCTAACAATACAGCACCAGCAATTAATGCCCATGGTAACCAACCCATACCACCACTTGCACTTGCACTACCCGCACGTGCTAAACCACTGATTTCAGCAGCAGAAGCAGCTGGATCATCAGCACCATAGATAGCAGCGCCTGCAACAACAATATCTGCACCAGCTTCAACCACTTGATTAACTGTTGCCGCTTTCACACCACCAGCAACTGAAATTTTAGCACCTGTATTCAAACCAGCTACTAATGCCAAATCACCAAATGGTGTTTGACCAGCAGCCTGTTGATCCAAACCTGTGTGCACACCAATGATATGTGCGCCTGCAGCAACAACTTCTTTTACTTTAGCCGCTTTATCTTCAACATTAATCAAATCAACTTGTGCTTTTTTGCCATATTTATTGGCAACTTCAATAATACCTTTAATCGTACCAATATCAGCACAACCTAGCACTGTACAGATATCTGCACCCGCTTTATAAAAAGGCTCAGCTTCATAGAAGCCAGCGTCCATTGTTTTTAAATCAACAAGGATTTGGTTATTTGGGAACTTAGCGCGTAATGTTTTTAACAACTCAATACCGTTATGCTTAATGCATGGGGTACCAATTTCTAAAATGTCTACGTGTGGTGCAACTTTTGTTGCTAGGGCAACTGTTGCGTCAAAGTCTAGTGAATCTAGTGCCATTTGGGTTTGTGCCATGATGATGCTTCCTCCGAACTAACTCAATATTCGATTAAAAATTTAATGCTTTGTTTTTTACTTTAAATCACTTAAATCAACAAAACATTATTTGTACAAAACCGTACATTCCGACATGATAACCGCAATTCAAGCAATATTCCAAGAATTTAGTCACATTTAATCACAAAACCCTACTACGGATTACGCTAACTTTTTATTTGGCCGCTTCTAGAATGTCTCTCAAAGCCACTAAAAGCTGTTCAGATTGTTGTGCCGTACCGATTGTGATACGTAAATAAGGTGCAATACGTTTAGGCTGACTAAAATGCCGAACAATAATGCCATGTTCACGTAACTTCTCAAACAAATAGGTCCCATCATAGGCATTGTGCCTAACAAAAAGAAAATTAGCGCCTGAAGGCAACACGGTGAAGCTTAGTGCTTCCAGTTGCCTCGCTAACGCCTCTCTCGTTGTGATAACTTTTTCGCAAGTCTCTTCAAAATAGTCTGTATCTTGCATGGCTGCAATGGCGCCAGCTTCAGCAAAACGGTCAATAGGATATGAATTGAAACTGTCTTTCACACGAATCAATGCTTCGATTAATGCTGGGTGACCTAATGCATAACCGACCCGTAAACCAGCCAATGACCTTGCTTTAGAAAGTGTTTGCGTAACAAGGAGGTTCGGATAGTCTTTAATCAACTTCACTACAGATTCTGTACCAAAATCAACATAAGCTTCATCTATTACCACGACGGAATGTCTATTTTTTCGCAATAAAGCTTCTATTTTCCCCAGCTCTAGCGGAATACTCGTCGGTGCATTTGGGTTAGGAAAAATAATACCGCCATTTGGCTTGTCGTAATCATGAATATTAATTTCAAAATGTCGGTCAAGCGGCAACCGTTCAAACTCAATGTCATACAAACCACAATAAACAGGATAAAAACTATAAGTAATGTCGGGAAACAATAGTGGTTTATTATGTTGAAACAGACCTTGAAAGATATGTGCCAACACCTCATCCGAGCCATTGCCAACAAAAACTTGATTCACTTGCAATGCGTGATAATCAGCAATGGCCACCTTGAGCTTGCTAGAGTTTGGATCAGGATAAAGACGTAGACTATCAGCTGCTTCAGCTTTAAGCGCTTGAATCACAACAGGACTAGGGCCATAAGGGTTTTCATTGGTATTTAGCTTAATTAAATCATCTTGCACTGGTTGCTCACCTGGTACATAAGGTGTCAATTGATGGACAATGCCACTCCAGAATTTACTCATCGTGATTTTTCTGCCAAAAATTTTGAAATTGAATCATGTCCTCTTTTAGAGCCTTCAAGCCATTGCACTTGCCACTCCGTAATACGCTCTTCCTTAACCTGCTCAAAAATACCTTCTTCAGGTTCATTAATATGCTCCAACTGCCTAAGTAATACTAGCGGTTGCTCGGCCCCTTGCCTACTTTCAGAAAACTTTAATGCTTCTTCGTACGTTTTAAAAACATAGAAGTAATCATCTCCATCAAACTCATCAACAGCACCTTGTTCAGGGTGACACCAAACACGATACTCAAGCACTTCATCGTAAAAGTAGCCACCGCCAGACTTAGCTAATGCTGGGTACTTACCCACCATTTTAGAATCGGTGGCTTTAGGATATTGGCTCACCGTTTATTTTTTCAATCGATACTCTGCTGATCTTGCATGCGCATGCAAGCCCTCACCACGCGCAAGCGTTGACGCGATTTCCCCCAACTTTTGCGCACCTTCTTGAGACACCTTAATTAAGCTTGTGCGTTTTTGAAAATCATACACCCCTAACGGCGAGCTAAAACGCGCAGTACGTGATGTAGGCAGCACATGATTAGGCCCTGCACAATAATCACCTAATGCCTCGCAAGTCTCACGACCCATAAAAATAGCACCCGCATGTTTAATTTTTTTAGACATGGCCAACGGATCTTCTACCGAAAGCTCTAAATGTTCAGGTGCAATAGTGTTGCTAATCTTTACAGCCTCATCTAAATCTTTCACTAAAATAAGTGCACCACGATTGGTCAGTGACGTTTCAATAATATTTTTACGTGGCATTTCTTGCAATAGCGTTTGCATACTTGTCGCTACCTGTTCTAAAAATGTAGCGTCTGGGCACAATAAAATAGCCTGCGCCAACTCATCATGCTCGGCTTGACTGAACAAATCCATCGCAATCCAATCCGGATCAGTCTTGCCATCGCAAATAACTAAAATTTCTGATGGGCCGGCGACCATATCAATACCCACTACACCAAACACACGACGTTTAGCCGCCGCTACGTAAGCATTGCCTGGTCCGGTAATTTTATCTACCTGTGGCACCGTTTCAGTACCATAAGCTAAAGCACCAATAGCTTGTGCACCGCCGACGCAAAAAATACGATCGACACCTGAAATAGCGGCAGCCGCTAACACCAAAGCATTTCGCTCGCCACGAGGTGTTGGCACAACCATAATCAACTCTTCAACACCAGCAACCTTAGCTGGAATTGCGTTCATCAAAACTGAAGAGGGGTAAGCTGCCTTGCCACCTGGCACATACAAACCAACACGATCAAGCGCTGTTATTTGTTGACCGAGCAATGTGCCGTCATCCTCGGTATAGCTCCATGACTGCATGACTTGTTTTTCGTGATAATTTTTAACGCGATCAGCTGCTGTTTGCAACGCCTCACGTTGATTGTCTGGCAAGCTATTCAACGCTGCTTGCAACTCAGCTTGACTAATTTCAAGCTCAGTTAATTTAGTCGCATCGGTTTGATCAAAACGATTGGTATATTCCAACACGGCAGCATCACCACGCGTTTTAACATCTTTTAAAATGTCAGCAACCACTTGATCTACACTGTCATCTTGTGTAGTTTCAAAAGCCAAAAGTGCTTTTAAATCTGCATCAAAATGACGGTCAGCCGTTGATAGGCGTTTAACTTGCATACTTAATGTTAACCCTGTCCAACTGCACTTGAAAAAGCATCTAGAATTGGCTGAAGCCTCGACCTATTGAGCTTTAATGAAGCCTGATTGACGACTAAGCGAGAACTAATATCACCAACATGTTCTACAGCAACTAGGTTATTAGCACGCAAAGTGCCACCTGTACTCACCAAATCAACAATCGCATCCGCCAAACCTACTAACGGGCCCAGCTCCATAGAACCATAGAGTTTAATTAAATCAACGTGCATGCCTTTTGCGGCAAAATGTTCACGTGCCGTTTTTACATATTTTGTTACGACTTTTAAACGCGCACCTTGGCGTATCACTGCCTCATAATCAAAACCTTCACGCACCGCTACCATCATCTTGCATTGTGCAATTTTCAAATCTAAAGGCTGATATAAACCCTCACCGCCGTGTTCATCTAATACATCCTTACCAGCAATACCTAAATCCGCAGCACCATATTGCACATAAGTTGGCACATCAGAAGCACGCACGATAATCAAGCGAACATCTGGACGGTTTGTTTCCAAAATCAACTTTCTTGAAGATTCAGGGTCTTCTGATGCTTGAATGCCTGCCGCCGCTAATAATGGCGTTGTTTCCTTAAATATCCTACCTTTAGATAATGCAATCGTAATCATATCAATTCACTCGTCTTACTTTCGCGCCCAGCGCCGTTAATTTTTCTTCTAAATATTCATAACCGCGATCCAAGTGATAAATACGTTCTATCACTGTTTCACCGCGCGCAACCAAACCGGCCAAGACCAAACTTGCAGAGGCGCGTAAATCAGTGGCCATCACCGTTGCACCATCCAAATACTCAACACCTTTTACCAAAGCCGTATTACCGTCAATACTGATATCGGCGCCTAAGCGCTGCATTTCTTGCACATGCATAAAACGGTTCTCAAAAATTGTTTCTGTGACTTTGGAAACGCCTTCAGCCACCACATTCATCGCCATAAACTGCGCCTGCATATCGGTTGGAAATGCTGGATGTGGTGCTGTGCGAATATTCACAGCTTTTAATTTCCCGCTACTCTTCACCGTGATGCTTGTCGCATCGCTAGTCACTTCAACGCCAGCATCACGTAACTTTTCAACCACTGCATCCAATAAATCGACCCTAGCATTATTAAGTTTTACAGTGCCACCTGTCATTGCAGCAGCCACCATATAAGTCCCTGCCTCAATACGGTCACACACAATATCATGCTCAGCACCACTTAGCTTCTCTACGCCTTCGATAGTCACAGTATCTGTACCGGCACCTGTGATTTTAGCGCCCATTTTATTCAAACATTCTGCCAAATCGACCACTTCTGGTTCTTTAGCTGCATTCTCTAACACGGTTGTACCTTCTGCCAATGCCGCGGCCATCATAAGGTTCTCGGTGCCAGTAACCGTCACCATATCCATGTAATAACGCGCACCCTGTAAGCGCCGATTAGGCAGATGCAACGTGCTAGCTTGTATATAGCCGTGCGTAATATGAATCGCCGCACCCATGGCTTGCAACCCTTTAATATGTAAATCTACGGGTCGCGAACCAATTGCGCAGCCACCAGGCAAGGAAACACGAGCACTACCAAAGCGCGCCAATAGCGGGCCTAGCACTAGAATTGATGCGCGCATGGTTTTCACCATTTCATAAGTAGCCTCAAATGAGGCAACTTCGCTTGCATCTAGTGAAACTTTATCAGCATTTCGCTCAACTTTGACACCCATGGTGTCTAGTAATTTCAGCGTGGTATCGATATCTTTTAGCGCAGCAACACGGCTAAGCCTCAATGGCGTTTCTGCTAATAACGATGCACATAAAATAGGTAACGCAGCATTCTTTGCGCCTGACACCGTAATTTCACCATTTAAAGCAAAACCGCCTTCGATAATGAGCTTGTCCAATTATTTTGCCTCAGCAAGCAGTGTTTTTAATTCGCCACTCTCATACATCGATTTCATAATATCTGACCCACCTAAAAACTCACCCTTTACAAATAGCTGCGGAATGGTTGGCCAGTTAGCAAACTGTTTAATACCTTCTCTGACTTCTTGATCTTGCAGCACATCAACCGCCACATAAGGCACTTCGCAAGCATCTAAGATTTGGGTGGCTAAATTTGAAAACCCACACTGTGGAAATTTTGGGCTACCTTTCATGTATAGCACCACCGGGTTACTCGTCACTGTTTCTTTAATTTTTGCTTGTGTATCCATTATCCATTCCTAAATTGTTAATCTCTAAAATTCCAAATTGTTATACGCGACACTTACTTTTTAGCCGCCCACTTTTCTGGGGTATAAGTTTGCATCGACAGCGCGTGTATTTCTGCACGCATACGATCACCTAATGCAGCATATACGAGCTGATGCTGTTGTATCATCGTTTTACTTTCAAATGCTGAACTCACAATGACCGCTTCAAAGTGTGTCCCATCATCACCTAGCACTTGAATAAAATCACACGCCATTTTTTCTGTAATATAACGCTCTAATTGCTTTGCACTTAACATTTGCACCTATTCATTTATGCTCTTAACTTATAGCCAGATTTTAACATTTTTAAGCTCAGCATGACTAACGCCAGTAAAAACAGAAACACTACGCTGAAGCTAACCCAGGGAGATATATCACCCTTACCAAAAAAACCAAACCTAAAACCATCGATCATGTAAAAGAATGGATTAAGTTTTGATATGGTCTGCCAGAATGGCGGCAGCGAATGTATTGAATAAAACACCCCAGATAAAAATGTCAGCGGCATGATAACAAAACTTTGAAACGCCGCCATTTGATCAAATCTGTCTGACCAAATCCCCGCAATAATGCCAAATGTCCCCAATAATGCACTACCTAACAAAGCGAAAGTAACAACCCATCCTAAGTGCACAATAGGAACATCAATAAACCATGTTGCTACTAAATAAATACTCAAACCTACAACCAGACCACGGATAATAGCTGCCGCAAGAAAGGCCGTAAAAAACTGCAGATAGGTAAGTGGTGTTAACAATAAAAATACAATATTACCCATCACTTTTGATTGCACCAAACTAGATGAACTGTTGGCAAATGCATTTTGCAACAAAGACATCATAATAAGGCCAGGCACTAAGAATGCCGTGTATGGCACATCATCAAATACCCTTACACGTCCCTCTAGTACATGAGAAAAAATAAGCAAATAGAGCAAAGCGGTAAGCACTGGGGAGGCGATCGTTTGAAACGATACCCGCCAAAACCGTAGCACTTCTTTTTTAAAGAGTGTAAAAGTGCCCCGTGTGTTTTCGTTAATAAAACTCATGCGCTACCGACTAACGCTAAAAACACATCTTCTAAATCCGCCTCTAACAATTGTATATCCTCAACCACAATGCCCGCTTTTCGCAATTCGCCAAGGGCAAACTCTACTTGATTTAACGCTGTCAATGCCAAGGTAAAAACACCATTCTCCTCTTGTTTCAACATTGGCAATAAGCTTGCAGGTAAACGATTATCCCTTATGGTTAAACGCAAGTTTTTTCCCGCAAATTTACTTAACAAATTAGCCGTGCTATCTAAAGCAACAATCTCACCCTGCTTCATCATCGCTACGCGGGTACATAAAGCTTCAGCTTCTTCTAAATAATGTGTTGTCAAAATAATAGTATGACCTTCATTATTGAGTTTTTTGATAAAAGACCACATCAATTGTCTCAGCTCTACATCTACACCTGCCGTTGGTTCATCTAAAACAATGACAGGCGGCTTATGTACAATCGCTTGCGCAATAAGGGCACGTCGTTTCATGCCACCCGATAACTGTCGCATATTTGTGTGCGCTTTATCAGTCAAGCCTAGGGACTCAATAATCTCGTCAATCCAAGCATCATTTTCCTTTCCTCTACCAAAATATCCTGCTTGAAAGCGCAACATTTCACGTACATTGAAAAAAGGATCAAACACTAATTCTTGCGGCACTACGCCTAAAGCCAACCGTGCTGCCTGATAGGCATTGATGACATCATTCCCCATAATAGAGACCTTGCCTGCGCTTGGCTTCAGCAACCCTGCCATGATATTAATCAAGGTAGACTTACCTGCGCCATTAGGACCTAGCAGGCCAAAAAATTCACCTTGACTGACAGACAAGTCAACGCCTTTTAATGCGTGCAAATCACCAAAATGTTTATGCACCCGTTCAATTTTAACTGCTGGCTGCGTCAAGATAACCTTATCCAAATATATAAAATCACTTATAAAAAATAAACCCCATCATTTCAAGATGGGGTTTAATGTAATTGATTCAAGCTTTAGCTGTAGTAGTAATATAGATTAACAATCAAATTAATTAATAAAATCCGTTACTTCATATAACTGCAATAAACTAGCCAAACCTTTAGGTATATTCGTAAACTTAAGCGACCGCCCCTCTGTTACAGCCCGTCGCTTCCATTCCAACATCAAACTTACTGCTGCTGTATCAATCTCGCTTACACCCTGCATATCAATAATCGCATCATTCTCGATGGTTAATGTTTTGCTAATTTCCAATAGGCTATTGGCACTATCCACCAAAACATCACCAGTGACTGCCCAATGATTATTCGTTTGATTAATTTCCACCTGAGTCAACTTTCTCTCTTTAAGCTCATTATCTAGCTCTTGCTTTCGCATTTTTTTTCACTAGTTTTTCAATCAAACTATCCAAACCATTTTGGCGTATTTCTTGCGAAAACTGACCGCGATAATTAGTCACCAAACTAACACTTTCAATCACAATATCATACACTTTCCATGCTTCGGCTTCCCTCGCCAATCTATAATTAACCGCTATTGGCTGCCCACCAGATTGCAAAATTTGTGTTTTGACCAAAACAGTTTTTGCGCCTTCCTGCATACGAAAAGGCTTAAACTCAATCTTCTGGTCTTTGTACTTAGACAAGGCTGTTGCATAAGTACGTAAAAGCAACGTTCTAAATTCATTTTGAAATGCGCTTTTTTGCGCTGCTGTTGCTCTAGTCCAATTTTTACCCAAGACTAAACGTGACACACGATCAAAATTAAAATTCGGTAGAATTTTTTCTTCCGCTAATGCAAAAATTTTTTGCTGGTCACCTGCTTGAATATCTACATCGCTTTTAATTACTGCAATCACGTCATCTGCTGTTCTTTTCACCAGCGCATCTGGTGACTCCATAGCAAACACAGAAACACTCATGCAAAGCACGCTTAAAGCAAGTAAAAAGTTTTTTATCATCATATTTTCGCTCCTAAATTATTGGATATTCTACTTTCAGTATTAATTAAGCAGATCGTCCAATGGGTTAGCCATTAACGCATCATCTTCTGTTTTGGTTGATACCGCTTCTGAAGTGGCTGCTGGTGCTGCCGGCTCCTCTGCTTTACTATACAAGAACTGACTAATCATTTTTTCTAGCACGATAGCATCTTGTGTTTGTATGATTTTATCGCCGCTCTTCAAAGCCACTTCATCACCACCAGCATCGAGCCCTATATATTGCTCGCCCAATAAACCTGCAGTATAAATGTTCGCGAACGTATCTGCTGGGAAACTGTAGCGCTTGTCCAGATCAAGACTAACAATCGCCTCATAAGTAACCGTATCAAATGCAATGCTACCCACTCGGCCAACGATGACACCGGCACTTTTTACTGGTGCGCGCGGCTTTAAACCGCCAATGTTCTCAAAAGCGGCTGTCACCGTATAGGTATCGCCAATATTGCCCACCGTTAAGTTGCCTACCTTCATCGCAAGCCCTAACAATGCAGCAATACCTAATGTTACAAAAATTCCCACCCATAAATCTATTGTCGTTCTTTCCATATCGAGACCTATCTCTATAATTATTTTTTCTTAAGCAATCATAAATGAAGTTAATGCAAAATCTAAAGCCAACACTACAAGTGATGATGTCACCACTGTTTTTGTTGTTGCCCTACTAACACCTTCTGCCGTCGGCGGCGCATCATAGCCTTCAAACAGCGCAATCATCGTACAAGCCACACCAAACACGATACTTTTGATAATGCCATTCACAATATCTAATCGCCAATCTACGTTCGCTTGCATTTGCGACCAAAATGCACCCTCATCCACGCCTATTAAGGGTACGGCTACTAAGTAACCGCCTAAAATCCCTATCATAGAAAACAAGGCAGCTAATAGTGGCATTGATATAACACCCGCCCAAAACCTTGGTGCTATCACGCGTGAAATAGGGCTAACTGCCATCATCTCCATCGCAGAAAGCTGTTCAGTCGCCTTCATTAAACCAATCTCAGCAGTAATCGCTGTACCCGCACGCCCTGCAAACAATAATGCAGTCACGACCGGGCCTAGTTCGCGCACCAAAGACAAAGCGACTAACACCCCGATTGCATCTGAAGAGCCATATTTTTGTAAGGTATTATAACCTTGCAAAGCCAGCACCATCCCCACAAAAAAAGCTGAGACAGAAATAATAATAAGCGACATAGCACCCGTAAAATACACTTCACGAATCACTAAGCGAAAACGACGGAAGCTTTCACCCGAAGATATTAGCGTGAGGCCAAATAAATGAGCAAGCCCACCTAGTCGCCATACCTGATCAACAAATCCACCACCGATAGCGCGCAATCGTCGTGTTAGCTTCACTAATATTTTAGAACGTATCATCGCGCCTTATATCCTAGTAGCTCTTGTTTATAATCGCCTACTGGGTAATGAAAAGGCACTGGTCCATCTTTCTCACCATACACAAATTGGTGAACAAATGGTAACGTAGCGTTACGCAATTCTTGCGGTGTACCTTCGGCTGCTACAACACCATCGGCAACAAAATATATATAATCTGCAAACGAAAAAGTTTCTTCTACATCGTGCGTAACGATAATAGAGGTTACGCCAAGTGCGTCGTTAAGCGTGCGAATCAAATCGATAATCACCGCCATCGAAATAGGATCTAAGCCAGCAAATGGCTCATCGTACATAATAATATCTGGATCTAAAGCCACTGCCCTAGCCAAAGCCACGCGGCGTGCCATACCACCAGACAATTCTGTCGGCATTAAATCATGCGCGCCTCTCAAACCAACCGCTTGAAGCTTTAACAATACCAAGTCACGAATCATGCTTTCAGGCAAATCCGTAAGTTCACGCATGGGAAAGGCAACATTTTCAAACACGGACAAATCAGTAAATAAAGCACCGTGTTGAAATAACATGCCCATTTTTCGGCGTAACGCATAAATGCCATCACGACTTTGCTGGTGTACGACCGTGCCGTCGACTCGCACCTCACCTTTTTTAGGTTTAATTTGCCCGCCGATTAAACGTAACAAAGTCGTCTTACCACTACCACTACCACCCATGATGGCCGTCACTTTTCCACGAGCAAAGCCCATAGAAATACCTTTATGAAGCATACTGCCTCTGTAGCCAAATGATAGGTTGTCAATTTCGACAATATTTTTATATTGGGTCATTTATTCTATGGATTTCAATTTCGCACTATTCTAAATCAAAACACACAACAAGCAATACCAAATTTAAGGAGTACGTAACAAAAAGCCCGCAAATGCGGGCTTTGTATTTTTAAATTCAGGTTAATTTCATATTGACATACAAACTGTATGCGGCAAACTAGCAGCGGTAGTAACCGTTGCCGTAGCATGTGCGGCACCACTAGCAGTACCTAAAATTGACCGTAGCGTTCCTGTAGCCGTATCGCCATCATCTAGTGAAATATCTATTTGCACTGCATCTCTACCCAAAATCCCATCAGAACAAATTGCAAACGAACCATTCATCCCTGTAATTTTGCTGAAACTTGCGCCAATACTTTGAATGCCTAGCCGACCACCGTTTGTATTGCGTGGTTCGAACTGTGCATCTGCCAGCGCTGTAGGGCCTGGTGAAAATCCTGCTAAACGCACAGCCTGCCAATACAAATATGATTCATCAGTGGAAGTTGTAGAATCCCACTCACCACTAATTAAGCCATCCCCATTACCATTTGTAGTAACACCCGCATGCGCATTGGCGGCTGCATCATCACCAGGCAACGCATGGAACCTATCTTGGTAGCCATAAGTAAAAACCTGAATGTTTTGAAAGTCACGCGTTAAGTTTTTAACACGAGCGCTATTAATCAGTTCTTGCCCTCTGAGTACGCCGCCGAGTAGCAAGCCAATAATCACTAATACGATAGCAAGCTCAATAAGGGTAAAACCTGTTTGTTTATTCATTGTGGTATCCTTCACCAACCATTTATTAATAGTGATTTAGCCATGTAGCCATGTAGCCATGTAGCCATGTAGCCATGTAGCCATGTAGCCAAATCATTTTTCTTAAAAAGAATGCAATATTTGTACCATGTTTTTAACGCACCATTTTCAATTACTACAAGCTGCATCAGTAAGCAATTAACAGATAATATTGACGAGGTATCGTCATATGTGACAAGATTTTGACACTTTTTTAAATACGCCAACCATTAAGTTATGTTTAACACGAGCAAAATCAATCAATTTTTAATTAGCCAATCTCACCGCGTCCTAGCGCTAATGTTATTAAGCTTGCATGTGTTTTTGGTTCTAGATAATGACATCAGCACCTTTAACCGTGCATTTTTCTTATGTTCATATGGCCTATTTTTAATTTGGCAGCCTTTTTGGCAAGGGTCAGAAAAATTATCAAGAACGAGTGTCTTTATTTTCATCAGCTTTGCCTGGCTGGCCTTTTATTTTGTTAATTGGTGGATAGCGGCACTATGGTTATCAGTGCTGTTAGGCTTACTTGGCGGCCGGATGTTTTCAGACGAACCTAAGTCAAATCGGATTATTAACATACTGGCCGCAAGCTACTTATTGGCCATGCAGCTACTTTGGGTAGTACCAAAACTACTCAATGTATCTGCCGATTTAGAAGCTGCTAATTTTGCTATCACCTACCTCATCCCACTATTACCTATCGCCATATTGTTTCTAAATAATCAAATCACTAAAACCACGCAAGCCCCTATGGTTGATTTTTTCTATACACTCATTATTACGCTAATTTCCATCATTATGGTGCTGGCCAGTTATGCAATCGGCAGTCAACATCAAGTAGACTACCTCCAAGTGTTATTTATAACCATCTTCGGCATTGCATCATCTTTGCTTATGTTTAGTTTTTTATGGAAACCAAAAACTCGATTCTCAGGCATTGAGCTACTCATGTCTCGATATCTATCTAGCGTCGGTATGCCATTTGAAGAATGGGTTAGAAACATCTCCAATTTAGGGGCTATTGAGTCAAATGCAAATGGCTTTGTTGAAGGCGCTATGCAAGAAATGCTTAATCTACCTTGGGTTTCAGGCGTCACATGGTCTGCTGATAACGCTGAAGGGGAAATCGGCACGCATTCTCAGCATACCAATAACTTTAACTCTAACGACTTGCAAATGACATTGTATTCACGCTGGGAAGTTTCACCAGCCCTATATGTTCACATTAAACTATTAACACAAGTGATGGGTGAGTTTTACGACGCTAAGCGTCGAGAAGAAACCATGCGCCAAAATGCTTATATGCAAGCGTTTTATGAAAGTGGCTCGCGCCTAACGCATGACATCAAAAATATTTTGCAATCTGTGGGCACATTGGTATCAGCAGCCGAGGAAAAAGAAAAGAAAGATGACGACGCCTTACTAAAATTAATTCGACGTCAATTACCAATGCTTAATCAGCGTATCGGCGCAACATTAAACAAACTGCTGGCACCTGGAGAAGAGAAAAAAAGAGTTGAAAAAATTTCAGCTTGGTGGAAAGCGCTACAACTACGCCACCATCAAGCACATATTGAATTTATAGCAAACGTCTTACCGCCACTGGATATTAATGCAGAAGTACTTGATAGCGTCATCGATAATTTAATCAGCAATGCCACAGAAAAAGCCAAACACGAACCAAACACACAAATAACAGTTGCACTTTATCAGTCATCAGACAATGGCTTTAGCATTGATGTGACTGATACAGGAAAAGCAATAAACGCTAACGTTGTCCAAGATTTATTTAAAAAGCATATCTCTTCACAAAATGGTATGGGTGTAGGGTTATACCACGCAGCGCATGACGCCAAGCAGGCAGGTTACGCGCTTAGCTTAGCCAGTAACGAAACAGAAGCTGTTTGTTTTAGATTGGCATTAAAGACTAATTAGCAGATTATCTTAGGCCTTGGATGTAATCAGCCACCGCCTGCATTTCTAACTCAGTCATTTTTACCGCAATAGCTTGCATCATCGCTGCATTAGCACGTTCGCCTGTGCGAAACGATTTAAGTTGCTGATAGCTGTAATCTGCATGTTGTCCAGATAAGCGTGGAAAACGCTTAGGAATACCTTCTCCATTTGCGCCGTGACATGCTGCGCAAGCAGGTACTTGTGTCGTCGCAATGCCACCTCTATAGATTTTTTCACCTAATGAACCTACACCATTGGTTTTTGCCTTCGCTAATTGTGGCACTTGCGCAGCATAATAATCCGCAAGATTTTTCATCTCTTCAGTCGTTAAATTTGCAACCATGCCACGCATGACCACATTAGCGCGTGTATCGTCTTTAAAGTTCTTCAACTGCTTTAACAAATAAGCTGCCTGCTGGCCTGCTAATTTAGGGTTCAGTGTAATACTGCTGTTACCATCGCCGCCATGACACGCCGCACAAATAGTTAGCGCAGTCTTCTCAGCGGCACCACCTAATGGTGTGACATCATCTGCCGCAAAGGCTGAAAACGTGAAAAAACAGGATAGTAATAAGAGGGGGAATCTAACAGACATACGCACTCCATTGCACTGAAACGATTTAATTTAGATTGATATTTTATCAAAATTCACTTGTTCGTGATAGCATTTGCGCCTTAACCGACTTAAATACAATCACCTAATGTCATTATTTCAAAACGCCACCTTTTTTATCTCAGCTCATCAGCTGAGTGATTTACCACCCGCCAATGGTGTAGAAATAGCCTTTGCTGGCCGCTCTAATGCGGGAAAATCAAGCGCACTTAATACCTTAGCTAATCACAACCGACTAGCCTATGTGAGTAAACAGCCGGGCCGTACACAACTTATTAATTTTTTTAGTTTAAATCCTGATAAAGGTAACGACCAGTTTTTAGTAGACTTACCAGGCTACGGCTACGCAAAAGTGCCTGAGGCGATACGCAATCACTGGAAAACAGTTTTATCGAGCTACTTAACTGAACGTAGCAGTTTGGCCGGCCTAGTCTTAGTGATGGATAGCCGCCATCCATTAACACCGCTTGATAAACAAATGTTAGATTGGTTTTGTTTTAGCGGCAAACCTGTCCATATTTTACTGACCAAGTCAGACAAGTTATCACGTAACACAGCTATTCAGACACTATCTAAAGTACGTAAAGAAGTGAATGCAACATGGCAAAACTGTACCATTCAATTGTTTTCTAGCTCAAAAAAGCAAGGCGTACAAGAAGTTGAAAAAACAATTGGTCACTGGCTAGATAACAAGCCACTAGATACGGGTAAAGACCAAATCCCAGACGCCGTGACCTAATTTAATACCGCGATCTTCAAATTTAGTGAGTGGACGATACGCTGGCTTTTCTGCATAGCCCTCAACCGTGTTATTAAGTTGAGGCTCCGCCTTAAGCACTTCCAAAATCCACTGGGCATAGTCCTCCCAATCGGTTGCCACATGCAAATAGGCACCAGGTTTCAATTTCCCGCATAGCAATTTAACAAATGCTGATTGTATTAAACGTCGTTTATTATGTCGTTTTTTGTGCCAAGGGTCAGGGAAAAAAATATGCACTCCATCCAAACTAGCCTCTGGCAACATATGCTGTAGCACTTCTACTGCATCATGTTGAACAATGCGGATATTTTCAAGTGCTTGCTCCTGCATGCGAATAAGTAACGCACCTACGCCAGGTGTGTGCACTTCCACAGCAAGAAAATCTTTATCCGGTAATGTTGTGGCTATTTTTGCCGTGGTTTCACCCATACCAAAACCGATTTCTAAAATTTTATCTGAATCATCACGACCAAATGCCTGCTCTAAATCAAGCTTGTTTTTACTGTAATCAATACCGAATGTTGGCCAATCATTTTCTAATGCCCGTTCTTGGCCTCGTGTTAGCCGGCCTTGGCGTAAGACAAAACTGCGAATACGACGATGTAAATGGTTGGCTTGTTTTTCTGTCTCTGTCATGGGCGAGATTATACTAGAGTGTATGTGCCTTATCTCCGTTAGAAAAACCAATTAAAGCTGTATCCATATTTTTACTCAAAGCAATCACTTTAAACAGTTCGCCCATTTCAGCAGGTGACAGCAATTTTTGTACTGCAGCAGCTAGTGGCGCATAGGCAACAATATCTTCTGTCGACGTTTCTGCCAACAGATCCAACATGCCACAATTGATTAAAAAATGCGCTTGATTACAATAACCATCTAAAGTTAAACCACAATCAAGACCGGCTTCGGCAATCGCCGTAAAATTGACATGTGCAGTGATATCTTGCAAACCAATATTAAGTAAAGGATTGCTATGGGCATAGTGTTGAAAATGGCACATCAAGGTGCCGCGGTCGCGCTGTGGATGATAGTACTCTTGTACAGAAAAACCATAATCCAACATGATGATGGCACCGTGCTCCAGTATATCAGCCAGGCTATTGATAAAACCTGTTGCTGCAGGGCAGACTTCTGTTAAATAATCATTGGGTAAGTTAAGCGCCTGTACAAATCGATGTATGCCCTCATCTTGCAGCGGTTTATCCTGCCACACAAAATCATCTTCAAACGCAATGCCGCGCTCGTACAATACGTCATCATTTTTGACAACCAAACTAACAGGCATGGCATCCAACACTTCATTACCTAGTATTAGTCCTGTAAAACTTTCAGGCAAAGCATCCAACCACACCACGCGTGAAAATAATGCGGATGGAAGCTTCTTCTGTAAGGTTTTTTGCTGCTTCTCACGCAAGTAAGCACTAACTTCCAAGATGAAATACTGTGTTGGCAATTGGTTTAATTGTGAAAGTGCCAATAACAAATCAATCGCCATCTGACCTGTACCCGCACCTAACTCTAGTAAATTTCCTTGTGTGGCTTCTAGTACTTGAGCCGACTGTCTTGCCATTGTTTTTGAAAAAAGAGAAGTCATTTCAGGCGCCGTAATAAAATCACCACCCGTAACCACCTCGCTGGCCAGTTGTGTCGCGAACTTTTGTGCCCCACCGCTATAATAGCCCAAGCTCGGGGTATACAGCGCCATCTGCATAAAATCGGCAAAACTGATCCAACCATGACGCTGCATAATTTTTTGTCTTATGGCATTGCACAGTTGCTGGCTAAGCGCTAGGGACTGCGCTGAAGGAATAGGTAAAGCAGACATAAGCCATTATAATATTTTCAAACATAAGCGAGTATGTAATTGACTTCCGATTTGCAAAATAAAGTAATTTTAATCACGGGTGGCGCCAAACGAGTCGGTGCTGCAATTTGCCGTGAGCTACATGCACATGGTGCGCAGCTACTCGTTCATTACAACACCTCTAAACAAGAAGCAGAAACGCTACAGGCCAAACTTAATTCACAGCGTGCGAATAGTGTTGCCATCATTCAAGCCAACTTATTAGAGATTGATACACTAGGCGCATTAGTCGACTCTGCTATCGAGCACTTTGGCAAGCTTGATGGTTTAATCAATAACGCCTCATCTTATGCCCCCACTAAAATAGGTGAAATTAATGAAGAAAATTGGCACAATTTAGTTGGTAGCAACCTAAAAGCACCGATGTTTCTTGCGCAAGCTGCTGCAGACCAGCTCATCAAAAATCGCGGCTGCATTATTAACATTACCGATACGCATATCGAACGACCCAAAAAAGACTATATTGTTTATAGCGTAGCAAAAGCTGGCTTAGTGACACTGACTAAATCATTGGCACAAGAACTTAGCCCTGAGGTGCGCGTAAATGCCGTAGCACCTGGTCCTGTCATGTGGCCAGAGAATAATCCGCAGTTTAATGAAACCTACCGTAAACATGTTATTTCCCAAACTTTACTCAAACGCATCGGTAATGCTACAGACGTAGCTAAAGCCGTTAAATTTCTGATTGCTGATGCACCTTTTATTACTGGCCATGTACTCGCCGTTGATGGTGGCCGATCAATCAATCTATGAAACAAACGTCATCCATCAAACATTTACCCAGTAACGCCTCTGCCAACTTTATTCGCTTACGTAACAGCCTCATCTCATCTACAGGCAAAGCCATCAGCAATTACAAGATGATAGAAGAAGGTGACACTGTGTTAGTTTGCATGAGCGGCGGCAAAGACAGCCACGCCATGTTGATGGTTCTGCTAGCTTTACAAGAACGCGCACCGATTAATTTCAAGTTAATCGCCATGAACCTAGATCAAAAACAGCCAGGCTTTCCAGCAGATGTGC
Organism: uncultured Methylophilaceae bacterium; assembly: GCA_964466895.1. Taxonomy (GTDB): domain Bacteria; phylum Pseudomonadota; class Gammaproteobacteria; order Burkholderiales; family Methylophilaceae. The sequence goes on along the minus strand of CAYXOR010000012.1, from coordinate 24,074 downwards.
TACCTAACTATTTTGAAAAACTAGGTATTGATTATCGTATCGTTAATGCAGATACGTATTCTGTTGTAAAAGAAAAAATACCCGAAGGTAAAACCACTTGCTCACTTTGCTCACGCCTACGCCGTGGCATTATTTATACTACTGCAAAAAAATTAGGGGCAAATAAAATCGCGCTAGGTCACCACCGAGATGATATTGTTGAAACGCTATTTTTAAACATGTTTTTTGGGGCGAAAATGAAAGCAATGCCACCCAAACTGGCCACCAATGATAAAGAAAATATCGTCATTAGACCATTAGCCTATTGCAGTGAAAAAGATATTGCGAGTTACGCTCGTCAAATGAATTTTCCAATTATTCCTTGCAACTTATGTGGCAGCCAAGAGAACTTACAAAGACAAAAAATAAAAGACATGCTACAACATTGGGAACATGAACAACCTGGACGCATTAATAATATTTTTCGCGCTATTTGCAATGTCGAGCCATCTCATTTAGCTGATTTCAATTTATATGATTTTAAAAGCTTATCGCAAGCCAAAATTTCGGATGACGACCCATTATTTGACGACATCAGCAATGAAAGCCAAGCTCTCAGCATCAGTGATGATGATGGAAAACACATCGCATTTATGCGAAATTAACATTTATTATCAATCTTTTACAGATGCTATGTTGTGCAATTGCACAATTGCTTGCTATTATCTAGCCAAATTAATCATTAACGCATCTTAAATTTTCTACTAAAACATGTCTAAACTACTGATTGTTGAATCACCATCTAAAGCCAAAACACTCAAAAAATATCTTGGGAGTGATTTTGAAGTATTAGCCACTTATGGGCATGTGCGAGATTTGATTCCCAAAAATGGCGCAGTTGATCCTGAAAATGCATTTGCAATGAAGTACGATATCATTGCACGCAACTCAAAACATGTGGATGCTATTGCTAAAGCAGTCAAAACCGCTGACGCTATCTATCTCGCAACCGATCCGGACCGCGAAGGCGAAGCTATCTCTTGGCATATTGCAGAAATCCTAAATAGCAAAAAACTGTTAAAAAATAAACTACTTAAACGTGTTGAATTTAACGAAATCACACAAACAGCAGTTCAACATGCCATTGATAATCCACGTGATATTGCCATGAATTTAGTCTATGCACAGCAAGCGCGTCGTGCATTGGACTATTTAGTCGGCTTTAACCTATCACCGCTTTTATGGAAGAAAATTAGACGTGGTCTTTCAGCAGGCCGTGTACAAAGCCCTGCTTTACGTTTAATTGTAGAACGCGAATTGGCGATTGAAGCATTTAATAGTCAAGAATACTGGAGTATTCACTTAGATGCCTTAAAAACAAACCATCGCTTCAATGCGAAACTGATTTTATTAAACGGCAAAAAAATTGAACAATTTACGGTAGTCAACCATGACCAGCAAGCAGAAATCGTGGGCCAACTCTTATTAGCTAGCGCTGGTAAAACAACGATTTCACGTGTCGAAAAGAAACAACGTAAACGTAGTCCCGCGGCGCCATTTACCACATCAACGCTGCAACAGGAAGCCGTGCGTAAACTAGGCTTTACAACCAACCGTGCCATGCGTGTTGCACAACAGCTTTACGAAGGTATTGATGTTGGGAAGGGTACTGTTGGCTTGATTACTTATATGCGAACTGACTCATTTAGCTTAGCCGCTGATGCAATCAGACAAATACGTAATTATGTTAAAACTAATTTTGATGCGGATTACTTACCAAAATCCCCTATCACGTACAAAACCAAAGCTAAAAATGCACAAGAAGCGCACGAAGCTATTCGCCCGACAGATGTTTCTCTGGTTCCAACTAAACTTCGTCAATATTTAAATGACGAGCAATTCAAACTCTATGAAATCATTTGGAAACGTACCGTAGCATGCCAAATGTCGCCAGCAAAATTCGATGCTGTTAGTGTTGATTTAAGCGTAGGCTCGGATGCCAATTTATTCCGCGCAAGTGGCCAGACACTGGTTTTCCCTGGCTTTATTGCTGTGTATAAAGAAGGTACTGATGGCACGGATGATGACAAAGAGGCTAAATTGCCGCACTTAGAAACAGGCGAGATACTCAGCGTAGAAAAGATTTACGGTGAACAACACTTTACTGAACCACCACCACGCTACAGTGAAGCCAGCTTAGTTAAAACACTAGAGGAATATGGTATTGGCCGTCCTTCTACTTACGCTAACATTATCAGTACATTACAAGATCGAGAATATGTACTGTTAGAAAAAAAACGGTTCACCCCTACTGATGTAGGCCGCGTCGTCAATAAATTTTTGACTGAGCACTTTACACGCTATGTTGATTATGACTTTACCGCTAAATTAGAAGATGCATTAGATAATGTAGCAAGCGGCGAGCGCGACTGGATACCGCTCATGGAAGAGTTTTGGCAAGACTTTAACCAACAAGTCATTAGCAAAGCCGATGTTGACCGCCCAGGCAATGAACTGATTGATGAGAAGTGCCCTAAATGTGGTGAGCAATTACAAAAACAATTGAGTCGCTACGGTACATTTATTGGTTGCACTGGCTACAATAACGAGCCCAAATGCGACTATAAACGTAGTGTAGATGGCACTGCCAACGCAGGTGCAGACCCAGTATTAATCGGCACACACCAAGAAACCGAAAAAGAAATGTATCTAATGAACGGCCCTTATGGTCCTTATGTACAGCTAGGAATGCCCGTTGAAGGTGACAAGAAAAAACCAAAGCGTGTCAGCATTCCAAAAGATATATCACCTAACGATATAAATAGTGAAACGGCTCATATGTTACTTTCACTCCCTCGTGATTTAGGACAGCACCCAGAAACCGGTAAAAAAGTGATTGCCAATATCGGGCGTTTTGGCCCCTATGTAAACCACGACGGTAAGTTCAAATCTATCCCTAAAACCGATAGCGTATTTACCATTGATTTAGAAGCGGCGGCTGTCTTAATTGCACAAGCCAACAAAGGCCCCGCACCAATAGCAGACTTAGGCGAGCACCCCTCTGGTGAAGGCCGCGTTGAAGTCTATGATGGCCGTTACGGACCATACGTACAACATGCTAAGATTCGTGCCACACTACCCAAAAGCATTACACCAGAGGAATTAACATTTGATGAAGCTATTATATTATTAGAAGAAAAAGCAGCGAAAGGCGCTCCCGCTAAAAAAACGGCAGCAAGAAAGAAAACGCCTAGTAAGAAAGCTGCAGCCAAGAAAGTCTCTGCAAAAAAGACCTCGCGCAAAAAGGCAACTGCAAAGAAAGCAGCTAAATAATATTTTAACCATTCAAATTGATTAAGAAACGGTTCCGCTAGCTACCTTTGCAGGCTCCTCCACTACCTCAATAGTTTCAATCTTGCCATTGGCAGTTTCTATCGCACTATTGTATTCCATCCATTTTCTGACACGGTTTGCGTCTCCTATTCTGTTATATCGTCCACTTGAGTCTAAAAAAACCAAAATCATCGGTTGCCCCGATATAATCGTTTGCATCACCAAACAGCGACCTGCCTCAGATATAAACCCTGTTTTTGATAAGCCTATTTCCCACTCATCTTCGCGCACTAATGAGTTTGTATTTTTAAAATTAATGCTGGCTTGTTGCCCCTCTACATAGACTTCATAAGAAGGACTCGTCGTTGCCCATCGGATTTCAGGATACTGATAGGCCGTTTGCACTAATATTGCCAAATCTGCTGCTGTAGAAATATTACCGCTATCCAAACCTGTCGGCCCTGAAAATTTAGTGCTATTCAACCCCAATAAACTCGCTTTCTCATTCATTGCCTGTATAAATGCAACTTGACCTCCTGGAAAATTACTCGCTAGGGCATATGCAGCGCGATTTTCAGATGCCATTAATGCCAACTGCAACATGTCACCACGGCTAAGGTTAGCACCTACTTGCAATCTTGAGCGTGTACCTTTAATCGTATCTACATCTTGTTCTGAAATAATAATTTCTTCATCTAATGGTTGTTGTGCATCTAGCACAATCATTGCTGTCATTAATTTTGTGATTGAGGCAATTGGGCTGCGTCTAGTAATGTTTTTTGAATAAACGACATCTCCCGAATCTTGGTTAATAATCAGTGCTACGTTAGATGCCAATTGCAGATCACCACTACCATCATAGTTTTCACCCAATTCTATTGATTTTTGCTTAGCTGCTCGTTGACGACGTAACTTAATTCTTGCTGCACGCGAACTTCTACGTTTTTTTACACGACTCGACTTTTTAGCTAAGTAAGTTTTTTGATTTGAAAAATCAGATTGCTGTGCGACAACATTGTTAGCAAACTCATCATTTTCTGCTATTTGCTGACCAGCCAACAGTTGTACTGGCATGAGCCCAAACACTATAGCTGCAAAAAATAGTACGTATTTTTTTACAAAACTTTCCATAAACAGACAATATTTCCACTTGTATTTGAAATAATATTATATAGATAATATTTATTAGTCAATAACTTAGCGCTCACTTATAAAATAATTATTAACAATGTGTTGTTTTCAACACAGCTAGCTATTGTTTATGAGAGAATAATAATACTAATTTTTATACAATTTTAATACTGATGATGAAAATACCACCTGCATTACATTACACTGCTGAACACTTATGGGTAAAACAGGCAGATGATGGGAACTGGCTTGCAGGTATTACAGATTATGCACAAGATTTACTAGGTGATATCGTTTATATAGAACCGCCCAAAGTTAATAACACATTAACGAATGGTAAACCATGCGGCATCGTAGAATCAGTAAAGACGGGCTCAGACTTACATGCACCAATGGATGGCGTTGTTACAGAAATTAATGAGGTATTATTAGGCGCACCTGAGGATATTAATGACAAGCCTTACGATGCCTGGATATTTAAATTTAAACCTACTAATACAAATGAAACCAGCCACTTTTTAAGTGCAGAGGCTTATAAGAAGTTAGTAGATGACGCTTGATATTTAAGGAAGTACAAATTTAACCTTAAGCAGCAACGCTTGTATATCTGCCGTTAGCTTTTGGCGCAAGGCCTCCTCTACAATCGGAATGGTACTTTCCAATACTTTTTCTACATTTTCACTGAGTATCTGCTGTACTTGAGGCAAGTCACCATTGAGTTCGGCTAAAAAGCTATCTTTAATCTGCTGCGTTTGTTCTAACATTTCGTCATTAAATTTAACTTTTATCCCATCCATCATCGTTTCAAAAATTCTTGGCATGGCCTCGTCCAAATCTTTATTAATTTGCGCTACTGCTGCGATTTGCGCATTTTTCTGGATACCAAGCATCGTTTCTTGCATCGTCATTTCAGTATTATTAATCAGCTCATCTAAAGTAGCCGTAAGTGAATTGTTAACTTCAGTTTTAAGTTCAGAAAGTGCCTTATCTTGCAGTGATTGTACATATTCTTCAAGTGTATTTTCTACATGCTCTTTATGAATTGCTAATTGAGAATCAAGGATTTGTGTGTGCTCTTCGACCGCATCCTTAGTACGCTGCTGATACGACCCCACCTCAGCATCAAGTAACTGTGCTAACTGCTCTTGTTGCTCCGCTAACAGCTTAGCCTGCGTTGCTTGCAAGCTAGACTCCAACGCTTTTTCACCATCCTCGCTCGCAGTCGTTAATTGCGCTTGCAATGACTCACTAAGCTGGGCTTGATGTTCAGCAATCGCACCAGTCTTATAAGCCATCATTTCTTCTTTTAGCTCTTGTAAAACATGTACGCTGAGTTCACCTTGTACCTCACCAACCTTGACATTTATATCATCGACTGTTTTCGAAACCACGTCCTTAGAAAGGTCAGACAAAGATGCATCAAACTTTGTTATTGCCTCATTTCCGGCCAATAATAATTTTTCGGATAAATCAATTTCTGCTAAATTAACACTTTGCTGATACATCGCTGGTAGCTCAGTTTTAAAATCAGCTTTTGTTTTATCGATAAAGTCTTTAGTGGCACCTACAATTGAATGTTGCGAATTTTCCATTTCGGCTCGCATAGATTCCAACACATCATTTTTAATTTCTTCACGCAAACTTTCTGATACCGACTGCCTAACATCTTCTTCTATTTTTGGGTATAGCTGCCCAATTACTTTGGCGATTAACTCAGGCGTTATATCGGCATCGCTAGTATTTTGCGTAGGTATTTTAACCTTATTTTTTGTTGGCTGATAAACTTCAGTCAGTACTGGGATTTTGTTTTCTGCCAAAATATTCTCTACTTAATTTAATTTAAACAACTGCTCGGCTTGTCACGCTTAATGCATCAATATGTTTAATTTCATAACCTCTATCTCGGTAAAATTGATAACGTACTCTTGCAGCAACTTTATCGTCCTCATTATTACCAACTATTTCTATTAGTTGTCTAAAACGACTAAATGCTGTTGGCTGCTGTTGTATAAGGTTAATCAAAATATCATCTTGAGACAACTCTTTTTGCCGCCAATCAATGACTACCGGCGTTTCTGCTGCATGCTGATGCGATGCAATAACATTTGGAATAAAGCTTCTTTTATCGGCTTCCCATAAAGCTGAACAAATCTTACTAGCAGTCACTTCATTTTCAGATAAAACCGTAATCAAATGTCGCTTTTGAAGCGCTTCTTGCATCAAATTGAATAAAATCTGCTGCTTGTTAACAACATTTGAATAAAAAGTTACACGCGTCATTTAGTGGTTAATTAATTTCTGCGCGTTTAATTAAAAACTTTGTTAACAAGGGCACAGGCCGGCCAGTACTGCCTTTATCTTTACCTGATTTCCAAGCGGTACCGGCAATATCCACGTGCGCCCAATCATATTTTTTGGCAAAACGGGACAAGAAACAAGCCGCCGTAATGCTCCCTGCTGGACGTCCTCCAATATTGGCCATGTCAGCAAAATTACTATCAAGCTGATGTTGATAATCTTCATGCATCGGCATATGCCAAGCACGGTCATGTGCATCTTCACCTGCTGCTACCAGCTCTTTTGCTAGTGCATCTTGGTTACTAAACACAGCACTAATATGATGCCCTAACGCAATGACACAGGCGCCTGTCAAGGTTGCCACATCAATAACAGCGCTTGGATTAAAACGTTCTGCATAAGTCAGTGCATCACACAAAATTAAACGACCTTCAGCATCTGTATTTAAAACTTCTATGGTCTGACCAGACATACTGGTCAATATATCCCCTGGCTTAATCGCTTTGCCACTTGGCATATTGTCGCAGGTTGGCACAATTGCTACTGCATTGATCGGTAAATTAAGTTCTCCTATTGTTTTAAAAGCACCTAATACGCTTGCAGCACCACACATATCGTATTTCATTTCATCCATGGCAGCCCCTGGCTTAAGAGAAATGCCACCAGTATCAAATGTAATGCCCTTGCCGACTAACACGACAGGTTTTTGACCTTTCTTACCCTTGTTGTGTTGCAACACAATAAAACGTAACGGCTCATCGCTACCTTGCGCAACGCCTAAGAAAGAACCCATACCTAACTTTTCGACATCTGTACGATTGAGTACATCCACCTTGAAGCCATAATCTTTAGCAAGTTGTTTTGCTTGTTTACCTAAATAAGTTGGCGTACAAATATTTGGCGGCGCATCGCCTAAATCTTTTGCTAAAGCCACGCCACTAGCAATGGCTAAACCCTGTTTCAGGCCAGATTTAGCCATTGCTATATTTGATGATTCTACATAGACAGTCATTTTCTTAAGCGGAATAGCGGCAGTCTTTTTCAATTTAATTGCATACACCTGATGAATGGCATCTAACACCACTTCAACCAAATTTGACACCATGCCTTGTGTTGTAGATTGTTCAATCGACACTTCAGGCAAATAAAATCCCACATTCTTTATGTGAGCAGGAAACGCTTTTACTGCCGCACGTACCGCCTTGCGATATTGTAATTCAGAAAACTTTGCCTCCTTACCAAGGCCTACTAACAAAATACGCTTAGCACTAATGTTCTCTATTTGTTGCAACAATAAAGTTGAAGCTAGTTTTCCTTCTAAGTCGCCACTCTTTAGCACTGCGCTAATCGCTTCATTCGATGCACTATTTAAACTTTCCGCCGCATCTGACAATTTTTCACCTTCAAACACACCTACAATTAAACATTCTGACTGTTGTTTTTCAGGATTACCGCTTTTTATGCTAAATTCCATATCTTAATTCCTTATATCTAAATTACTTATTTAACTAACCTATAAATTATGCTGTGTTTTGACTTGAAAACAAAGCACAATATTCAAATTGAAAATATTTAAAAAATCATTATCGCAAGAACTCATTCACACTGCTGGTGCAATGTTCTTAATACTCATTGGCATTGTGGTTGCGCAACGCGCTGGCTTTCTTGTCGGTAGTGCTGCAAAAGGCTGGATTCCAAATGACGCCATCACAACCATGTTGGGGTTTAGCTTAATTAAATTTCTACCAATGATTTTATCACTAACCATCTTTTTAACTGTATTGCTAACGCTCACGCGCTGGCACCGTGATTCAGAAATGGTTATTTGGTTTACAGCAGGACTTGGCATTACTCAATGGATACGCCCCATTTTGAATTTTGCGATGCCTGTCATATTAGCCATTGCCCTACTAAGCTTTTATATGATGCCTTGGGCAACTCAAAAAATTGAGGATTACAAAATACAACTTAAAAGTCGAGATGAAGTGGCTACCATTAGCCCAGGTGTTTTTAAAGAATCAAATGATGGCGAACGCGTTTACTTTGTAGAAGGTTTTGATGAACTAGGCAATGTTGTTAAAAACGTTTTTATGCAATCGATACAACACCAAAAAACAGGGATCATTGTGGCCAGCCAAGGCAGCCGATTTAAAGCAGAAAATGGTGATAATTTTGTCTTATTAGAAAAAGGCCGCCGCTATCAGGGAAAGCCCAATACCGCTGAAATTTCTACGACAGAATTTGAAAGCTATGCTATTCGCATGGAAACCAAAGAAGTCGCCCGCCCGCCATCTAAAGTTGACACACTACCTACCCAAGCATTATTAGATAGTAAGAACCCAAGAGAAAAAGCCGAATTACAGTGGCGCTTAGCGATCCCCATCTCAGCAATCGTGCTCGTACTATTGGCTATCCCCTTAAGTTTTGTAGATCCACGCGCTGGACGTTCTCTTAATTTAATGTTTGCCATCTTTATTTTTATTATTTATAACAACATATTAAGTATCTTTGAAGCATGGGTGACCCAAGGTAAAATTAGCACACTGATTGGCCTTTGGCCTGTGCATCTATTATTTGTCCTACTCGCACTATATTTATTTCATCACCGCTCAAATCTAAAACCATTACTACCCAACTTTATTACTCATTTATGGCCTCGTAGTTTAAAAAAAATAAAGAGCCAACTTAAATAATGCGCATTCTTAACCGATACTTCTGGCAAGAAACAAGCATCACAATTTTAATGGTTATGTTGGGCCTGCTTTCTATGTTTTCTTTTTTTGATTTAATTCAAGAATTAGATAGCTTGGGCCGTGGTAACTATGGCATAAGAAATATACTAATATTTGTAATACTCAGTATTCCTGGCCATGTATATGAAGTTGTACCTGTGGCTGTACTGATCGGCATGATGGTGAGCTTAGGCACCTTAGCGCGAAATTCAGAATTAATCGTAATGCGCGTAAGCGGCATGTCTATTTTTGATATTGGATTCACTTTAGTTAAAGTAGGCTTTGTATTTACTATGCTCACTTTTTTAGTGGGTGAAATTATCACACCAGTTAGTGAGAAAATGGCACACCGTATGCGCATTCAAGCAACTGATTCAGTCATCGCGCAAGACTTTAAATCTGGCCTTTGGATAAAAGATGGCAAAAGCTTCGTCAATGTAGAAAATGTTTTGCCAAATAACACTTTGCTTAATGTCAACATTTATGAGTTTGATGAGAACTTTAGATTACGTAGCATTAGCCAAGCAAAAAAAGGGAGCTTTTCTAATAAACGTTGGCGTTTAAGTGACGTAACGCAAACAAAACTTCACTATGCTGAAAATGTTGATCAGAATACCGTTCAAACTCGATTTTTTAACAAAGCAAATTGGGACTCATTAGTACGTCCTGAACTGTTGAATGTATTACTCGTTGCACCAGAAAAGATGTCTGCTTGGAATTTATACTCATTTATTAATCACTTAGATACTAACAAGCAAAAAACAACACGCTACGAAGTTGCACTATGGTCCAAAATGATTTATCCATTGGCTTGTATTGTGATGGTGATTTTGGCATTACCCTTCGGCTTTTTACAACAGCGTGCGAGTGGCACCAGCACCAAAATATTTGTTGGTATTTTCCTAGGCGTGATTTATCAAATCATGAATCGCGTTTTCATCCATTTAGGCGTTTTGAATGACTGGCCTGCGCTGATCAGTGCAATTGCACCAACAGTTTTATTCTTAATGGCAGGGCTATCACTTATTTTAATCGTAGAAAAACGCTAGTCAAAGAAAAATTAATCTAGTTTAATTAAACGTGTCCCTAGTATTCTATCGTGCATAAATAGGTGTTCTTTATCAATAAGCGCCCATAAAAACCCTACCCCAAAAGCAAGTAATGAAAAGCTAGCCCATATATACCGTTGTGTTGCCAAGTTGATACTGAGTAATTGATAATGCTGATTGATTAGCTTTACTTTCCATGCTTGAGAAGCTGGTGTCTGACCAATTTTTACCCAGCAAGTGATGAAATAAGCACCTGATATCAACCACAGCAGTATCTGTAAAGAAATTCGCTTTAGGCTAGTATCAACATGTCCAAAAAGCATCACAAAAAACCATGTACATAATAACCAAATAGCAATCAGTAATAACAACTCGTATATACAAGCTAAAAACCGCTTAAATAACCCAGCATTTTGCACCATAAAAATAGCCCACTATTGATGGTAGCGGGCTTGTCCTTTTTTAAAAATTAATTAACAATGCTAATCTAACTCAGGGTCATAATAAATTTCTGCTGATTCTTTACGTAACTTTTCTCGTTTTTTCTCTGGCAAATTTTTATGCTTGGCCCATTTCTTTCTTAACGCATTTTTTTTCTCAGGACTTAAACTATGAAACTGTTGAAAACGTTTACGTGCATTTTCTCTTTCATACGGCGTCATTCGACTCCAACTATTAAGTCGCTTTTGCACACGCCCTTGCTTTTTAGCATCCATTTTCGGATAATCATCAGCAATATCTAACATTTTTTCACGTTGCCAAGGTCTTAAAGTATCCCACTCTGAACCGAGCGGCGAAAGTACCTGACGTTGTTGATCAGATAACTGTGCCCAAGGCACTTGCACGCTTGAATCGGGGTTTAAAGAAGTGCTTATTTCGCCAATATCACCTCTAGCCAACAATGTTTTATCTGCATCATCAACAAACGTTTGTGCTTGTATCTGCATCGAAAAGAACACTGCTAACACCAATAATAATTTTTTCATTAAAGCCCAATATCCCCAAATATTCATACTAAAAATAGCACCTAAAATATTTTTTTAATAATTATATATTTTCTCGCCTGTTAAGTGAGGGCTCAAAACCTCTATCAACAAAAGCCTCTGGCGGCAAGTCCGCGCTCAATAGAAAAGCATCACTTGTTTCATTACTACTAAATGTCTGTGTTGCAAGATAACTCAACACAACAGTCAACGCAACCAAGCCTATAAATGCCAAACGATGATGATCTACCCAAGCGCTTAAATGGCTTATTGTCCCATCCGTATTCACACTAGCACCAGAATATTGTGTGTGTGCTTTGACTGCGCGCATTCTGCCGTTTTCCAGCTGCTTTAATGTACGCATGCTCAAACGCTCTGCATGCGCATCCAATAAGCTCGCCATCTCTTTAGCTTGCGCTTCTAATGAAGCCATCTCTTGTTGATCTAAATTATCTATACTCATGACTCTATCCCTAAATTTACAACTGCTCTACTGCCAAGGCCTTGTTTTTCTAGATGTCCCGCCATTGATCGCAAACCACGCGAACAATGTGTTTTGACACTACCTTGCGAACAACCCATCGCCTCAGCTGTTTCTGCAACATTCATACCCTCCCAATAACGCAAGATAAAGGCTTCTCGTTGACGTGTTGGCAGTCTTTCTAATGCTTCTTCAATGAGCCCCATCGTTTGGCTTCGCTCTAACTGCTCCATCGGGTTCTCAGACCCATCTTCTACATCAATAGTATCTAGTGGATCCCGATCCTCTTCGCCATCTCTACCAGCCCCAAATGATGAAAGTAAAGAGGTCCATATATTACGCACCTTCTGCCTGCGCCAAAAATCACGCATCGTATTCTGTAAGATACGTTGAAATAACATTGGATACTCATTTGCCGGTTTTTCCGCGTATTTTTCTGCTAGCTTAAGCATAGAATCTTGCACAATATCAAGCGAGGCATGCTCATCACGTACAGCATACACTGTTTGCTTGAAAGCGCGCCGCTCCACACTGCAGAGAAAGTCTGATAACTCTTGAGAACTTGCCATGAAGATTATTATATATCGCCGATATTAAAAGTACACCCGCTTATTTTTCTTGCACCTAGCGGTATACTTTGCACTTTGGTAAAGCTTTTAGTTACAATCTTTTCTAGATTTAACTTAAAATGAACAACGATGACGCGCATTTTATTACTAATTATTTTATTTTGGATACTTTTTCTTGTATTGAAGCGTTTCTGGTCTCAGTTTACGTCTCAAACCCAACAAAAAGAAAACAAAGCAGATGCTAAAAAAATAGTGCCTTGCAATCAATGCGGACTGCATATACCGGAAAGTGAAAGCCTCACTATTGATGGTTTAATCTACTGTAAAAATCCAAAATGCCAGCCCTCTGAAAACACACATGACAGCTGAATCAACTTCTAAAAAATTCAAGCTCACCCAAACGCGCTGGCATAGCCTCAAACTTTATAACGTATATAGGGTTTTAATTGCGCTACTACTATTAATCAGCCACGGCATTATTAAAAATAACCATGGCATACAAATTTTTAATAATGATTTTTTTACAACTATTGCTATTAGCTACTTGGCATTTAGTCTGTTTTCTGCTTTTTTTACCTGGCTTGAAAAACCAAGCTTTGAAACAACACTACCAATCCAAGTTATTTTTGATGTCTTTTTCATTATACTATTAATGCATGCTGAAAGTTCTAGTCAAAACGGCATTGGCTTATTACTGGTCATCACAATTGCTGGTGCCAGCTTAATAAGCGGTGGGCGCCTAGCCTTATTTTATGCTGCTATCGCTACGATTGGCATCCTATTAGAACAATCATATAACATACTGACTGGAATTAGCACAGGAAGCTATACTGCAGCCGCCATACTCAGCCTTGCCTGTTTTGTCATTGCTTGGCTTGCACATTCTCTCGCACAACGTACCGAACAAAGTGAAATGCTGGCATCACAGCGTGGCTTAGATTTGCTAAACCTTGCTCAAGTCAATGCACTTATTACCCATAAGATGAAGGATGGTGTGCTCGTAATCGATAGCAACCAAATAGTAAAACATCACAATTTACAGGCAGAAGCATTATTAAATGTTGAAAGTGATAATTGGGAGAATCAATCCTTAAATGGTCTTTCACCTCAACTTGCCATGCTCATGCAACAATGGATTAAACAAATAGAACAATCAAAAGAAAATACGATATCTAATTTTTCAAAAATAACTATTTCATCGCGTGACTTAGGCATTAATTTCTTGCCTATTTCCGATAATATAAATGATGGTATGGTTATTTTTATTGAGGATTGGTCGCAAATTCAAACGCAATCTCACCAAGTAAAGCTTGCAGCATTAGGTCGCCTAACGGCTAATATTGCCCATGAAATTCGCAACCCACTAAGCGCAATTAGTCATGCTAACCAGCTTCTTCAAGAAGATGAAGATATCTCGACAACAAATAGTCGAATGTTACAAATTATTAGCGACAATGTACAACGTGTCGATCAAATTATTAAAGATGTACTTGAACTCAATCGCAGAGACCGCACCAATCAAGAAACAATCCAATTAGAAAGTTTTGTGACCGATTTTTATAATCAATTCTGCTCGGTCGAAAAAATCCCACAAAGCAAATTTACGCTATCACTAGCAAATACTGAAAATAACATATCATTTGACCGAAGACATATTAATCAAATTTTATGGAACCTATGTAAAAATGGTTGGCGTCACTGCAAACAATTAGAAAATAGCCTAAAATTAACAGTATCAGTAACAGACAAAGCGCGTACGATTACGATTGAAGTCACAGATGATGGTGATGGCATTCCTGACGAAGTTAGTAGTCGTTTATTTGAACCTTTTTTTACGACAGAAAAAACTGGCACAGGTTTAGGCCTATATATTGGTCGAGAGCTAGCAGATGCAAATGGTGCTAAATTACATTTTAAAACCTCTAATTCAGGTACTAGATTTTTTTTACTAATTAAAAAACTTAACTTAAGAAGTTAACTCCAAAATTTAACTTCAGACTTGGTATTTAACTTATGACCCAGCAACACAGCTGTTTAGTAGTAGATGATGAAACTGACATTCGTGAGCTAGTAGTCCTGACACTAGATCGTATGGATATTGATGCCGATAGTGCTGCTAATCTTGAAGAAGCCAAAAACTTATTAGCGAATAGAGAGTACGACTTTTGTTTGACTGATATGCGCCTGCCTGATGGGTTAGGTCTGGATTTAGTTAAACATATTACAGAAAATTACAATGGCTTACCTGTTGCCGTCATTACTGCATACGGCAGTGCAGAGAATGCAGTTTCAGCACTGAAAGCGGGTGCTTTTGATTACTTAACCAAACCAATATCACTCAAGCAGTTACGCCCATTGGTAGAAGGCGCATTAAAGCTTTCTTCTTCAGATACGACAAACGCACAAAACACAGCAGACCTTATTGGTCAATCTCCTTCCATCGAACAAGTGAGAATAATGATTAATAAGCTTGCCCGTAGCCAAGCGCCAGTTTATATCAGCGGTGAGTCAGGTAGCGGTAAAGAACTTGCCGCTAGATTAATTCATTCGAATAGTTCTCGCCGCGACAAGACATTTGTTGCAGTAAACTGCGGTGCAATTCCTGAAGCATTGATGGAAAGTGAATTCTTTGGCTACAAAAAAGGTGCCTTTACGGGTGCCGCGCAAGATACATTAGGTCTTTTCCAATCAGCCAGCGGTGGCACGTTATTTTTAGATGAAATCGCAGATTTGCCGCTCGCCATGCAAGTGAAATTACTACGCGCCATTCAAGAAAAAAAGATACGATCTGTTGGCGGAACAGTAGAAGAACCCGTCGATGTGCGCATTATCAGTGCCACGCATAAAAACCTTACCGATATGATGGCTGAAGGCTTATTTAGGCAAGATTTATACTACCGCTTAAATGTCATTCAATTAAAAATGCCCGCTTTACGGGAACATCGTGAAGATATTCCTGAACTCACTGATAAGTTACTCGAAAAGTTATGTAATACACTATCCATTAGTGTGCCTGTGATAGATGATAGCGCTAGAAAGCTTATTACAAAACTACCTTTATCTGGCAACGTACGAGAGCTAGAAAACATGTTGGAACGTGCATTAGCTTTATGTGACAGCGAGACAATTTATGCAGATGACTTATTGATGGATGATGAGTCTCAATCAGCTGAAACTGAACTTGCAGATTTTGAACCTAGCAAAGAGCTCGACGTTAGCTTATCTGACCATTTAGAGGACATTGAAAAGCGCGCCATACTTAAAGCCTTAGACAAAACGAACAATAACAAAACGGCAGCTGCCAAACTATTGGGCGTTAGCTTTAGAACATTACGATATCGATTATCTAAGCTAGGCCTTGCAAAAGAAGATGACGCAAATATAGCTGACAATGACTCGTTAGATGAAAAAAATTAACAAGGTTAAGCCAGCACAATGATTAAATAGATTACATACATCGCGCCATTAACAAATAAATGCCAAACACGTATACCACTTTTAGCAATTAAAAATCGCATGAAATATGCATCATGAAAAAAAATACTAACAATCAACTAAGCATTGATGCAAATGGATTCGCCATTGCGGCCAAACAAATTGCTTCGCCTAATTTCGATGAGCGTCCCGAGAAGTGTGAAATTGACATGATTGTCATTCACAATATTAGCTTGCCACCTAGTGTGTATGACGGTGATGGCATTATTGAATTATTTACCAACAAGCTTAACCCCGATGAACATCCCTATTACGCTGAAATTTATAATGCCAAAGTATCCTCACATTTTTTAATTAGACGTGATGGTGACCTTATCCAATTTGTTGCGTGCTCGCAGCGCGCTTGGCATGCGGGCACATCTAATTGGAAAGAACGTGCCTGCTGCAATGATTTTTCTATTGGGGTAGAACTAGAAGGCTCTGACTTTGAAGCTTTTGAAGAAGCGCAATATCAAACACTCAACACACTGTTAGTTGCATTAAAAAAGATTTATCCAATTCAACATATTGTCGGCCACTCTGATATTGCCCCGGGTAGAAAAACGGATCCTGGCCCTTATTTTAATTGGCAGAAAATTAACGAATAAGAAACATCGACAACTATTTTAGTTCGTTAGAGACCTCAGCATAACGTAGCGAGCGAAGCTAAGACGAGGCAAAACAGGCGCAAAAGCGGAGTTTACTGGTGTAAATGAGCATTTTTAAGTCTGTTTTTAACAAAGCATTGGTGAGCGCAGCCGTTATGCTGAGGTCTCTGTTAACTTATTCACGACCAAACTACCCACCATATCCCCTTCCACATTCACAGTGGTGCGTAAGGTGTCTAACAATCGGTCAATTGGCAATAAGATGGCGATAGCCTCTGCGGGCAAACCAACACTTTCTAACACAAGTACCATCGTCACCATCCCCGCACTAGGAATACCAGGTGCACCAATCGAAGCAAACATAGAGGTAAAGAAAACAATCAGCTGTTGCGTTAAACTCAAGTCAACGCCAATTAAATTGGCAATAAATAATGCTGCTGCTGCCTCATATAGCGCCGTTCCATCCATATTAATGGTCGCACCTAATGGAGTCACAAAACCACCAACTTCAGGTTTGACTTTTAAGTTCTGTGTAACGCATCTTAATGTAATGGGCAATGTTGCCGCACTAGAACTAGTAGCAAATGCAGTCACCAATGCCTCACGTGCGCCACGGAAAAACCATAATGGTGTTTTACCTGTAGATAGGTACAAGATGAGTGGCAACACCACTAAACCATGCACAAGGATTGTCCCAGAGACGACTGATACAAATTTCACCATACTTTGCAGCATTGCCATATCTTGTGTGGCGGCTAATTTAAATAATAGTGCCGCAATACCATAGGGTGCTAAACGCATCACCCAACCAACAATACGCATTACAATTTCAAAGAACTCTTGCAATAAAACCAATATGTTTTTGTAACGCTCTCCTCCCATGACTAAAGCAATACCTAAAAATAGCGCAAATATCACAACAGCCAACACATTGCCACCGGCTAACGCAGAAAATGGATTAACAAATAGACCATGTAAAAAGTGAGCAAAAAATTCACCCATCGGCATTTGCTGTGCTTGAAAGTTCTGTGTCGCATTTTCAAACATTGCTAAGCTTAAGCCAGTACCAGGCTTAAAGTAGTTACCTGCAATCAATGCCATTACCATTGCTATGGCCATGGTGCTAGCAAAAAATATTAATGTGCTGACCCATACACGCTGCATTTGACTGTGTTGACGCAAGTTGGCAATACCAACAGCTATCGAACAAAACACCAGCGGAATTAAAATCATTTTGAGCAAATCAATAAACAAGGTACCAATAATGTTGGCTGTATACAGGCTATTGGCTTTCATTACGCTTGGTTCTGGTACTTGACCTGTTAGCCAGCCCATAACTAGACCAAAAATTGCACCTATCAGTATCTGATTATTAAGTGATGGAAATTTCATTTGATGTCGTTCCCTTTATGCTCATTTAAAAAACTTTATCCTTTTTTAATAAAGTTCTAATTTTTAGGTTTGTTTTTTTGTGCTTTATTCAGTAACGAATCTGTTTTATACGGCACCTTACCCGAAGGCACCATCTTTGATGCTGTTTCTATATGTAAATCTTGATCATCAAAAAAGATATGCGGTCTAAAGGCTTTGAGTATTTTAGCTTTATCTAACCCGCCTAAAAAAAATATTTCATTCACATATACGCCCCAATCCCGCAATGTATTAATGACCCGCATCTCTGCTGGTGCATTTCTAGCCGTGACAATAGCGAGCCTAACAGGTGACATTTCTACACCAAATGGCAACCGACTTTGTAATTTTGCTAGTTTTTGTAAGAAAGATGCATACGGCCCTTCTACCATCGGGATATGCTGACGCGCATCCTCATTTTGTTGAAACTCATCTAGCCCCTTTGATTTAAAGATTAATTCGCTACTTTCATCAAAAAGCACTGCATCGCCATCAAAAGCAATTCTCACTTGGTCAGATGGCAGGTTAGTAGGTTCTTTTGGCGGTTCTTTCAACACGGCAACAGCGCACTTACCAGAATCTATAACTTTTTGCGCATCACTTACATTGGTTGTTAAAAACAAATCAACATCGAAGGCCTCAATATAGTCAACAACAGATTCCCCACCTGTAAAGACATGCCGACTAATCTTTAATCCCAAATTGCGAATACTGTTAAAAACGCGCATGCCTGTCTCTGGGCTATTACGCGACATTACTACCACTTCAACTAATGGTGAATCTTCTTTAGCCTCATTTTTTAAATGATCGTTATTTTGGTATTTATTAAGCTCCAGCAATGCCTTCACCAGTGGCATTGCTGTGCCCTCAGCCAATACTTCATTTTCTGTCTCAAGCATATATCGCCTATGCTCAATAACGGCTGCCTCGGGATTGTCTGCAAAGCTTGAACGGAACAATTTATCTGACGCTCCAAGATCAAATAAAGCTGTTGCCGATATCCCAATAACCAAGGTTTCTGAAAGGTCTAATGCCATAAAGTGTGAGTCTTTAACAAAATTAGTGAAGTATACAAATTAATCAAAGCGACGCTTTTTCAAATACAGCGGCAAAAAATCCATCTGTTTGATGTAAATGCGGCAATAATTTCAAATATTTCCCCGTATCTAACGCAATATTCTGTTGCTCTAGTATCTCATTGGCAGGCAATAATTTAAAGTCAGCATGCGCACTTAAAAACGCTTCTGCAATCGCCTCATTCTCATCACGCAACAAACTACAAGTCGCATAAATTAAACGCCCCCCTGCTATGGTAAGCTTTGCTGCCCGTGCCAATAGGCTGGTTTGCTTACTATTAAACGCAATAATATCTTGCTCGGTTTGGCGCCATTTTAAATCTGGGTTGCGGCGTAATGTACCCAAGCCGCTACAAGGTGCATCCACTAACACTCGGTCAAATTTACCATTCAAACGCTTTAGCTTTTGATCACTCTCACCACTTATCACTTGCGCATGCAAGTTAGATAATCCAGAACGTTTTAAACGTTTACTCAAATTAAATAAACGCTTTTCTGAAATGTCATAAGCGTAAAGCCTACCAGTATTTCTCATGATTGCGCCTAAGGCTAATGTTTTTCCGCCTGCCCCTGCGCAAAGGTCTGCCACCATTTGGCCGCGTTTTGGTGCCACAAGATAGCTCAACAATTGGCTGCCCTCATCTTGTATTTCTATCTGGCCTGTTTCAAACAACGGGTTGCGGCTGATATTAAGCCTAGCACCCATACGAATGCCTATCGGTGAGTATGGTGTCGTTGTAATGACATTATCCCGTACTGAATTCTCCGCTTGCAACTTTTCCAAAACTTCATCCCGATTAGCTTTAACCGTATTGACACGTAAATCCAAGCTGGCTTGCTCAAACATACTTCGACAAATCGCCAGTGCATCTTTCTCGCCATATTCTGCCACCAACTTAACCCATAACCAATCACGCACATCGGCCCGCACTTCTATCGGAAAATCTTCGGTAGATTTTGATTTTATCGCAATCGCCCATTCTTGCTGTTGCTCAGTTAATACATCGCCTAGCTCACGCAAACTTATACCTTGCAAACGAATTAACCAAGCGAGTATCAGTTTGCGCGCATCTTCTACACCCTCTTCTTCCGTCGAAGTTACCATAGTAAGAAAACGTAAGCGACGTAAAACGCCATAAACACTTTCAGCTACAAATGCACGTTCTTTGTTACCAAGATCACGATTGTTACGAAAGAATTCGCTTAATTTTGCATCTGCAGGACTATTAAATTCAAGTAGGTTATTAAGCAACATTGCTGCTTGACGGATTAGATTTGCATTCATTTTTTTACTGACTTCATTAAATTATTGTACGTATTTTTACGCGTTAAGAACGCAACAGGGTTAGGCAATCTCAGCCTAACCCTGCGGCATTAATACCTAATTAGCTAGAGTTTACTCTACATTTATCTTTGTAAGGGTTTGTTCTAACTTATCCCCATGTTTATCAATCACTAAATAACGTACGGGAATACAATATTTAGTTTTGGCTAACCATAGCTCCTTTTTCTTTTTACTATCCGCGCTAGCGTTTACTAAATGTATTGTTTTATATTGCACACCGCCTGCATTTACGACAACATTATCAGCTGCGACTTTATAATTATATTGCTTTAATTTCTTACCTGTTGTTAATGACAACTTTACCATTTCACCCGTTGGTGGGGTATACATAAATTGATATACGTAACTGGCTAAGTCCTGCGTACCAGGCACTAATGTTGCTGTTCTTGTTTTACCTTTAACCAGCATGTTGAGCGTGTTTTTCGCCCAATCAAAATCAGCCCGTAACGATTTTCTTGCGCTATCGCCTCGTAACAATTCAAACTGTATAGGCTTTAACCCACTGGCTGTCACTTCGCCTTTACTCGTCAACACACGCTCACCTAACAAGGCATAAATACCAGTACCCTTCGTCACTGATTTCACATAATATTGTTTGCCATCTTGTGTAAACACCTCTTTCACAGTAGCAAAGTGTTTACCGTTACGTGTAATGTCGTACTCTAACGATATACTTTTAGGTTGTGCATAAGCAATATTGACTACGAACAGCAATAACGCAACAATCATTTTTGTAAACTTAAGCATGCATTCCTTTCATCATGGACTTATGCTATTAACGTATGAGGCACTAAACACGTTGTCAATATATTTAAAATCAAGCTAATACAGTCGGTGCTTCGTTCGCATTTTGTGTGCGAATATGGCCAATTTCGAATACAGTTTCACCGGATGCTGCTAGCAGCTTCTTCGCTTGCTCGGCATTTTCTTTCGCAACGATAATAGCCATACCAATACCGCAGTTAAAGGTTTTGTACATTTCTGAATCTGCAATATTACCTTCCGCTTGTAGCCATTTAAATAATGACGGTAAGTCCCAACTTTTAACGTTTATTTCTGCCGTTAAACCTGTCGGTAAAATACGTGGCACATTTTCAGTAATACCGCCCCCAGTAATATGTGCCATGCCTTTTACTGGTAGCGTATCAATCAATTTAAGAATGGACTTCACATATAATTTAGTAGGCGCCATCACCACATCTTTAAATTTTCGGCCATGAAAGTCTGATTCGAAATCAATGCCTGATTTTTCAATAAGCTTACGGATGAGTGAATAACCATTAGAATGTGCACCGCTAGAAGCTAAGCCCAACACAACATCACCTGTGGCTATCGTTGTGCCATCAATAATATTAGCCTTATCAACACAGCCGACTGCAAAACCTGCCAAATCATATTCACCAGCGGGATACATGCCAGGCATTTCTGCTGTTTCACCACCGACTAAAGCACAACCCGATAATTCACAACCCTGTGCAATCCCTTTAACCACATCAGCAGCCGTGTTCACATCTAATTTGCCGCATGCAAAGTAATCTAAAAAGAATAAAGGCTCTGCGCCCTGCACCAATATATCATTGACGCTCATGGCCACTAAATCGATGCCTACTGTGTCATGTTTATTAAGCTCAAAAGCGAGTTTAAGCTTAGTACCGACGCCATCAGTACCCGACACCAAAACAGGCTCTTTAAACTTCTTAGGCATGGCAAACAATGAGCCAAAACCACCAATGCTACTCATCACCTCTGGGCGCATGGTACGTTTAGCAAAAGGTTTTATTTTTTCTACCAGTGCATCACCCGCCTCGATATCAACACCCGCATCGCGGTAAGAAAGTGATGTATTTTCTGTATTTTTGCTCAAAATGCGTCCCAATTGAATTTATTGCATGGAGTATGCTTAATTTAAGTATAATTTTAACTCACTATGGCTAATCAACCAAAAAACAAAGCGCAAATTTCAAGCTTTATCGGCGACAACCGGTGGCTTATATTTTCAGTATTCATCGTACTCATTATTTACTCACTTAGCCCGATTCTCGCTCCATTTTTACTTGCAGCCATATTGGCTTATATTTGCGACCCTCTTGTCGATAAACTCAGCATTTCAGGCTTTGGGAAATTCAAACTAGGCAGATCGCCAGCTACACTTATTGTTCTATTTGGCTTATTGGCCGGCATCGTATTAATGTTTTTAATATTAGTGCCATTGCTACAAAAGCAATCTGTATTGATTGCTGAACGGCTACCCACCTTAATTGAGTATATTCGTCTCAATGTAGAGCCTTGGCTAAAAGAAAATCTAGGCATTACCCTAGCCATTGATATCGCCCATATTCAGGATGTTATCGTACAAAACTGGAAAGCCACTGGTGGCTTTTTAGGTGGAATACTAAAGAGCGCCGGCAGCCGCGGTTTAGCACTCATTGGGCTCATCGCAAACTTGCTTTTACTGCCTGTTGTATTGTTTTATCTACTGCGTGACTGGGACGATTTTATTGCAAAAATTAGTGAGCTCATCCCTAGAACATGGATTAAAAAAACAACCACCATTGCCAAAGAAATTGACCAGGTTGTTGCAGAGTTCCTACGTGGGCAATTATCCGTCATGGCGGCATTGTGTGTGTTTTATAGCATTGGTTTATGGCTCGTTGGTTTAGAAACGGCACTTTCAATAGGGTTAATTGCGGGGCTACTCAGCTTCATTCCCTATTTAGGTTTTGCACTAGCCTTTATCCTAGCGTTGTTATTGGCAGCACTTCAATTCCCCTCCTTCTCACAAATCATCCCAGTGCTGATAGTATTTGGTGTCGGACAATTTGTAGAAAGCATGTTTCTAACGCCGTGGTTGGTTGGTGAGCGCATCGGCCTACACCCTGTCGTTGTTATTCTTGCGCTGCTGGCTGCCGGTCAATTATTTGGCTTTACAGGTGTGCTACTGGCACTACCCGTTTCTGCAGCTATCGCCGTCGGCTTACGCCACTCAAAACAAAGTTACTTAAGCAGCGATTCTTATCTAGAATAGCGCAGCAACGCATAACTTGAAACAATAATGAAACAGCTTTTACTCGACATACAGCCTAGTGCTCCACAAACACTAACAAACATCATTGCAGGTCGTAATGCGGAAGCCATTACCAGCATAAAAAGCTTACTGAATAACACTGCATCAGTATCATTTATCTATATATGGGGCACTATTGGTAGCGGTAAAACACACCTACTCAATGCCGCCAAAGCGCAAGGTGCACATGTCGCGGATGATGTACATTTACTCAATAACGATGCGCAAATTAAACTATTTAACACCTATAACCAACTAAAAGAATCAGGTGGTAGACTCATCACTTCTGGCCTACATGCCCCCACACAAATGGATTTGCGAGATGATTTAGCTACGCGCTTAGCCTGGGGCTTAGTCTACCAATTACACCCACTCACAGATGAAGAAAAAGCCCAAGCACTTAAAACCCATGCCAAAGAGCGTGGCATGAAGCTACCCAATGAGGTCGTCGATTACTGCCTGCGTTATTTACGCCGAGATTTGCCCACTTTAATGGCGGTGTTAAATGCATTAGATGAATGGTCCTTAACTGAGAAAAAACC
>CAYXOR010000011.1:12150-56901 GCA_964466895.1 uncultured Methylophilaceae bacterium | reverse complement strand
TGGATATGGTGAACATTTCTAACATATTGAAGTTCTTTCAATTTATCACGGATATTATCCAATAGCTTGTCATCAGGAACAGACTGTAGAAATAGTTTAATTGTTTGGTACGTATTCTTAATAACATTCATTAAAATGAATAATGTAAATGCGATAGAAAGAAGTGGATCAAGTATTGGCCAATCCCAAAACAATAGAATAACACTTACAATAAGTACACTAACCCAACCTAAAACATCTTCTAACAGATGCCAGTTTAATACACGCTCATTCAGTGTTTTTCCACCACTTATTTTCCATGCAGCATAACCATTGACGGTTACCCCTAATATCGCAAGCCAAAACATACCTTGTGCGTGAGGCATTTCGGGAGACAATAATTTAGGAATAGCCTCTGAAAGTACCCAGGCGGAGCCTATTACTAACACGATGCCATTAATTAAAGCACCTAATAACGAAAAACGATGAAAACCATAAGTGAATTCATCATTAGCGTGTTGTTTGCTTAAACGGCTTAAAACCCAAGCAAGGCCAATTGATAGCGTATCACCAAGATCATGCACTGCATCTGCCATGATGGCCGTACTTCCTGTAAGCATACCACCAATAAACTCGATAATAGTAAAGAAAAAATTCAGGAAAAATACTAAACCAATATTATTTGAGTTTGCTTGATGATGGTGGCTATGATCATGATTACTCATGGGCATTATGAATTAATTTTAACCGTGTTTAGTTCATTTTTAGCATCAGCAATGATATGCCGTGCACCATTCAATATTACTAGTGCAATCAAACACCCAATGACTAAATCAGGCCATCGAGAATTTAGCAGCCAGACTAATGATCCGCTAACTAATACCCCCACATTAGCTATGACATCATTTTTTGAAAAGATCCAACTGGCTCGCATGTGCACTTCGCCATCTTTATGTTTTTCGATTAATCGTAAACAAATAATATTAGCAATTAAGGCGATAATACTCACAACGACGATAAACGCAGCCTGTGGCTCACTTCCCATCATGATTCGACGAAACACATCAATCAGAATCATGACACCTAAAACACCCTGAAACCAGCCGCTCAATAAAGCAGCATTGGCTTTATGACGTAAGCTTTTACCAATGGCATATAAACCGATGGCATAAACAATTGCATCAGCTAACATATCAAATGAATCTGCAATCAAGCCTGTCGATTGAGCATACCAACCCAAACTGATTTCAAACAAAAACATAAAGCCATTTATCAGTAATAAACTAATCAATATGCTTTTCTGTTCTTTATTTTTTATTTCAATTTCACAACCACAATCTGACATGTTTAAAACCTTATGTTTTCTTTGTCCATAGAAATACTGCAATGAGCATTAATGCTAATTGTACGAGCAACCCTTGTAAATTTGGATAAATACCCAGTAAATCAACTCGGAAAAAATTGACTGGGTTAGAAGCTAACACCCCTGCTTCTTGCAAGGCTGCAATACCCTTACCTGCAAAAATAATGGCTAGGATAAACATCAAACCACCAGTAACTGAAAAGAATTGGCGTAAAGGTAGCCGTACGCTATAACGCATAATTAACCATGCGACTATAGCTAACACAGCAATAGCACTAAGAAAGCCACTCAACACCATATGTTGCCCCGATTCTCCTGTTTGTACCCACAGTGCTTGATAAAATAAAATAGTTTCAAATGCTTCACGATAAACCGCTATAAATGATAGCCCAGCAAGTGTCCATAAGGTCCCCGATGTTAATGCTTTTTGCATGTTGCCATCAATAAACTTTTTCCACTTAATCACGCTGGTCTTATCATGCATCCAGAAGCCTACATACAATAAAACAATCGTCGCCACAATCGCGGCTACTCCTTCTGTTATCTCTCTTGACGCACCTGAAATATCAATAAGTGACAGTGATGCCCACCATATAGTTCGTCAGCTTGTGCTGGTGTGGTAGTCGTTAATGTTGCCAAATTAACCAGTTTGCTTTGCTCAAAAGCTAGGGTTTTATTTTGCTCTTGGGCTGCGAAACGATCCACATAAAAAGTCTAAAGACCAACGTTGTTGTTCAGTCAAATCAACATAGGCACGCATAGCGGTCCCATCAAGCCCATGCGAAATAGTGTTTATAAACCATGTAATGTACGTTGTTTATAACGCTCTCGATCATTAAAATTGATAGGAGTAGGTTCCATGCCTACTGATAATGGCCCATCCCACCATTCAAGCGGGACTTCTAACAGAGCCCCTTAGTTTAAACGTTGTTACGTGGGCGCTTTAAGCCACTGATTACTATAGAATTAATTGGTGGCCCGAACTGGAATTGAACCAGTGACACGCGGATTTTCAATCCGCTGCTCTACCAACTGAGCTATCGGGCCAACAGCAAATAAATGAGTATCTATTTGCAAGTCGCGAATTATATCAAATATTGTTCCAATGAGCATACTTAATGAAATTTAATATGGTTAAAGTAGTAAAAAATAATGAATTAGACTAAGATTGTGCTGAGGTAAGTGGGGCGTGAAATTTCGTGCCATTAAAATGAACACTTAACGATATATTAAATAAGGAGAAAAAAATGGGATTGTTTTCATTTATTAAAAATGCGGGTGAAAAGCTATTAGGTATTGGTGATGCTGAGGCGGCAGAAGAGGCAGCAAAAATTGATCCATCGCCAGTTAAGGTGGCAGCGGCGAACCAAGCAGCGGCAGATGCTATTGCTAATTATGTTGCTAAGATGGAATTGTCGGCAGAAAATTTAGATATTGGGTTTGATGGGGCAACAGGTACAGTCAGTGTGTCTGGCATTGCTGATACACAAGAAACGAAAGAAAAAATCTTGTTATGTTGCGGTAATGTTAAAGGCGTGCAAGATGTAGAAGATAATATGGTTGTAACAGCTGCAGGAGCGGAGCCACAATTTCATACAGTAGTAAGTGGTGATACTTTATCTAAAATTGCTAAAGCAGTTTATGGTGATGCAATGAAGTATCCAGTTATTTTTGAAGCTAATAAGCCAATGTTAAGTCATCCTGATAAAATATATCCAGGTCAAATGCTGCGTATTCCAGCGCTATAATTATTTAAGTCATTGTGCTTTAATTAGACCCGCAGAATTTAAGTATTTTGCGGGTTTTTTATTTTCTATTTTTACATTATAGTTGGATTATATGATTCAAATAAAAGCGCTTTGCGATCAAGAAAATGGCACACACATAAAACTTGCTTTGCAAGATGCCATCAATAATAAAACTAAACCATTGGGTGCTTTAGGCACATTAGAGAATATTGCCTTACAAGTTGGACAAATACAAAGCACATTAACTCCAGCATTAAAAAACCCAGTAGCGCTTATTTTTGCTGGTGATCATGGCATTGTAGAGGCGGGTGTGAGTTCATATCCGCAAGCAGTAACGGCGCAGATGGTGATGACTTTTTTGTCAGGTGGTGCGGCTATTAATGTATTTGCTAAACAGCACAATGTGGCATTACGTATTGTTGATAGTGGTGTTAATTTTGATTTCAAGAATGCCTCTAATCTAGTGCATGCCAAAATTGCATTTGGGACAAAAAATTTTTTACATGCCCCTGCAATGACAGATATCCAGTGTGAGCAAGCACTTACTTTAGGTCAGGCATTTGTTAACAAAGAAATGGATGCTGGAACAAATATTGTTGCTTTTGGTGAGATGGGTATTGGTAACACTTCATCTGCAAGCTGTTTGGTGAGTGTCTTGTGTGAATTATCAATATTGCAGTGTGTGGGACGTGGTGCTGGGTTGAATGACGCAGGAATCATTAGAAAAACAAAGACATTACGAAAAGCCCTTAAGCATCATGCTTTAGATGGTATGGATCCAATGCAAGTGTTGGCGACCTTTGGTGGTTTTGAAATTGCCATGATGGTGGGGGCGATGTTAAGCGCGGCAGAGCAGAAAGCAATATTGTTAATTGATGGCTTTATCGCAACATCTGCATTATTAGTAGCGGCTAAAATGCAGCCCAATATTTTGCAGTATTGTATTTTTTCGCATTGCTCAGGTGAAGCTGGCCATCAATTGATGTTAGATCATTTAAATGTGAAACCATTGTTAAATTTAGGTTTGCGTTTAGGTGAGGGCACAGGCGCTGTGCTTGCGTACCCGTTGGTACAGTCTGCCGTTAATTTTTTAAATGAAATGGCGAGCTTTGCGAGTGCGGGTGTTAGCGAAAAATGCTAACAGCTGTAAAATTGGAATGGCATTATTTTTTATTGGCACTTGAATTTTTTACACGTATACCAGTGCCGCATTATGCATATTTTCAAGAATCCGACCTCAATTATTCTGCAAAATACTTCCCATTGATCGGTATTATCATTGGC
Organism: uncultured Methylophilaceae bacterium; assembly: GCA_964466895.1. Taxonomy (GTDB): domain Bacteria; phylum Pseudomonadota; class Gammaproteobacteria; order Burkholderiales; family Methylophilaceae. Next base: position 52,527 of record CAYXOR010000011.1, on the reverse strand, counting down.
CTAATTGGTGCAGGTGTTTTTGTGGTGTCTGCTAAATTTCTACCAAAACAGATTGCAGTGCTATTAAGCATGGCGAGTACTATCTATGTGACAGGTGCCTTTCATGAAGATGGGCTGGCAGATAGTGCCGATGGCTTGGGTGGCGGCTATCAGCGTGAGCAAATACTCACGATTATGCAAGACTCTCGTTTAGGTACTTATGGTGCAGTTGCTCTGTTTTTAATGTTGCTTACTAAATTTTATGCGTTAAATTCACTTAACGGTTACTTTGTGCCTGTCGCTTTAATTGCAGGTCATGCACTGAGCCGATTATGTGCGGTGTGGGTGATGGCAACATTAAGTTATGCCAAGCCTAAAGGTAAAGCAAAGCCATTAGCGACAAAGATTAGCTTAGGTGCATTATGTCTTGCCAATGTTTTTGGTTGCTTACCATTTTTAGGCATTATTACTCTATTCATGTTTAGCCAACGTTCGGTGCAATTAGTGAATTTTATACCGATGACCATCATTCCCACTTTCTTCGCTTGGCTATGGTGGCGACAGAAAATGAAATATTGGTTGGGTGGTTATACGGGTGATACTTTAGGTGCAACGCAGCAAATCACAGAGTTGGTTTTTTATTTAGGATTGGTTTTATGGAGTTTTAACAGTTGAAAATCACATTAATTCGTCATACTAGTTTGCAAATAGCTGCTGGTATTTGTTACGGCCAAACGGATGTTGATGTTGCAGCAAGCTTTATACAAGAAGTTGCAGAGACGAAAGCTAAGATTCATCATCTACAACCAAAGGCAGCGTTTAGTAGTTCTTTGCAGCGCTGCGTAAAGTTAGCAGAAACACTAGGTTTAGAAAATGTGATGCAAGACGACCGACTAAAAGAACTGGATTTTGGGGATTGGGAAATGCAAGCTTGGGATGACATCCCACGGTCAGTATTTGATGAGTGGGCACAAAACTATGCGCATATGGCGCCACCTAATGGTGAAACATTTAGCGCGTTACAACAGCGTGGCGTTGCTTTTTTGGATGCGATGTTAAGTCAATATAATAATGAGCATATTTTGGTAGTGACACATGGCGGCATGATACGTGCACTTATCGCACATGTTCTTAATATGCCGCTTAAAGGGCTTTTTAGAATTGATGTGGATTATGGCAGTGTGACGCAGCTCGATTTTGGCGGGCCTGTCCCTAGAATAGAATTTGTGAACCGTTAATTTGTTTGATCGGCAGAGCCAATTTTAATAATATGGCCTAGGCATTCTACTTTTTGCCCTTTGCGGATTTTTGCGGTTTTACGCAATTCAGTTTTACCGTCTACCTTGACGTTCCCATTAGCCACCATGATTTTAGCTTGGCCACCACTATCTGCAATACCCTCAGCTTTTAATAAGTCGCATAAGGCGATATATTCGTTTTTTAATTCAAATTTAATCATATTGTTTTTGTCGTACCCTTTAAGTGGAGAGGTAAGCCAGCCGCAATAAAACTAACGTTATCGGCTATGTTAGCCACTGCTTGATTGAGCCTGCCTTGTTCGTCTTGAAACTGGCGATTGATTTCTCCCAATGGCACAATGCCCATGCCGACTTCATTGCTGACTAGTAATACTGTACCAGCTAAATTTGGTAATGTTTCTAGTAGTGCGGTGCGCTCCTGCTCCCATAGTAATGTTTTGTTACTTTGTTCTTCTGGTGAATCACAATCTGGGCAGATGCATTGCGCAAGCCATAGTGTGAGGCAATCTACAATTAAGCATGTATTAGCGTTTGCATAAGTTCCTATGGTTTTTGCTAAATGAAAAGGTGCTTCTACAATATGCCAATGTTTAGGGCGACGCTTTTGATGATGTTTTACACGTTTGGCAAACTCATCATCATAAATTTGTGCGGTAGCGATATAGGTCACCGCTTGTTTGCTTTGTGACGCTAAACTTTCTGCATAGGTACTTTTGCCAGAGCGTGCACCGCCTAAAATTAAGTGAATAGACATGATTGTGCTTTACTCCATTGTTGGCTAAAGGGGTCTATTATTCCTGTGACAGGAAAGTTCATGATGTTTTCCAGCCGTTTTCCATTAACATTTCTGAAAGTGGCTTTTCTTCCCTCCAGCCTTGTTCTACTAGCATAGGTTTTTTATAAAAACTATTCACATGACCTAAGCATAAAACGGCAATCGGTTTTGCATCATTCGGTATATTTAATAATGACGCTAATTTGATTGGGTCAAACAAACTAACCCAGCCTAACCCTAAGCCTTCCGCACGCGCTGCTAGCCATAGGTTTTGGATAGCACAACTGACAGAGGCTATATCCATTTCTGGCAATGTGCGGCGGCCAAAAATATGTCCTTCACGTTTGTCACATAATGTTGCTACCAGTAGCTCACCGCAATCTAAAACCCCTTCAACTTTAAGTTGCATAAATTCTGCCATACGCGCGGTGGTTTCAAGCTCGTCAATAGCTTGTGCGGTTTTAATACGCTCTTCATCGACTTGAGTGTATATTTTTTTGCGTAATTTAGTATCGCTAATGCGAATAAAGCGCCAAGGCTGCATTAATCCTACACTGGGGGCATGGTGGGCAGCATTTAAAATTTTGGTTAATGTTTCAGTCGCGATAGGTGTAGATAAAAAATGCCGCATGTCGCGACGTTCGGCAATCACTTTATAGACAGCCGCTTGCTCTTGTTCAGTATAAGCATGTGTGTTTTTAATGTGAGGATTGCTCATAAAATGATCAGAATAAAAAAGCCGCTTAAATTTTTAAGCGGCTTTGAAAGCTAAAGTAAGCATTAAATTTTAACTGTATTGCTTGGTTTAATGCTACGCAGTACAGCTATACTTAACCACACAATGGCAAAATACATTGCTGCAAACCCCATCCAGCTTGGTAAGTAGTTCCAGCCGTGTTTCATCGACTCGATGACCCCTTGTGCAGGGAAACGGCCAGAAAATAAGTAATATGTCTGTGTTGAAATCACAAAAGCAACAAGGCTAGTGAGCACTGTTACGGTCACATACGGGATGATAGAGAATGCATTCTTTTGTTTGCCTAACCATAGTCCACCCAACCACATAGCACCATAAGCTGGGATCAAACCCCAATAGCCATCGGTCAAACAAAAACCTTGTGCAGGGTCAAGCGCAGCTGCACCAAAATCAATAACGGTGGCTAAAACAAAAAACACCGCAAACCAAGCTAAGCGTTTAAGCCATAACCCACCAAGTAAAAACAGTACGATACTGGCGTCTGGTAGCGATACGCTTGTCAGCATATGGCTACCACGTGTTAGCAGCATAAAAAATGCAATTGCTCCAGCAATTAGTAATTGGCTTTTAATATTCAATGTATTTTGTTTGTTCATAACGTTTCCGTGATTTAAAGACACTGCCTATATGTATACATCTATCATCATACCATTTTGGGGCATAAAAATTATTCAGGTTGATAACGAAGGTTAACAAATAAGTTTGAACCTGGCGTGTTGTACGCAATATCACCACTGAATGCTGTCGTATAGTTTTTATCTAGTACGTTGTTAATGCGTGCTTGAACCGTCCAGTCATTGCTAAGCATATATTGAGTAGTCAGGTTTAAAACAGTATATCCATCAATGCGTTTTGTATTAGCAGTATCGTTATAACTTGTTGATGTTGCGACTGCTTCAGCTCCCAAACGCCATTTGTTTAAATCGTAATGTAGATTTAATTTAGCGTGGCGATTCGCACGGCGGACTAGCAAATTATCTGTTTCCTCATCACGAGGTGACTGGATATCCACGCTGCCACTCATCCGCCAGCGGTCTAATTGCACGTTGCCAGCAAGGGTTAGGCCTCTTAACGTTGCTTTGTTGACATTAAATGGGACAAAAGTTGCATCTAATGCAATTAAATTACGTATTTTGTTTTCATATATTGTAAGTGAGGCGTTAGCAATATTATTTTGATAGCGTAGGCTGGCTTCAATATTGTCAGATTTCTCTGGTTTAAGGTTAGGGTTGCTAGTGGCAAACCCAAAGAAATCAGGGAAGTATAAATCGTTAAAACTGGGTGCTTTAAAAGCGCTACCGTAGCTGGCTGTTGTTCGCCAATTGTCATTAAAGCTAAAGCCATAGCCAATACCGCCAGTCTGATTATTACCAAAACTGCTGTTATGATCATCTCGATAGCTTAGATGGAAGCTGTGCGCGCCAATGTTAGCTAAATAACTAGCAACATAGCCTTCATTAATACGGTTAGTTTCTTTAAATTGTGTACTAGAGGTAATGTCTTCTTCTAGCCTGTCGTATATTAAGGTAAGTGTGCCGATAGGTAGGTTAAAATCATTTTGCCAGTTAATTTGCATTTGCTCTGTATCAAAACGGTTAACAGCAGGCGCACCAAACTCATCGTAAGTTCTTGACTTGTCCTTACTAACTCCTACATGAAAGTTAGATTGCCAGAATGATGTCCATTGGTTTTTACTAAATAAGGCAATTGATTGCTGTGTTAGTTTTGCCTTTGAAGAAAAGTCGGTGAAATTAAAGCGATTGTCAAAGCGGGTAACACCATCACTATTAAAAAACTGTATGCCCATTTCATGATCTTCAGTGAGTAGTTGCGACAAAGAGCCGCTAATGGCTAAATTACGGTAGGCATCATTATCATCAATATTAGGGTTATTGCTATCTAGTGCGGAAAAGCTGTTTGTATTTGAGGCGGAAACATTAAGTGCGTAGCGAGTATCATTAATTCGCCCTCTAATACCGGCTTCGCCTAATGATGTATCGTATGTACCATAACCGACGTTAGCATAGAGTTTGGTTTTACCTTCACCTTTTTTTGTAAATAGTTGAATAACGCCACCGATAGCATCTTGACCGTATAGACTAGTGGCTGGGCCTCTTAAAATTTCGATTCTATCTATTTGTGCTAGCGGTAAGTTCTCGAAAGATACAGTGCCAGTTGTGGCTGAATTAATACGCATACCGTCTATTAATACAACGATATGGCTACTATTTGATCCACGTAAAAATATATTGGACACTTTACCAGCGCCACCATTGCTACTGAACTCAATGCCTGGCTGTAACTGTAATAGTTCTACTAAAGTTGTCTGGCCTGCCTGTTGAATTTCATCTGCGTTAATCACTGTAACATCTGCAATCACGTTTTCTTTTGGTTGGGGTATGCGTGTTGCTGTCACTACGATGTCATCTAGATTAATATTTTCGACTGAAAACGTAGGCGTGGTAAAAGCTAAGCCAACTAGGCTAGCGATGATGGTTTTTTTCATTATCTTATCCCTTAGTACATGCGACCCCGCATGTGAGTTATAAAAACTAGGGAACTTAGAAGGGTGAAAATAGACAAAAAGTGAGCTGAAAATAACAGCAGTGCAGCTTTCCGTTACCGTCACCCCGCGGTATTTCCTAGCACGCCTAAAAGTAGGCAGGTTGTTGCGAGGCCGGTCTCCGGGCTTGTGAGAAATGATTTGCGCCTTCCCAAGCTGTATGCTCAGTGACTGATTGCAAAATCAACTATTTAAGACTCACTTACCGTTGCGGGGGCAGCATAGGACTTACTAAATAAATTTAATGCACCTATTTCCCAGTTTCACCTTTATTAATTGAAAAATCAACGTAGGCACCTAACAACTGTGAGCATTATATGGTTAATGTATAAAAAAACAATTAAATTTTTATGCAACAACTCTAAGTAAATGTATTAAATTACATTGAATAGTAGGTGTTAGCTATTGACTAATATGATTTTTTTAAATTATAGTGGGTGAATGGACGCAGATATAAAAATTTTAGAAGATAAAATTACACAGCTTGTTTCTTTATGTGGCTCTTTACATGAAGCGAATGTACAGTTGCAAGGTGATTTATTAAAGGCGCAGAAGGGCTCTGACACCTTAAAAAGTAATATGGAGCAGGCTAGTATTAAGTTAGAAGGCTTGTTAGATAAAATTCCACAAAGTGAAGAAACTGCATGAGTGAAGCAAAGCCAATTGATGTATCAATAATGGGACGTGAATTTACCGTTTCATGTACAGATGAGGAACAGCAAGGTTTATTGGACGCTATTGACTACCTAGATAAAAAAATGCGTGATATCCGCGATTCTGGGAAGGTGGTTGGTACTGAGCGTATTGCGATTATGGCAGCTTTAAATCTTTCTCACGAGGTGCTCAATACGAAAACGGGTGACATTGACATCGGTGATTATAAGCGTAGGATTAGTGCAATGGAGAATCAAATTGATGAAGCAATTGCAGCACAATCTAAGCTTTTGTAATTGGCGTTTAAATTAAATTTGTAATATTTCAGCTGTATCATTCATTCATTTGTTTTTTCTGGCGTTGCCTGAGTCCACATTCCTTGAACTAGTTTCTGTTATAGGTTCCGGCTCATCAAGTAGCGGTGTGCGCGCTCTAAGTTGGGTTTACTCTTAAGTGACCCTTGGCGAGTGTACCTAATGCGCTTTAGGCTGTTACCACCTGAATTTTTTTGGTTCAGGATTAACGGCTCAGGTAACACCAGAGAGAATAGATCCTGTTGAAATGTCGCTGATACGGCGTTGTTTTTCACTTCTCGTACTAATGGTACTGCGTTCGTTCAAACGTCTTGTTTCAGCTTTATTTGAACAAGATTTGATAATTTTTTCAAATTGAGCCTATTGATTTCAAATATATTTCCTGAGGCTTGATGCCCTGCACTTGTGCCAATAAAATCAAAATTATTTCCCCTTTAAGCCTTATTAAAATCACTCTCTTTTCTTGTAAGTTTTTAACGTAACGCGTGATATTTTAAATCTGCGATACTGATAATCTCTAAACACTTTTCATGACAGGCTTCTAGTATGACTGGGGGCGCAAAACCATCTTCACTTGCTTCTAGCCAGCGTGCAGCGCATAAACACCAGCGGTCATTAACTTTCAGTCCTTCAAAGCCATATTCTAGGCGGGGTGTGCTCAAGTTGTTACCACGAGAAATTGAATAGGCTAAAAACTCATCTGTTACTTGCACACACACGGTATGGCTACCGGTATCTTCTGGTCCCGTTTCGCAGCAGCCAGTGCGCGTAAAACCAGTCATGGGGTCTATACTACATATTTGTAATGTTGTGCCTAAAACGTTCAGTGCCATGCTTTTACCCTAAAGTTTCTAACTTCATTTATCATACCTAAAAAGTAAACCGATGTTATGGAGATTATATAAATTATGCGTTTCTGGTTAATGAAATCTGAGCCTTCAGATGTGTCGATAGATGATTTAGCAGAGATGCCAAACCAATCAGTAGATTGGTATGGCATTCGTAATTATCAGGCACGTAACTTTATGCGTGACCAAATGCAGGTAGGCGATGGTGTGTTGTTTTATCACTCAAATTGTAAAACGCCAGGTATCGTGGGTATTTGTGAAGTGAGTACGTTGGCCTATCCAGATAGGTTGCAGTTTATTAAGGGCCATAAATATTATGATCCTAAATCTACGCCAGAAACGCCACGCTGGGTAAATGTCGATGTGAAATTAGTACGGAAGACAGCATTGCTTGGCTTAAAAGAAATGCGTGAAATACCTGAGCTTGAAAATTTACGTATTTTACAACGAGGTAATCGGCTTTCTATTACGCCCGTAGATCCAAGAGATTGGACATTTATTTTAGAAAAACTAAAATAGTGAAATAAAAAAGCCCCAATACTGGGGCTTTTTTATTAGTGCATATAACAGTTTTACTTGGTGTCTAAACTGCCCATGGTTTTTGGGTAGGTAACCAAGCCCCAAGGTAGGTTTTTCACTTCAATTTGTTTAGTCACTTCTAACTTTTCAGTGTCGATGACGAAAACAGCATCTGATTTACCGCAAGCAAGTAAAATATTTTTCTCATCAGGGGTGAATGTAAAGTGCCAGCAACGTTTACCTGTTGGGATGTCTTTAATTTTTTCGTAAGTTTTAGCATCAAATACTTGCAAGGCTTGTTCTTTATTAGCCGCCACGAAAATACGTTCACCAGCACTATCAAAAGCAACGCCATATGGCACTTTTCCAGTATCTACCGTGCGAACTAGATTGAAGTCTTTATCTAATACCATAAATTTATTGCCATATTCGAGTGTGGCAATATAGGTATTGCCATCAGGAGAAATTTTGATACCGCGTGGGCGATTGCCATATTCTTCTGTATTGATAGACTTTACGAGTTCGCCCGTTTCGATATTGTGTACGGTAATGGTGTTATCTGCTTCATTGGTGATAACGATATTTTGGCCGTCTGCTGAAAACTCAATACCTTCAGTTTCTGGGCCACCAATAATGTCACGTATTTTTGTGCCTGCTACTAAATCTACTACAGCAATACGTGCTGGTGTTTTATCATCATCGTCGTCATCGTCCTCTGCTTCTTCTGTGCCGGGTTTTGGTGGTGGGCCACCTTTAGCACTAGGCTCCGATGAAATGAAAGCATAATTACCTCTTATGCGGACAAATTCCGGGTTTTTACCTACATTGATTGTCTGCAAAACTTCACCTGTTATGGTGTCGATAACAGCGATACTTTCATTTTCTCTAGTAGCGACAATCAGTTTTGTACCGTCATCAGTAATGCCTAAACCACGTGGTGCTTCTGCTTTCACATCAATTTCATTTATTACTTCCATTGTTGCAAGGTCAATGACACTGACACCAGCTTTTTGGCTGGTAATATAGGCCACATTAGTCGGGACCGCCATGCTTGTTGGTGGCGTGTCTTCTGTCATCACTGGCTCTTGGCTGCAGCCAACAATGCCTGTGATTAAAGCCAGTAATAACAAGCTAGCAGGCGTCTTATTAAATAGTGTTGTAAATCTCATTCCTCATCTCCATAGTATTATCTGAATGTTTTAACAGATATTTTTAATATAAATCTTTAAATGTTATGCAAGAATTATGCTCGCATAGTTAATTAATTTTAGTTTCATGAAAACAAACACTTAAAAATTTATGGTTATTCCTTGGTGGCTGATTATAACCAAGTGCATGGTTAAATATAAGCAAAAGCATCCAATTATCCTAAAAATAGTTTATAAGCAGGGTTTTGCGTTTCATCCCAGTATGGATAACCTAAGCTGTTTAGGAAATCAGTAAAATCATTAATTTCGTGTGGTGGTACTTGCATGCCGACCAAAATGCGTCCGAAATCAGCACCGTGATTGCGATAGTGAAATAGACTAATATTCCAATCATGCTCCATAGTGTTTAAAAAGTTCATCAGTGCGCTAGGTTTTTCTGGAAACTCAAATCGGTAGACAACTTCATGTTTAGCTAGCGGTGCATGCCCACCAACCAAATGACGTAGGTGTAGCTTAGCGACTTCGTTATCTGTTAAGTCTAATGTAGGTAAGTGCTTGGCTTGTAAATCACGTACTAATTTTGCTGTTTCTGCTGGGTCGTGCACGGTAACGCCAACGTAAATATGCGCTTCTTTTGGATCAGAATAGCGGTAGTTAAATTCTGTAATATTATGGTCGCCCAATAAGCGACAGAACGCTTTAAACGCGCTTGGTTTTTCTGGGATAGTGACCGCTAAAACGGCTTCACGTTTTTCACCAATCTCGGCACGTTCCGCAATAAACCTTAAACGGTCAAAATTCATGTTAGCGCCAGAAGCAATACTAACCAGTGTTTTGCCTTGTATATTTTCTCGTTCTACATAAGCCTTAAGCCCAGCAGTAGCCAAAGCGCCAGCGGGTTCTAAAATACTACGTGTATCTTCAAACACATCTTTTATAGCTGCGCAAATGGCATCATTATCGACTACAATCATTTCATCCACGTATTGCTGGCATAAATTAAATGTGTGTTCGCCAACTTGTTTCACAGCGGCACCATCAGCAAATAAGCCAACTTGTTCAAGTGTGATACGTTTGCCGGCTTTGATAGAAGCTGTCATTGCTTCAGCATCTTTGGCTTCAACACCAATCACCTTTATTTCTGGTCTCTTGGCTTTTACGTAAGTCGCTATGCCTGCAAGCAAGCCACCACCACCTGCGCAGCAAAAAATGGCTTCTATAGGTTCTGGGTGCGCATTGAGAATTTCCATCGCAATCGTACCTTGCCCAGCAATGACATCAGGATCGTCGTAGGGGTGCACAAAAGTCATATTTTTAGATTTTTCTAATTTTTTTGCGTAACGGTAAGCATCTGAATAACTGTCGCCTATTAATATAACTTCAGCGCCACGGCTTCTTACGGCATTTACTTTGATAAGTGGTGTGGTGGTTGGCATCACTATAACGGCGTGACAGCTTAGCTTTTGAGCAGCAAGTGCCACACCTTGAGCATGGTTACCCGCACTTGCAGCAATCACGCCACGTTTTAGTATGTCAGCAGGTAAATTTGCCATTTTATTGTAAGCGCCACGTAACTTAAAAGAGAAAATAGATTGCATGTCTTCGCGTTTTAATAAAACATGGTTTTGAATGCGTGCTGATAAGTTAGGCTGGAAATCGAGAGGCGTGTTAATAGCCACATCATAGACCCGCGTGTTTTCGATTTTTACTAAATAGTCTTGAGTGTAATTTTGTGACATGCCTGATTCTAAATACTATTGAGCAGTGTATAGTGTAGGTTTGATTATATTATAAAGACTTTGTTAAGGATTTACTTAAAATGGCATATACACAAGATGAATTAAAGCAACAGGTAGCAAAAGCAGCGGTTGAATATGTAAAAGAGGGCATTATTGGTGTGGGTACAGGTTCAACGGCTAACTTTTTTATAGAAGAGCTAGCAAAAGTAAAGGGAAAAATCGATGGCGCTGTAGCAAGTAGTGAAGCAACGGCTGAGCGTTTGCGTGGACATGGTATTGAAGTGTTCGATTTAAATGCTGTAGACGGTATGGATATTTATGTGGATGGTGCTGATGAAATTACTGAGCACATGCATATGTTAAAAGGTGGGGGTGGTGCTTTAACACGTGAAAAAATTGTAGCAGCAGTTGCTAAAACTTTTATTTGTATTTGTGATGAGACTAAATATGTCCCTGTGCTAGGTAAGTTTCCATTGCCGGTAGAAGTGCTGCCAATGGCTCAAAGTTATGTTGCACGTGAATTAGTCAAGCTTGGTGGACAACCAACATTACGTGACTTTACAACTGATAATGGCAATATCATTTTAGACGTACATAATTTAAGCATTGAAGACCCTGTAGCCATGGAAGCAAAGATTAATCAAATTGTTGGTGTAGTAACCAATGGCCTATTTGCAGCTAGGCCAGCGAATGTGTTGTTATTGGCAACAGCTGAGGGCGTGAAAACATATAAATAGTGATTAGTAGTAAGACAAATAAAAAACCGCATTGAGCGGTTTTTTATTTGTTTAATGAAAGTATCACTACATTAAATTAAGTTCTTTTAGTGTAAATTTCATGTTTTTAACACTATAGCCATGAATCACAGTACCTTTTATGTCTAAAACGGGTACGCCTCTTCCACCAAGGGCTTTATGTTGTTTACGACCTTCTTCAGACTTTTCAATATCGTATTCGATATATTCAATATTGTTTTCAGCTAAAAATTCTCGGGTCTTTTTACAATAACCGCACCAAGCAGTGGCATATAAAATGACATTGTCATGTTTTATTTCGCTCACTTGTATGGTTTCTGTTTTGTAGAAATATTGAAAGAGAAACACTACGCCAAGTATCAATATAAATTTTTTCATAATAAACTTATCGTTTTTTATTTTGTTTCAGGTACGTAGCCTTCTGCAGTATCCGCACCCTCACCAAAGAAATACTTCTCAGTTTGTTCTGATAAATATTTACGCGCAGCAGGGTCTGCCAAACTTAAGCGGTTTTCATTGACTAACATGGTTTGTTGTTTAAGCCATTCTGCCCATGCTTCTTTAGAAACTTCTAGATATAGGCGCTTACCCAATTCACCAGGGTAAGGCGGAAAGTCCATGCCTTCGGCTTCTTTGCCTAATTTAATGCAGTTTACGGTGCGTGCCATGTGTAAAGCCTTTGCTGTCTGTAGGTTCAGTAAATCAATATGATAACGCATGCCTTTAAATGGCGCGAGTATGCGTGTTAATATTCAGCACCCAATGACTAGAAAGTGTGACATGGAAAGTCCGTTTAAAAGTAAAGATGGCTTAACACGTATTGTGAAAGCAGCTGGTTACTCTTGGGCTGGCTTAAGTGCCGCTTATAAGAATGAGGCGGCTATTCGCCAAGAAGCATGGCTGTTGGTTGTGTTGCTTCCGTTAGGCTTTTATTTGGGCAACACGAATATTGAGCGTGTTTTGTTGGTAGGTGTTTTGTTGTTATTGCTTATTGTGGAATTATTAAATTCGGCAATAGAAACAGCCGTAGACCATACGTCGATTGAACATCATGAATTAGCTGGCCGCGCTAAAGATATTGGCAGTGCTGCTGTGTTGATTGCTTTGGTGAATGTGCTGGTGGTTTGGGGCTTGGTTCTTCTTACTTAGGTGTTTTATGTAATAAAGCTTTAAATTATTTCAGTGTGAAAATAATATTCATGTGGTTTTTGTCTCGAACAATGCGCCAAGGTCTGCTTTCTACTACAAAATCTTTTATCATGAACCCTGTCATTAACACTAGCAGTGTCAGGATACTCCACCCCCATCTTCCCATAATAATGGGATAGCTAATGCCTAAGCCCAGCACACTTGCGCCTAGTAATATGCCAGTTACTCCTACCGATGATTCTAAACATATGCAGCGTATGGATCTGGATTGATTTTTTGCTGCTTTTTTCTTTCTAGCAAGTAGAACGAGGTCGCGGATAAGGCTTTGAAACAATAAGAGTGCAGATATTGCTAAAATTAAATGCCCTATTGGCATTTCTTTTGGGAGTGTCGTCGTTATCAGCCAAGCGATAATACAAAAAAATGGAATCAAGGTGAGTTCAATTTTCTCGAGAGTTGTCATTTTTCATGTTTTTAAAGTAGGACAGATAGCTAATAATGAAACAAAAATAGCCGTGCTGCAAGCAATACGGCTATTTAGAAAGCTTGAATTTAAGCGGCGAAGTTGGCTGCAGCAAAATCCCAGTTAGCTAACGATGTTAAGTATGTTTCTAAGAACTTAGGGCGTGCATTACGATAATCGATGTAATAGGCGTGCTCCCATACATCAACCGTAAATATAGCGGTGTCGCCTGTTGTTAATGGTGTGCCTGCAGGACCCATGTTAACGATATCGACTGAACTGTCAGATTTTTTCACTAGCCATGTCCAGCCAGAGCCGAAGTTGCCTGCAGCAGAAGCTTGAAATGCTTTTTTAAAGTCATCGAAGCTACCCCATTTTGCATTAATAGCATCAGCCAATGCGCCTGTTGGCGCACCTCCACCATTTGGTTTCATACAATTCCAAAAGAAGGTGTGGTTCCAAATTTGAGCGGCATTGTTATAAATGCCACCAGAAGCTTTTTTAATAATATCTTCTAGTGCTGCGTTTTCAAACTCGGTACCTTTGATTAACTTGTTTAAGTTGGTGACATAAGCATTATGATGTTTGCCGTAATGAAACTCTAATGTTTCTTCTGATAAGTGTGGTGCTAATGCATTTTTTGCGTATGGTAATGCTGGTAATGAATGTTCCATTTTGTTTCCTAACTAAATGATGATTAAAAGGCTATAAAAATTATTTTTTAAGCGCCATCTTTTTTTCGTGCACGTGGGTGAGCTGCATCGTACACTTTTGTGAGGTGTTGATAATCTAAATGTGTATAAATTTGTGTTGTGCTAATGTTGGCATGGCCAAGCATTTCTTGCACAGCACGTAAATCACCACTAGATTGTAGCACGTGCGAAGCAAAGCTGTGGCGCAGCATATGTGGATGTACGGATGAACCCACACCTTGCTTGATTGACCATGCTTTAAGGCGGTATTGAATGTTGCGTGTGGATAATCGTTTACCTTGTTTGCTGATAAATACAGCTTTTTCTGTTGGGTTTTTAGGTAACAAATTTAATCGTAGATTGAGCCATTGCTGTATAGCAGTGGTCGCATGCTGACCTAGCGGCACAATACGGGTTTTGTTTCCTTTGCCGGTGACGGTTACAGTGCCTTCAGAAAAATCGAGTTGGTCAATGTCGAGGTTTACTAGTTCACTCAGTCGTAAACCAGAAGAATAAAATAATTCTAAAATAGCGTGGTCACGTATGCTTAAAATATCATTTTCTTTGATATCGACTAGTTTAATTGCTTGTTCAATGGAGAGTGCTTGCGGTAACGCTTTTGCAGACTTAGGTGCACGTAACCCCATGACTGGATTATTGCTAAATTGATAACGCTGGGTCAGGTAATTAAAGAAGCCGCGCCAGCTAGATAGCATGCGAGCGATGCTTCTACCGCCTAAGCCTTTGCTATGTAAACTAGCAATAAAGCGGCGAATGTCTGTATTTTTTAAACTGTTTAAATCTGATTCATCACTTAATGAGATGAGTGTTTTGATGTCGCGTGCATAGTTTTTTAGCGTAAGCGGACTTAGGCCACGCTCAAAATTTAAGAACTTAAGGTATTCGGTTAATAAATCTGCATATTTTTTATTCATTAGCTTTAACATAACGGGAAAGCGCTGCACTTACGTGATCTCCCAGTTTTTGTAAAAAATCAGTACCCATGCCGACATAAAATCGGTCTTGTTGTTCGCTAGATAGTGCTAAAAATCCATATACCTTTTCATTTCTTAATGGTAATGCCGCGACAGATGCAGCTGGCTCGATAAACCAATCATCAATAATAATACTGGTTGGGGCTTCACCACAGTAAACGTTGTGAATATCATTAACCCAACTTTGAATCGTTTTAGGGGCATCACTAAAAACAAGGTTTTCTGCATCCTCTGGATAGAGCGGGTTCGCCCAGATGCGTAGATAAGTGTCGGTAATATTAAAATCTTCCGGCAATTGATGGCTGATGAGTTGTTCGACAGTATCAAAGTTTTTGGCTTGTTGTAGCCGTATTGCAAATTCGTGCATTTTTTTGGCAATTTTGTCGTTGTCTTCAGCATTTAATACGAGTTCAGCAAAACGTTCTTGTAACGCATTAATCTTGTCACGTTGCGCTAATTGCTGTCGCTCAGCTAAAGAAATAGCCCCTTCACCATGTGGGCTTGGTAGGCTAACATCGGCTAGAAAACTAGCATTTGTCTCAAAGAAATCTGGATTGTTTTTTAAATAAGCGAGCACTTCATTTTCTTGCATGATTTTCCCTAAATTTAGTTTTACTCTTAAATCTTTATTTTACCTTCGAACACTGTTACTGCAGGGCCTGTCATCATGACAGGCTGTTCGGGCCCAGCCCAAGTAATATTAAGTTGCCCACCCCGTGTGTTGACTAATACGGGTGATTGTAGCAAGCCTAATTTAATGCCACACACTGTAGCAGCACATGCGCCAGTGCCACAGCTCAAGGTTTCGCCACTACCGCGTTCATAGACGCGTAATTCTATTTCATGCATGTTGATGATTTGCATAAAGCCAGCATTAGCATGCTGCGGAAATGAAATATGTGATTCAATTTGCGGGCCTAATTCGCTAACATTTGTTGTTTCTACATTGTCTACAATTGTAACGGCATGCGGATTGCCCATAGACACAACCGCAATAGTTAGCGTTGAATTGTTTAGTGGCAACAAGTACTGCATCTGTTCGACATCAGCAGAAAAAGGTATTTCGTTTGGCTTGAACCTAGGTGCGCCCATATTGACAGTGACTCGACCGTCATTTTGTAGTGCTAATAAGATGATGCCGCTACTGGTTTCAACAGAAATTTCTTTTTCTTGCGATAAGTTTTTATCGACTATAAAACGAACAAAACAACGTGCACCATTACCACATTGTTCGACTTCACCACCATCTGCATTGAAAATTCGATAGCGGAAATCGGCACCTGTTACCGTTGGTTTTTCAACTAACAACAGTTGGTCGCAACCAACGCCAAAATGTCGATCGGCAATTTTCTTTATTTGCGAAATCGTCAGTGTGACCGCTTGGGTGTAAGCGTCAATGACAACAAAGTCATTGCCGTTACCTTGCATTTTTGTGAAGCTTAGGTTCATAAGTGTAAAAGTGAGTGTAGCGATATAAGCTATTTTAGCAATTTCTGAGTAAAAGTAAGTGATTTAAGTGTAAAATCGCATGTCTTAATATACAATATTTCTAATATTGGCTTCAGCCTTTAGTCAATATTCCTATTTAAACTTAACTTTTTCAAGGCGATCTTAAATGAATAATTTTCTTTTTACTTCTGAATCTGTTTCAGAAGGTCACCCAGATAAATTGGCTGACCAAGTATCCGATAGTATTTTAGATGCAATTTTAGCGCAAGATCCGACTGCGCGTGTAGCTGCCGAAACGATGGCCAATACTGGGCTTATCGTTTTAGCAGGTGAAATCACAACAAGTGCTAATGTGGACTACATTAAAGTTGCGCGCGAAACAATTAAGAATATTGGTTACGATAATTCTGATTATGGGATTGATTATAAAGGCTGCGCAGTCTTAGTTGCTTACGATAAACAGTCACCTGATATTGCACAAGGTGTTGATGGTGCGCATGATGATCCACTAGACCAAGGTGCTGGTGACCAAGGTTTAATGTTTGGTTATGCAGTGAATGAAACGCCACAGCTGATGCCATTACCGATTTGGCTTTCACATCGTATTGTGGAACGCCAATCACAACTACGTAAGGATGGTCGCTTACCATGGTTACGCCCAGATGCAAAATCACAGGTTACGATTGAGTATGTTGATGGTAAACCACATAAAATTGATACTGTCTTAATGTCCACACAGCATGCGCCAGAAATGGAATTGAAAGATATCCGTGAAGCAGTCATTGAAGAAATCATTAAACCAACCCTGCCACAGGATTTAATTAAGGGGGATATTAAGTTTTTAGTAAACCCTACTGGCCGTTTTGTTATCGGCGGGCCACAAGGGGATTGCGGGTTAACGGGTCGTAAAATTATTGTTGATACCTACGGCGGTGCTGCGCCGCACGGTGGTGGTGCTTTTTCGGGTAAAGACCCATCAAAAGTTGATCGTTCTGCTGCTTATGCTGGCCGTTACGTAGCGAAGAATATTGTAGCTGCAGGTTTGGCTGAAAAATGTTTGGTGCAAGTTTCATATGCGATTGGTGTGGCGCAGCCAACCAGTGTTTTTGTAGAAACTTATGGTACTGGTAAAGTTTCAAATGAAGTATTAACTGCGTTAGTGCTTGAGCATTTTGATTTGCGTCCAAAAGGCATT
Organism: uncultured Methylophilaceae bacterium; assembly: GCA_964466895.1. Taxonomy (GTDB): domain Bacteria; phylum Pseudomonadota; class Gammaproteobacteria; order Burkholderiales; family Methylophilaceae. The sequence continues at coordinate 35,274 of CAYXOR010000011.1, read as the reverse complement.
GTTAAGATGTTAGATTTATTGCGTCCCATCTATACTAAAACAGCAGCTTATGGCCACTTTGGCCGAGATGAGCCTGAGTTTACTTGGGAAAACACCGATAAAGCTGCCGAATTACGTGCAGCTGCAGGTTTGTAAGCAAAGCGGCTGTTGCTAGTTGCGGCCGATAAAGTCTTAACGTCTAATCTGCCGCGAGCATGTGCGGCCTTTGCGCTTCGGGGTTGTTTTTTTAAACTAAAAGCTATGTTGAAGCGCTGTTTTTTGCAAATAATTGATTTAGTTATATAATGTTGCACTTCTGAGGAACGCTGCGAGAGTTATTCCCACAACTCCTAGGCTCAGAGATTGTAGTAACGGCGTTCACTTTTTAATTGTTCGAGCAAGGAACATAAAGGTGAGCAAAGTCCTCCAGATATGTTTTTCCCTGCTCAGTTTTCATCCATTTAAGGAAAATTATGAATGCTGTAGCCGATTCTAAAGATTATGTAATTGCCGATATCAGTTTGGCTGATTTTGGCCGTAAAGAAATTGCCATCGCTGAAACTGAAATGCCAGGTTTAATGGCGATTCGTGAAGAGTATGTAAAAGCGCAACCTCTTAAAGGCGCGCGTGTTACTGGTTCATTGCACATGACCATTCAAACTGCTGTGCTGATTGAAACATTGAAAGATTTAGGTGCTGAAGTACGTTGGGCATCTTGTAACATTTACTCTACACAAAATCATGCTGCCGCCGCAATCGCTGCGGGTGGTACGCCAGTGTTTGCCATTAAAGGGGAGACGCTAGATGAGTATTGGGATTACACGCACCGTATTTTTGATTGGCCTGATGGTCAAGATGGTAAACCACAGTATTCAAATATGATTCTTGATGATGGCTGTGATGCCACGATGCTATTACATATTGGACAGGATGCAGAAAAAGACTTATCGATTTTAGATAACCCAGGTTCAGAGGAGGAAATTTGCTTATTCAACTCAATTAAAGTAAAGCTAAAAACGGATCCTAAATTTTACTCAACACGTGTTGCTGAAATCAAGGGTGTGACGGAAGAGACTACAACAGGCGTACATCGTTTATACCAAATGTTTGAAGACGGTAAGTTGGCTTTCCCTGCTATTAATGTGAATGACTCAGTGACTAAATCTAAGTTTGATAACTTATATGGCTGTCGTGAATCATTAGTGGATGCCATTAAGCGTGCAACTGATGTGATGATTGCAGGTAAAGTTGCTGTCGTGATTGGTTACGGCGATGTGGGTAAAGGTTCAGCTCAAGCACTCCGTGCATTATCTGCACAAGTTTGGATTACAGAGATTGATCCAATTTGTGCCTTACAAGCAGCCATGGAAGGCTATCGCGTTGTAACAATGGATTATGCTTGTGAGTATGCGGATATTTTCGTGACGACCACAGGTAACTACCACGTGATTACGCATGACCATATGGTTAGAATGAAAAACCAGGCCATTGTGTGTAATATCGGCCATTTCGATAATGAAATCGATATTGCTTCACTAGAGCAATATGAGTGGGACGAAATTAAACCACAAGTCGATCACGTGATTTTCCCTGATGGTAAGCGTATTACATTGCTTGCAAAAGGCCGTCTAGTGAACTTAGGCTGTGGTACAGGTCACCCAAGTTATGTGATGAGCTCTAGTTTTGCGAATCAAACGATTGCACAAATCGAGTTGTTTACTAAAACAAAAGACTACCCATTGGGCGTCTATACATTAGCTAAGCATTTGGATGAAAAAGTAGCTAGATTGCAATTGAAAAGGTTGAACGCTGAGCTGACTGAATTAACCGATGAGCAAGCAGACTATATCGGGGTATCAAAACAAGGCCCTTATAAGCCTGACCATTATAGGTATTAATACTTAAATATTCATTAGTTAGGAGTCAGGAATGAAGTTTTTGTTGAATTGGTTACTAAAAGCGCTAGCGCTATTATTAGTGGCTTACTTTGTTCCTGATATCCATATGAGTGGGCTGGATGTCGCCCTGATTGCAGCTGTTGTGATAGGCTTGATGAATATGTTGGTTAAGCCAGTTTTAGTCATCTTTACATTGCCAATTACGATTCTGACATTAGGGCTGTTTATTTTGGTGATTAATGGGCTCTTGTTTTGGGGTGTTGGTCATTACCTACAAGGCTTTGAAGTGCGAACAGTGATGGCTGGCATTATTGGTGCCTTGGCTTATAGTTTGATTTCTTGGTTGCTCTCGACGCTTTTAGTCGGTAAAAAGTGGTTGTAAAACAGATAAAAGTTGAACATTACATATGAAAAATATTCCATTAAGTTTTGAGTTCTTTCCACCTAAAACAGCAGATGGCATTGCCAATTTACGTGAAACGCGCAAGCAGCTTGCTGTATTTAAGCCTGAATTCTTTTCAGTCACGTTTGGTGCAGGTGGATCTACACGTGATCGCACCATGGAAACAGTCTATGAAATGCAAGCAGAAGGGTATGATGCCGCTCCACATATCTCATGTATTTCATCGAGCAAAGAAGAAATTCTGGAGTTGCTTGTTGCTTATAAAGAACAAGGGATTAAGCGTTTAGTCGCTTTACGTGGTGATGTGCCTTCTGGTTTAGTCAGTGCAGGTGATTTTAAATATGCAGCTGAATTGGTTCATTATATTCGTCAAGAAACGGGTGATTGGTTTCATTTGGAAGTTGCGGCTTATCCTGAGGTTCATCCAGAAGCAATTTCTGCCGCAAAAGACTTAGATAATTTTAAGAGCAAGATTGACGCAGGTGCTAATTCTGCCATTACACAATACTTTTATAATGCAGATGCCTATTTTAAGTTTGTGGATGATTGTGTAAAACATGGTATTGATGTGCCAATTGTGCCAGGCATTATGCCCATTTATAACTATACACAATTAGCCCGTTTTTCTGATGCTTGCGGCGCGGAGATTCCACGTTGGTTGCGCAAGCGTCTAGAGGTCTATGCTGATGATTTGCCTTCATTGCGGGCTTTGGGTGTAGATGTGGTCAGTAATCTTTGTGGTCAGTTGCTATCTGCTGGTGTGCCAAGCTTACATTTTTATACGCTCAATCAAGCGGGTATCATTTCGACAATTATCAATAATATTGGCTTAGATTCGAAGCCTTAAAAATTATGTCAGGTATGTTTCTATTGGATTGTTAGGCCATGTGGGTTAAACAGAGCATCTTCTACAAATAAATAATCTTTCTCACGGCCTTTGTTCCAAAGGACCATCATGGTGATCCAGCGTATTTCTTCTACACTAATGTGCGTTTGTTTAAGCGCCATCGCCCTGTCGACAATTAAATCACGTTCTACATCATTAATTACATCGGCTTGCTGCAAGAAAACAATAAAGCTAATGCTTTCTAAATTGATTTTTTCTAATTCGCTTTCGGTGAAAAAGCGCATGGCTGTTTTAGCGTGTGAATACTGTTCTTCGGGCTCATTGAGCCTAGATTTTATTTCTTCAAACCAGCCGAATGCACCTAAGATATCATTTTTGTCAAAACCAGCAGCAGAGAGTTCTTGCTCCATTGTTTTATCATCAGGCAAAGCATGATTAGAAAAGTAATTTTCAAACATAAATACAAGTACTTCGAACATGTGTTCCCCTATGATTTTTTTGGTAAACTTGACCTATACTAGGCGTTGATATTGCCCGCCATTGAGAGCGGTTATTTTGCCGTCCAATTCAAGCATCGTAAGCATGGACGAAAGTGCCTCTGCAGTCAACCCGGATACTTTAAGCATTGATTCAAAGCTAATTGCCTCAAAACCTATTTTATTCAATAAGTTACCCTCTTCCAACTCGGTTGTGGCAGCATCGTCTTTTGACCCAGATGGGCTATACGTAGGCGTTAAATTTTTTAATTCTTCTAAAATATCAGCTGTATTTTCAACAAGTTTTGCCCCTTGTTTAATTAGCTGATGGCAGCCTTTAGAAACAGGTGAGTGAATTGAGCCAGGAATGGCAAATACTTCACGACCTTGTTCTGTGGCTAAACGTGCTGTTATTAGTGAGCCGCTACCGACATTGGCTTCAACAACTAAGCAGCCTAAACTAAGGCCGCTAATTAAACGATTCCGTCGCGGAAAGTTTTGTGCTTTTGATGGGGTGCCTAAAGGAAATTCGGATATTATTAAACCGCGCTTAGCAATTTGATGCGCTAAGTCTCGATGACGAGCAGGGTAAACAATATCTAGACCTGTGCCTACCACTGCTATGGTTGCGCCATTGCTTTTAATGGCGCCTCGATGTGATGCGCCATCGATACCTAAAGCTAAACCACTCACGATGCATAGGCCTTGGTCAGCTAGGTTTTGTGCAAAATATTCGGCATTTTTCTCACCTTGTGGCGTCGCATGACGGCTACCCACCATGGCAATTGAGGGGTGATTAAGCCAGTGTAGATTACCTAGGGCATAGAGTATTGCGGGCGGGTTGCTAGTTTCTAGGAGCTGTTGTGGGTAATGACTATCAGCTAGTGTGATGATATATGCATTATCTTTTTTTAGCCAATCTAAAGTTGGCTGAATGACTTCAGAATCAATGTTTGTATTTATTTTTCTTGCGAGATTATTACTCACTACTTCACGTAATTGAGATTGACTGGCACTAAAGACAGCATCAGGAGAGCCAAATTTAGCTAAGAGTTGGTAAAGTGATGTATTGCCTAAACCTTGAATTTGACTAAGCGCAACCCAAGAAGCAGCTTCATCAACTTCAAGCTTTGTTTGCATCATTTATGGTGTGTGCACTGAATCCAAGGTGTAAATAGGGTTTGATGCGTTCATAATAAGGCCATAAGAAACACGATCAAAAGTTCTAAACACCATCAGCAAACCAGTACGCTCATCAGGTAGTTTAACTTGACCTGGTTCTAGGCCATTTGCAATATCGGCAGCACTTTGAATGTCAGTTTCTTTAAATTCAGGGTCACTTATGATTCGACCATAACGGCTAATAGCCAAAACGTGTCCTTCTTCTAACCCATCTTTTTTACCAAGGCTAATAGAAACAACTGAGCTTGGTCCAGCCTCAGCAACGCCACCATAGATACGTAATATACGGCCATTGACATCATTCTCAGGGGCATGTGGTACAAAATTCTCTTGAAACTCATTGGTAGCTGCTACGAGGCGGTCTTTAACGAAAATTTCTTCTTTAGCATGCGTGATATCTGCTGAGGCAGGCGCACCAAAAGCAGTGATGCTTAAGTCACCTAAGTAGATAGCTTCTGTTCCAAGAACTTCTTTTGTATCAGGGTCGATAAATTTTTCGCCTCGGCGATAAATATCCCAATGGATACCTTTGTTTTCTGCTATATCGTTAATATAAACACGTGTACCAGGACTCAAGATAACGCGATTATCTTGAGCGGCAATAATACGTGGTGCTGATTCTAATTGGTCATTTTCAATGAGCAGTGGTTGACTTAAGAATGGTGATATCACACTAGGTGAAATTGTTCTAATGGCTTCTTTTTCAAGTGCTTCAATTCGGACACCTGGCTCTAGTGTAATCGTTTCGTGCAACAGTCTTAATTGCGGATATTTTCCGCTGGTATCTAAGACGACTACATCTCCTGGATAAATTAAATGCGGATTTTTAATTTCTGCACGATTCATTTTCCAAACTTGTGGCCATAACCAAGGGTTTTGAAGAAATCTTCCAGAAATTCCCCATAGCGTATCGCCTTTAACCACAACATGACGATGTGGCGCATTTTTTTGCAATTGAATTTCATCTGCAAATACATTGATGCTTAAGCATGCTAGCGTAAGCAGCGTTATAATACTGGAGTAACAATTTTTTTTATGCATTACTGACCTCGGTCAAATATACGGAATCTATCCGTGAAGTTGCATTAAATTTATCATGTAATCCATTAAGAAATCAAGTTTTTTTGCCAAAATATAAGAGTTTATGACAGCCTTAACTATATTAAATTATCCTGACCCACGTTTGCATACAGTGGCAAAACCGATCAAAGAGGTTAATAGCACAATTCGAAAGCTGGTTGATGATATGGCAGAAGCCATGTACGCCGCGCCAGGCGTAGGTTTGGCTGCTACTCAAGTAGACCAACATATCCAATTAATTGTGATTGATACGTCTAAAGAACAAAATGATCTATTGGTATTGATTAATCCTAAAATTGTTGCAAAAAGTGGACAGAAAGAATATGAAGAGGGTTGCTTATCGGTGCCTGGTATATATGAAATGGTGACGCGTGCAGAGAAAGTGACTGTAGAAGCGCTGAATAGAGAGGGAAAAAAATTCAGGCTTGATGCTGAGGATTTGTTGGCTGTTTGTATTCAGCACGAAATGGATCACTTGTTGGGTAAAATGTTTGTAGAGTATTTATCCCCTCTAAAGCGTAATCGCATTAAAACAAAAATGCTAAAGCAGTACCGTGAAATTGCAAGAAACTCATATTAGGTTTTCACGTAGATGAAAATCATCTTTGCAGGCACTCCAGAGTTCGCAGTTCCAGCATTAAGTGCGCTCATAGTAGCAGGACATGACGTTGTGATGGTGTTAACACAGCCAGATCGCCCTGCAGGACGAGGCATGCAGCTACGGGCTAGCCCAGTAAAACAATTAGCATTGCAACATGATTTAAATGTGTATCAACCTGCATCATTAAAACCAGAGGCAATCAAAACTACGATAGCGGCGATGCAAAGTGATGCAATGGTTGTCGCAGCATATGGGTTGATTATTCCTACAGTAGTATTGGGCATGCCTAAGCAAGGGTGTTTTAACATCCATGGTTCGTTGCTACCAAGATGGCGCGGTGCAGCTCCCATCCATCGAGCAATTCTGGCTGGAGATGCAGAAACTGGTGTAACCATTATGGAGGTTGTGCCAAAATTAGATGCTGGTGCAATGATTAGTAAAAAAGTGATCCCTGTTTTAGAGACGGATACAACACAAACATTACATGACGCTATCAGTCACCATGGTGCAATATTGATGTCAGAGGCGATGCTTACATTGCAAGAAACAGGTCGCTTGAATGCAGAACAGCAAGATGAAACATTAGTGACTTATGCGCACAAGGTAGAAAAAACTGAATCTATATTGGATTGGCGAAAAACTGCAGTTGAGTTGTCTCGGCAAATTCGAGCATTTAACCCTTTTCCAGTCGCCACTACAAAATTTAGAGAAGGTACTTGTCGCATTTGGTTTGCAACAGTTCTTAACGAGAATGCAACTGCAAAAACGGGTGAAATAATAGCGTTAGATCAACATATTGATGTGGCATGTGGGCAACAAGTATTACGTATTCAAGAATTGCAAATGCCAGGTGGAAAACGTCAGAAAGCAGTTCAGTTCATTCAGGGGCAACATGTGAAAATAGGTGAATTTTTCAAATAGCCGCTTGAGTTTATTAAGGTTTGGTATCATCTTTAATATTTAAAGGAGACTTCTATGTTAGGTAGTTGGATTAAAACATTTATGTTAATGGCGGCAATTACTGCGTTATTTGGTGGTGTAGGAGCAGCTTTGGGTGGCGTTGGTGGCATGCTTTTGGCTTTAGTATTTGCTGGGGGTATGAATCTCTATGCCTATTGGTTCTCAGATAAGGCAGTATTAAAAATGTATGGTGCACAAGAAGTTACGTCAGACAATAAAGATTTTAGTGCTTACTATAATATGGTGAAAGAGCTTGCAGAAAATGCACAGCTGCCGATGCCAAAAGTGTATGTGATTAATGAACAACAGCCGAATGCTTTTGCCACGGGACGTAACCCAGAGCATGCTGCTGTTGCTGCAACAGTAGGCATAATGAGCGCATTAAGTGAGCGAGAGTTGCGTGGTGTGATGGCACATGAGCTTGCACATGTGAAGCATCGTGACACACTTATTTCGACAATTTCAGCAACAGTGGCCGGTGCAATTTCGGCTATTACTATGTTTGGCGGCAGGCGCGGAGGCATGGGTTTTTTAATGATGATTTTGGCGCCACTGGCAGCATCGCTCATACAAATGACTATTTCACGTGCACGCGAATATGAGGCTGATAGGGCAGGCGCGGAAATTAGTAAAGATCCAAAATCATTGGCAAGCGCATTAGAGAAAATTCAAAACTTTGCACGTCAAGTGCCCAATCAAACAGCTGAGATGCATCCAGAAACAGGGCAGATGATGATTATTAACCCATTGTCAGCAGGTGGCTTGAAAGGTTTGTTTAGTACGCATCCTAAGACGGAAGAGCGAGTGAGAAGATTGCTAGAAATGGCAAATAATTATTAATTATGAATTTATGGTGATATTAAGAAAGTTGTCAAATGAATGAAATTGCTCAAAATATTTTAGACCCTTCTTGGTGGTTTAGCGGTGTATTTTTTGCTTTAATCTCAGTTGGGTTAGCCAAAATGTCCCCAGTATTCTTAAAGTTAATTAGGAATAATTTAAGAAGTTGCGTAGCCAAGCGCCAAAGAAAAATAAAGAATGCTCGTTTTAATCAAAATCTTATTTTTTATCACATAGTAAAAGCAAATGCGTTTTTTGTAATATTTATAATTTTTTTGGTAGATTTTCTTGCTTTCCAAAATTTTGTTCTTTATAAGAAATCACTGTTTTTTGCACTAATAAACTTTTTACCAGTTATTTTTTTAGAAGTGGTTTGGCTTACTTCAGATGGCTTCGCTAAAGATTTAATTAAAGAAAATAATAACTTAAGGAAGTTGCGTTCTTAAAATGTATGGTGGTCGCTTTCGCGCGACTGGCGAGTTACTTTCTCTTGCCTAGCCAAGAGAAAGTAACCAAAGAGAAGGCTACCCCATACCACAACCTTCGGTTTCCTTGTGCTACTCTTCAAACAAAGCGTCTGCGGAACTCGCTTTGCTCAGACAGTCCTCGACGAAACCTCTTTGTTTGAATCCGTTGCTCAGTGTGGCATCAAGGGGATTTTAAGACCATCTGAAGTTACATTGTTGATATAACCCAAATAGCTAGCTAATCAAGTAAAATTCAAGTAATTAGAATTTGAAAGTCTTTTTTGCATATATCCCAACAAATTGCAGCAGCAGCAGTGAATCAGGTGTTGTCTGGTAGCAATTTAACGCTAGCCTTGCCTAAGGCGATGAAAAAGTTTAAAGAGGTATCACCACAGCAACGTGGTGGTGCAATGGATTTAAGTTATGGCACATTAAGGTTTTATGGTGAAGTCGATGCCTATTTAAAGCAGCTGTTAGAAAAACCTTTAAGTGATGAGGGGATACGTTGTTTGCTATTGGTGGCAATATACCAATTGCTACATGATAAGGCGGATAGCTTTACAGTGGTGAATCAGGCAGTTAATGCGGCGGGCTATGCTAAACCGCGTTGGGCAAAAGGTTTGGTGAATGGTGTGTTGCGTAATTTCTTGCGAAAACAAGAAGCATTGACTGATAAGATTAAAAACCTAGAAGTTGCAAAATATTCTTATCCACAATGGTGGATTAATAAGCTTAAAAAAGACTATCCAAAGCACTGGCAAGCTATTTTGGCGGTGGGCAATATGCATCCGCCGATGACCTTGCGGGTTAATACTAAAAAAATAAGTATGGCGGATTATTTAGACTCGCTTAAGGCACACGAAATATTAGCGGAACAGGTTGGTGAGCAAGCTGTTATTTTAGATGTACCTATGTCCGTAGAAAAAGTCCCATTGTTTACTGAAGGTTTAGTTTCTATACAAGATTATGGCGCGCAACTTGTCGCGCCATTATTAGATGCGCAAGCTAATATGCGTGTGCTTGATGCGTGTGCTGCACCAGGCGGAAAAACGGGTCATATTTTAGAGCTTGCTGATGTAAAGCTTACGGCGATTGATCGTGAAGAAACACGTATTGCACGTATTGAAAGTAATATGCAAAGGTTAAACCTACAGGCGACTTTAAAAGTAGGCGATGCAGCCAAGCCAGATAGTTGGTGGGACGGTAAACTTTATGATCGTATTTTAGCCGATGTGCCATGCACTGCTTCGGGCATTGTCAGGCGTCATGTTGATATTAAGTGGTTAAGGCGTGAGGCGGATATTGCTTCATTTACACAACAGCAAACGGAAATATTGCAGAGTTTGTGGCATTTATTGTCAAAAGGCGGTAAATTACTTTATGTGACTTGCTCAATCTTTTTCGAAGAAAACCAACAGCAAATTGATCATTTCATACAAAAAAATGCAGATGCAACTCAATTGCCAATTTTGTTGACTAATAGCAGCAGAGAAAAAATAAATATTTCTGATGGTCAACTTAATCCCTCAAACATTCATGATGGTTTCTTTTATGCGCTTTTGCAAAAAAATTAGTCTATTTTTTACGTTGATGCTTGTTTGCACACAAGTGCTCGCGGCATCAAGTAATATAGAAATCAGAGCTGCCGAACTTAAGGTTGTGGGTGAAACTTATCGATTAGATGTTGATTTGGAAATTTCCCTAGATGAGGATATTGAAGAGGCCGTTAATAAAGGTGTTGAGCTTAATTTTTTATATGAATTTCAATTAGTAAATCCACGTAGCTTTTGGTTTGATAATGAAATTGTGACGATTACAAAAAATATTAAAGTGAGTTATCACGCACTTAGTCGACAGTATTTGGTGAGCGATGATGGTCGTCAGACTTCACACGAAATTTTAAGTGAAGCCATGATAGAGCTCATGCAAATTGAAGATTGGAAGGTGGTTGAGAAAAATTTGATTGAATTAGGTGAGCAATATAAAGCGGCATTGCTGGTACGTCTAGATCAAGGCAAATTATCTAAAGCCATACAGGTTGATGCAATAGGTTCTGAAGATTGGAATTTGATCTCGGAAAAATTTGAATGGCTTCCCAAAGAGCTGAATAAATAAGTATGAAATATATTGTATTTATTAGTGCGGCTTTAGGGTTGATGTTGCTGTATTTGTTGTCAGTAGCCAGTGCCAATACGGCCGTCTCTGGGAACTATTATAAAATTCTGTTGTATTTGAATATTGGACTAGCAGTTGTGCTGATTGTGTTAATTACAATCCAGTTTGTTAACTTGTACAAGAAGATTAAGCAGCGTGTTATTGGTAGCCGTTTGAACTTACGTTTGGTGAGTGCTTTTGCGCTAATGACTGTTATTCCTGGCATGATTGTATATCTTGTTTCTGTTAATTTTCTTACTCGGTCTATTGAGTCTTGGTTTAATGTAAAGGTGGAGTCTGCACTAGATGGGGGCCTGAGTTTAGGTCAGCGTGCATTGGATATCATGTTAGATGACATGGAAGTGAAAGCTGACAATATGGCGACCACACTTTCACTGCAATCTAACAGAACACGATATAGCTTATTAAATGATTTGCGAGAAAAATCAGGTATACAGGATGCTGCTTTACTCTCACCTAGTGGTCGTATTATGGCTGTTTCTAGTGGCGATCCATCCAGTTTCTTACCTGAACTACCCAGTGTTAGACAGTTGAGGCAGGCGCAATATAGTATTTACGGAAAAATAGAACCTATACTTGATAAGGGCTTGTTTTTACGCGTTTTGACACCGGTAAGATCGCAAGAGCTGACTTCTGAAACATTGATTTTACAATTGCTGCACCCTGTGCCGAAAAGCTTGTCAGATACAGCTGAGGCTGTGCAAGAAGTTTATCGTGATTATCAAGAACTTTCATACAGCCGTGATGCATTAAAAGATATTTTTAAGTTAACACTGACGTTGGTGTTAATGTTGGCAATGCTTTCTTCTTTAGCGATAGCTTTCGTCTTGAGCCGAAGGTTGGCGCAGCCGTTAACAGCACTTGCAGAAGGTACGAGAGCGATTGCAGCGGGGGATTACAACACTATTTTGCCAGTGCATGGCGCTGATGAGTTAGGCGTTTTAGTGAAATCTTTTAACAGTATGACACGACAATTAAGTGATGCTACAAAAGCGACAGAGCGCAATCGCGCAAGATTAGAAGCGGCGCGGGGTTATTTAGAAACCATCCTAGCGCACTTGTCTTCAGGCGTACTTGCCATTAACCGTCATGGTCAATTAAGAACACATAATTTGGTTGCAAGTAATATTTTAGGTTTGAACCTTAAGCCATATGAGAGTCGTCCTTTTACGCAAATCTCTGAGGAGAATAATTTTTTAGCAGAGTTTATCGTGTTGGTTGAAAAGCATTTTGAATTGACAAAAGATAAAGATAAAGAGAATGTTGAGTTGAGTAAGCAACTAGAAATAATTAATCCACAGGATAATCGCAAACAATTGTTACTCGTGCGTGCGACGCGCTTGCCTTCTACGGCTGACAGCGGTTTTGTCGTTGTGTTTGACGATGTAACAACAATGGCGCAGGCGCAGCGTGATGCTGCTTGGGGAGAAGTGGCAAGGCGTTTAGCGCATGAGATTAAAAACCCATTGACGCCGATTCAACTCTCTGCAGAGCGGCTCCAACATAAATTATCTGCAAAGCTAGATAAAGAAGATGCCAATATATTGAGAAGAGCAACCGATACTATTGTTAATCAAGTTGGCGCGTTAAAATCAATGGTGAATGAGTTTAGTGAATATGCTAGGGCGCCCTCAGCTAATTTTGCTAACATTAACCTTAATACGTTAATTAATGATGTGTCAGGTTTGTATGAAAATACCCACGCTAAAATAAGTTTTGATTTGGCTTCAGATATGCCAGATTTAATGGGCGATGTTACTATGCTACGTCAGGTGTTGCATAATTTGATGCAAAATGCGCAAGATGCTTTGGCGGAGGCGGTTGATCCGGAAATTATTGTTAAAACAAACTGGGATGACACTAAGGTACAATTGTCCGTGCAAGATAATGGTCAAGGTTTTCCAGAGGATTTATTAGCGCATGCCTATGATCCTTATGTTACGACAAAGGCAAATGGGACAGGTTTAGGTTTGGCAATTGTAAAAAAAATGGTTGAAGAACATGGCGGACAAATTAAGATAGAGAATAACGTTAGGGGAGGTGCTAGCGTTATTATTACGTTACCACTTAATCAAAATGATCATGAAATTAGTCACTAATAAAATGCTCAGTATTAAACGTATGTTTATGTTGAGAACAAAGTAAAAGGGTATGATATAAAAATGGCGTCTCGACATATTTTAGTAGTAGATGATGAAGTGGGTATTCGTGAATTATTAAGTGATATTCTGCAAGATGAGGGACATCAGGTTTCTACAGCAGAGAATGCACAAGCGGCGCGTGATATGCGCTTAGCGCAACGCCCAGACTTAGTGCTTTTAGATATTTGGATGCCCGATTGTGATGGGGTAAGTTTACTTAAAGAGTGGGGTAATGCTGGATTGCTTAATATGCCAGTGGTTATGATGTCTGGTCACGGCACGATAGACACAGCAATAGAGGCGACTCGATTAGGTGCTTTTGACTTTTTAGAAAAACCTATTGCTTTACAAAAGCTACTTAAAACCGTCAATGCAGCATTAGCACATGCAGACAATTTACCTAAGATGCAAATGAATTTGGCAAGTCTCGGGAAAAGTAAAGTTGTCAATGAGCTTAAACAAAGATTAGAATTAATCTCTCGAACTAAAAATCCTTTATTTTTGATAGGAAATAAAGGTGGTAGTGTAGAGTTGAGTGCGCGTTTTTTACATGCAGAAAATACGCCATGGTTGGCCGTTACTGAGTATGAAAAATTGGCTAATGCACCATTAGAATTACTGGAAAAAGCACATGAAGGCGTTTTGTTTTTAGATGAAGTAACTGCTTTGAATAAAACAGAACAGAAGGGCTTAAGTTTGCTGCTGTCTAAAGCTGCTAAGTACGATGTACGCGTCATTTGTGCCAGCGTACATGGCTTGCCACAACTTGTAGAGAATGAGCAGTGTGATCAATCTTTAATACAAAAACTTTCGAATAATAATTTAAAAGTACCCTCCTTAAATGATCATCGTGAAGATATCCCGGATTTGGTTATTTCTATGGCTGCGTTACTCGCAGAAACATCGGGTGTTGGCTATAAAAGTTTTGATGTGGCAGCGTTAAATGCATTGCGTAACGCTGAGTGGCCAGGTGATTTAAAACAATTAGAGGCAGCAGTACAAAACTTAATTGTATCTAGCTTAGGTGAGAAAGTAAGCCTGCTTGATGTCAGTCGCGTACTAGAACAATTTGGTGATTTATCTAAAGACGGCGTTGTGGAAGTTGCACTGCCAATAGATTTAATTCAACCTTTGCGTAGTGCACGTGATGAGTTTGAGCGATATTATTTTAGACACCATATGAAGCTCGTTAACTTTAATATGAGTAGACTAGCTGAAATTGCTGGTTTAGAGCGTACACATTTATATCGTAAATTAAAGCAGCTTGGTATTAATATTAAAGGTTAAGATTGTTTAATCTTCGTAGTCAATGTCGTTTTCTTCATTAAGAATATCTTCATCTTCCTTTTGTTCTATGAGCATCTGAATATTATCAATAGTCATACCATTGCCATCATTATATTTTTCGATGGCACTAGAGGGCAGTTCTAATACTTCGCTCGCAATATGTTCTGATGATAATAGATGTAAGTAGTGTGTGAGTTTTTCCATAAATTCTGTAAAAGAGGTGTCTTCATCGTGCTCACCATAAGCAATGTTGATTGCGCTTTGTGAGAGCTCGGCAAAGTATTCATGAATAGCGTGTATAGATTTTTCGTTAAGTGACATATCGGTGTTCTTATAATTTGAATTTAAGTGGTTTGGTGATAGATTTAGTCATTTATTTCTAAGATAACAGGTGTATGGTCACTCGGACGCTCAAGTTTACGGGGTGCTTTATCGATGATGCAAGATGCGCACTTATCTTTTAATGGATCACTCACCAAAATATGGTCAATGCGCATACCAAAATTACGTCTAAATCCCATCATGCGGTAATCCCACCAACTAAAGCTTTTTTCTGCTTGGTCAAATAGCCTGAAGCTATCATGTAGGCCTAATTGTGTGAGTTTTTCAAATGCTTCACGCTCCCGTGGGCTAACTAAAATATTGCCTTCCCACGCTGCTGGGTCGTGACAATCGCGATCTTCAGGGGCGATATTGTAATCACCTAGTAGAATTAAATTCGGGTGCTTCTCAAGTTCATCGTTCAGCCAGTTAATGAGCGCATCCAGCCAACGCATTTTGTAGGCATACTTATCAGAGTCGACTGCCTGACCATTTACAATATATACATTGACTACACGCACGCCATTAATGGTTGCGCTAATCACGCGTTTTTGTTCATCTTCAAAACCAGCAATATCATATTCAACATCTGTTATTTCATGCGTGCTTAAAATAGCCACACCATTATAGGTTTTTTGCCCATTATGGATTGCATGATAGCCAGCTTCTTTTAATTCACTGTAAGGGAATTTAATATCTTGTTGCTTGGTTTCTTGCAGGCAAAGTACATCAATCGGATTTTCTCGCAGCCACTCTAGCACATGTGGTAGGCGGACATTTAACGAGTTAATGTTCCAAGTGGCGAGTTTCATAGATGTGTTTCTTTGATAATGACGAATGGTTGTTCATGCTTTCAACAGCGACTCACTTTATCATGTGCCATAGTGTTGGTCAAAATGGCGAATGAAAATTTGAGATTGTTTTAATTATTTGTTTTTCTGTTGTGCTAGCTTATTTAAGAACGTTTCAACATCCCATTCACAACCACCACAACCCGAAAGTACACCACGTTTCCTAGAAATGCCATCTAGATTAAATCCTTGCTCAAACAAGCTCTGAATGTCACCACGTGTCGTGCCAGTACAAGTACACATGATTTCATCAGCAACATTTTGATTGTTTGTACTCATTGCTTTATTCAGAGAGTGAAGTTTTCACTTTTGCACATAGTGATATCAATTGTTCGGCTTCGGTATTGTTGAGGCCAGTTGCGCATAAGGCTTGCTTAGCGGCTTTATCAGCTTCTTGTGCTAGCGATTGTCCTAGCTTCGTTAGGGCGATACATTTTTGACGATCATCACCCGCTACATATTCTCTAGTAATATAACCCAGTAGCTCTAAGCGCTTTAATAATGGCGTCATGGTTGGCTTGCTTAATCGTACGGTCTCAGCCAATTTAGTGACAGAAACACCATCTTTTTCCCACAATGCCATCATTACTACAAATTGTGGGTAGGTTAATTTAAGCGGCTGTAATAATGATCGATAAGCCAGTGTTATTTGGCTTGATGTTGAATATAGCGCATAGCACACTTGATCGTGTAGTTTCGGACCCATAAATATCACTTTAAATAATCTTTGACAAATTATACACAAAGCATATAATTTGTGTACGAATTATTCGTACAGGAAATTTAATTTAATTTTAAGGAAGCTAATGATGAAAAAATTACTCACTTCACTTGCCGTTGTGATGGTATGCATGTTTTCTGGCAATAGCATGGCCGACCAGCATGCTAAAAAATCTGCTGATTATATGCCTAGTCTAATTACTGCAACACCATTAGAAGGCAGAATGTTAGCCATCAAGATAGTAAGAAAAACGATTGGTACCATTCAAACGAATAAAGAAGCTAAGCATCGTGTAAGAAAGGTTTATGCAGAAGATCCAGTGATGCTCATGGAAGCTGCTAAGCTAGTGAATATGGAATTTGCGATTATTGCTAAGGCAAATAACTATTGGCGCAAATAGACAGCTAAATGAATGGTATGACGAGCTAATATTAGTTAACTCGCCATGCCGTTGTGGCGAAGTAAGGCATCCATACTTGGTTCCCTGCCTCTAAAAGCGACAAAAGATTCTAACGCCGGGCGTGAGCCGCCTTGTGCCAACACTTCGTTCTTAAAGCGTTTCCCTGCTTCAATTGATAACACCCCTAACTCTTCAAATAAACTATAGGCATCTGCTGAGAGCACTTCTGCCCATTTGTAACTGTAGTAACCTGCTGCATAGCCGCCAGCGAAGATATGACTAAAGTTGTTAGGGAAGCGGTTCCATTTAGGTGGACGGACAACGGCAACTTCATCACGTACTTGCTCAATAAGGTCTAGTGGCGTTAAGGCGCCGTTAGGGTCAAAGTCACCATGAAGGCGCATATCAAACAGAGAAAATTCAATTTGGCGCACAGTTTGCATGCCAGCTTGGAAGTTTTTAGCGGCAACCATTTTGTCAAATAATTCGCGAGGTAGCTGTTTGCCGGTATCAACATGATGTGTCATGAGGCGAATCACTTCCCACTCCCAGCAGAAATTCTCCATAAACTGACTAGGCAGTTCTACTGCATCCCATTCCACACCCTTAATACCAGATACACCATATTCATCAACTTGTGTCAGCATATGGTGCAGGCCGTGACCAAATTCATGGAACATGGTTTGAACCTCATCATGCGTAAATAAAGCAGGCTTGTTGCCTACAGGCGCTGAGAAGTTACAAGTAAGATAGGCAACAGGTAATTCAATACCATTGGCTTTTTTGCGGCGCGTAATACATTCATCCATCCATGCACCACCACGTTTATTATTGCGAGCATAAAGGTCTAAATAGAAGTAGGCCATTGGTTTATTTGCTGCGTCACAAATTTCATAAAAAGCGGCATCTTCATGCCAAAGTGAGGCGCTAGCTTTACGTACTTGCACACCAAATATAGCTTCGGTTACTTTGAATAAGCCAGCTAATACTTTATCTTCAGGAAAATATTGTTTTACTTCTTGATCGGAGAAGGCATACTTTTCTTCTCGTAATTTTTCACTCACATAGGATACATCCCATGCCTGCATGTCATCAATACCCAGTTTTTTCGCATGGCCAACAAGTTCTTGCATGTCACGTTCCGCATAAGGTTTCGCTCGTTTAGCTAATGTGTCTAAGAATGTTGTTACCTCTGCAGGTGTGTCAGCCATCTTAGTGGCGAGTGAGAGCTCAGCAAAGTTATTAAAGCCGAGCATATGTGATTCTTCTTGTTTAAGTTTAAGAATATTGCTAATCAGTTGCGTATTGTCCCACTCAGGTTTGCCAAACTCTGAAGCACGCGTGGCATAGGCACGGTAAAGTGTTTCGCGTAATACGCGGTTATCAGCATATTGTAAAACAGGGAGGTAAGAGGGAAAGTGCAGGCTAAATTGATAGCCAGTTTTATCATCCGATTTAGCAGCCTTTTTGGCTGTTTCTAAGACGTCTTCTGGTAAGCCAGTTAAATCAACAAGATTTTCGACGACATGTTTAAAATCATTGGTATTGTCTAAAATATTTTCTTCGAACTTAGCACTTAACTTAGATAGTGCTTCGTTAATTTCTTTAAAGCGGATTTTTTCCTCAACAGCTAATTCGGCCCCACCTAATTTAAAATCACGTACTTCATTACTAATAATCTTTTGTTGTGCTGGCGAAAGCTCGCGGAAGCTCGCATGGGTTTGAATTTTTTTGAATTTTTCGTATAAGCGCTCATCTTGCGATAAGTCGCTACCAAAATCCGTTAACTTCTGCAAATTATCATTATAGGCTTCACGCAATGCAGGGCTGTTGACAACAGCATTCATGTGACCAATTTGACTCCAAGCGCGTCCTAATTTTTCACTGTGATTTTCAAGAAAAAGTGCAAAATTATCCCAAGTAGGTGTTTCTACACTAGTCGCCAACGCTTCGACCAGCGCTCTGCCCTCATTAATTAGGCTATCAATTGCAGGACTAATATGTTCAGGTAAGATTTCGCTAAATTTAGGTAGGCCTGAAAAATGTAACAATGGGTTTGACAAAGTTTTTCCTTAAAACAAATTGAGTAGATAATATTTAGTTAATAAGACGTAGACACAATGGGTAACGATAGGTTTCGCCTTTACTAGTAGAGATGGCGGCAATAATGCAAAAAACAATATTAACTAGCCAAACTATTGGCAATAATATTAGACCTATTAATAACCAAATAAGTAATTGTGAGATGAACAAAGCAATTAATACAGTAATTTGAAAATTGAGTGCTTCTTTTGCTTGGTCAGCAATGTACTGGCTATCGTCCTTTTTTAAAATCCAAACAATAAGTGATGGGATAAAAGAAAACACAGTGCCACCAAGATGGGTAACAGTGGCTATATTTTTATCGTCATTACTGGGTGAGGTGATGATCTCATTTGACATTATATTCTCCTGAATAGTGTAAATTATATTAGTGATTAAGCATGATTAAGCATTTAATTTTCGGAAAAACTGTAATAATTTCACAGCATTTTGTATAAGTAATAAATCTCTAATCTAGTTCTCTATGTCGCTTGATAACATTTTGATCAGTATCTTTAAAGTACTGACTCAACTGCTCTACAAAATAAACAGAGCGGTGTTGTCCGCCAGTACATCCAATGGCAACGGTGACATAGCTACGGCTATCTTGTTTAAAGCTAGTTAGCCATTTTTCAATGTAATGTCGTATATCTTCCAACATTTCTTTTGCCATGGGCGTACTTTCTAAAAATTGAATAACAGGTGCGTCTCTTCCCGTGAGTGGCTGTAAATCTTTATCGTAATGTGGGTTAGGAAGGCTACGCACATCAAATACAAAATCAGCATCAAGCGGGATGCCATTTTTAAACCCAAATGAGGTAAATAATAAAACCAAACTATTGTCCGGTTGGGAGATAAGCTCGCGAATATTATTACGTAAATTTTTTGCACTTAAACTGCTGGTATCGATGCGGTGACCAAGCTCAGATAACCTAGCAAGTAAATCTCGCTCATTTGAAATGCTCTCGGCAAGCGTTGTATTGCTGTCGCTAAGCGGGTGTTTACGTCTTGTTTCGCTAAATCGTTTTACCAGTGTTTCAACGTTTGACTCTAAAAATATAACATCTACCAGGTTGCCACTATTTTTAAGTTGTTTAATGGCGCTTGGTAGTTCTTCTATAGCGGCACTACGGCTATCGATACTAATGGCTACTTTACTTTGTTGATTATCTTCTAAGTGTTTGGCAGTTTGTGGTAATAAAGTTGCTGGTAAGTTATCGATACAATAAAAGCCGTTATCTTCCAGTGCACGCAAAGCAATACTTTTGCCAGAACCAGATAAGCCTGTAAGGATAATTAAATGCATGGATAATGCTTACTTTCTATCAGTATTAGCGGTTATTGGATGATTAACGTTCTACTACCAAACGTAATTGTATGCTGGCTAGTTTTATTCTGCTAGTGATGCTACAAATAATATAGGGGATGTGTTCGTTTTTACCGCCATCAAGCGTAATAGTTAAGTATCGATTTATGCTTGAGGCGGGTTTATTTGCAGTTAGTTTTAATAGCTCAATAAGATAGGAGTGAGCTAATAAGGTTGCTAATTAATGGCTTGGTGTTTAACGGCGCCATTAACTTTATGATGATTGCCATTTTTTTCTTTGTGTTTAAGTACTTGACGGTCTAGTTTGTCAGTTAACATATCAATGGCGCTATACATATTTTCGTCACTGCTCTCGGCATGAAGATCATTGCCTGGCACGTGAAGCGTGGCCTCTACCTTTTGGGCGAGCTTTTCTACACGCATGGTAATTTTTACGTCAATCACATGATCAAAGTGATTGCTGATTCTTGTTAATTTGCTTTGCACATAATCGCGTAATGCAGGAGTTACTTCTAAATGATGCCCTGTTAATTGTAAGTTCATGAATCGCTCCTTATTGAATTTGCTCTATTGATTCATCTTAAAAAGCTTAAGATAAATAAAACCAATGGAACACTTTTAGTGTACACCTTTGCAAATTGCTTGCAACTAGCTAAACGGACTAATGTGGATTTTTTTACAAGGATTTTCGTAAATTAGCGGGTGGGATGCTGAGTGACTCTCTATATTTTGCAATCGTACGTCTTGCCACAACAATGCCTTGTTTAGATAAGATTTCGCTAATTTGGTTGTCTGAAAATGGTTTCTTAATATTTTCTTCAGCAACCAATTGTTTAATTAATGCACGAATCGCGGTAGCTGAACATTCACCACCTGCATCGGTCGCTACATGGCTGCCAAAAAAATATTTGAGCTCAAAAATACCGCGCGGGGTGAGCATGTACTTATGGGTTGTGACGCGGGAAATAGTGGATTCATGCAGTTCAAGTTCATCAGCAATTTCACGCAGCACCAATGGGCGCATGGCGATTTCACCGTGTTCAAAAAATTTACGTTGTCTATCTACAATGGCTTGAGAAACACGTAAGATGGTTGAAAAGCGTTGTTGGATATTTTTAATCATCCAGCGCGCTTCTTGCATTTGGGTTTGTAAATATTGGCCGGAGCTTTCACGGTTACGTTTTAAAATATCTGCATATAATTGATTGATACGCAGCTTAGGCATAACGCCATCATTCAAGGTGGCAACCCAAATACCTTTAACTTTTTTAACAATCA
The DNA here is from genome assembly GCA_964466895.1 of uncultured Methylophilaceae bacterium. Classification (GTDB taxonomy): domain Bacteria; phylum Pseudomonadota; class Gammaproteobacteria; order Burkholderiales; family Methylophilaceae. Next base: position 13,958 of record CAYXOR010000011.1, on the reverse strand, counting down.
CTTCATGTTGAATAAAGTGGTCTGAACTAAATTGCGCAAAGTCTGCACCTGGGCGCGGGTTCTGTTGCTTAATCAGTGTTTGCGCACTTTTTAAAGCGGCTTGGTTACAACCAAGCAACTTACATAATTTTGAAAAATCCTTGTTGGCTAATACTAATAGATGTTCTGAAACAGTGGTTTTTGCAATAGCTAATTCAGGCGTATCTTCGGGAAGGGTATTGAGTTGTAATAATATGCATTCTTGTAGATTGGTTGCACCTATTCCAGTTGGCTCTAGGCTTTGGATCAGTTTTAATGCAGTTTCAAGTTCAAGTAACTCTATTTCCAACTCAAGCGGCAGCATTTCTACAAGGTCTTCTAAAGACTCTTCCAAGTAGCCATCTTCGTTAATACTATCGATAAGCAATAGTACTAATTTCTGATCGCGGTCAGAAAGTGGCATGAGTTTGAGCTGACTTAGTAAATGTTCGCGTAGATCTTCGTCGACAGCTTTTTCTCGGGTAAAGTCATCGTCGTCGTCACTGTTGTTTTGTTTGCTACCTTCGTCCCAGTTACTGGCACTGCCATATTCTTCGTAGTCATCGTCAAAATCATTTTGTTTAAAATCTTCACTAGTAATGGGTGCCTCTTCAGCGGCTTCACTGCTTGTGCTTGGCTCATCAGAAGTTCCGCTCTCATTTACTTCACTGTCATTTGTGTTGCTGTCGGTCACTTTTTCTTTAGATGCTAGCTCTTCTTCCGCAGTGCTATCTGTTTCATCATTTTCATCAACAATTTCTAACAATGGGTTTTCTTGCAATATGAGTTCAAGTTCTTGATCGAGCTCAAGCGATGAAAGCTGTAACAACCGAATAGACTGCTGCAATTGTGGTGTAAGCGCTAAGTTTTGTGAAATTCTTAATTGTAAGTTTTGTTTCATGACTTAAATGTTATAACCTAAAGTTTTTACCTAAATACACTTCACGTACTGATTCGTTATTGACAATTTCTTCTGGAGATCCTGCCGCGAAAACACTACCTTCATTAACAATGTAGGCATGGTCACATATACCCAACGTTTCACGTACATTGTGATCAGTAATGAGCACGCCAATATTTTGGGATGATAGAAAACGAATAATTTTTTGAATGTCTAATACGGCAATGGGGTCGATTCCGGCAAATGGCTCGTCTAATAAAATAAAGCTAGGATTGCCTGCTAGGCAGCGAGCGATTTCTACACGGCGTCTTTCGCCGCCCGATAAACTGACTGCGCTGTTGTTGCGAATATGCACGATGTGTAAATCTTGCAAAAGTGTTTCAAGGCGTGCATGCATTGCATCATTACTTAAATCTTGTAACTCTAAAACTGCTAAAATATTTTCCGATACAGTCAATTTTCGGAAAATAGAAGGTTCTTGCGGTAAATAGGCGAGACCCAAACGCGCTCTTAAATGCATGGGCATATGACTTAAATCTTGTGAATCAAGGGTAATGCTACCGCTATCAAGTGGTACGAGCCCCACCATCATATAAAAACTTGTTGTTTTGCCTGCGCCATTAGGGCCAAGTAAACCAACCACCTCACCACTTTTAATTTCTAGCGATATATCTTGAACGACGGTACGTGATTGATAGGATTTACGTAGCTGTTTTACGATAAGTTCACTCATGTTTTTTTATTATTCAGAAGTTGTGCTCAGTTGATCACTAAGCTTTAGTTTATTAATGACAATGGGCGCTTTAGATTGAGATGATTTATCTGGTGCTGGTGCTGGTGCTGGTGCTGGTGCTGGTGCTGGTGATTTTTCTTTGTTTTTAGGCTGTAT
>CAYXOR010000011.1:0-12050 GCA_964466895.1 uncultured Methylophilaceae bacterium | reverse complement strand
CTGGTGCTGGTGCTGGTGCTGGTGCTGGTGATTTTTCTTTGTTTTTAGGCTGTATGATAGCCCTAACACGTCCACTAGATGGACCGCCACTTTCGGACTTCTTCCCGCCAATCACTTCAGCGTATTCCGCGTTTGCATCGTAGCTAATATAATCGCCGTAAACAATATCTTCACCACGTTTTACCCATGCTTTTTTATATAATTGTACTTTGTCCATGCGGCCATCGTACTCAATACGCTTTGCACTGCCTTCCATATATTCATTCTTACCCTCGCGTTTTTGTTTAAATGTTGTAGGGTTTCCCGTAGAAGTACTGTGCTGAAAGCCATTTTTATCTTCTCTCACCACTAATTTATCGGCACGGATAATTAAAGTTCCTTGCGTTAAGATGACTGTACCCGTGTAAGTACTTGTTTGTTTTGCATCGTTGATGATAACGCTGTCAGCTTCTAGCTCAATAGGCTTGTTACGATCAGCTGATTCTGCAAAAGCATATGAGCTATTGAAAATGCTGATGATGGCTAAGCTTGTGCGAATAAATTGATTCATTTTTTTACCAAAGTTTTATTTTGAGAGTTTCATTTTAGTTAATGATGATTTTTCGTTTCTTGTTTGAAGCTGTTTTGATTTTAGGTTTTTCATAATGCGCTTTGACTCTTTTAAACAATTGTACAGTTTGTTTTTTCTTGTCATATATCATACCAGTGGCATGTATAACAGTTTTTGGCGCTTGTGTAATGACAACAGGCGCATCTGTTTTTGCTAAATCTTTATTGGGGTATATGATTAATTTGTCTGTTAGCATTTGCATTTCCCCCTTTTCTTTAAAGGCTTGTCTAATCACGACTACATTATCTAGCACTTCTATTTCTTCACCATCGCTAGAAACATTGGCACGTAATCCTTCAATTTTTGTATAAGGTTTACCCGTTGTGAACTGTGTAAATCGAGGACGTTGTAGTACGGTACTATCGTCATCTGGATAATGTATCATTTCATTTGCCGCTAATATGTAGCGCAATTTTCCTGATTCATCCATTTGTGTTGTTACAAAGTTATTCATCATATAGTCAGGGTCATGGCGGTTACTACCATCAATTTTTTGACTGTCTTCATCAACTGTTTGGTAGATCCAAAAAGTGATGAACGCCATAGCGGCGGTTAGTACTAGCGGGAAAAATATGGCGGTTCGTGTAATCATGGCTTACTTAAAAAATGGTTCCATTTGTGCATCAAAGGTCCCTTGTGCTTGCATAATGAGCTCACATACCTCACGTACCGCACCACTGCCACCGTGTCTAGTTGTTACATAATGTGCGCGTTCTTTAACAGCATCTGGGGCGGCGGGTACACTTATACTTAATCCGCAACGCAACATAGGTGGCATATCGACCACATCATCACCCATAAAAGCAGTTTCTTCTGGTGTCACATTAAGCTGTTTAATTAAGTCATTAAAAGCAACTAACTTATCTTCCACGCCTTGATAAAAATGAGCTACGCCAGTGGTCTCTGCACGCTTTGTGACAACTTTAGATGTGCGTCCCGTAATAATAGCCATTTGAACACCACTTTTTTTAAGTAGTTTCATACCTAAGCCATCTTGTGTATTAAATGTTTTATATTCTTGACCGTCATCACCAATAGTGAGTTCGCCATTTGTCATCACGCCATCCACATCAAAAATAACGACTTTAATCTTTTTTGCGCGTGCTTTTACTTCATCTGAAACGGCTACATTACTCAATTTCTTCTTCTTTCTAATTTAAACAATTTTTGCCATTAATAAATCGTGCATATTAAATGCACCAACTAATTTCCCAGTGTCGTCGGTGACTAATAGACCGCTAATTTTCTTTTGCTCCATCAGTTCTACCGCTTCTACTGCCATTTGATGGTCTTTTATTGTGCTTGGGTTTGTATGCATCACATCGGATATTTTGGCTGTGTTGGCATTGATGCCCGATGAAAATATGCGTCGCAAATCACCATCAGTAAAAATGCCGACTAACTGTTTTTTTTCATCGATGACAGCGGTGAGACCTAAGCCTTTTTTCGTCATTTCGTTTAAGGCTATATTGAGTGGTGCGTTACTCAAAACACAAGGTAACGCCTCGCCAGTACGCATAATGTCCTTAACGCGGATTAATAAGCCTCTACCAATGCGGCCACCTGGATGTGAACGTGCAAAATCTTCTGCGGAGAAATCACGGCAATCTAGCACACAAACAGCTAATGCATCGCCTAACGCTAATGTAGCTGTGGTGCTTGCTGTGGGTGACAACCCTAAAGGGCAGGCCTCTTGCGAAACCTCTGCGCTCAAATGTACGTGTGATTCTTTGGCAAGCGTTGATGTGGCCTTACCTGTAATACCAATAATCTTAGCGCCTAAGCGTTTAATCGTAGGCAAAATGTCGAGTATTTCATCGCTTTCACCAGAGTTGGAAAGTGCTATCACTACATCACCATCCGTAATCATGCCAAGATCGCCATGGCTAGCCTCAGCTGGATGCATAAAGAAAGCAGGTGTACCAGTGCTTGCAAAGGTAGCAGCAATTTTACCGCCAATATGACCAGATTTCCCCATGCCACTCACGACAACACGGCCTTTGCAATGTAGAATAAGTTGGACAGCCTCTTCAAAACTACCATCAAGTCGTTTTGCGAGTGCTTGAATCTCATGCGCCTCTATATTTAAAACTTTGCGTGCAAGATCCAAGGGCTTTAGCTTAGCCGCATGTAATTGTCCCGTTTGTAGTAAGGTCGGTGTCATAGGCAATTAGTATAAAAGGGAAGTTGGCTTGAATAAAGCAAAAAACATAGTTTTTAAGTAAAATAGCAAAAGTAGGCACAATTTTTGCATAAAGCGTCAAATTTTGTGCCCAGAATTCATTTTAAAATAATATTTTTATAGAAAATATAGCCATTGTTTAATTCATTGACAGGAATTTTGTTACTACTAACCAGTTCGGTGTTTGCTATCGCGTTATTTCGTATACTGCGCTTGCCACCAATGTTGGCTTACTTTGCTGTCGGCATTTTATTTGGGCCACATGCATTTCAGCTGTTACCTGATACTGAGTCTGGTCGGCACCTGGCCGAGTTTGGCATTGTATTTTTGATGTTTAGTATTGGCTTAGAGTTTAGTTTGCCAAAACTTTACGCGATGCGTAAAACATTGTTTGGGCTAGGTGGCGCACAAGTTAGCATTACTTTAGGTGCCTCAATATTAGTAGGCTGGCTAGCAGGCTTAAGCTTAACAACTGCTTTTGTGATAGCGGGCGCCCTCACGATGTCTTCTACAGCAATCGTTTCTAAATTGTTAATGGAGCGTGTTGATTTAAATTCTCGCCACGGTCGTTTAAGTATTGGCATTTTGTTATTTCAAGATCTAGCAGTCATACCGATTTTGGTGCTAATCCCTGCACTTGGTTCACAGTCTCCCGATATAACGACAATATTAGGTTTGTCTTTAATTAAAACGGTTGTGCTGTTGTTTATATTATTTAGGTTTGGTAGAGCAGTGTTTAACTTTTGGTTTGGTTTAGTAGCACGTCAGCGGTCACGTGAGCTGTTTGTGATGAATGTGCTTATGGTTACCCTGTTGTTAGCATATGCAACACACTTGGCGGGCCTATCTTATGCGCTAGGTGCATTTGTAGCGGGCATGTTAATTTCTGAAACACGCTATCGCTATCAAGTGGAATCCGATATTGCATCTTTCCGCGATATATTAATGGGTTTATTTTTTATTAGTGTGGGTATGTTGCTTGATTTTAATTATCTTATCCATAACGTCGGCTTGGTGCTTATGTTGTTATTTTCATTTGTTCTATTTAAAGCATTTGTTGTGGCTGTATTGGTACGTGCTTTTGGTTACGAGTGGGGCGTCGGTATTCGTACGGGTATGATTTTGGCACAAGCTGGCGAGTTCGGTTTTGTGATTTTAACGTTAGGGTTGGGTCAAGGCTTGATTGGTGGCGATGTGCTGCAACTATTACTTTCAGCTTCCTTATTATCCATGCTGATAGCGCCATTTATCATCCAAAATAATGGCAATATTGCACGCCGGTTTGTTAAAGGTTATATGCTTAATTCAAGCCAAAAAGTAGAAGCCATTGAATTGGCGGGTAAAAATCTAGTCAATCATGTAATTGTTTGTGGTTATGGTCGCAGCGGACAATATCTAGGCCGTTTTCTTAAAGAAGAAAGTATTCCATTTATTGCGTTAGATATTGACCCAACACGTGTACATGAAGCAGGTGCTGCAGGCGAGCATGTTGTTTATGGTGATGCTGGTCGTCGGGCTGTGTTGTTAGCGGCAGGGGCGCAACGGGCAAAAGCGCTTGTGGTTAGTTATTCAGATTTACGTGCTTCGATGAAGGTTTTGCATGTGGCGAAGGAAAATTATCCAGACTTGCCAGTGATTGTGCGTACGTATGATGAAACGCATATGCAAGAATTTAGAGACGCTGGCGCAAAAGAGGTTGTGCCAGAAGTGCTTGAGGGCAGTCTTATGCTAGCTTCGCATGCCTTAGTGTTGTTAGGTGTGCCACTCAACCGTGTCGTTAGGCGTATCCGTATGTTTCGTGAAGAGCGTTATCAGATGTTTAAAGGTTTTTACCATGGCGTATCGGATGCAGAAGGTGATATTGACAGCATAGAACAAGTGAGGCTGCATCCAGTTGAAATTTTAGAAAATTCCTTTGCAAGTAATATGCATTTAGATGAGATTGATCTTGCTCGATACAAAGTAGAGGTGCAAGCATTACGTCGTCCTAATATGCTTGAGGATATTGAGCCACGGCCAGATATTATTTTATTAGATGGTGATGTTTTAGTGCTGTTGGGCCCGCAAGAAGGCTTGATTGCTGCTGAAAGTTATATCGTCTCAGGTAAGTAGACAGAAAAAGTATGGGCGAAAAAATAGTCGTTATTGGCGGTGGCATCATGGGGTGTATGACGGCCTTGTTACTTAGACAGCAAGGTCACCAAGTGACAGTGGTGGAGCGCAATATCATTGCTCGTCAAGCTTCAGGAGAGTCCTCTTGGGCTGGCGCTGGGATTATATTTCCGCTATTGCCTTGGATGTATGGTGATGAGGTTAATCAACTCGCATTTGCAGGTGTCAGTTTGTACCCAGCACTATGTCAGCAGTTGTTACTTGAAACAGGTATAGACCCGGAATGCATTAATAGTGGTATGTTGATTAAGCCGCCTTTTGATCAAGATGTTGCTTTAACTTGGTGTAAAAATAATGATGTTTCCGTAGAACAAAAAGGCGATGATTTATTATTAACGGGTGTTTCACAAGTGAAGCCACCAAAATTATTACAGGCACTTAAGCAGAGCTTGATTCAAAATGACGTGACGTTGGCTGAAGAAACACAGCTGCAACCCATCAAAGAAAGTGAACAAATCAATGCTTGGCAAAGCGTAACAGGTGAGGTGTTTGAGGCAGATAAGTTTGTTGTTACTTCTGGCGCTTGGAGTTTTGATCTGCTGAAAGAAACAGCGCTAAAACTTAATATTAAACCGATGCGTGGACAGATTTTACTTTACCAATTGCCGTCTAATACATTGTCACATATTATTTACCAAGATGGTTTTTATCTGTTACAACGTCGTGATGGTTATTTGCTCGCTGGCAGCACTTTAGAAGATGTGGGTTTTGATGCGGGTATAAGTGAAGCAGTGAAACAGCAGATGCAAACCAAAGCTGAAACCATCATGCCAGCTTTAAAAAATGCACCTATCATTAAACATTGGAGCGGTTTGCGACCTAGCACGCCAGATAACATACCAACCATAGCCGCCCATCCTACGATTAAAAACCTTTATCTGAATACTGGGCATTTTAGATATGGCTTAACCATGGCGCCAGCAAGCGCAAGCAGGTTGGTAGATTTACTGTGATGCAAAAAATCTGAAAAAGATACTATGTTTTATTCTGCTTGGGAAGGTTCAATTTCACTTTTAATTTTTTGCGCCTTGTCAGTAGCTAGCGCTTGGGCCTTATTGAGATCGTTAGTAACCTTGTCAATGATTTGTTTGGGTTTGGCACCTATTTCTGCCGACGCTTGTTTTTGTTGTTCGCAAGCAGTTAAGTGAAGCGAAAATAGTGCGCAAAGTAGTAATAATCTAAACATTTTGTTCTCCTGTAAATTGTTAACTTGCAGTCCAACTCCCCGATTTTCCACCTTGTTTTTCAAGTAACTTAATATCGTTAATCGTCATGCCTCTATCGACGGCTTTGCACATATCATAAATAGTGAGCAAGCCGACACTGACCGCGGTTAGGGCTTCCATTTCAACCCCTGTTTGGCCTGTTGTCTCTGCCGTCGCTGTGCAAATAATACTTGTATTTTCTTCGGCTATATCAAAGGTAACAGCGACTTTGCTAAGGCTAATAGGGTGACATAATGGGATTAAATCAGCCGTTTTTTTACTGGCTTGAATCGCCGCAATACGAGAGACCGCTAAGACATCACCTTTTTTTACAGTATCGGATTGAATAAGCGCTAGTGTAGTTGTTAACATATTAATGTTGCCGCTGGCTATGGCAATACGTCGGGTGCTGGCTTTGTCACCAACATCGACCATATGGGCTTGACCTTGTTCGTTGATATGCGTGAGTTTGCTCATCTGTAACTTTCTATTAACAATTTTTTGTGAACTTGTACAGTAAAGACATTATCATAACAATAATGAATAAACAGTTATTAAATATCAGCGCGAAGAAATACCTAAAAATAAGTGTATTTTTGATATGCAGCATATTGATGGTAGGGGTGACAAATGCAGAAACAACATCAAATGCAACGCTATCGGGTAAGCCTTATAAAGAACAGATTGATTTAAATATTAGCCCACCTAGTAATTTACCTGAGTTGGGCGATGTTTCACAAACTGTACTTTCAGCGCAAGATGAACAACGCATTGCAGAACAGATTCTAGCTGGAGTAGCTGTTAGTAATGAGGTGTTACAAGATATAGAAGTTGTTGATTATCTGCAAAAGTTAGGCGATAGGCTGGCTAGTGTTAGTGATGATAGGCGCCAAGTTTTTAATTTTTTTGTGGTGCGGGATGAGTCGATTAATGCATTTGCAATGCCAGGCGGCGTCATTGGGGTGCATACAGGCTTGTTTCTTGCCTCGAATTCAGAATCTGAGTTGGCTAGCGTCTTAGGCCATGAGATAGGGCATGTAACACAACGTCACTTAGCACGGATGCTGGCGCAGCAAAAAACGGATACGTTTAAAAATATTGCGGGCATTGTTTTCGCACTGTTGCTTTCACGAGCTAATCCTGAATTAGCAAACGGAGCATTAACGGCCTCATCTGCTGCCACCATACAAAGGCAATTAGATTACTCTCGAGAGTACGAACGCGAGGCAGATAGGGTTGGTTTAAATGTATTATCTAATGCGGGGTTTGACCCGCGTGGTATGCCAGCATTTTTTACAACCTTACAGCGTGGCTCTCGGTTTATAGAGGGTAGCGCACCAAGCTTCTTACGCACGCATCCATTGACAACTGAGCGTATTTCGGATGTGGCAAATCGTGTCGCAACCATGCCTTATAAGCAGGTGAATTCCAGCTTAAATTATCATCTTGTACGCGCCAAGTTGCGCGCTAATAGTGGTTTGGCACAAGTAGCGATTAATCAGTTTCAACGTAGTATTAAACAAGGGCGCTACGCCAATGAAGTGGCTGTGCATTATGGTTTAGCAGTTGCGATGCTGCGTAAAAATGATGCTGCTGGCGCAAGCAATCAAATGCAGTGGCTAAAAGAAAATGCACCTAAAAATACATTTATTGAAAATTTAAGTGCACGGATAGAAGTCGTGCGTAATAACCCACAAGCTGCAGCTAAAAAATATATTGCAGGGTTAAAATCTTTTCCAAGTAACCGTGCGCTTATTTATGGTTATGCTGAACACTTTTTAGCGATTAAGCAAACAGATAAAATGATTAAGTTTGTACAAAACAAAATGCGAGCATATCCTAATGATGCTTACTTTTACCAATTGCTTGCTAAAGCTTATACGGTTAAAGGTAAGGCTTTATTAAGGCATCAAGCGCAAGCTGAGGCCTATTATCGTCAATATAATTATCAAAAAGCGGTAGAGCAAATGTCATTTGCAACGCGGGCAAAAGATGGTGGCTTTTATGAAAAATCGATTGTAGAAGCACGTTTAAAAGACCTTCAGCGTCAATTAGAGAATAGAGAGCCGAGTTAACTAATGAAAAGAAGAGATTTTTTAGGACTGACCATTATGACAGCGTTAATGCTGCCATTTAGGGCAATAGCCGCTCTATGGAACCAAGCGGCTTTTAACGCGGTAAACACCAGCGGTGCATTGAGTGGACTTGCTATTAGTGATGAAATTTTAAGTAATGATATAGACATTGTAGCGCCAAAACGTGCCGAAAATGGTGCAATAGTACAGTTAGAAATTACTAGTTACATTGCAAACACTGAGGCAATCGCCGTGTTTGTAGATAATAACCCGACGGCATTGATTGGGAATTACATGTTTAGTCATGGTGCCCAACCATATTTGGTTACACGTATTAAAATGGCGGAGACTTCAGACGTTAAAGTGGTTGTAAAGTCTGGTAATCAGTATTTTACGGCTTCTAAAAAGGTAGTGGTGCTGGAGAATGGTTGTGGGGGCAGTGGTAGTGCAAACGAAAGGTTTGAATCCACTATGAAAATGCGCGCTAAATTAGAGCCTACCTCTAATAAAGATGGCATTGCTAAAATTAAAGCCATTATTACTCACCCGATGCATACGGGGGCAGGTAAAGATGGTTCCGACCAATTGATCCCAGCACATTTTATTCAACTTATCACCATCGTCCATAATGGTAAGCCAGTGGTTGAGATGCAATTAGGTACTGGTATTTCAAAGAATCCTTACCTAACTTTTAAAATTAAAGGTGCAAAATTGGGCGATAAGGTGGCAATCACTTGGCATGATAATTTAGGTAATACTGATTCTGGAGAGGTTGCTGTTATTCAGAGCTAACTATTTTAACTATACTGAGATATTGATAGGATACATTTTGATGTGCGCTTAGCTTATTGAAGTAGATGAAGGGAATACATACCATTATGTTTAATCAGGCTATAAATAGGTAGCTGGCAAATAGGTGGTTTTAGTCACAGCAAGGGTTTGATAGGCATTAGCTGATATTTAATTACCTTTAGACGCTTCTTAACAGATGCAAATCCATCCGTGTTTCCAGTTGCAGCATTCCAGCTATTTCCCGGTTGCATGTCAGTTAATATCGTTTTTTCTACTGCTTTACCTAAACCTGCATGTTGGACAATGACGCCAACTTCAGTGTTGAGATTTTCTGAGCGTGGGTCAAAATTAAATGTGCCTATGTAAACCGTGTGTTTGTCGACTACCATGGTTTTGGCATGAATGGCAAAAATAGGGGGTGTTTTTTGGTTTGCAGTTTCACTACGCATGAGCTGTTTTGTAATATCGGGGTTGGGCTTAAATTCATAAATTTCAATACCCATTTGAATCAACTTATCACGCTGGTTTCTATAACCACCGAACGCAGCCAAATTATCGGTAGAAGCAAGAGAATTGGTATTAATTTTTACTTGCACACCACGTTTTAGCGCACGCTTAAATAATTTGATCGCTTCGCTAGACATGACTAAGTAAGGTGATTGTATTACCACGCTATGTTGTGCATTTTCTACTAAGCTGGCCAGTTTTTTAGTTGTTTTTCCGCCACCGCCAAGTAGTAATCGATTGTTATTTTTCCCTGGCGTGTCGCTAATAAATTCAACATTTGTCCAAGTGAGGTTTTTAATGATGTCATTAAAAGCCTGGGGCGTATTTTTGATCGATTTACGTACTGCCATGCTGAAATTTTCAGAATCTTTAGCATAAGTATGTAGATCTGTATAAATTTGACGTATCTCGGTGTCATTGACGGTGACATTTTTTTGAATAATGCCCAACCCATCATATAGTTCTTCAACAGGCGCGCTTAGTGGACTTGCCCAAAATTGATTAAAACTAACTTGCATAGGAGTAACTACATTGCCAATGAGCAAGGCATCACGATCACGAAAATTATAAGTTTGATTAAAATCAAAATATTCATCTGCCATATTACGACCGCCAGTGATACCGAGCTTACCATCTACAATAAAAGTTTTGTCGTGCATGCGCTGATTCACCCCGCGAAAGTTAACCGCGATATTCAGTAAGCGCTTATGAAAAGGTGTGCCTACTTTATGCTGTGGGTTATAAATACGAATATCAATATTTGGGTGTTTTGCGAGGGCCAGTAACGATTTGTCTGGGGCATCCACCAGTAGATCATCTACGATAACACGAACTTTCACACCTCTTTCTGCCGCACGTAATAAAGCCTCAGAAGCTAAAATACCAATATTATCTGTACTCCAAATAAAATACTGTACCTCTATGCTTTTTTCGGCATGGTCAGCTAACCAAGCTCTTGCCAGTAAAGCGGCTTCACCTTTATCTAAAACATAAATACCGCTTTGGTTGGGATGTAATGCAATTTGTGAATCGATTAAAGATAAATCTTCAGAAGCCCATGAGGAAAAAGCCCAAAAGCAAGCAATAAAAAAGTGTAAAGATAGTACGTATTTGATTTTCATTATTTTATATTTAATGTGTCGTTATTTCGTTAAGCTTAATGCTACCGCTTCCGCGACTTTAACGCCATCAACGCCCGCAGATAAAATGCCACCGGCATAGCCAGCACCCTCACCACAAGGAAATAGCCCTTTGGTATTGATGCTTTCTAAGGTTTTGTCATCACGCTTAATTCTAATCGGGCTAGATGTACGTGTTTCTACCCCCGTTAAAATGCCATCTGCTAAATCAAAACCATTTATTTTTTTTGCAAATTCAGGAATCGCTTCTTGAATCGCTTCAATGGCAAAATCAGGTAATGCCGTATTTAAATTAGTCAGGTTTGTCGCTGGTGTGTAAGAAGGTTTTACACTGCCAAATTTGGTAGAAGACGTGTTTGTTAGAAAATCACCGATTAACTGCACTGGCGCACTGTAATTACTACCGCCCAATACATAGGCGTGGCTTTCTAATTGTCGTTGTAACGCCATACCAGCCAATGGTCCATAAGGGCTAGATTGCGCTGGATAATCGACTTCTGGGGTAATGCCGACCACAATGCCCGCATTAGCATTGCGCTCATTACGGCCGTATTGGCTCATGCCATTGGTGACTACATGTTTAGGCTCAGATGCGGCTGCGACGACTGTGCCGCCTGGACACATACAAAAGCTATAGACACTACGGCCATTTTTAGCATGATGTACCAGCTTGTAATCCGCCGCACCTAATTTGTCCAAAATATCTTCACCATAACTCTTACCGTATCGCGCTTTATCGATTAAAGATTGTGGATGTTCAATACGGAAGCCTATCGAAAATGGTTTGGCTTCTATATAGATACTACATTGATGGATCATTTCAAACGTATCACGCGCGCTATGTCCAATAGCAAGTACTAGGTGATTGGTTTCAATCACTTCACCAGTTTGCAGGGTAACACCTTGCACTTGCTTGTTATCAATATGTATATCATCTACGCGGCTTTCAAAGCGTATTTCACCGCCAAGCGCAATAATCGTCTTGCGCATTTCTTCTACCATACCCACTAGTCTAAATGTACCAATGTGCGGGTGGCTTACATATTGAATTTCTTCTGGCGCTCCGGCTTTAATAAATTCTTTAATGACTTTTCGACCATAATGTTTAGGGTCTTTAATTTGGCTATAAAGTTTTCCGTCAGAAAATGTACCCGCACCACCTTCTCCAAATTGCACATTGGATTCGGGGTTTAGCTTGTTGTTGCGCCACAATGCCCAAGTATCTTTTGTCCGTTGGCGTACTTCTTTACCGCGCTCTAATACGATAGGCTTAAAGCCGGATTGGGCTAAAATTAAGGCGGCGAAGATGCCTGCGGGGCCGAACCCTACCACTACAGGCCTCTGAGAACGCAATTTTTTTGGCAACTC
>CAYXOR010000010.1:0-57242 GCA_964466895.1 uncultured Methylophilaceae bacterium | reverse complement strand
GCCATGACAGCACCTTCACCATAGCTAATCAGCACATAATTAGCTACCCAGACGGGTAACTGCTGGCCATTTAATGGATGCGTTACCAATAAGCCAGTATCCATCCCTTTTTTCTCGGCAGTGGCGATATCTGCTTCGGCCACACTCCCCATTTTGCATTCATCAATAAACGCTTGCAGTTTAGGGTTGTTTTTTGCTGCTTTTGTTGCTAGCGGATGCTCTGCAGCAACGGCAACATAGGTCGCTCCCATCAGGGTGTCTGGGCGCGTGGTATACACCTTTAAGTTATCGCCACCACCTTCACCATCAGCAACAACAGGAAATTCGACATCACAACCGTAGCTTTTGCCTATCCAATTGCGTTGCATGGTTTTTACTTGTTCAGGCCACCCATCTAATTTATCTAAGTCATCGAGCAATTCGTCTGCATAGGCAGTAATTTTCATGAAGTATTGTGGGATGTCACGTTTTTCAATGACAGCACCCGAGCGCCAACCTTTACCATCAATCACTTGTTCGTTAGCTAGAACGGTGCCATCGACTGGATCCCAATTAACTGTCGCCGTTTTTTTATAGATTAAGCCTTTTTTGTATAACTCGGTAAATAGCCATTGTTCCCATTTGTAATATTCTGGTGTGCAAGTTGTGAACTCACGCTCCCAGTCAACGGCTAAGCCTAATTGCTTCAACTGGGACTTCATGCTTTCTATATTGCTATAAGTCCATACTGCGGGCGCAGTTTTGTTTGCTATTGCCGCATTCTCAGCGGGCAAGCCAAAGGCATCCCAACCCATCGGTTGCATTACGTTGAAACCACGCATGCGGTGATAACGACTGAGTACATCACCAATTGTATAGTTACGGACATGCCCCATATGCAGTTTTCCTGAAGGGTAGGGAAACATGGATAGGCAATAGTACTTAGGTTTGTCGCTTGTATCTGGCGCAATAAAGCTACGTTTGGATTCCCAGTATGCTTGTGATGCTTTTTCGATTTCTTTGAATGGATATTGCTGCTGCATGATGCGGATAACTTTTGAATAATTTGAATGGGTAAATTATACCTTGAAGTGTTTCTATTTGCCTGAATAGCCGTTGTAATAATTTGCTTCAGAACAATTGGTTTGCTGCGTTACATTTACAATGATATTAAACATGACACACATGCAACTGAATAGGGTATAGAGCTATTATATGTAGACGCAACTAAGTTACAAAAACTCGCAGATGTCATGCATGGGCAAATTAAATTATTTAATTTTCAGTATGCAGATAACGCATACGCTGAACATTAAATGAGTGCTTTAAGAATTTCATCTTTAATTTGATTCATATCACCGATACCATTGACTTTTAAATGCTTAGGTGCGCCTGAAGTGCCGCTAGCAGCCCAGTTAACGTAATAATCGACTAGTGGTTTAGTTTGATCGTGGTATACCTCAAGTCGCTTCTTAACGGTTTCTTCTTGATCGTCATCCCGTTGTACTAAGGCTTCACCGGTGACATCATCTTTGCCAGCCACTTTAGGCGGATTGAATGTAATGTGATAAGTACGGCCGCTATCAGGGTGGCTTCGGCGGCCACTCATCCGCTCAACAATCGCGCTATCAGGCACGTCGATTTCGACGACATAATCAATGGCCACACCAGCTTCTTTCATGGCGTCCGCTTGTGGAATAGTGCGTGGAAAACCATCAAATAAAAAGCCATTTTTGCAGTCAGCATTTTTAATGCGTTCTGTCACTAGGCCGATTATGACGCTATCAGGCACTAAACCGCCGCTATCCATATAGCTTTTAGCTTCTAAGCCTAATGCAGAACCCGCTTTGACAGCTGCACGTAGCATGTCACCAGTGGAAATTTGTGGAATATTGAAGTGCTCTTTAATAAAAGTGGCTTGTGTGCCTTTGCCAGCACCTGGTGCACCTAGTAAAATAATTCTCATGATTTTTCCTGCTTGGGTTTTAATATATAGAAATTATATCAGTCAATAAGTCAGATGAGGTAGTTGGTAATCATGACAAATTGTGAGACGCCTAGATTTTCTGCCCGAAGTGTTGAATCTAGCGCTAATTTTGTAAAATCGTCATCATTTAAAAATGTTTTTAAGGTGTTACGGATGGTTTTTCTGCGTTGGGAAAATGCGGCTAAAACCACTTTGGCAAATAACGTCGTATCATTGGCCACAAAGGGTAATGTTGAGTGTGGTGTGCAGCGTACAAATGCAGATTCAACTTTTGGAGCAGGTTCAAATGCTTCTGGTGGCACTGTCATTAAATATTCCATCTGCAAATAATATTGCAGCATGACACTCAGCCGGCCGTAAGCAGCGGTTGATGGTACAGCCACCATGCGCTCAACGACTTCTTTTTGCAGCATGAAATGCATGTCTTTAATGCTATTTAAATGTTTGATTATATGGAATAAAATGGGTGTGGATATGTTGTAGGGCAAATTGCCGGTCAGTCGCAATGCTTTGCCTAATGACGAAAAATCAAACTTAAGCGCGTCCATATTATGAATGATGAGTTTATTATTAGTGTAGTTTGGCTTTGCGTATTCAGTTTTCATCCAGCTAATAATGTCACGGTCAATTTCAACCACATGTAGTTGTGTTATTTTGCTTAGTAACGGCTTAGTTAATGCACCTAAACCTGGTCCAATCTCTATGATGGTTTCGCCATTACTAGGGTGAATGCAATCAACTAATTGTGCGATGATACTTTGATCGGTTAGGAAGTTTTGTCCAAACCTTTTTTTGGCGATATGTTTCATGATTGAGAAGTGCTGAGTTGATGTGTTGTTAGCTCGCAGGCTAAATCTACAGCCGCTAGCATGCTGCCCATATTGATGTTACCTGTCCCTGCTAAATCTAGCGCAGTACCATGATCGACCGAGGTGCGAATAATAGGTAAGCCTAAGGTAATATTGACGCCTTTACCAAAGCTGGCATGTTTTAGTACAGGGAGGCCTTGGTCGTGATACATGGCCAGTACGCAATCTGCTTGGTCTAGATATTTTTTAGTAAATAAAGTATCGGCGGGCAGCGCGCCGATAAGCAGCATGCCTTCGTTTCGTAGCTTTTCTAGCACAGGATTAATAATAGTAATTTCTTCTTTACCTAAATAACCATTTTCTCCTGCATGTGGGTTTAAGCCAGCGACTAAGATGCGTGGTGTTTTTATACCAAATTTTGTGATTAAATCGGCATGTAAAATACGGATAGTTTTTTCTAAGTTTGTTGGCGTAATTGTACTAGCCACCTCGGACAGAGGTAAGTGTGTCGTCGCTAGCGCAACGCGTAGACCATTGCCAACCAACATCATGACAACATTAGGGGTGTTCGTATATTTTGCTAAATACTCTGTGTGACCTGTAAAGTTAATGCCTGCGTCACTAATAACGCCTTTATGCACAGGGGCTGTGACCATGGCATCGAATTCCCCACTGATGCAGCCATCCATTGCGCGTATTAATGTGTTAAGTATATATTGGCTGTTACCTACATTTAGGGTTCCAACAGTAACATTTTCAGAGCAAGGTAAATGTAGAACAGAAAGTGTATTTGCGTTTTTTTTAGTTTGTTGATAATGCGTTAGGTTTACATCTAAATTGAGTAGCTTGGCTCTTATTTTTAGCATGTTGGCATCGCCAATAATCACAATATTAGCATTGGGGCAATGGTTTGCCAGCATTAAGCATAAATCTGGTCCAATGCCTGCTGGTTCGCCAGATGTGATGGCAATACGTGGTAGGGCGTTGCTCAAAGTCACCTGCTTGATTGGTTAAAAATCATCTTCTAGCCTTAATTCTACAAAGGCGCGATCACGCAACTCACCGATCCAGTCTTGATAAGCTTCTTCGGCTTTGCGTTTGCGAATTTCTTGCCGCGCCTTTAATCGAGCAGCTTCTTTTGTCATATCTTGCTCCCGACGCTCAATTACTTCAATAATATGCCAGCCAAACGGTGAGCGTATCGGTTCGCTAATTTCCCCTAGCGCGAGTGCATTCATCGCAGATTCAAATTGCGGCACTGTGTCGCCTGGGTTCACCCAGCCAAGGGCGCCGCCAGTGTTAGCCGCGCCATCTTCAGAAAATTGGCTTGCCATCTCTTCAAATTTGGCACCACTATTAAGACGCTGTTTAATTGCATCCATTTTTTCTTTAGCTTCTGCTTCAGATACGACTTCACTTAGCTTAACTAAAATATGACGTGCTTTGGTTTGATTGACCATTAGTGGTGAACTTCCACTACGAAGATCGTCAAGTTTAAGAATATGAAAGCCACTGGGACTGCGAATGGCTTTGGAGACATCACCTACTTGCATGCTTTCTAGCAGCTCTAAAAATAAAGTAGGAATCTGATTGCCTTTTCTCCAGCCCATACTCCCGCCTTCAAGTGCATTGGGTGCGTCTGAGAAGCTTGCAGAAACTTGTTCAAAGCTATCGCCATTTTCAAGCTGATTGAATAAGTTCTTTACTTTTATTTGTGCTTCCTCTATCTGCTCTGGAGAGCTGTCTTCAGGGGTGCGAATAAGAATATGTGAAATTTCAAATTCACTTTTATTTTCATTGCTGTTGGCTTCTGTCGTTAAATAATTATCGATTTCGCCGTCACTGACCGTTACGCGCCTATTAATCTCACGATCTTTTAACCTAGAAATTGTAATTTCACCCCGCATATCGGCTCTAAACTTATGATAGTTTAAACCATCGTTTTCTAATGCAATTTTAAATTCATCGATATTCATGCTGTTTTTCTCGGCGATACGTTCTATGGTTTTATCTAGTTCTGTATCATTAATTTTAATGCCGCTTTGCTCGGCTAGTTGCAACTGTAAACTGTCCACAATGAGGCGTTCAAGTATTTGTTTTTCTAGCACCGCTTGTGGCGGCAGCTCTTTTCCCTGTTGCTCTAATTGATTGGATACGCTATCGACTCTATCTGTAAGCTCTTGTTCTGTAATGACTTTTTCATCAACTATGGCGATGATTCTGTCCATTTTGACAATATCATCGGCTGCTTCAGCAGTGTGGCTAATCATCATATTAGAAATGAAGAGGCTAGCGAAAGCGATGCGTGTAAAAGTAAGTTTTATTGGATTAAATAATTTCATTGCTTGTAGTTTTGTTGTCTATAAATGTCAGGAATTTCGCTTGAGCTTAAATAACCAGGAATATCACGTCTCAATAAATTTAGCGGGTTGGAGCCAATCGACGCTAGCCCGCCTAGTTCTAGTTGGAAGAATATACCGTAGTTAGCATCAGCTGTTGCAGTTTCTACACGCTGCACTACGGCTCTAGCCTGCCAACAGCCAGCATCATATTCAAGTCCAGCCAAACTTTCAATCAATGTTTTTTCACGGATGGAGTAGTTGAACCTGCCTACACCGTACCAACCACGGCTTAACGGCCATTGACCAGATACGTTGACTTGCTCTAGGAATTGTTGGGTGTAGCGATAACCAGCATTGAGCAATTTACCTGGTTCTGGGTTGTAGCGCGCCAGTAAATTAGAACGTACTATGCTGTCATCATCAGTGTTGTACTGCCAAAAAGCATCTAGATTCCACTTATTTGAAAGGCGTGCTGTCATGGCAGCAATGATGTCAGAAGAGTTTTTACTTGTTGCTGAGCCGCCAGGTAATGTCACTTTTTGATCGGTGAAGAAGTAGCGCTGGCCAACGGTGGCAGTGAATCGTTCAATGCCTGTTGCGCTATCTATCATGCGAGAGGTTAATGCTAAACTTAGCTGATTGGCATTATTAACTCGGTCATCTCCTGTAAATTGGTTTTCGCTAAACAATGTTGTCATATTTAAGTCAGAAAGTGCAGTATCAAATACGGGTAATTGATCTTGGTCTTTGTTTGGAATGTAGACATAAAATAAACGCGGTTCAATTGTTTGTGTATAGCGGTTTTTAACGACATTAAAATCACGTTCAAAATATAAACCGCTATCTAAGCTGAAAATAGGCAGTGCACGTGAATCAGAATTGTTGCTAATGTTCTGACCGTTGATAACGAAGTTATTATTATTGACAGCATAGTGCGTGGCGTGGACGCCAAATTTTGGCGTGATAAAACCATATGGCCGAGTAAATGGCACGCTAATACTCGGGTATACCGTTAGCCGGCTGCCAGTAGCAGCGAGGGGTGCATCTTTATTAAGGTCAAAATATGTCCATTGGCTATATAAGTCTGTTGTGAGGTGATTCCATCCTTTATTAGCTGTCAGTGTGAGTTGAGGCAGGCGTTCGTATGGGAAATTAGTTTCATCTAGTGTTTGATATTTTTGTACTAAGCCATTAAATCGCCAGACATCACCAACATAATCAATGCGACCGGCTTGAGGTAAGTTAACGCGACTAGTGCTGATAATACGTGTCGACATGTCAGAGAAGTATTCGTCATCCGATACTTTTTCGATGTTATAGCCTGCAGACCAACCATTACCGAATGCGTGACTATGATTGATATTGACGAAATAACGTTGTTGGTCAGTTAAGTCATCATTGTTTAAGTACTCAATGCTATTAATACCAGAATAGTTTTCTCCAAGATACCTGAATTCGCCTTGCAATTGCACTCCTCGCTTACTTAGATAACGCAACGCTACCGTGGCATCCATATCAGGCGCGATATTAATGTAATAGGGAACGACTGTTTCAAATCCACTGCGGCTGGTAGACCCAATAGTCGGCGCTAGCAGACCTGATTTCCGTTCATTATTAAATGAAAAGCTCATCCAGGGGGTATAAAGCAGCGGTACCCCTTTAAATTCTATATAAGCATTTTTTGCAGATCCAGATTGTGTAAAATCATCTAATTCAATTTCGCTGGCTTTAATATACCAATCATCTACTCCTGCTTCACAGGTAGTGTAACGTGCTTTTATTAACCGTTTTTTATCTTGGCCCTCAAATAATATTGCCTCTGCATCCCCTCTCGATGAAGTGAATCTTGGGTCAATAATACTTGGGCTAGGGTTGCGATAATTGTCTTGGTAAAGCTTGGGGTCATCCGTTAAAACAGTTTGTGTGTTCAGTAGTTTTGATTGCGTGTAAACATTTGGATCGTTGAGTGGTTTAATCTTAGCGCTGTCTAAATGGTTTAGCGGTTTGTTAAGTGTAATACTTGCATCTTTCATTTCACCAATATTTTCACTCAGCCGCATATTAAGTGAAGGGCCAGTGAGTTCGCTTTCCCCAAGATCAATACGCACATTGCCAGTGACTTTTAATTCGTCATTTTGAACGTCATATTCAATCGTATCGCCATAAACTTTCTGATCACCTTTGCTAATCACTGCATTGCCAATGGCGCGCATTTTACGGTCGAGATAAAGATCTAATTTGTCACCTTCAATTTCTATTGCGCCAGGTTGTGCTTCAGGTTGAATGGTTTCTGGCACTTTAAACAGTTCTTGCGTCATTGTTTCTGCAGGCGACAAGGCACTAAAGCCAAGTAAACAAATGGCGGCTATGTTCGCAATAACTTGTTCTGTCAATATTCTGTTTGCGAGTCTTAGATGTGTGTAGTCGATGGTCAAATGAGTTATCGGGTAATAAATTCTAATGAAAAGTATTGTAAATACAGTATTCTCTCTACGAGTGATAAAATCCTATAAACAAAATATGGCTTTTTAACAAGGCATTGGCACCATTATAAAGCGTAATATCAAATTAAAGAAGGTATTGAGTGGATAGAAAATTACAATTAGAACGTTGGTTAGAAAAAGTCTTGTCAGGAAAGCAATATACATTAAGTTCGGCTTCAGCGGATGCTAGCTTCAGACGTTACTTTCGCGTGCACTTGGAAGGTGAAAATTTAATTGTAATGGACGCGCCACCAAAGCAGGAAAGTTGCGCACCATTTGTTGAGATTGCGCAATTGTTCTCTGGTTCTGGCCTGCATGTGCCAAAGGTGGTTCAGCAAGATTTAGAACAAGGTTTTTTATTGTTGAGCGATTTAGGTGGTGATACTTATTTATCCAAACTAAGCACTGATAATGCACAGCAGCTTTATGGCGATGCGATCAATGCGCTTATTAAATTACAGCTTGCTAGCAAACCAGATGTCTTGCCTCAATATGATGAGGCATTGTTAAATCGAGAGATGAAATTGTTCCCCGATTGGTATATTGCCAAACAGCTAAACATTACTTTGGATGAGGGCCAGCAAGGGGTACTTAAAATTACATTTGATATTTTGACCGAAAACATACTCAGTCAAGGGCGAGTTTATGTGCATCGTGATTATCATTCACGCAACCTTATGGTCTGTGAAGACAATCCCGGTATTTTAGACTTTCAAGATGCGGTATATGGCGCGATTACTTATGATTTGGTTTCATTGCTTAAGGACGCCTATATTGTGTGGGAAGAAGAGCAGGTCATTGATTGGGCTGTACGCTATTGGCAGCCAGCAAAAGAGGCGGGCTTGCCTGTGCCAGAAGATTTTAGTGAGTTTTACCGTGATTTTGAGTGGATGGGTGCGCAACGACATATTAAAATATTGGGTATATTTGCAAGGCTATACCATCGAGATGGGAAAGAAGGCTATCTTAAAGATATGCCACTGGTAATGGATTATTTGCGTCGGGTTTGTGGGCGTTACATAGAGTTGCGTCCTATGCTTAAACTACTTAATGTACTTGAAGGCCACGACGAAAAAGCGGGATATACGTTCTGATGAAGGCCATGATTTTGGCTGCTGGCCGTGGGGAGCGTATGCGGCCGCTAACGGACCACACACCTAAGCCGCTACTTAAAGTGGGCAGTAACCCACTCATTGTGTGGCATATAAAACGCCTAGCTCAAGCAGGGTTTAAGGAAGTGGTGATTAATCATGCCTATTTAGGTGCGCAAATTGAAGCTGCATTGGGTGATGGTGCACAATGGGGCATTAGTATTCAATATAGCCAAGAGCAAACCGCATTAGAAACTGCTGGTGGCATTGCTAATGCTTTGCCTTGGCTAGGCGAGAATCCATTTTTAGTCGTGAATGGTGATGTGTTTACTGAAATGGATTTTGCCCCGTTGTTACAGGCTCTACATAGGCCTAACTTGGCGCATCTAGTGATGGTTGATAATCCATTACAACACCCACAAGGTGATTTTGTTTTGCAAGCAGGTAAGTTGAAAGCTGAAGGGCCGCATAAGCTTACATTTTCAGGCGTGGGTGTTTATTCACCCGCATTATTTAAAAATATTGTGCGAGGTGACGCTGCGAAACTAGCGCCGTTTCTGCAGGCAGCTATAGCAGAAGGATTGGTGACGGCAGGGCACTACCAAGGCATTTGGCATGATGTCGGGACGCCAGAACGACTGAAACAAATTGATGCTTTATTACAAAAAAATTTAGAGAAAAAATAAATGGATACTTTTAGTCATGCACTATGGGGATATGGGCTTTTTGGCTATAAACGTTATGCTTTGCTTGCACTATTTTTTGGTGCAATGCCCGATTTAATTTCGTTTGGTGCCTTGATGGCTTTTAATGTTTTTAATGGCACTTTACAGATGGGCGCACCAGCATTGGATACTTTGCCTGCATGGTTATATCGTAATTATGCTTTTGGGCATAGTTTTGTCGTGTGCTTGCCGGTTATTGCGTTAGTATTTTTTTGGAGAAGGCGTATTGCTTTTGCCATGTTGGCGTGGCCGTTTCATATCATGCTAGATTTTCCATTTCATACTAAAGCCTATTTCCCGACGCAAATTTTTTGGCCAATTTCAGACTTTAGTATTGATGGCATTGCTTGGTCTAACTGGTATATTTGGTGGCCTAATGTCGCAGGACTGGTGATTCTTTTTTATTGCCGTAGACGACAAAAGAAAAAGAGATTGTTATTACAGAGAGAATAGTTGAATGTTCAATGGTTTGGTTTGTTTCATTTATTTAAGCCATTGAACATTCCGTGTAAAATCATGGTCAACGTTTCACTTAAGCTTTAAAGGCGTAGCATGGTTGATATTAATGAATTTAAGCAGCGTAGAAATACCTTAATCCAAAACATGGGTGAGGGCGTTGCTATTATTCCTACTGCTGCAGAGGTTATCCGTAACCGTGATAGTCATTACCCATATCGTTTTGATAGTTATTTTTATTACCTTACTGGGTTTAAAGAGTCAGGGGCACTGTTGGTTATCATTGCAGGTGATTCGCCTAAAAGTATTCTATTTTGTCGTGACAAAGATATGGAGCGCGAAGTTTGGGATGGTTTTCGGCATGGGCCTGAAGGTGCGTTGGCGCAATTTGGTTTTGATGAAGCTTATAGTATTAGCCAGCTAGATGAATTGATGCCTAAATTACTTAGTAATCAACCCAAGTTGTTTTATAGCTTAGGTGCTGATGCTGGGTGGGATGTCAAAGTAACAAGCTGGTTAAACAAGGTGAAAGACTTGGTGCGGACAGGTGTGTCTGCTCCTAGTATGATTTTAGATGTCCGTCAGCTGCTGGATAAGCAACGTCTTGTTAAAACGCCTTTTGAAATTGATTTGATGCGTCGTTCAGCCACTATTGCTGCTTTGGCGCATAACCGTGGCATGCAAAAAACAAAATCTGGCAAAATGGAATATGAAATCGAAGCTGAATTTTTGCATGATTTTTATCGCAAAGGTGCGCAAGCACCTGCCTATACCAGTATCGTAGCTGGCGGAGAAAATGCTTGTACATTGCATTACAACGCCAATAATTGCGTGCTGAATGATGGTGATTTATTGTTAATTGATGCTGGGTGCGAGTTAGATGGTTATGCTAGCGATATCACACGGACTTTTCCTGTAAACGGTAAGTTTAGTGCAGCCCAACGCGATATATACGAGCTGGTTTTAGCTGCACAATTGGCTGCAATTTCAGCGGCAAGGTCAGGCAGTCATTGGAACGCCCCACATGAAGCCGCATTAGGTATATTGATACAAGGTTTTATTGATTTTGGTTTGTGCCAAGGCACAAAAGATGAAGTGCTAGGAAACGGCAGCTACCGACAATTTTACATGCATCGCACAGGTCATTGGTTAGGTTTGGATGTGCATGACGTGGGCGATTACAAAAACAAAGCAGGTAAATGGGTGGTGCTAGAGGCAGGGAATGCTTTAACAGTTGAGCCAGGGTGTTACGTTCGTCCAGCAGATAATGTGCCTGATTGTTTTTGGAATATTGGTATCCGTATAGAAGATGACGTGTTGATTACACCTAAGGGTAATGAGGTGCTAACTAAGGATGCCGTTAAAACGGTTACCGAGATAGAAAGCATGATGGCGCAATGAGCCAGCCCATTGTTATCGTTGGTGGTGGACCAGTCGGTGCGACGTTAGCGCTTTTTCTAGCGAGGCAAGGTATTCAATGCAAAGTTTATGAAGCCCGCTCTACTGGTGCAGCACATCACGATACACGTGCATTGGCATTGTCATATGGTAGCCGGCACCTATTTGAACGTGTTGGTGTATGGCGTGATATTGTGCCACATGCGACAGTCATCAATACAATACATATTTCGCAAAAGGGTGGTTTAGGCCGTAGCTTATTAAAAGCGCAGGAACACGGTTTAGATGCGCTAGGTTATGTAGTGAGCTATGGCGCAGTCTCTAAAGCATTGGATACGGCTATAGCGGCAAGCGATGCTATCACGATGATAAACGATGCAACAGTACAATCGATCCAGCAAGCAGAAAATGAATCTATCGTTAATGTTAGTCACCAGAATATAACACAAGAAATTTCTACGGCTTTAGCAGTCATTGCAGATGGTGGTCGTAGCGTGAATGAGCTGACTGATATCGAACGTGATATTAAATCGTATGGGCATGATGCGCTAGTAACTAAAGTAGCAGCAGAGCTGCCACATGAAAATATTGCGTATGAGCGTTTTACAGCAACAGGCCCAGTAGCATTGTTACCTAATGGTGAACGTGATTTCTCATTGGTATGGACAGGTAAAAGTGAAACAATTGCATCTATTTTAGCGTTGTCAGATGAGGACTTTTTGAACGCGTTTCATCTGCATTTTGGTGACCGGTTAGGTAAATTCACGCATGTCAGTAAGCGACTTAGTTTTCCTTTGATGATGGCGAAAGCAGAATCGGGCGCTAAGCTGCATTTAGTTGTTATTGGCAACGCTGCGCAAACGATGCACCCCGTAGCAGGACAAGGTTTCAATGTTGGGTTGCGCGATGCTGAAGCTTTAGCGAAAGGATTGGCGAACACGCCAGAAGACGAATGGGGTAAGCAAGCGATGATGAACACGTATGCTGCGGCTAGAAAACGTGACACAAAACGCGGTTTATTATTCACAGATTTCTTGGTTAACGTCTTTTCTAATGATGTCATTGGTTTGTCTTCATTGCGCAGTGCAGGGCTTATTTTATTGGATAGCGTAAAGCCCATAAAAAACTTACTGGTGAGAAAGATGAGCCATGGAAAATAACATCAAAACAGATGTTGTTATCATGGGTGCGGGTTTGGTTGGGCTTGCCGCAGCAGTTGGTTTATCAACATTAGGCAAACAGGTGGTTTTGTTGGATGCGAAACCTGTTGATGTGAAAAAAATAGATGACTGGGATAGCCGTATTTACGCTATTACGCCAGCGGTCAAAAATTGGCTTCATCATATGGGCGTTTGGTCTTTGGTTGATAGCAGTAGAGTCAATGATGTTGAAGCGATGCATCTTTGGGGAGGTGTCAATGAGCCGGTATTAGCGTTAAATGCTAACGATGCCAACTTATTGCAGCTAGCTTATATTATTGAAAACCAAAATTTATTAGCGGCACTTTGGCAAAAAATAAAAACATTAGGTGTGACAGTCGTTGCTGATGATTGTTGTCAGCAGATTCAACAGTACGAAAATAATATTGAATTATATTTAGAAAGTGGTGCCAAAGTATCTGGAAAGTTGCTTGTTGCGGCGGATGGTGCTCATTCCTATGTAAGGAAACAGCTCGATATTACGACTAATTTCAAGGCGTTTAAACAGACTGCAGTCGTCGCCAATTTTACAGTTGAACAGCATCATGGCAATATCGCGAGGCAGTGGTTTTTACCACATAATACGCTTGCTTTGTTGCCTATGTCATCAAAGCAGGTGTCTATGGTTTGGTCTGTGTCAACCGAAATCGCTGAAGAACTGTTAAAGCTATCAAGAAAGGGATTGGCTGAGCAAGTGCTGGTGGCATCAAGTAGCAGTTTAGGCAAGCTAAATCCAATGAATGACGCGCTTTCTTTTGCGTTAAATCAAGTAACAGCACAACGATTTATTAGCGAGCGTGTTGTTTTGGTTGGCGATGCCGCACATCAAATTCACCCTATGGCTGGTCAAGGGGTAAACTTGGGGTTTAGAGATATCATTGCATTGCAAAGCATGTTGCGTGATGCGCATGGCTTGCAGGATATCGGTGAGCTAGGTTTTTTGCGTCGATATGAACGTAGTAGAAAAGCAGATGTCTTGGCGATGAATGCTTTAACCTCTGGCTTGGATTATTGTTTTGGTTTGGATCAAGCATTTGCAAGAAAAGTAAGAAGTTGGGGTATGCGTCAGCTAAATGGGCGTGCATCCATTAAAGAAATTTTTATTAAAAAAGCGGTTGCTTAATGTGGCCAATAATTAAGAGGTAAAACATGAAGTTAAAATATATAGCAGCTAGTGCAATTGCTGCAATGTCATTTGTTGTTGTAAGCCAATTGGCAGTAGCCAATGAGGCTAATCTTAAAAAAGCAATTGAAGCTGCGTATCCAAAATTTAAAGTAGAAAGCGTGATTAAAACACCTTATGCTGGTTTGTATGAAATCTTTATGAATGGGCAGATAGTGTATACCGACGAGAAGCTTACTTTCTTAATCGCTGAAGGACATTTGGTCGATCCTGTCACTAAAAACGACATTACTAGAGAGCGTTTAGCAGAGTTGACTAAAATTGATTTTAACAGCCTACCTTTAGATAAGGCGATTAAAGTAGTTAAGGGTAATGGCAGCCGTAAAATAGCAGTATTCTCTGATGTTGATTGTCCTTTCTGTAAGCGTTTAGAGCAGAATGAGTTAAGTCATATCGATAATGTAACAATTTATACTTTCTTGTACCCGATAGATCAGCTGCACCCCAATGCTGCAGAGAAATCAAAATTAATTTGGTGTGCAGCAGATAGAGTTGAAGCTTGGAATAATTGGGTATTTAAGAACAAATTACCGAAAAAGTCGGGTGGTTGTAAAGTGCCGTTGGAAGAGGTCGGTCAATTAGCCAGAAAGTTAGGTGTTAATAGTACGCCAACGCTCATTTTTGCTGATGGTAAGCGTATGACAGGTGCGCAACCTTACAAGAGAATTGAACAGGCAATGCAGCAGGCTGCAGCTGAAAAGTAATGAAGTTAATTTAAGGGCTTGCCCTTTTCTAGATATAAAAGATAGTGAACGTTATTAACGTTCACTATCTTAGTCACATCGATTTTTAGCCAACAATTTCACCGAGTTTAAAGATGGGCATATACATGGCAATCACAATGCCGCCAATAATGGTCCCTAGTACAACCATGATAATGGGTTCCATTAGGCTTGATAGGCCTTCAACAGCGTCATCTACTTCGCTTTCGTAAAAATCAGCCACTTTTTCTAGCATGCTATCGAGCGCACCAGATTCCTCACCAATCGCGGTCATTTGTAGCATCATATTTGGAAATACCTCTGCATTTTGCATGGCCACGGTTAAGCTAGTACCCGTGCTGATTTCACTTTGTATTCTTTTTGTGGCATCTGCATAGACTTGGTTGCCAGAAGCCCCTGCAACTGAATCCAAAGCTTCCACTAAGGGTACGCCTGCGGTAAACATGGTGGCGAGCGTTCTAGCAAAACGCGCGAGCGTTGCTTTACGAATGACCTCGCCAAAGATGGGTAGTTTAAGTGCTAATCTATCCATGGTGCCCTGCATTTTTTCTGAGCGTTTCCAAGTGTAAAAGAAGAACCATAAACCACCACCAAGCCCACCAAATATAGCCCACCAATAACTGACAAAAAATTCAGAAATGCTCATCACCACTAGCGTTGGCGTGGGTAAATCCGCGCCAAAACCACTGAACAGCTCTTTAAATGCGGGCACGACAAAAATCATGATGATAGCGGTAATAACGAAGGAAATAAGGATAATAGATATTGGGTACATCAATGCTGATTTAATTTTGCTTTTAATAGCCAGTATTTTTTCTTTATAGGTTGCTAAGCGGTCTAGTAGGGTATCTAAAATACCGGCTTGCTCACCCGCTCCCACTAAGTTGCAAAATAAGTTGTCAAAGTATAAAGGAAATTTACGAAAGGCTGCGCTTAGGCTGCTGCCTGTTTCCACATCAGCTTTAATGTCAGCTAAGAGTTTGGCAACCGCAGGGTTGCTGTGACCCTTACCGACAATATCAAAGGCTTGCAATAGTGGAACACCTGCTTTCATCATTGTGGCAAGTTGGCGTGTGAACATAGTGATATCTTTGTCGCTAACTTTTCCTTTTTTTGCAAAGCTACTTCGTTTTTTTACTTTGGTAACATTAATGCCTTGCCTTCTAAGTGTTGCTTTGACATAGGCTTCGCCGTTTGCGCGCACTTCGCCCTTGATAACCTTGCCTTTTTTGTCTTTACCTTCCCACAGGTAGGTAGTTTGTTTACTCGCGCTTGCAGCCATATTTTATCCTTAATTGAATCTGCATATTATTAAATCATTGATTTTTTAATTATTCATTCGTACAAGATTCCACCTCTGCAATAGAAGTTAAACCTTGTATCACTTTAAGGATACCTGATCTTCGTAAATCATTTACCCCTTCTTTTTTTGCTTGATCAGCAATGTCGATAGCATTGCCGTTTTCCATAATAATCCGGCTCATGTCTTCGCTAATCGGCATGACTTGATAGATACCAACACGTCCTTTGTAGCCTGCGTTGCATAAATCACAACCGCCTTCTTTTGGGCCGTAAATTTCAAGTTTTTTCTCAAAGTCTTCTTCAAGAAACCCAATTTTTAGTAATGCTTCTTTAGGCGCTTCAATCGGAACTTTACAGGTTTTGCACAGCCGCTTTGCTAGACGCTGCGCTGTAATAAGTGAAACAGCAGAAGCAATATTAAATGGGGCTACTCCCATGTTCATCAAACGAGTTAGGGTAGAAGGGGCATCATTAGTATGAAGTGTAGAAAGTACCATGTGACCTGTAGAGGCAGCTTTAATCGCCATGTCTGCAGTTTCAAGGTCTCGAATCTCACCAATCATGATGATGTCAGGGTCTTGCCTTAAAAATGATTTAAGCGCTACCGAAAATGTAAGGCCTTGTTTTTCGTTTACGTTTACCTGGTTGATCCCAGCTAACGGAATCTCTGCTGGATCTTCTGCTGTGGAAATATTGACGCCTGGATTATTCAGGATATTTAAACAGGTATAAAGAGACACTGTTTTACCTGAGCCTGTAGGGCCTGTTACTAGTACAAGGCCGTAGGGCCGGCTTACGGCAGTTAATAATAATTCTTTTTGATTGGGTTCATATCCCAGCGCTTCAATACCTAGTGTAGCACTGGTTGGGTCGAGGATCCGCATGACAATTTTTTCACCATGAAGAATGGGCAAAGTGCTCACACGAAAATCAATCGTACGTGTTTTAGATAACACTAATTTCATGCGGCCATCTTGTGGAATGCGCTTTTCCGAAATGTCCATTCGAGAAATGACTTTTATGCGAGAGGCTAATTTATCTTTAATGGCAAGTGGCGGTTGTGCAATGTCGCGCAATTCTCCATCGATACGATAGCGTATACGATAAATTTTTTCGTAAGGTTCAAAATGTAAATCTGAAGCCCCCATGTTAATGGCATCTAATAACATTTTTTGTAGAAACTTAACAATAGGTGCATCGTCGACTTCTTGTGTATCTGCTTCATCTTCATCTTCTACCCCACCCATTTCCAACTCAAAGTCGTCATCAACATCAAGAGATGACATGCTGGTGTCTTGTGACTCTACAATGGTGTCTATCCATTTACTTAATTTATCATCTTCAACAACAATAGGCGTTAACGTCATGCCCATTTGGAACTGCACGCTATCTAATGAATGTAAGTTAGTCGGGTCAGAAAGCCCAACAAACAAAATGTTATTACGGCTATACAAGGCAACGACACGGTTTTTTTGCATCAAATCGGCATCGATAGGTTTTGCGGGCAAATAGTCTGGGTTTAATGCATCTAAATCAAAATAAGGAAAGCCAAAAGCCTTGGAGGCAGTGGTCGCCATTCTTTCGGACGTTATTTTTTTACTCGCAATTACTTGTGTGATGAAAGACGTCGCTTGCGTCGTAGCTTGTGATTGAAGTGCGGTAGCCTCTTCTTCAGAAAGCAGTTTTTCTTGCACGAGGGTGCGTGCAAGACCGCTTAATTTTGTTGTCGATTCAGTAGTCGCCATTTGAATGAAATCTCTTTTAATCTAGTTTTTTATCTATTCTATATAAACTATTGTAGTTAAACAATATTTTGTATACGGATTAATCATGCGCCATTACGTTTTCTATGTAAAGGGAATGCGCGTATCCTACACTGATTTATCGTTTAGATTATTCAATTCATTGACATAAAAGCAACATGGTCAGCTAAATAATATCTTGACTTTTTGTAAGTAGTAACCTATAAATTAAGCTTAGGTGCTTGTTTTGGCTAGTAAATGCTTAAAGTAGGCTTATTATTTAAGAGTAAGAGGCTTTGGCCTCGTCATACGTAAGGATGTAAAAATGGCATTAGGGACAGTGAAGTGGTTTAACGATTCTAAAGGTTTTGGGTTTATCACACCAGATGAAGGCGGCGATGATTTATTCGCACATTTTTCTGCAATCGTCGATGAAGGATACAAAAGTCTTAAAGAAGGTGAGCGTGTAACTTTTGAAGTAACAGACGGACCAAAGGGTAAGCAAGCATCAAATATTGAGAAAGCTTAAGTTTTCATTCACGTCATCGTGAATGTTGAATAACGCTGTAATCATTTTTGATGTATTACAGCGTTATTTCAAAGGTGTGGCTACATGTTTTTGATAATCTCATCACCAAACATGGCGGTTCCTACTTGTGTCGCACCTTTCATTTGACTGGAAAAATCACCAGTCACTCTTTTAGATTGAATGGCCTTGCCTACGCCTTGGTAAACAAGGTCGGCTGCCTCTGGCCAGCCCATATGCCGAAGCATCATTTCTGCAGATAGAATAAGTGAGCTTGGGTTTGCTAAATCTTTTCCAGCAATGTCGGGTGCTGTTCCATGCGTTGCTTCAAACATGGCAATGGTGTCATTTAAATTAGCACCCGGTGCAATTCCAATTCCCCCAACTTGAGCAGCCAATGCATCACTCATGTAGTCGCCATTTAAGTTGAGTGCGGCTACCACATCATAATTTTCGGGGTGTAATAAAATTTCTTGTAAAAATGCATCGGCGATACAGTCTTTTATGACAATGCCGTTAGGCAATTGACACCATGGCCCATTATCAATTTCTACTGCACCGAACTCTTCTTTAGCTAGCGCATAACCCCAGTCTCTAAAGCCACCTTCAGTGAACTTCATGATGTTGCCTTTGTGCGTAATGGTGACGGATTTTCTATCATTTTCTATTGCGTACTGAATAGCCTTACGGATGAGACGCTTGCTGCCATCAATCGACACGGGTTTGATGCCAATTGCAGTAGACTCAGGAAAACGAATTTTCTTACGCATGCCCATATCACTTAAAAATTGGATAACTTTTTTTACTTCGTCAGAATTTGCAGCCCACTCAATACCGGCATAAATATCTTCTGTATTTTCACGGAAAATAACCATGTCTGTTTTTTCAGGGCGCTTAACTGGGCTAGGGACACCCGTAAAATACTGAATAGGACGTAAGCATACATATAGATCTAATTCTTGGCGTAGTGTTACGTTAAGGGAGCGAATGCCACCGCCGATGGGTGTCGTTAATGGCCCTTTAATGGAGATGACATATTCCTTGAGCGCATGCATGGTTTCAGCTGAAAGCCATGTGTTTTTATCGTAAACTTTGGTTGACTTCTCTCCGGCATAAACTTCCATCCATGAAATTTTACGTTTACCGCTATAGGCTTTTTTTACAGCGGCATCGACCACCTTCATCATCGGTGGCGTAATATCTGCACCTATACCATCCCCTTCAATAAATGGGATAATTGGGGTGTCGGGTACGTTCAGGGTATTATCTGCGTTGATAGTAATTTTAGTGCCACTGTTTGGCGCCATAATTTTTGATGACATTGCTCATTTCCTAATATGATAATTTTATTTAATAAACCTTTTAACGTCGTGTGTCAGTTTAGTTCGCACGAAAAACACAACACGTTAAAAGACTTTATTCCAATTCAGAAGGTCTATGCGGCTGGTAGGCTCGATACGGATTCTGAAGGATTGCTTATTTTAACCGATGATGGTGCTTTACAACATCAATTAAGTCATCCAAAGCACAAAGAAGTTAAAACATATTGGGCGCAAGTAGAGGGCGATGCAACAGATGATGACTTGCAAGTGTTATCTCGTGGTCTCGATTTAGGTGATTTTATTACAAGACCTGCTCGCGCCAAAGTGATTGAAGAACCCAGTCACTTGTGGTTACGTAAGCCACCAATACGTGAGCGCAAAGCTATTCCAACCACTTGGTTAGAAATTAAAATTAGCGAGGGTAAAAACCGACAGGTGCGTCGCATGACTGCTAAAATAGGTTTTCCCACTTTGCGTTTAATTCGCCACTCTATTGGTGGCTATAGCATAGATGATATTGAAAATGGACAATACAAGATGATAGAAAAATGAAGCCAGTGGCTATTTTTCGTTTCGTATCGTATGAGGGGCCAGGTTACCTAGCCACATTTTTAGAGGAACAAAATATTCCTTTTAAGCTTGTAAAAATAGACCAAGGAGATGCACTGCCAATTTCAATGGATACCTATAGTGGCATGGTGTTAATGGGTGGGCCAATGAGTGTTCATGATGGTTTGCCTTGGATTGCGCCAGTAATCAACTTAATTCTAAAAGCAAAAGCGGCAGACCTGCCTTTACTCGGCCATTGTTTAGGCGGTCAACTCATTAGTAAAGCATTAGGTGCAGACATTACAAAAACCTCAATTAAAGAAATTGGTTGGGGGCAAGTCGTTGTATCGGACAATGCTACTGCAAAAAGTTGGTTTGGTGCAATTGAAACGTTTAATGCTTTCCATTGGCATGGGGAGGCTTTTGGTCTGCCATTAGGCGCACAGCGTATACTCAGTAGTCATTACTGTGAAAATCAAGCTTATTCTATTGGTAAGCATTTGGTGTTTCAGACACATATTGAGGTAACCAGTAACATGGTAAAAAGCTGGTGTGAAGAAGGTGTTGCTGAGTTAATGGCATCTGCCAATAGTCCTGGTGTCCAATTAGCAGAGGTGATGCAGGAGGATTTGTCGCACCATTGTTTCTTTCTTAACAAAGTTGCAAAGCAAGTTTACAACCGTTGGGTGCTTAACTTAGGTTCTTGAATTAGCTACGTAACCAAGTAGCTTGAATATGCTAAAATTATTTATTTTTCAAAAGTGCATTTCTTATGTCTGGTAATACGATAGGTACATTATTTACGCTCACTTCTTTTGGTGAGTCTCATGGTGCAGCGCTCGGTGGCGTAGTCGATGGTTGTCCGCCGGGTTTGCCATTGTGCGCTAAGGATTTGCAGCAAGATTTAGATCGGCGTAAGCCAGGTACCTCTCGTCATGTGACGCAACGAAAAGAGGCTGATGAAGTTGAGATTTTATCTGGAGTGTTTGAAGGGAAAACGACAGGGACACCTATTGGCTTGCTGATTAGAAATACAGATCAACGTAGCCAAGATTACAGCAAAATCATGGATACTTTCCGACCAGGCCATGCTGATTATACCTATAGCCAAAAATATGGGGTGCGTGATTATCGTGGTGGCGGACGATCCAGCGCGCGGGAGACGGCTATCCGTGTTGCTGCAGGTGCCATTGCAAAAAAATGGTTGAAGCAACGTTTTAACGTGCAGATACGTGGTTATATGAGTCAACTAGGCGAAATAACAATACCCTTTAAAAGTTGGGATGTGGTTAATGAGAATCCATTTTTCTCACCTAATACAGATGTTTTGCCGCAGTTAGAAACGTATCTTGATAAAGTGCGTGAGGCGCGCGATTCTGTTGGCGCACGTATTTGTGTTGTAGCAGAAGGTTTGCCAGCTGGCTGGGGTGAGCCCGTGTTTGATCGCTTAGATGCGGATATTGCGCATGCGATGATGAGTATTAATGCAGTGAAAGGTGTGGAAATAGGTGCTGGGTTTGCTAGTGTCGCACAGCGTGGCAGTGAGCATTCTGATGAAATGACATCTGAAGGTTTTTTGACCAATAACGCGGGGGGTATTTTGGGCGGCATTTCTACGGGGCAAGATATCTTAGTTAATATTGCACTTAAGCCTACATCTAGTATCCCGCAAGCGCGCCGCTCTATAGATAAAAGTGGTGAAGATTTAACCATGCAAACAACAGGCAGGCATGACCCTTGCGTTGGTGTGCGCGCTACACCCATTGCTGAGGCAATGTTGTCTTTGGTATTAATGGATCATGCGCTTCGCAACAGAGGCCAAAACGCCGATGTCGCCTGTGATACACCCAAGCTAAAATAACACCATGAGTCACCTTGCAATCAATGTATTGTGGCTTACTAGCCTAATATTGCCAGCCTTGCTTTTTTTAACAATGAATCATTTTAAATCACGGATAGTAACAACTATACGTGCTTTACTGTCGATAGCAGGAGGCTGGTTGTTTATGTTCGCTTACGCCATTGCAGCACAATCGCTTTCATCGGACTTGCTAGTACCTGTCAATGGCGCAGCGCTGGCTTTTGCGTTAACATTTGGCTGGGTTTTACCTGCTGTTATTGTTGCTGTTTGTTGGCTTGTTGCCTATTTTGTTAGAAGTCACTTAGCACATAACGATTGAAAGTCATCGTATTTTAATGAGCCGCGCGCTACACGCTAACCTTTCTCGCTTTTACTTTATTTACTACTTCTTTGTAGGCGCATTTGTGCCGTATTGGGGTTTGTATCTGCAGTCAGAGCAATTCACTATCGTAGAAATCGGCATTTTGATGTCATTGTTTCAAATCAGTCGTATTTTTGCACCTAACTTCTGGGGCTGGCTGGCAGACCACACCGCAAGGCGTACCATCTGGATTAAGCTGAATGCTTTTCTGGGTGTTGTTGGATTTGTCGCTGTATTTTGGGCGCATGGTTTTATACCGATGTTAATAGTGATGGGTGCTTTAAGTTTATTTACTAGTTCTACCTTACCGCTTTCAGAATCACTAACTTTAACGCACTTGGCTACAACGGATGGTCACTATAGTCGTATCCGTATGTGGGGTTCACTAGGGTTCGTTGTTGCAGCCATTATGCTAGGCTATTTAATTGATTGGGCTGGTATCTCTAGTCTGCTTTGGATGTTGTTACTGGTTCAAATAACCTTATTTGCTTTGACTTTCACCTTATCTGAGGCCAAAGTTATTGCGCATGATAAAGACCACTTCTCTGTATGGAAAATTATCTGCGATCCTGCCGTTATTGCCTTATTAGTTGGTTGCGCCATGATGGTGACGGCACATGGTGTGCTTTATAATTTTTATTCGATTTATTTGGCCGAGCATGGTTATAGCAAAGGCATGATAGGGTTGCTCTGGTCTGTAGGGGTCATATGTGAAATCGTTATTTTTATGTTGATGCCAATGCTAATGAAAAAATTTAGCTTAAAAGCTATTTTGTTGGTGAGTTTAGCATTAGCTGTCCTCCGATTTGCACTGATAGGCGTTGCTGTAGATAGCATTGTATTGTTGCTAATCGCGCAGAGTTTGCATGCGGCTACGTTTGGTAGTTTTCACGCGGCCTCTATTGAAGTGGTCGATCAGTTTTTTACTGGACGACATCATGCAAAAGGCCAGGCTATCTATAATAGCGTGACCTATGGCGTGGGTGGGGCTCTTGGCGGTATAGCGGGCGGCTATGCGCTGCAATTTCTTGGTGGAGAAACGACCTTCCTATTAGCGGCAGCATTTCCATTAATAGGATTTATCGTGATAGCATTGGGTTTGAAGTTAACACAAACACATGGTCGTAAGGGTATGTTTGGTTAATTTGATTGACTAGAGAGGGTTGAAATGTTGAAACTTAAAAGTATATTATTTTTGATGGTCAGTATGATAGTGGTATCAGCTTATGCTGATACGCGAGTGAACGTGGTTGGTTTATTTAATAATAAAGCGTTAATTATTATTAATGGCGGCAGCCCAGAAAGTATACGCGCAGGGCAAACTAAAAACGGCGTAAAATTAATTTCTGCTAATAGCAGTGCCGCTACATTTATTGTTGAAGGTAAACGACAAGTGCTTAAAATGGGACAGGCTGCATTTGTTGGCGGTAGCGCTAGATCTTCATCTGGCGGCGGGGCTAATAACCCAGTGCATTTATTTGCAGATAGTCGCGGCCACTTTTATGGAAAGTTAAATATTAATGGCGCATCACTTAAGTATCTTGTTGACACAGGCGCAACAGGGGTTTCTATGAATAGTGGTGATGCTAAATTTGCAAAAATTGATTACGAAAAGGGAAAGAAAGCCTATTCAAATACAGCTAACGGTAGAGTGCCTGTGTATATCATCACTTTGAATACTTTAAAAATTGGCACGATTGTGCTTAATAATGTTAAGGCTGTCGTGCATGAAGGTGGTTCGCCATCCAATGTTTTGCTTGGTATGTCAGCATTGAATCGTTTGAATATGGACCGGAAAAACTCGACATTAACACTGACAAAAAAATACTAATTTAAGAGGTGTTATTCTCAATAAATAAGTTTAGTATAGATATATAAAAAACGGGCATCATGCCCGTTTTTTATTGCTACAATTCTTAATCTTTAAGAACAAAAGTCACTTTCATTACGACTCTATATTCTTTGACTTTGCCATTTTCAACTTTAACACTATGGTCTTTTACCCAAGCACTCGATACGTTGTGTAGAGAATCAGCTGCTTTGGCAACCCCTTGTTCAACCGCATCATCAAAACTCTTTTTACTTGAGGCGATAATTTCAATTACTTTTGCTACGGACATATAAAACTCCTTTTGTTGGTTAATTTGTGTGTTTATCTTTTGTTAGCCATTTTAGCTCAAATATTTAATGGCAAGGTTGACGAGCGTTAAGACAGTGAGTACAAATATAATAGCGCCAACGACTCCGGCTATCACTATTTGTTTTAGTGATATTTTCGCAATATCGTCTTCGTAGCCTTTTTGACCGCGCACGCCAAGCATACTCCATAATACTGCTTTAATGACCTGAAATAGTGAAGCAGATTCTTTGTTTTCTATTTTGCTAGTCATTGTTGTCCTTTAATTTCTTTTGTCATTTTCTATTAAAGCATAAGCTGAGTGGTTATGGATGGATTCAAAGTTTTAGCTGCGGCCGTTACACTTAACATCGCTATGCGAGTTAGCCTGCACTGAAACTTTGATTAGTTTACTTATTGTCATTTCTTTCTTTTGTCATTTTCTATTAAAGCATAAGCAGAGTGATTATGGATAGACTCAAAGTTTTCGCTTTCTACGGTATAGGCATCTATACGTTTTTCAGCATTTAGTTCTGTTGCGACATCGCGTACCATATCTTCTACAAATTTTGGATTATCATAAGCATGCTCTGTAACAAATTTTTCATCCGGGCGTTTTAGCAGGCCATAGAGTTCACAAGATGCTTGCTTTTCAACTAAATTAATAATGTCTTCAACCCAAATAAAATCATTAATGAGCGCAGTAACTGTCACGTGTGAGCGTTGGTTGTGCGCACCATAATCAGAGATTTTTTTACTGCATGGGCAAAGGCTGGTTACTGGCACTAGCACTTTAATCGTATTGCTAAACTGACCATCTTTAATTTCACCGATAAAGGTTACATCGTAATCAAGCAAACTATTTACACCAGAAATGGGGGCGGTTTTATTAACAAAATAAGGAAAATGCATTTCAACATAACCTGATTTTGCTTCAAGGCGCTTGACCATCTCGCGTAGAATCGTTTCAAATGATTCAATAGAAATAGCATGTTCATTCATGTTGAGAATTTCAACAAAGCGTGACATGTGTGTGCCTTTGAAGTTGTGTGGCAAGTGTACGTACATGTCAAACATGGCAACTGTGCTTTGTTCACCACCATTTTTATCTTTTACAATAACGGGATGACGAATCGACTTGATCCCCACTTTGTTAATATCTAAATGGCGAATATCTGGCGTATTTTGTACATCTTCTATACTTTCACTTGTCTTTTTTAATGCCTTCAACGTGTTCTCTCCAAGATAATCGCTAATTTGCAATTAAGTATTACAATGCTTGCGATTAAGTATAAATGATTCTTAATATATTGAGCCAGTCCGACTCAAAATCAAGTGACTATTAGTTTTAATTTATTTTCTATTGCACTTGTAATGCCAGCACTATCTAGACCACATTTTGCTAACATCGTTTCATGTATGCCATGCTCAATAAAACTATCTGGTAGGCCGAGGCAAAGGGTGGGGACGGATATATTGAGTGTTTGCAACGCTTCTAATACGGCAGAGCCCGCGCCACCCATCAGTGCATTTTCTTCTACAGTGACAACTAAGTCATGTGTTTCAGCCATTTTTTTAATAAGTGCAACATCTAAAGGTTTGATAAATCGCATATTAACCACGGTTGCATTTAGCTTACTAGAAGCTTGCAAACTGGATATAACCATACTGCCGAAAGCTAGGATGGCAATTTTCTTATTATTTTGTATGGTTGTTTCACGAACGACTTCAGCTTTGCCGATAGGGAGCGCTTCAAGTTTAGGATTGATTTCAACACCTGTCCCTGATCCTCTTGGGTAACGCACTGCTGCTAGCCCCTTATATTGATACCCTGTTGTTAACATTTGTCTGCATTCGTTTTCGTTGCTAGGTGACATGATGACAATATTCGGAATGCAACGCATAAAACTTAAGTCAAAACTGCCTGCGTGTGTTGGACCATCTGCGCCTACTAAGCCAGCACGATCAATTGCTAGCAGCACATCTAGTTCTTGTAAGGCAATATCATGTATCAATTGGTCATAAGCACGTTGTAAAAAAGTGCTGTAAATGGCGACAACAGGCTTTAAGCCATCACAGGCCATGCCAGCTGCAAACGTAAGGGCATGTTGTTCGGCAATGCCTACGTCAAAATAGCGGTCAGGGTATTTCTCTGAAAATTTATTTAGCCCAGAGCCGTCACACATAGCAGGCGTGATGCCAATGAGTTTGCTGTCCTTACTCGCCATGTCGACAAGCCAGTCACCAAACACTTCTGTATAAGTTTTAGCAGCGTTACTAGGTTGCGTAATGCCATTGAAAGGGTCAAATTTACTGACGCCATGGTATTTATTCGGATTATCTTCTGCGGGTTCAAATCCTTTGCCTTTTTGGGTGACGATATGTAAAAATTGCATCCCTTTAAGCGCGCGAATGTTCGTTAGGGTATCTAGTAGCGCATTCATATCATGCCCGTCAATCGGACCAATATAATTAAAGCCGAATTCTTCAAATAGCGTACCTTCAGGGGTCACCATGCCTTTAGCATGTTCTTCAGCGCGTCGTGCAAACTCTTTAACTGGGGGCACAATATCGAGTACTTTTTTACCTCTTTCACGAACATTTTCGTAAAAGCGGCCAGAGAGTAATTTAGCAAGGTAGTTATTGAGTGCACCGACATTATTCGAGATGCTCATTTCGTTGTCATTTAAAATAACCAGCATATTGGCATCGGTTTCGCCAGCATTGTTGAGCGCCTCAAAGGCCATGCCAGCCGTCATTGCACCATCACCAATAATTGCGACACTATGCCTATCTAAACCAGCTTGCTTTGCTGCAACGGCCATGCCTAATGCGGCAGAAATGGACGTGCTGGAATGACCAGTACCAAAGGTGTCATATTGGCTTTCGCATTTTCGTGGGAATCCAGCAATGCCATTGGGTTTACGTAAATTCACCATTTCATCACGGCGTCCAGTGATAATTTTATGTACGTAAGTTTGATGACCTACATCCCACACTAATCTGTCATCAGGGGTGTTAAATACATAATGTAGCGCGATAGTGAGCTCTACCACGCCTAAATTAGAGGCTAAATGACCCCCCGTTTTTGAAGTGCTATCAATAACAAAGGCGCGTAATTCGTTGGCTAAGTCAACAAGTTGTTCTCGTTTAAGGAGACGTAAATCGGTTGGTGAGTTGATGGATGATAATAACGATGACATGCGGAATGCTAGTTAGAAGCTACGATGCGTAATAAATTTGGCAAGATGTCTCAGTAAGTCTGCCTCGCGTCCGTAAAAAGATAAAGCTGCCATTGCATTGGCGTGTAACTCATCTGCAAGGTTTTTTGCTGCAGGTAGGCCTAAAATGGTGACATAGGTTGATTTGTTATATTGCGCGTCTTTCCCAGCAGTTTTCCCTAAAGTCTCTGTGTCTGCTTCTGCGTCTAAGATATCGTCTACGACTTGAAATGCTAGCCCTATCGATTTCGAAAAATGATCTAACGCTTTTAGTTTATCTTCGTCAGGGTCATATACGCTGTATGCACCGAGTAAAGTCGCTGCTCGAATGAGTGCACCCGTTTTATGAATGTGCATTGTTTCAAGTTCGGCTTGTGTCAGCGGAATGTCGATGCTGGCTAAATCGATTGCTTGACCACCTGCCATGCCGCGTGAACCGCTAGCCAAGGCCAGCATATGTAGCATTTTTATTTTTTGACTGCTTCTTAAGTTGTCATCTTGAGAGATTAATTGAAAAGATAAGCTTTGCAATGCATCGCCGACCAAGAGCCCTATTGCATCACCATATTTTTTATGGGTAGAAGGTTTACCTCTGCGTAAATCATCGTTATCCATACAGGGCATGTCGTCATGCACCAGTGAAAAAGCATGAATCAATTCAACAGAAGCTGCGGCTATATCGACTTTGTCAGAAGTGGACCCACAAAAATCACCTGCAGCATAGGTTAATAGTGCACGTACGCGTTTACCGCCTTCTAGGGTAGCGTAACGCATTGCCTGGTGTAGTCGTTCGGGTACGATATCTGCTGCTGGCAAGTGTTTGTCTAATACACTTTCTATTTGCAATTGCCTATCACTTACCCATTGCTCAAACATACCAGTTTGTATTGTCATGGATTCTATGGGTTTGTTCATCATTTAGATTTTTTCTTTATCGATTATCAATGTGTTGAGTGTGTTGTTTTTGGAGAGAATGCGTACTTGTTGTTCAACATCGGCAAGCGTTTTTTGACAGGCGTGTAATAGTTCTGTGCCACGTTTGTAGCTATTAAGTGATTGCTCTAGAGGAAGAGTGCCTGCTTCCATTTTGTTGACGATAGCCTCTAATTCCAAAATGGCATCTTCATAATTCTCTGGTAAAGGTTGGTTCTTATTAGACATATGTTGCGCTTAGGTAACCGTTGTCATCAGCAATAAAGGCATTCTAGCAAAACTATTAACACTTGCGTATTAAACATTATGGTTTAAACAAGTCGTGTGTTAAATGATGTTTTAAATCTGATGTTTTAAATCTTAAGCATCGTGCGTAGAAATGCCCTTATATCGTTAATTTCATCTAAACATACACTATGGCTCATTGGGTATTCATGCCATTCGACAT
Source organism: uncultured Methylophilaceae bacterium (assembly GCA_964466895.1). Classification (GTDB taxonomy): domain Bacteria; phylum Pseudomonadota; class Gammaproteobacteria; order Burkholderiales; family Methylophilaceae. Next base: position 28,487 of record CAYXOR010000010.1, on the reverse strand, counting down.
CGTATTGCTCAGTTTGCAATAGCGCCAGTGAATTTTTACAAGTATCTAAGCTAATCACTTCATCATCAACACCATGCGCCATAAAAATAGGGATGGTTTGATTGGCGCCTGCTTTTTCTTTTTTTAATGACGATTTAAGTGGTAGGTAGGTGGAGAGTGCAATGATGCCTGCCAGTGTTTTTTTGTGACGTAGCGTGGTATGTAATGCAATAGCGCCACCTTGGGAGAATCCCGCTAGTATTATTCTTTCACTTGGAATACCTCTTGCGATTTCCGCCTCAATTAAACTTTCAATAGATACCTGTGATTCGCGAATACCAGTTTCATCTTCTAGGCTACTAAGTGTAAATCCATATACATCATACCAAGCACGCATTTCAGCGCCATTATTTATGGTGACGTTGCGGTAGGGTGCATGCGGTAAAACAAATCGGATAGTGGGCAAGTTAAGCATTTCAACGACTGGGACAAAGTCTTGGCCATCTGCGCCTAGTCCATGTAGCCATATTACGCTAGCGGTTGCTTGGCCGCTGGTGCATATTTCGATGGCTTGTTTAGTCATTGTTGTACATTCTTAATATATTTAGCTTAATGTTTTTGGGTTGGTAGTATGGCATTAATTGTTTTTTACAAAGTGTATATGCCTGTAATGGCTTCTTTGCCTCTTTCTTAATCTATAATACAGCTAAATAGTTTGAATCGTAATTTTACAAATTGTATTTGTATAAAAATGAGTGTTTATTAAATGAATAATACGAATGGTTAAAGCGAAAGAATGATCGATTTAAATAATCTTGATTCAGAGAAGCCTGATTTGGTCGATAAGCATGTCTTAGCGAAATTTTCACCAATTGCTAAGCTTTCATCTGGCCGGCTAGACGAGCTTGCTGAGGTTTGTATCGTTGAGCAAGTTAGCAAAAACTTAGACCCTAGGCGTATGAGCATCGAAGCGATGGAGGCTTTATATCTTATAGAAGGTGATTTGGGTATCCGTTACGATAATGGAAAAAAGCTTGTATTGCGTGGCGGCACAGATGCGGCTAAACATCCGATCGATTCAGAACGACTAAAAATTAAAGATACGATTGCAATAACACCGATTAAGGTGGTGCATATTGATTTAGATTTACTTGATATCATGCTGACGTGGGATCAGATTTCAGGCTACAAGCCGCCTGAATCTGAGCAAGCCAAATTGCGAAGCAACATTAAGTTAGATGCTGATAGTTTTAATGCGTTTAAGCTTAAAAATGGCGTATTTAGACAATTACCTGCTGCTAATATCGAAACCATGTTTGCACGTTTAACGCGTGTGGATGTTGGCAAAGGCCAGGTGATTGTGACACAAGGGCAAGTAGGTGATTATTATTATTTGATAGAGCAAGGCACAGCAGTTGTTAGCCGTATTAAAGATGCCACGCAGCCTCCTGAAATATTGGCCGAAATATCAGTGGGTGAGGCGTTTGGTGAAGAGGCGCTAGCATCTGATACCAAACGTAACGCTACCGTAAAAATGAAAACAGATGGCCAACTGTTACGACTTAAAAAAGAAGATTTTGTTGAGCTGCTAAAAGCGCCTATTGTCAGTACGGTAACAATGGCAGAGGCGAAACAACGTGTTGAAAATGGTGCAGTTTGGTTAGATGTTAGGTTTGAATCTGAATATCAATACCATCATATAGAGGGTGCTATTAATACGCCCATTCATGAATTGCGCGACCAAATAAGTTTGTTAGATAAAGACAAAGCATATATTGCTTATTGCCAAACGGGGCGCAGAAGCTCCGCAGCTGCATTTATTTTAGCGCAGTTTGGTTTTAATGCGGTTGTGCTGGAGAATGGAACTCGGTCTGTTTAGCTGATGATTAATTGAGTGTTGCGTAGCTAGTGTACGAAGACATTACCATTAATAAAATAACGATTAAAAAAATGGTATCACACGTAAAAAACCCTGCCTAGGCAGGGTTTTTTGACAAGCAATATTAACTTTTATAAAGTTAGAAGCCTGTACATGTACCACCAGCATCTAAGTCGCAGGTAATAGCTGCTGTACCAGGAGCGGCTGCTGTAGCTGTGATGCTGCCAGCTGTACCCGCTGCAAAGTCTGCCGCAGTTGCTGTAGCTGGAATTACTGGTGCAGCCGAGCATGCGCCTTGCACAGGTACTGGTAAGGCGTCGCCCTCGCTAAGTGAGATCAACACAACATTAGAAAGTGCTTTAACTTGAATACCACATGAGCGGTCTGCAGATCTTACAGTGTAATTTTGGTAAGATGGAATTGCAATTGCAGCCAAAATGCCGATAATGGCAACTACAATCATTAGCTCAATTAATGTAAAACCTTTTTGTACTTTTTTCATGTTCATTTTAATTTCCTTAATATTTATAAAATATAAAAACTTAGTATCACTACTTATGTTAAAAAACTAACACCAGAAGTAGTGAATACCAGTGCTTGGTAAAGTATTAGCAACGGGTGTGCCAACTTTTAATATTTTATTTAACCTGTTGGTTATTAAAGAGAAATTTTTATATAGGTACTGTTGTTACTGCCAGTGAGGGGTGCTTAAAGTGACAAAAAGCGGGTATTTAGTCCGCTTTTTGTATGCTGGGTGACACTATTTGTCACTTTTTATTGCTAGTGATTCTGGTGCTAATGATTCTAGTGCTAATGGTAACTTGATGTTACCAAAACTTCCACCAAGGTTTTTTTGATGGCGCGCTTTTCTTCACTTCAATTTTTTTTGAGCCGTTAGAGGTCGCGCTTGCCTCAGTGCTGTTTACTTTGAGTTTTCAAGTACCTTTTTAAGGTTATCTAAGCCAGTGTCATAATTTTCTGTCACAAATTTAACGGCTGATGCGTCATCTTGCCCTTCAGGAATGGGAGGATTGTTAACGAAATAACGATAATAGCGCTGAAAGAACCTTACAGTGCTTTCGCCTTTACCTGGACCCGCTTTAACCGTAATGTAGGCGTTGTAATTTGATAGTGGGGCACCGGTGACAAATTCCCATTTAATTTTCATGTCTTCCTCGCTCATGCTTTTGAGTCGCTCTGTCACTTTAGCGCCACTTTTAAGTGAAATGACTCTAATAGTGTTTTTGCCTTTTTTCTCAACTTTAGTGCTTTCAACCGTTGGCATCCATGCATGCGGGTTGCCAAAGTCTTTGACCATGGCCCAAGCCTTAGCTGGCTCAACTTTAATGACAACAGAATTGTCACTCTTTTGCGGTGTTGGTCCGTGAGCGAAGGCACTTACTGAGAATATTGCCAGTGCGATAAATGCTAAAAACTTTTTCATACATGTTCTCCCAAATACGAAATTAAAAAATGTAATACATTATGTAAAAAATTACGATTCGTTAACATTATAAATGACTTAACGCTATAAGCCTATGCTAACCATATAACGTATTAAGCTAACAAGGGTTGACGATGCCTAATTTCACTTTACTGTAGTATAAACTGTCCAAATGCGCGACTTTCATCACCCGTGTGGATGGTGTTAATCACTTTATTTGTGGCGGCATCTATAATGCTCACGTTATTATTGCCCCAATTTGTCGTTAATATTTGGTTGTTGACACTGTCGTAACTAATCCCCTCAGGCGTTTCACCAACTTCTAGTGTGGTAATGGTTTTTAGTGTCGTTAAGTCGATAATGGATATGGTGTCATCTAAGGTGTTAGTGACGTAAAGGGTTTTATTGTTTGGGCTGGGGACTGCACAATAGGGGTGATCACCAACGCTAACAATTTTTTGTTCCCATGTTTGCACATTGATAATCGATACGCTGTTATCAAACACATTGACGCTATATAAGGTGCTGCCATCATTGCTCAAAGTCAGTCCAAAAGGGTGCTCGCCAACAGCAATCCGTTTTACTATCACCATTTTATGTGTATCCAGCACGATAATTTCGTTGGAATCACGTGCGGCAACGTAAAGCCATTGGCTGTTTGGGCTTACAAGTAATCCGGCCGGGGCTTTTTTGATGGTCACCTCACCCTTTATCGTGTAGGTCTTTGCGTCGATGGCAATGATACGGTCACCAAACCAATCGGCCACATAAAGTGTTTTATCGTTTGGCGCAACAGCAATGCCAACAGGTGAGCCTTTGATGTTAATGGTGTTTACAACTGTTTGAGTTTGTGTGTTGATGACAGAAATATTTTGACTGTCTACATTGGTAATAAATGCACGTTGAAGTCCTTTAGATAGTGCAATGCCGACTGGCCCATCGCCTACAGAAACAGTGTGCGTTACTTTGTTCTGGTTTATGTCAATCACAGATACCGTATCTTCACCTTGGTTGGTAATGTAAGCTAAATTCTTTTGCGGTGCTTGATTGGAGCACGCAGTTAGCATGAGTGTTAGCAGGGATGCTAAATAGACGTATTTGTTAGATAGTAGACGCATGAATACCCTTCATTAATTAAGCATGATTACATTTTAGATACAAAAGCTTACTTTCAATAGTACCTAAAGTATGAAAAAATGATATTAATTATTTTGGGTTTTACAATATATGTTAGATCGTGACGGCTTTCGTCCGAATGTGGGTATTATTTTGTGTAATGCACAGAACCAAGTGTTCTGGGCCAAGCGTATACGTGAACATGCTTGGCAGTTTCCACAGGGCGGTATAGATCATGGCGAAAGCCCTGAGCAGGCGATGTACCGTGAGCTAATGGAAGAAGTTGGCTTGCGGCCTGAGCATGTGAAAATTTTGGGCCGCACACGAGACTGGTTACGCTACGAAGTGCCTAGCACCTGGGTTAAGCGTGAATGGCGTGGAAGCTATAGAGGTCAAAAGCAAATTTGGTACTTGTTGCGGTTGGTCGGTCGTGACTCAGATGTTTCTTTACGTGTCACCGAAAAGCCAGAGTTTGATGCCTGGCGTTGGAATGATTATTGGGTGCCGTTAGAAGATGTGATTGAATTCAAGCGTGATGTCTATCGTTTAGCCCTGAACGAGTTGGCAACGTATATGCATCATCAATCTCAACAGGTTAAGTAAGTTTAAGTGTTTTTTAAGTGCCTGCTGATGCAGGTTTTTTATTGCCCATCACTTCACCTAGCTGAATGCTATCGCTGGGCGCCCAATGAGCATTGAACGTTAGTGCCTCTTTTTTAAATAACATGACAACAGTAGAGCCTAGTAAAAAGCGTCCCATTTCTTCACCTTGTTTCAATTGAATGGTTTGCTTGCTGTAATCCCAAGTTTTAATTTTACCTGTTCGTGGTGGGTTAATAATGCCATGGCTAGTATCATGCCAAACAGTTGCCATACTACCAACAATGGTTGCACCAACTAAAACCATGACAAAAGTGCCATGTTGTTTTGATATAAATTCACATATAACACGTTCATTACGGGCAAAAAGATTTGGTATATTAGCTGCGGTAGTCGGGTTTACTGAGAACAAGTCCCCAGGTACATAAGTCATGCTCCGTAATATGCCGTCACATGGCATATGGATACGGTGATAATCTTTCGGGCTTAGATAAAGGCAGGCAAAACACCCATCTTCAAATTGTTGCGCTAATGATTGATTGTCAGCGACTAAGTTTAGTGTCGTGTAATGATGGCCTTTTGCTTGAAATATTTGGTCGCGTTCAATCTTGCCCAATTGGCTAATGGCACCATCCACCGGACAAATGAAATCTGCCTTTTCTATTGGGCGCGCATTTTTTTTGAGTGGACGCGTAAAAAATTCATTAAAGCTCTTGTAGCTGGCGATGTTTGGGTTGGCTGCTTCAGACATATTGACTTGATAGCGTTTCACAAACCATGCAATGACTTTGGTCGTGAGGGTGCCACATCGTTTATTAGCAAATTTGCCAGCAATAGTAGTAATCGCTTGCTTAGGTGTAAGGTGCTGTAAAAGTATAGCGAGTTTCAATGTGGTTTCTCAGCGTTGTTTAAAGTTGACTGTTAAAACAGAGCTTAATAAAAAAAGCACAGTGCAGTTAAGCAGACTGTGCTTTTTTAAATTAAAAGCCTATTAGTTTTTAGATTGATCGACTAATTTATTTTTAGCTATCCAAGGCATCATGGCACGTAATTCGTTACCCACTTTCTCAATGGGATGCTCAGCGTTTAAACGGCGGCGTGCAACCATTTCTGGGTAGTTAGTACGGCCTTCTAAGATGAATTGTTTTGCATAGTTACCATTTTGAATGTTGGTTAGACATTCTTTCATGGCGGCACGTGCTTGGTCATTAATGATTTTCGGGCCGGTGACGTACTCGCCATATTCTGCGTTGTTAGAAATTGAGTAGTTCATGTTAGCAATGCCGCCTTCGTACATCAAGTCAACAATTAACTTAAGTTCATGTAAGCATTCAAAGTAGGCCATTTCTGGCGCATAGCCAGCTTCTGTTAATGTTTCAAAACCTGCTTTGACTAACTCAACGGCGCCGCCGCATAATACAGCTTGTTCACCAAATAAATCAGTTTCTGTTTCCTCACGGAAGTTGGTTTCAATTACACCGCCTTTGGTGCCGCCGTTGGCCGCAGCATATGACAATGCAAGGTCTTTCGCTTTGCCAGATTTGTCTTGATATACAGCGATAAGTGTTGGCACGCCGCCGCCTTTAAGGTATTCAGAGCGTACTGTATGACCGGGGCCTTTTGGCGCGATCATAATGACATCTAAATCAGCGCGAGGCACGATTTGGTTGTAGTGGATATTAAAGCCGTGTGCAAAAGCAATCGCCGCACCTTTTTTTAAATTAGGTGCAATTTCAGCTTCGTAAATACCTGCCATGGTTTCATCTGGCAAAAGCACCATGACGACGTCAGCGTCTTTTACGGCATCGGCAATTGCCAATACAGTATGGCCAGAGTTCACCGCTTTTGCCCATGAACCACCTTCTTTGCGTAAGCCAACAGTAATGGTTGCGCCGCTTTCTTTAAGATTGGCAGCATGGGCATGACCTTGTGAGCCATAACCAACGATGGTTACTTTTTTGCCTTTGATAATGCTGAGGTCAGCGTCTTTGTCGTAATATACTTTCATTGCTATTTACCTTTCAATACAAACACTTAATATAAATGATTGCTTATAACTTAAGAATTCTGTCGCCGCGGCCGATGCCGGATGCGCCAGTACGTACGGTTTCTAAAATTGCTGAGTTGTCTATGCTTTCTACAAAGGCATCTAGTTTATGGCCAGAGCCTGTGAGCTCAATCGTAAAATTACCGTCAGCTACATCGATAATACGACCACGGAAAATATCGCACATCCGCTGCATTTCTTCTCTAAATGCGGGCGTGGCTTTTACTTTAATCAGCATGAGCTCACGCTCGACGTGTTTGCCGCCCGTTAAGTCCAATACTTTAACAACGTCGATCAGTTTGTTGAGCTGTTTAATAATTTGCTCAATAACGGCATCAGAACCACTGGTGACAATGGTCATGCGTGATAATGTTGGGTCTTCGGTAATGGCAACAGTTAATGATTCGATATTGTACCCTCGCGCTGAGAACAAGCCCGCCACGCGTGAAAGTGCACCTGGCTCATTTTCCATCAAAAGGGAAATAATATGACGCATTATGAATCCTTTCCTACAATCATTTCAGAGATGCCTTTGCCCTGAGGAACCATAGGAAATACATTTTCGGTCTGATCTGTTAAAAAGTCCATAAAGACTAACTTATCTTTTAATGCAGGGCTAAATGCTTCTTTTAGTGCCCCTTCAACATCTGCTGGGTCTGTAATCTGCATACCAATATGACCATAAGATTCTGCTAATTTTACAAAATCAGGTAAAGCATTCATGTAAGACTCTGAATAGCGATTTCCGTAGAAGAATTCTTGCCATTGTCTTACCATGCCCATGTAGCGGTTGTTCAGTGTAATCACTTTAATTGGCAAGTTAAATTGCTTGCAAGTCGAAAGTTCCTGAATGCACATCTGTATTGATGCTTCACCTGTTATGCAGGCAACTTGTGCATCTGGGTGTGCAAGCTGCACACCCATTGCATAGGGCAAGCCAACACCCATCGTGCCTAGGCCGCCAGAATTAATCCAGCGGCGTGGCTTATCAAATGGGTAATACTGGGCTGCCCACATTTGGTGCTGCCCAACATCAGACGTAATAAAAGCATCACCTTGTGTGACTTCATACAGCGTTTTAACAACTTGTTGCGGTTTAATCAGTTCTTTGTCCAATGCGAAATTCGAATAGTTCTTACTTCGCCATTCTTCAATTTGTTTGAGCCAATCTGCTAGCGCACTTGAGTTTTGTTTAGGCTTTTCCGCTGCTATTAAACCATTTAACTCATTGAGTACAGATTTTACATCGCCAACTATTGGCACATCAATTTTCACACGTTTGGCAATAGATGAAGGGTCAATGTCGACGTGAATAATCGTACGTGGTCGGCTTAGAAAATGTGTTGGATTACCAATCACGCGATCATCAAACCGTGCGCCGATAGCCAGCAGTACGTCACATTCTTGCATCGCCATGTTAGCTTCGTAGCTACCATGCATACCAAGCATACCTAATGATTGTTTGTCTGTAGCTGGGTATCCGCCCAAGCCCATCAATGTGCTGGTGGTTGGCAAGCCAAGTGACTGGATAAATTGTGTTAATTCTGAAGAGGCGTCGCCTAATACAATGCCACCACCCGTATATACCAGTGGGCGTTTAGCCTCAGTCAGTAGTTTAAGCGCTTTTTTAATTTGCCCAGAGTGGCCTTTGACCACCGGCGTGTAGGAGCGCATTGCTATGGTTTCTGGATATTCAAATATGCCCATATTGCCAGTGATATCTTTTGGGATATCGACTAATACCGGACCTGGGCGTCCACTTGCTGCAACATAAAATGCTTTTTTCATGACACTTGCAATGTCTTTAATATCTTTAATTAAAAAGTTATGTTTGACGCAAGGTCGCGTAATGCCAATGGTGTCGCATTCTTGAAAAGCATCTTCACCAATCGCAAATGTAGGTACTTGGCCACTAATAACAACCAGTGGAATGGAATCCATATGTGCGGTAGCTATACCGGTTACTGCATTAGTTGCACCAGGGCCTGATGTGACAAGTGCTACGCCAACTTTACCGGTTGAGCGTGAATAAGCATCAGCGGCATGTAGTGCAGCTTGCTCATGACGTACCAAGATATGCTTGAATTTGTTTTGCTTATAGATTGCGTCGTAAATGTGAAGTACTGCTCCGCCAGGGTAGCCAAATACAAATTCGACTTCTTCTGCATGTAAGCACTTGATTAGTATTTCAGCGCCAGTCATCTTCTGTTCCGCAATCTGGCTTCCAGAAGCTTTAGGCTCAGTGTCTTTTTTTTGTTCGGTAATGGGGGAGGTTGCTTGGTTCATATTTTCGTTTATTAGCTGTTTAGTACCAACCCTGTAAGATAACTGTTTGAGCTGGTTTGGTCAAGTTAGAAGGGCTAGAAAATAAGCGTGCTGGTAAAAAGTGTTGACTATGTAAATAAGAATCATTATCATTTAAATATAGTTGTTATTTACTTGAATCTACTAGGAGTCGAAATATATGAAAAAATTACCCAATATCAATCATTTGACTATGGTGGAAAGCCAAAATTGCAAGGTGTTATATAAGCAAGCAGAAGATGAGGTGTTGATGATAATGGGTTGCTTGTCGCTAAGCTTGGATGTTCGTAATTTTATGCTTATGCATGAAATGATGCGTAAGGTTGTCGCTAGATTGGTAATGCAAACGAATTTAAATCATCAAGAGAAAAAAGGTTGTTGTTAGCTACTCGTTAAGATGTGGCGCCACCTTAAGCACTTCTTCTACAGTCGTGATACCCATCGCCACTTTTTCCGCACCATTCAGCATCAGTGGCTGCATGCCCTCTTTGTATGCAAGGTTCTTTAGTTTTGCTAGATCGGTATTAGGCGTAATAAGTTTGCGTAGGCCAGGTGAAATGGTTAGCATTTCATAAATGCCGCTACGTCCACTATACCCTGTATTACGACAGTCATTGCAGCCAACCGCTTTCATAGCATGTTTTGGTTTAGTTGCTTTAAATGGATGTGTAATAGAGGCCCATTCCTCTTCAGATAATTCTGTAGCAGTTTTACATTTCGAACATAGTTTACGAACTAATCGCTGCCCCATAATGCCGAGTACGGTTGAGTGGATAAGATAAGAAGGTACGCCTAAGTCAAGCAACCGTGTTACCGCAGAAGGTGCATCATTAGTATGTAGTGTTGAAACCACAAGATGGCCTGTGAGTGCTGCCTGAATGGCCATTTCGGCTGTTTCAACATCTCGGATTTCACCCACCATAATAATGTCTGGATCTTGTCGCATGAGGGTGCGTATACCATCAGCAAAGTTAAGTCCAATATTAGTGGTCACTTGCATTTGATTAAAGGCAGGCTCAATCATTTCGATCGGGTCTTCTACCGTGCTAACATTGACTTCAGGTGTGGCGAGTTGTTTAAGAGTTGAGTATAAAGTTGTTGTTTTACCTGAGCCAGTAGGACCTGTTACCAAAATAATGCCATTGGGGTGTTTCGTCCATTCTTGCCATAGGGCAGATTGTTTCTTAGTAAACCCTAGTTTTATAAAATCTTGCGATATTGCATCAGGCGTAAATACGCGCATGACTAATTTTTCACCAAATGCAGTCGGCATTGTAGATAAACGCAATTCTATTTCTGTCCCATTGCTATTGATGGTTTTAATACGACCGTCTTGTGGGCGACGCTTTTCAACCATATCCATACGGCCCAATAGTTTAATGCGGCTAGTAATAGCATTCATGATGTTGGGTGGCAGCTGGTACACTTGGTGTAACACACCATCTATTCTAAAGCGCATAATGCCCATACTACGGCGTGGCTCTAGGTGAATATCACTAGCTCTCTGTTCAAAGGCATATTTAAATATCCAGTCAACGATATTGACGACATGTTGCTCATTGGCATCTAGGTTTTTATCTTTACCGAGCTCAACAAGTTGTTCGAAATTTTGTACGCCAACAATTTGGCCCGCTTTCGATTGGTTGGCTTGATGAATGGAACTAGCCAAGCTATAAATTTCTGGAAGATAGCGGCTAATTTCAAGTGGGTTAGCAAATACCAGTTTAATTTTCAGCCCTAGCACCCGTTCTAAATCAGGTATCCAATCAGTTTGATTGGGTTCTGCAGTCGCCACGGTTGCTTCATCGTTCTTGATGGAAACAGGCATGATTTTGAGGCGCTCTGCATAAGCTTTAGAAATAATTTGTGCAGCAGAAGTGAAATCTAGCTTGAGCGGGTCAACGTGGTAAAAACTGAGACCTGACTCTTTGGCTAGCCAGCGAGATAGAAAGTCTGCATTCATCACTTTGTGTGGGCTATGTAAGTCTTTCCACTTTTTTTCACCAATGATGATAATGGGGTGAAGGTTAGAACTATCTAATTTACGATCTTTATATAGTTTTTCTGCTGTGGTTTTTTCGATTTTCCCTGCATCAACTAACATGCGCAGAAAATCGCCTAAGCTAAGCTTGTCTTTGTTATTAGATTTTTTTGCTTTTGACATAAATTTTAGATGTGTGTCGCTTTAGTGGTTGCACGTGATAAGGTAACTTACCTCAATCCTATTGGATTCTCATGGACAAATCAATGGCACGAATGTTTTTTGTTAACGCGCCAATAGATATACGGTCTACGCCTGTGTTGGCAATGTTAAGTATCGTATTTAAGTTTACATTGCCAGAGGCTTCTAGTAGCGCTTTTTGTTGATTAATCTCAACGGCTTTTTGCAGGTCGTTTAAGCTGAAATCATCTAATAGAATATTGGTCGCTCCAGCCTCTAAAGATTGTTGTAGCTCATTTAAGTTTTCCACTTCAATTTGAATGCTAGCTTTAGTCTTAATCTGAAAGGCGTGTTGTAGCGCAGCAGCAATGCTGCCAGCTGCCATGATATGGTTTTCTTTAATGAGAATGCCATCATATAAAGCTAGGCGTTGATTATGGCCGCCGCCTACGGTTACCGCATATTTTTGTGCCAGCCGCAAACCCGGAATAGTTTTGCGCGTATCTAATATTTTGGCTTTAGTATTTGCAATGAGTTTGACATATTCACTGGTGTGAGTGGCGACAGCTGAAAGCATTTGTAGGAAATTAAGTGCACAGCGTTCGGCACTGAGTAGCGCGCGTGCATTACCTTTTATTTCACATAAAACTTGATTCTGCTTAATGTGGTCACCTTCATTAGCATACCATTTCACTTGACTGGTTTTATCGAGTGCCTGAAAGCAGGCATTGGCCCAGTCAATACCACACAGTATGGCATTTTCTTTTACGATAATGGTTGCGTTTGCATCTTGCGTCTTCGGGATAAGCGATACAGTTAAATCCCCTGTACCAATATCTTCAATCAGGGCATCAGATACTTGTTGTTTTACCAAATTTAAAAAAGCTTCTGAGCCGCGTGGGTAGTGTTGATTAAATAAGGGTAACGTCATGTTTGCATCATTCATATATACATTATAATGCAGTTATAAAATTAAAAAATGGTGGTTTAGTATGAAACTTTTGTATACGCCTAATAGTCCTTATGCACGTAAGGTGCGTATTGTTGCGAAGGAAAAGCACATTAACATTGCTTTACAAGAAGTCGTGTTAGGCGACCCTGATTCTCCAGTTAAGCAATATAACCCATTGGGTAAAATACCTGTTTTGGTTTTAGATGATGAAGAGGCGCTTTATGATTCACGCGTTATTGTTGAATATTTGGATGACCGTACGCCCGTGGGTAAGCTCGTGCCGAATGATCATTCAGCGAGAATTGCGGTGATTCGCTGGAGTGCGTTAGCGGACGGTATATGTGATGCGGCCGTTTCTGCAATGTTAGAGTCACGTAAGCCTAGACAGCAACAATCAGCAGTGTTTATTGAAAAGCAAATAGCTAAAGTGACAGCAGGGTTAGAGAAGTTAAACAAAGACATTAGTAAAAAGAAATGGTGCGTTAATGAGACGTTTAGCTTGGCGGATATCTCAGTAGGCTGTATGTTGGCCTATGTTGGTTTGCGGTTTAAAAAATTAAATTGGCAAGATAACTACTTGAATTTGGCTAAACATTATAGTGTGCTGATTAAACGCCCTAGTTTTAAAGAAACAGCACCAACACTGTCATTGTAACGGCTACCAATTTAGTTATTCAATTTGGTTTGGCAATGGCTTCATCAAGTTGATTGAATAAAGACTTGTGTAAATTTCTAGTGTGTTTATTCCAGTACTTCCGGTCTTTTTCTAAATCTAGTCTTAAGCGTTCTGCGGTCATCATATCTCCTACACTTGCTGCCCAGAGGGCATACTGACCATACGCTTCTACACTGCCATAAGTGTCGACAGCATGGTTAAATTCATCACGTGCATTTTGATTGTCTTGATTGGTTGCGTAGCACTGAGCCAATAAAATACTGAGTTGTTCTGGTCGGAACTCTGGCTTTTTCTCTCTTAGATCTTGTAGAAGCTGAATGGCATGCGCTGCATCCTGGGCGTGCCATTTTGCTTTGGCTGCGCCAAAACAAACCTCGGGATCATTGACAAACGGACCACTTAAGCACATGTCGTATTGTTGTGCTGCCTCATCGTACTCACCTGCATTATCTAATGCTGCTGCTAGGCGCATTCTGTTTTGTATTGTTGGTGTTCGTTCGAAGGCTAGGCGTGCTTCACGTAATTCGCGTGTAGGGTCTAGCAACAGTATGGCTTTATTGGATGCCTTTCTAACACCGCGTTCCATTTTGGAGGCAGGCAGATATTCAACAAAAAAATAAACGACACTGCCAAACAAGGGGAAAGAAAATAAGATGATTAGCCAATACATTTGACGACCATTTTTGAGTGCATGTATCGCAAAAAACAAGGCAATTATGATGTGTAAACCAATCCCTATAAATGGCATGTTATTTCCTTTTTGTTATATCGCTTGGGTGATGATTCCACCCCCTAGACATACATTGCTTTCATATACGACAGCGGATTGACCTGGGGTAACCGCCCATTGCTTTTGCCCGAAACGTATGTCGACTTCATGCTTATTTACAGCGTCAATTTCACAGGCGGCATCAGCTTGGCGATAGCGTGCTTTGGCTGCGTAGACCCAATTTGTTTTTGGGTCTTCTTCGCTAATCCAGTGTAATTGGCTAGCCTTTAAACCATCGTTTAATAGCAGCGGGTGTTCATGGCCTTGTACAACAATGAGTTCATTGTTGACCATATCTTTAGCGGCCACAAACCAGGGTTGGCCATTGCTGTCTTTTGAGCCACCAATCTTCAAACCTTGGCGTTGGCCTAGCGTGTAATACATTAAGCCTTCATGTTGTCCAATTAATTTGCCTTCGGGTGTTTTTATATCACCTGGTTTTTTAGGTAAGTATCGTTGTAAGAACGCTTGAAAAGGGCGCTCTCCAATAAAGCAAATACCTGTGGAATCTTTTTTGTCAGCATTGACTAAGCCCGCTTTGCGCGCCATCTCTCGCACTTCACGCTTTAAGTACTTACCCAAAGGAAAGAGTGTTTTACTTAGCTGTTTTTGGTTTAGGCGGTATAAAAAGTAACTTTGATCTTTACTGCCATCATCTGCTTTTAATAGTTGATAACTACCCACTTTAAGTGGGTTTTCCCGTACTTGGGCGTAGTGACCCGTGGCAATTAAATCTGCACCTAGGCCCATGGCATGATCTAAAAAGGCTTTAAATTTAATCTCAGCATTACATAAAATATCTGGATTAGGGGTGCGGCCCGCTTCGTATTCTTCTAAAAAGTTAGTAAACACGCGGTCTTTGTATTCTTTACTAAAATTGACGGCTTCGATTTCGATATTAAGTTTATCTGCAACCGAAACAGCATCAATTAAATCTTGCTTGCTTGAGCAGTATTCATCATCATCGTCATCTTCCCAGTTTTTCATAAACAGCCCAGTAACGTCGTAACCTTGTTGTTTCAATAACAAGGCTGTTACGGCGGAATCAACGCCGCCAGATAAGCCAACGACTATTTTTTGTTTGTTCATAGATGTGTAATCACTTCTAGTGGATAATGTTTACCAGCAAGATAATCTTCAATGCAAGTGAGTACTTGGTGGCTGCGCATGATGGTTTGCTTTTCTCTAATTTCTTCGACGCTCATCCAAACTGCTCTGATAATACCTTTATCTAATGCTTGATTAGGATAATGCGACCCTATTTTTCCAATAAAACTAAAACGTAAATAGGTGATGTCATTATGTGCGTGCTTACAATGGTAGATGCCAAGTAAAGATTGCGGGGTGAAATCGTAAGCTGATTCTTCTAACGTTTCACGAATCACTGCTTGGATTAATGTTTCACCATCTTCTAAGTGGCCTGCAGGTTGATTGAAACGGTTGCCACGCTCTGTTTCTTCTTCTATCAATAAAAATTGATTGTTTTGTTCTACGATTGCAGCAACAGTCGCATTCGGTTTCCAAGGCTCTGTCCTTAAGGATTCTTTTTTTACAGCTTCTTTTTTCAATTTTTCATCCAATAGCAACCATAGTTATTTTACGCTAAGTAACAAATTGCGGGAACAAATCAGCCTATTGTCTTTAATGATATCGTTAAAATAGTTGGTTTGTTTGGATATATTGTTTGAATATATGTGCATAGTAAATTAAAGTGCTACAAAGATGGAAAAATCAGTGAAAAAAGAAAATGTGCAAATGGTTGTATTGGCATCGCGTAGCCCGCGTCGTGTTGAGCTTCTAAAACAAATTGGAATTGATTGTATGGTGCTGCCGGCAGATGTAAATGAATCTGCACAAGCGGATGAATCACCTGTTGATTATGTGATGCGGCTAGCTGAACAAAAAGCCTTGGCTGTATCTAAGAGCATAAAAAGTGATTATACCTATCTGCCTATTGTATCGGCAGATACGACGGTAGTTATCAATAGTGAAGTTTTAGGTAAGCCTGAGAATGATGAAGATGCGCTTCAGATGCTAAAAAAATTATCAGGAAAAAAACATGAAGTACATACTGCGGTGGCGGTGTACTTACGAAAAAAAATTAAAGTGATTTTAAGTACGACAATTGTTGATATGATGCCATTAACACAGGCGATGATGGATGCTTATATTGTTACTGGAGAGCACAGAGATAAAGCTGGCAGCTATGGTATACAAGGTAATGCTGGTGCTTGGGTGAAGCATATAGAAGGTAGTTATACGGGTGTAATGGGTTTGCCCCTTTATGAGACTTTACAATTAATTAATAAAATAACAGCTAAATAAATTTTAAAAATGAAGAATTTAGGACAAGAGATATTTATTAATGTGACGCCGCAGGAGACGCGCGTTGCAGTTTTAGAACAAGGCGTTGCGCAAGACCTATTAGTCGAGCGTACTAGTTCGCTAGGGATTGTTAGCAATATTTATTTTGGCAAGGTGTGCCGCGTATTGCCAGGTATGCAATCCGCTTTTGTTGAGATTGGTTTGCAACGTGCTGCTTTTCTGCATGTGGCCGATGTCATGGAATGTAAAACGCAGGATGAGTCACAACTTGAAATACCAATAGAACAGGTATTGCATGAAGGTCAATCGATTATTGTGCAAGTCACTAAAGAGCCTATTGGTAGCAAAGGTGCGCGTCTAACGACAGAGATTAGTATTGCCGGTCGGTTTTTAGTGCTTTTGCCACACCAAGATCATATTGGCGTGTCGCAACGTATCGAGGATGAGGAAGAGCGAGAAGTATTGCGTAATCGCTTAATTAGCTTGCTTCCAGAGGACCATAAATGTGGTTTTATTATCCGCACCATGTCTGAGGCTGCAACGGATGAGGAGTTGTTAGCTGATATTGAATATCTACAAAAAGTATGGAAGAAAATTCAGGAAGATAGTGTAAATGCTACTGAGCGCTCACCAATTTTTTATGATTTAAGTCTACCCAAGCGTATTTTACGTGACGTGGTGAATGACCAAACAACCTGTGTGCGCATCGACTCTAAAGAAACATATACAAGCATGAAAGCTTTTGCCGAAATGTATGTTGCTAAAGCACTTGGGCCATTGAGTTATTATCAAGGTGAGCGCCCGATTTTTGATTTTTATAATGTTGAAAAAGAGTTTGAGTCGTCATTATCACGTAAAGTTGATCTTCAATCAGGCGGCTATTTGATATTTGATCAAACGGAAGCGTTAACGACGGTTGATGTGAATACCGGTAGTTTTGTTAGCGGCAAGAATCTTGCAGATACAATTTTTAAAACGAACTTAGAGGCCGCACTAAGTATCGGACGACAACTAAGACTACGTAATTTAGGCGGTATTATCATCATTGATTTCATT
Source organism: uncultured Methylophilaceae bacterium (assembly GCA_964466895.1). Taxonomy (GTDB): domain Bacteria; phylum Pseudomonadota; class Gammaproteobacteria; order Burkholderiales; family Methylophilaceae. Next base: position 11,179 of record CAYXOR010000010.1, on the reverse strand, counting down.
GATATGGATAGTGATGATCAGCGAGATAAAGTGTTAGAAGAATTGAATAAAGCGGTTAGTGTTGATCGTGCTCGTACTAGTGTTAATGGGTTTACATCTCTTGGGTTGGTGGAAATGACGCGCAAGCGTACACGCGAAAGTCTTGCGCATATATTATGTGAAACGTGTGAAGTTTGCCAGGGCAAAGGTGAGCATAAAACAGCCCAAACGATTGCTTACGAGATTATGCGTGAGCTGTTGCGAGAGTCTAAACAGTTTGATGCAAAAGAATTTAAAGTGATTGCATCGCCAGATGTGATTGATTTGCTGCAAGATGAAGAATCACATAGCTTGGCTAACTTATCAGACTTTATTAACAAAGGTGTTGTTTTGCAGGCTGATACACAATATTCACGTGAGGTATTTGATATCGTATGGAGTTGATGTAGCGCTTAATGACGATGCTAAAAAACGGTTGAAAAAGACGCTGCTAGTGTTGCAATAACCGACACATTAATCATCTGTAGCAAGATGATTGCGATCATGGGTGAAAAATCGATACCGCTAACGGTAGGCACATATTGTTGAATGGGTGCCAATATAGGGCGCGTCAAGCTGTTAACCACAGGTGCAATGGGTGTGTGCGGATTAACCCAGCTTAAAATAACTTGTAAGATTAACGCGTAAAAAAAGATATCAATAATAGTGCGTATCACGCCAATCATACTCAGGCCAAAGATGCTAGGCCAAATAACACTGCCTGCAACGGTAAACGGGAAGCCGCGTATCGACAACAAAATAATTTGTAGCATGAGCTGGGCGACAAAAGCTAAAAGTAATGTGGATAGGTCTATTTTCTTCCAACTGGGTATAAATTTGCGTACTGGTTTTACAGCAAAGTCAGAGAGCGCCATGACCATTTGTCCTATTGGGTTGTGAAATGGTGTTTTGACTAATTGCATAATAAAGCGAAGCAAGAATATCATGGTGAGTATGCTGAAAATAATATTCAGTAAAAAAGTAAATGCCGAAGAAAACATGTGATTATTGGTGCCTTTAATTGACTACTTGGTTGATTGGTTGCCTAGTTCGTCGCCGAGTGTTTTAGCGCGGTCGAACGCTTTTTGAGTGGCTAAAATAATGGCATCCTTCACTGCTGAATTTTCTAAGCTCAGTAATCCTTGTTCTGTTGTGCCCCCTTTTGAGGTGACTTGTTCACGTAAAGTGCCGACTGGTATTGTGCTTGCATCTGCCAGCAAGCTGGCGCCTTTAAAAGTAGCTAAACTCAGCTGCTTTGCCTGGTTCTTATTTAAGCCTAATACAAGCGCAGCTTCCTGTAGCGCTTCGATTAAGTAAAATACATAAGCAGGGCCGCTGCCTGATATAGCGGTCACTGCATCCAACTTCGCTTCATCGTCTAGCCAAATGGTGCTCCCGGCCGCACTTAAAATTTGGTCTGCATTCGCAATGTGTATTTTATTCACGCTAGGCATTGCATATAAGCCGGTAATGCCACTTTGAATATGTGCTGGTGTATTTGGCATCGCGCGCACAACATTTTGGTAATTACCTAACCAAGAACTAAGATCTTTTAATAAGATCCCAGCCGCAATAGAAATAACGAGCTGGGTTTTTAGTAAAGGTGCGAGCTCTTTTGCTAGTGCCGACATTTGTTGAGGTTTAACAGCTAACACAATGATTTCAGCAGTCATAACATCTGATAATGTGCTGCTAGCCTGCACGCCATATTGTTGCTGTAAGTGCTGGCATTTATCCGCATCGCGCTCGACGACTGTAATATCTGACATGGAAAACTGTTGACTATTAAGGCCTGTTATTAGGGCTTGCGCCATATTGCCGCCGCCTATAAATGCTAATTTCATATTTGTAAGCTCATGTTTTTAAACTTTTTGTTTTAATTTAGGCCGTGTACCAAAGATCGCTGAACCGATACGCACAATAGTAGCACCTTCTTGTATGGCGGCAACATAATCATCTGACATGCCCATCGATAATGTGTCAATTTTAAAGCCTTGCTGCTGCAAGTTCACAAAAACATCATGGATTATTTTAAATTGTGCGTGTTGCTTTGCAATATCTTGTGTAGGGGCGGGAATAGTCATTAAGCCGCGTAACTTTAAAGTGGGTAGCTTAACAATTTCTGTTGCTAAATCTGCTACTTCTTGTAATTGTATGCCATTTTTTGTGGGTTCGTTACTACTGTTAACTTGAATGCATATGTTAAGAGGAGGTAAGTCGGCGGGTCTGGCATTCGCCAACCGTAACGCTATTTTAAGACGGCTTACAGTGTGGACCCAACTGAAGTGTTGTGCAATGAGTTGTGTTTTATTGCTTTGTATAGGGCCGATATAGTGCCAATCAATGTTGCAATCTTCCAACAAACTTTTTTTGTTGATGGCTTCCTGCACGTAATTCTCACCAAAACTTATTTGGCCTGCTATATAAGCTTCTCTTATCTTTTCAGTGCTTTGCGTTTTGCTAACAGCTAACAGTTGTACATTCTGATTGCGATTTGTTGTTAATTTAGCATTGAGAATATTTTCTTGAATTACTTGCAAGAGATTAGCAATTATGGTCATAATTATGTGGTATTTAAAGAATATACTTTATGTAAAGTCTTAAGTATAAAATTATAACAGGAGCTGACAGTGGATATTTCAGATTTACTCGCCTTTTCAGTAAAAAACAAAGCCTCAGATTTGCATTTGTCTGCGGGCTTGCCTCCAATGATTCGCGTACATGGTGATATGCGTAAAATCAATGTCCCTGCAATGGAGCATGTGCAGGTTCATGACATGGTGTATGACATTATGAATGATGGTCAGCGCAAGGTTTACGAGGAGACCTTGGAGTGTGATTTTTCATTTGAGATTCCAAATTTAGCACGTTTTCGGGTTAATGCCTTTAATCATAACCGTGGTTCAGGTGCGGTATTTCGTACTATTCCATCTAAAATTCTTACTTTAGAAGAATTAAATTGCCCTGCGATTTTTAAAGAAATTGCTGACACACCAAGAGGCATTGTACTGGTTACTGGGCCAACAGGATCTGGAAAATCAACAACACTGGCGGCCATGGTGGATTATATTAATGAAAATGAAATGGGGCATATTCTCACTGTAGAAGATCCAATTGAGTTTGTACATACATCTAAAAAGTGTTTAATTAATCAACGTGAAGTCGGTCCGCATACACTGTCATTTCAAAATGCATTGCGTTCAGCATTACGTGAAGACCCTGATGTTATTCTAGTGGGTGAGATGCGTGACTTGGAAACGATTCGACTCGCTTTGAGCGCAGCCGAAACAGGCCATTTGGTTTTGGGTACATTGCATACAAGTTCCGCAGCAAAAACGGTAGATCGTATCGTGGATGTCTTCCCCGCAGCTGAAAAAGAAATGGTGCGTTCAATGTTGTCTGAGTCTTTACGCGCCGTTATTTCGCAAACATTGTGTAAAACTAAAGATGGAGAAGGGCGAATAGCAGCGCACGAAATTATGATTGGCACGCCAGCGATTCGTAACTTGATTCGTGAAAATAAAGTTGCACAAATGTATTCGGCCATTCAGACAGGTCAGAATATTGGTATGCAGACTTTGGATCAAAACTTGCAAGATTTAGTTAGAAGAAATTCAATTTCTGTGGCAGAAGCGCAATCTAAAGCAGCGAATAAAGATTCGATATCAGGATAAAATTAGGATTTACTATGGAACAGGGACAGGCAGAGAAATTTGTATTTGATTTACTTAGATTGATGCTAGAGAAAAAAGCATCTGATTTGTTTATTACGGCAGGTTTTCCGCCAGCAATGAAGGTTGATGGAAAAATGACGCCAATCAGTGCTAAGGCGTTATCATCTCAGCAGGCACGCGAATTATCCCGTGCCATTATGAATGATAAACAAACTGCTGAATTTGATGCGACTAATGAGTGTAACTTTGCAATTGGGCTCCTAGGCGTGGCGCGTTTTCGTGTTAATGCATTTGTACAACGTGGCTCAGTAGGATTGGTGTTCCGAACAATTACCTCAAAAATACCCAGTATTGATGAGTTGGGTTTGCCAGAAGTGCTTAAAGATATTGCCATGACTAAGCGCGGGCTAGTGATATTGGTCGGAGGAACGGGCTCTGGTAAATCGACGTCATTGGCAGCGATGGTTGGCTACCGCAATGAAAATAGTTTTGGCCACATTATTACCATTGAAGATCCTATCGAGTTTGTACACGATCATAAGAGCTGTGTTGTTACACAGCGCGAAATTGGGGTCGATACTGATAACTGGGGGATTGCGCTGAAAAATACATTGAGACAAGCGCCTGATGTGATATTGATTGGTGAAATTAGAGATCGTGAAACGATGGATTATGCGATTGCTTTTGCAGAAACGGGTCACCTGTGTATGAGCACTTTGCATGCTAATAGCACAAACCAGGCATTGGATCGAATTATTAACTTTTTCCCTGAGGAGCGGCGTCAGCAGTTATTGATGGATTTATCTTTAAATGTACGTGCTTTCATTTCTCAACGATTAATACCAAAAATTGATGGCATTGGGCGTGCAGCAGCTATCGAAATTATGCTGAACTCACCGTTGATATCAGACTTAATTCTTAAAGGTGACGTACATGAAATTAAGTCTATTGTTGGTAAATCACGAGAACTAGGCATGCAGACGTTTGATCAAGCTTTGTTTGATTTACACGAAGAAGGTAAGGTTAGCTATGAGGATGCGTTAAGAAATGCAGATTCAGTTAATGATTTGCGTTTGAAGTTCAAACTTGAAAGTAAGGCATCTAAGGATAAAGATGTGTCAGCAGGTTTGGATCATTTGGGTATGGTTTAGTTTCTGTAGACATATTTAATTTTAGTAAGACATAAAAAAGCCGATGACGAAATCATCGGCTTTTTTATTTTTGTTATTACTATTGAATTAAAACTTCAACACGCCTAGCTTCGGCTAAATCTTCACCGCCATCTGTCGATATTGGTTTAACCATTTCTAGTCTAGTAGCATCTATACCAGCTGCTACTATCGCTGCAAAAGTAGATTCGGCACGCTGCTTGGATAAGGAGGCATTTCTTGCTTGTTTGCCCGTCGGGTCATGATAGCCTGATATAACGGCTGTAGCATCTGAGTGGTCATTGAGCCAAGCGATGATGGGCGCTAGTAAACGCTCGCCATCAAAAGGTAAATGACTTACACCCGTATCAAAGTATAGTTTAGCAGCTGGAGGAGGTTCCATCGCTGTGATAGGCTCAGCAACCATTGCCATAGCAATAGACAGTTGATTGTCTATCGCTACCTCTTCACCAAAAAACACCTGCGCATCTAATCCTTTTTGCTGTTTGGTGTCGCCTGAATCAACAGTGCCAGTTAATACGACACTTTGGTCATCACCTTCTGCTTGTAGTCCGCCCAGTAAGAGCGCTTTAAGCGCGTCTGCATTGGTGACCCAGCCAATATTTGTATCGTCACCGCTACTAGTAAAATCCTCAGCAGTGGCTGAAAAGCTAAATGCTTCAGTCACTGCATCTGCATGTACGACATCTTCTATAGGTGTTGCTGCAACATTAGGTGCTCCGCAGCATGCGCTGCTTGGGCCTCTCCCAGTTAGTAGCATCCAAAGCAGAATTAAGGCTAGTATTAGCGCAATAATCCAAGACCAGCGAGAATAACTCGATTGATTGTTATGCATATTTACTCACCTTAAATTATTTTTTAATACCGCCAGAAAGTTCATCTTGCAACTTATTCAGGGCAGTCCATTTGTTAGTTGCTGCAAGTTTTGCTTGTTTTGCCCAAGTGCTTGGGTTTGCAATGCGGTATCGTGGGCCGGCATCATCTAAAATTTTGCGCATTTGCGGTATCGTGGCTGTAGCAACTTTTGCAAATGTTTTCAGGCCAGCATCTTTAAACAAAGCATTAATTTTTGGGCCAATACCTTCAATAATAGTTAAATCATCTACATTTTTGATTTTAAACCCTGCTGCTCTTGCAGCCTTTAAATCAATAGCGATTGTTTTAGCTGGTGTAGATTTAGGCTTAGCCCGAGTCGCTTTTTTTACAGGAGCAGGCGCCTTTTTAACGGGTGCGGCTGCAATTGGGACGGCTGCTACTTTAGCGGCAGGTGGCGGTGTGTAGCTACTGACTTGTTCAGTCTTTTTAGAACAAGCACATTTGCAAAGCCAACGGTTTAGTAACCAACCTAGCAAAGCTCCCAATAAAAACCACCAAAAACAACATCCGAATAAACTCATTTTTACTCCCCAATAAAATGAAATAAAGCTAATATTTAAGTAAACAGACACATACTATCGTCGTATTTTAATTATACGTCAAGTGCCTTGACTATGTAATTGACTGTATTTTCTTTAGCAGTAACGTTAAATTACAAAAATTAACAGTTTTGGTATGTTATTTGTCCGTTGAGTAAAGTGTATTGCACTTTACCATGCATTTCTAGGTTTATAAACGGTGTGTTTTTGCCTTGGCTTTGGAGTTGTGATGCTTTCAATTGCCAAGAGGCATCTGGATTAAATATTGTAATGTCGGCATTTGCAGTAATATCTAAGGTGCCAGCATTGATGCCCAGTATTTTGGCTGGGGCATAGGTAATTTTTGTAATGGCATCACAAAGTGACGCTTTATTATCAGCGGCCCATCTTAGTGTTAATGGTAGTAATAATTCTAATCCTGTCGCACCAGCTTCTGCCTCAGCAAAGGGTAGTAGTTTTGCATCATCATCAACTGGCGTGTGGTCAGAACAAATGGTGTCAATGCTGCCATCCTTAACGCCCTGACATAATGCCTCTTTATCACGTGTAGTCCGTAGCGGCGGTTTAAGATGAGCTTGTGCATTAAAGTATCCAATATCATGCTCAGTAAGATGCAGGTGGTGCGCGCTAACATCCGCCGTAATATTGATGCCTTTTCGCTTAGCTTCTCGCACTAATGCCACCCCTTCAGCAGTTGAAAGTCTACATAAGTGTACTTTGGCACTTGTTTCTGAAGCAATGCGTAAAATGGCTTCTATGGCAAGCGTTTCTGCCGCACTGGGAATGCCTTTAAGTCCAAGTCGACTTGCAACTTCTCCGTCATGTGCAACACCATTTTTTGCGAGAAAGGGTTCTTCTGCGCGTAAGAATAATGTATAGCCAAACGTCGCGGCATATTCGAAAGCACGCCATAACACTTGTGTATCAACGATGGCTCTATCGGCTTGCGTAAAGCCAACGCAGCCAGCGTCAACTAGTTGGCACATTTCAGCAAGTGCTTTTCCTTCTAGCTTTTGGGTTAGTGCACCTAATGGGTAAACACGTACAAGTTTGAGTTGCTTTGCTCGGTGCTTCAGCATCTCAACTAGACTAGGTTCATCCAAAATCGGATCAGTGTCAGGTGGGCAAGCTAGACTAGTGACGCCGCCTGCTGCTGCTGCCTGCAGTTCACTTTCAAGCGTTGCTTTATATTCAAAACCCGGTTCACGCAGTCTTGCGCAAAGGTCGACAAACCCAGGTGTGACAACAAGACCAGTAGCATCTATAGTTTGATTGGCACTAAAACCTTTTGGCGCTGCACCCACGGCTGCAATTTGCCCCGCTGCTATATACAAATCTTGTTTTGCATCGATGTTATTTTTTGGATCGATGATGCGACCATTTTTAATATGAATTTTCATGATGCACCTCCTGCTAAAATTGCCATTGTAGCCATTCTGATTGCGATACCATAAGTTACTTGTGGCAAGATTACCGATTGCTGACCATCGGCAACACGTGAGTCTATTTCTACGCCACGATTCATTGGGCCTGGGTGCATCACAATAGCGTCAGGTTTAGCATGAGCCAATTTTTCTAATGTGAGGCCAAACTTCTTAAAATACTCTTGCTCACTAGGCAGCATTGCACCTGACATACGTTCGCTTTGTAGGCGCAACATCATCACAACATCAACATCCTTTATGCCCGCCTCCATGTCATGAAATACATGTACGCCAAGTTTTTCTACATCTGATGGCAATAAGGTTTTAGGTGCAATGACACGCACTTCTGGCACACCCAGTGTCGTTAAAGCATGTATTTCGCTACGTGCTACCCGTGAATGCAATACATCACCTACTATAGCGACCCGCAAGTTATGCATATTGGGTTTGTAGCGACGTATAGTGAATGTATCAAGTAGGCCTTGGGTAGGGTGTGAGTGCCGGCCATCACCTGCGTTAATAACACTAATGTTATCGGGTACATGCTGTGCAATTAAATGAGCAGCACCGCTTTGGCCGTGACGTACGACAAACATATCTGCATGCATAGCAATGAGATTGTTGACTGTATCGAGTATCGACTCACCTTTAGATTGTGATGAGGTGTTGACATTCAGGTTGATGACATCAGCGGACAAACGCTTAGCAGCGATTTCAAAAGTGGTACGTGTTCGCGTGCTATTTTCAAAAAATATATTGCAAACTGTTTTGCCGCGTAGCAAGGGTACTTTTTTTACGTCACGTTCGGCAACGCCGACGAAAGTTTCTGCGGTATCTAAAATTTGTGTGAGAATTTTCTTGGGCAGCCCTTCAATACTAAGCAGGTGTTTTAAATTACCTTCGCTATCGAGTTGAGGGTTATGCATTTTTATTATCCTCGCTGTTTTCTAAAGCAAGTTGTAGCGCTCCTTGCGTGTCTTGTGAAAGTTTTAAGGTCTGATTAGGTTTAAGCAAAAGACTTGCACCTTGAATCTGAGGTGTAATTGGCAGTTGTGCGCCACCACGGTTAATGAGCACAGCAAGGGTAACACTAGCCGGACGTCCATAATCGAACAATTCATTCATGGCGGCGCGCGTCGTGCGGCCAGTATAAAAGATGTCATCAATTAGGATAATATGTTTACCATTGACATCAAAAGGAATGTCAGCCGGTTGCGGACTATTTTTTAAACCGCGTTGTGCAAAGTCATCTCGGTATAGCGCAGCATCCATCGTGCCATAGGGCACGTCTTGATTAATATTTTCTAGGACATGTTGCATCATCCAAACACCACCTCGATGAATGCCGATAATGGCAGTATCTGTCTGTAATTGCATTTTTATTTTGTTCGTAATGTCGTTTAGTAACTGTTCTGGATTAGGTAGCTGCATTGTTATGTTATTGGTAATTGATCAAAATAAGATTGTAATATAACTTGGGCTGCCGCTGCATCGATGAATGTTTTTTGTTTATGTGCTTTTACCCCAGCAATCGTGAGGTTTCGTGAAGCTTCTACAGAACTTAAACGTTCATCTATCATCATCACGGGCAAATTAAAGCGGCCTTCTAGCCGCTGTGCAAATTTTTTGGATAGCTGTGTTAGTGCATGGGCCTTGCCATCTAGGTAAGTTGGTAGCCCTACGATAAGTAAGTTTGGTTTCCACTCGTTTATTAATTTTTCAATTTCAGTAAATCGTGTGTTGGTTACTTCAGCGTTGATTGTTTGCAATGGGTGAGCCGCTTTTAGTACAGTTTCGCCTGTTGCAACACCAATTCGTTTTTCACCAAAATCAAAGGCAAGTACGGTTCCAGTGATGCCAGGGTAGCTTCGTTCTAGAATAGGTAAATGACTTTGCGCCAGCATTTATGCGTGCCCCGCCACATCGGATAAATTACTGAGTGTTAAGCCCATTGTGTGCATGGCTAGGTCAAATTTATCTGCGTTAGGTGTTTCAAAAACAAGCTGGTGTAAATCTTGTTTTTTTGAAAGGTTAACATTTAACCAGGCATTATTTGCCATCTCGTCTTCTAGTTGCCCGGGCGTCCAACCTGCATAACCTAAAGCAATCAATATTTTTTCCGGTCCTTCATTTTGTGCTGTTGCTTCTAAAATATCTTTTGACGTAGTTAGGGCAATATTGTCATTGACTAAGATGGTTGCGTTATATTCTTGCTGTGGAACATGTAATATGAAACCGCGATCTTGTTGGACAGGGCCACCGAAATGTAAGGTGCTGTCTAACAATGGGGAGCTTGATGCTTCTAGGTCCATTTGTTTGAATAGGTTTGCTACATCGAATTCGATTGGACGGTTAATGACCACACCCATGGCGCCATCTTGATTATGTGTACATATAAGGGTTATGGTTTTGGAAAAATGCGGGTCAGTCATGCTAGGCATAGCAATGAGGATATGACCTGTAAGATTAATATTTTCCAATTTCTTTATTCTATCATATTTTAAATAAAGATAAACTAATCATAGCGTTAGCGCTATAAAAATCTATTTAGGCTCTAAATATCCTGTTACCTCTAAGCCAAAACCATCCATGCTTGGCATTTTGCGAGGTGTAGCCATTAGTCGCATTTTACGCACGCCTAAATCTAATAGGATTTGTGAGCCAATACCATAGGTGCGAAGTTCTTGATTGTAGCGTATGGGTTCATTGGCATTTTGTATACGGGCAATTAAATCATCACCTGATTCGCTATGATAAAGCAGCACCATCACCGCACATTTAGCTTTAGACATGGCTTTCATAGCGTTTAGCGTGCTCCAGCTATGCGTTAAGCTAGTGCTGTCTAGTAAGTCAAAAACTGATAGCGGCTCGTGTACGCGTACCAGTGTCTCAGTATCTGCATTGGGTTTGCCTTTTACTAAGGCTAAATGTGTTTCTTTAGATATCTTGTCTCGGTAAGCAGTGAGCTGCATTTCTCCGTATGCTGTAACAATGGTACGTTCAGCAACGCGTTCAATGAGTTTTTCATTTTTACTACGGTAGTGAATTAAATCGGCAATAGTGCCAATTTTAATTTGATGTTGCTCTGCGATGTTAACTAAATCTGGTAATCGTGCCATTTCACCATCATCTTTTAAGATTTCGCAAATAACACTGGCTGGCGTGGTACCAGCGAGCTTGGCTAAGTCACAACCTGCTTCAGTGTGGCCGGCGCGCACCAACACACCACCAGACATGGCTGTTAATGGGAATACATGGCCAGGGCTTACGATGCTGCTAGCATTAGCCTCTTTTGCAATAGCCGCTTTGATGGTTGTTGCACGATCAGCAGCTGAAATGCCAGTTGTTACGCCGCTAGAAGCTTCTATTGATACGGTAAAGTTCGTGCCTTGGCGAGTACCGTTATTGTCAACCATAGGCGGTAAGTTAAGTTGTTTGCAATGTGGTTCGGTAAGGGTTAAGCAAATCAGGCCACGGCC
>CAYXOR010000009.1:33302-64758 GCA_964466895.1 uncultured Methylophilaceae bacterium | reverse complement strand
AACCAGAAGCTGCGCTAGCAATCATCAGCAATGGAGTACTAGGCGAGCTGACGACTGATAAACTTGCGCAACGTCACCAAACCTTACAGAACGAAGTAGCACAAGTAGCAGAGCCTGAAGAACTTAATGCTATTGCAGAGTTGTAATAGTGTTGCGGAGTTAATATGGCAGAGTACTATACACCTCGCATTCTTGCGAATATGAATACTACGTATTTAGGCGGCAGTAATAAATTAAGAGATGCTATCGATAAAACAGGCTCTATTGAGCTTGGTGGCGTGACAAAAACTAAGCATTTGGCTATGCCAGATGCGCTTATTCCGAATGCTAAATATGTTAACAATTCATTATTGAATGATGCCCGAAAAGGATTAGAGGCTGCTACAACAGAGCTTGTGAAAGCAAAAGGGCAGGTAATAGACGGGCTAAAAGAGCTATACACTGATGCTGCGAGGCAATTACATGCAGTACATCATAATATTACGGGGATGTCTTTTGATGCGCAAAGGCATGCTAGTCGAGATATAGAAACAGCATATGGTAGGGTTGCTCAAAAAATGCCACCATTGACTGGTGTGATTGATGGCAAAGATTTAAGTAAGCTCAAGCCAATTGCGGCAGTAGCGCTGATAGTTTCAGCCAGTCAAGCTGCAGCTAATACAGAAGGATCTATATTGGAAAAGACCGCTGCTTTTGGCAAGGTGGCCGTCGATGCGGTACCTGGCGTGACTGCGGCATCGAAACTTTTTGATGGAAATATTGAGGCAGCAGCGCTTGATGCGGGGGCTTATACGCCTGCAGGGTTACTGACAATATTTGCACGCGAGCCAGGGGTGCAGGCAGTAATCGATGCAGTGCCAAATGATGTTGAAGCATTAGCGTTGATGCAACAAAATGCAGCGACGCCGCAAATAGATAGACGGTTGATAGATGCCAAGTTGCAATTTTTGGAAGCAAGAGAAAAAGGTAACTTGAGTGATGGGTTCGCTGCTTCAAGTCAATTAACAGCATTGGCTGAAGAAAAACTTGTGCTACAAGTCCAATGGAAAGCCGATGCTGAGCTTCTCAAAGAAGCAATCACTGATGTTGATACTAACTGGGAAGGTTTTTCAAAAAACAATCCTCGGTTAGCTGCACATGTAGCAACACATGTGATGGCATTAAAGGAAAACTCAGTGGCAGAAATGCAATATATAGATGCGCGTTTGGTTGAGATTGTGAGAGATGGTGCCCCGTATAAATTAGAAATAAATACCCCACAAAATCACATTAAGCAAAGTGTAGAGGCAGAATTAAGTTAAATTTATAAGCCGTATTTTTACAAGGTAACAGTATGTTATTGCCATATAATTTTTTTTAGCGGATTTAGCTAATAAAATATGGCTATGTGATTGATAGCAAGTAGATTTAGCGGTATTATTGAAGGTTCCGCTAAATGCATTGTGAACGAATGAATATGGCAATAAATCAAGTTATCTCAACAAATAAATCATCTACACGACCTCACAAACAGGGTTTATATAATCCGGTTAATGAGCATGATGCCTGCGGCGTCGGTTTTGTTGCGCATATTAAAGGTAAAAAAACGCATGATATCGTGCAAAAAGGTCTAGAGCTCCTAACCAACTTAACGCATCGTGGTGCGACAGGTTATGACCCTAAATTGGGTGATGGTGCTGGTTTGCTCATGCAAATGCCTGATGCCTTTATGCGCAAGGAGGCAGAGCGTTTAGGCGTGAACCTGCCTAAAGCAGGTGCTTATGCAGTGGGTAATATTTATTTACCACAGGATAAAAGGCATCGTGATACTTGCGTAGAGCTACTCGAAAGTATTACGCAAGAGGAAGGCCAAACAGTATTAGGTTGGCGTGATGTACCAGTCGATAACAGTAATATTGCAGATGCTGCGCGCGATGTTGAGCCTGTCATGCGTCAAATCTTGGTTGGCAGCAACGCTGCTAATCAAGATAAATTTGAGCTTAAATGTTTTGTGATTCGCAAGCGTGTTGAGAATGCTATTACAGCATTAAATTTGAATGATAGTGCCGCATTTTATGTTGCCTCTTTTTCAAGCCGCACCATTGTTTATAAAGGCATGTTGTTAGCCAATGAAGTAGGTGTTTACTACAAAGACCTTACAGATAAAACAGTTGTTTCAGCATTGGCTTTAGTGCACCAGCGTTTTTCTACTAACACCTTCCCTTCTTGGGATTTAGCTCATCCGTTCCGTATGATTGCCCACAATGGTGAAATCAATACTGTACAAGGTAATGTGAATTGGATGACCGCGCGCCATGAAACAATGAAGTCTGCCTTGATAGGGGAAGATTTAGATAAGCTTTGGCCATTGATAGCTGCAGGCCAGTCCGATTCTGCTTGTTTTGATAATTGTTTAGAATTATTAGTAGCGGGTGGTTATAGCTTGCCCCACGCCATGATGCTGCTAATTCCTGAAGCTTGGTCTGAAAATGTCATTATGGATGAAGATCGACGTGCTTTTTACGAATATCATGCTGCCCTGATGGAGCCGTGGGACGGCCCAGCAGCCGTAGCATTTACCGATGGTCGTACTATCGGTGCAACATTAGATAGAAATGGTTTGCGTCCAGCACGCTATTTGGTGACAGATGATGATTTAGTGATGATGGCATCGGAGATGGGTGTGCTTACTTTCCCAGAAGAAAGCATCATTAAAAAATGGCGTTTACAGCCTGGAAAAATGTTTTTAATTGATTTGGAAAAAGGTCGCATCATTGATGGAGAGGAAGTTAAAAAAGAACTTTCAAGTGCCAAGCCCTATAGAAAATGGATTAAAGATTCGCGTTTCTTCTTAAGTGATTTGCCTAAGCAAGATGATGAATTTAAATTTAAAGCATCACTGCTAGATGAGCAGCAGGCATTTGGTTACACACAAGAAGACATTAAATTTGTTATGCAGCCGATGCTAGCGAACGGAGCAGAGGCCTCTGGCTCGATGGGCAATGATGCTGCCTTGCCAGTATTGTCCGAAAAACCAAAACTGCTATATAACTATTTTAAACAATTGTTTGCACAAGTGACAAATCCACCGATTGACCCGATTCGTGAAGAATTGGTGATGTCGCTGGTTACTTTTATTGGCCCCAAGCCAAACTTATTAGAGGTTGATGTCAAGGAGCCGGCATTTCGTCTAGAAGCTAGCCAGCCAGTACTCAGTCGTGAAGATTTTGCTAAGCTTGAAAACATTGGTGCGATTACAAAAGGTGCTTATAGCGCAATTACCTTAGATATGACCTATCCTGCAAGCGAAGGCGTTGCAGGAATGAAGGCGGCAATTGATCACTTATGCAATGCGGCTATACAAGCAGTAAAAGATAAGGTTAATGTACTCATCCTTTCTGATAGAGCGGTGAGTAAAGATCGTGTTGCTATCCCAGCTTTACTTGCTTGTTCAGCAACGCATCAGCATCTCGTCAAGACAGGTTTGCGCACGAATACGGGATTAGTCATTGATACTGGTTCAGCGCGTGAAGTGCATCATTTTGCTTTGCTTGCTGGTTATGGTGCAGAGGCAATTTTCCCATGGCTAGCTTATGCAACGATAGCGAATATAACAGAAGCAAGCGATGCCAATAAAAACTATGTTAAAGCCATTGGCAAAGGCTTGTACAAAGTGATGTCAAAAATGGGCATTTCGACTTATCAATCATATTGCGGCGCTCAAATTTTTGAGGCGATTGGTTTAAATAGCTCAATAATCGATCAGTATTTCACAGGCACGATTAGCAATATCGAAGGTATCGGTTTAGACGAGGTGGCAGAAGAAACGTTACGTTTACATCGTAGCGCATTTGGCTCAGACCCTGTTTTAGCAGCGCAATTAGATGCAGGCGGTGAGTATGCTTATCGTGTGCGTGGTGAAAACCATATGTGGACACCAGATTCTATTGCTAAATTACAAAACGCCACGCGTACGAATCAATATGACACCTATAAAGAGTACGCAAAATTAATCAACGATCAAGCGCGGCGTCATATGACGCTACGTGGTCTGTTTGAGTTTAAACCAACAGCAATGCCTATTCCTTTGGAGAGTGTTGAGTCCGCAAAAGAAATTGTTAAACGTTTTGCGACGGGCGCGATGTCGTTGGGATCAATCTCAACTGAAGCACACGCGACATTAGCGATTGCAATGAATCGTATTGGCGGAAAATCAAATACGGGTGAAGGCGGTGAAGATTCAAAACGCTTTATTCCTGTCGCTAAAGATAGCTCAATGGCTGAAGTGCTTGGTGAAGATGTTATCGAGAAAAATGTTCTACTTAAAGCAGGCGATTCAATGCGTTCTCGTATTAAGCAAGTTGCATCAGGGCGCTTTGGTGTGACGGCAGAGTACTTATCTAATGCTGATCAAATTCAAATTAAAATGGCACAGGGTGCAAAACCCGGTGAAGGTGGTCAACTACCAGGCCATAAAGTCAGTTCTTATATTGCGCAATTACGTTTTTCAGTACCTGGTGTTGGTTTAATTTCTCCGCCACCACATCATGATATTTATTCTATTGAAGATTTAGCACAGTTGATTCATGATTTAAAAAACGCAAACCCAAAAGCATCTATCTCAGTTAAGTTAGTGTCAGAGACAGGCGTGGGGACGGTGGCGGCAGGCGTCGCAAAAGCGAAGTCTGACCATATTGTGATTGCAGGTCATGATGGTGGCACAGGGGCATCACCACTTTCATCTATTAAACATGCGGGTGCGCCTTGGGAGCTTGGCCTTTCAGAAACACAGCAAACTTTAGTGCTTAATCAGTTGCGTGGCCGTGTGGTTGTACAGGTTGATGGTCAAATTAAAACTGGTCGTGATGTTGCTGTTGGCGCATTACTTGGGGCTGATGAATTTGGTTTTGCTACGGCGCCATTGGTTGTTGAAGGTTGTATTATGATGCGTAAGTGTCATCTTAATACTTGTCCTGTTGGTGTTGCGACGCAAGATAAAGCATTACGTAAAAAGTTTAATGGTCAACCAGAGCACGTTGTAAATTTCTTCTTCTTTGTTGCAGAAGAAGTACGCGAGATTATGGCGAGTTTAGGCATCGCTAAATTTAATGACATGATTGGCCGTACCGATTTGCTCAATATGCAACAAGGTATTGATCACTGGAAAATACAAGGGTTAGATTTTACTAAAATCTTGCATGAGCCAGATATGCCAGCGTCTGTTTCTCGTTGTAATACTGAGAGCCAAGATCACGGCCTTGATGCTGCGCTAGATAATAAACTGATCACACAGGCTAAACCAGCTTTAGATAAGGGTGAAAAAGTTGTGATTGATATGCCGATTTTAAATACGAATCGTACCGTTGGCACTATGCTTTCACACGAAATAGCGAGTAAGTATGGCAATGTTGGTTTGGCGCATGAAACAATTACAGTAAACTTTACCGGCACATCAGGCCAGAGTTTTGGTGCATTCCTCGCTAAAGGCATCACCTTTAATTTATCAGGTGAAGGCAACGACTATGTGGGTAAAGGTTTGTGCGGCGGACGTATTATTATTAGACCACCTAAAGCATTCCGTGGTGCGTCACATGAAAATATTATCGTTGGCAACACGGTTATGTATGGTGCTACAACAGGCGAAACATACTTTAGTGGCGTGGCTGGCGAGCGCTTTTGCGTACGTAACTCAGGTGCTTCTGCAGTGGTAGAAGGCGTGGGTAACCATGGCTGTGAGTATATGACTGGTGGCACAGTAGTTGTACTTGGTGTAACGGGCGAAAACTTTGCAGCGGGTATGAGTGGTGGCATTGCCTATGTATATGATATTGATGGTATGTTTGCTAAACGTTGCAATATGAGTATGGTTACGTTGGAAAAAGTAGAGACTGAGAAAGCAAGCGTTGGCGCACTTAAACATTTAGGTCAAGCAGATGAAGTGTTGCTAAAAACATTGATTCAAAAGCATGTCAATACAACGGATAGTGAACGTGCTAAAACTATTTTAGCTGGCTGGGATCAGGCGCGGGCTAAGTTCGTTAAAGTAATGCCACATGAATATAAACGTGCGCTGACGGAAACGGCCGCAGCAGCAAGTAAGGAAGCAGCATAATGGGTAAAGTTACGGGGTTTATGGAGTTTGAACGTCTGTCAGCAGGCAATTTGCCAGTGCAAGAGCGCGTTAAAAATTACAAAGAATTTGTATTGCATCTAACGGACGACCAAGCAAAACAGCAGGGTGCACGTTGCATGGATTGCGGCATTCCATTTTGTACAACCGGTTGCCCAGTAAACAACATTATTCCAGATTGGAATGATTTGGTTTATAAGCAAGATTGGCGTTTAGCCATTGATGTGTTGCATTCAACTAATAACTTCCCGGAGTTTACGGGTCGCGTTTGTCCAGCACCTTGTGAGGCAGCTTGTACGTTAAATATTAATGATGATGCTGTTGGTATCAAATCAATAGAGCATGCGATTATTGATAAAGCTTGGGATAATAATTGGGTTGTACCACAGCCGCCTAGTAGTAAAACAGGTAAAAAAGTGGCTGTTGTAGGCTCGGGCCCTGCTGGCTTAGCAACGGCACAACAGCTTGCGCGTGTTGGCCATGATGTGGTTGTGCTGGAAAAAAATAGCCGTATTGGTGGCTTGCTACGTTACGGTATTCCTGATTTTAAGATGGAGAAATCACATATTGATAAACGCATGAAGCAAATGGAAGCTGAAGGCGTGACATTTAAAGTGAACCAGCATGTGGGTGAAAATGTTAATGCAGATGATTTATTAAAAGTATATGATGCTGTTGTGTTGGCTGGCGGCTCTGAGTATCCAAGAGACTTACCAGTACCAGGGCGGGCGTTAGACGGTGTGATGTTTGCGATGGATTTCTTACCAGCACAAAATAAAGTAAATGCAGGTGATATTGTGTCTGATCAAGTTAAGGCGACAGGCAAGCATGTCGTTGTAATTGGTGGTGGTGACACAGGTTCTGACTGTGTGGGCACTTCTAACCGTCACGGTGCAGTAAGCATTACACAATTTGAATTAATGCCGCAGCCACCAGAAAAAGAAAACATAGATTTAGTATGGCCAAATTGGCCGCTTAAAATGCGTACATCAAGTTCGCATGAAGAAGGTGCGGATCGCGATTGGTCAATTGCTACCAAAGAATTGGTTGGAGAGAACGGCAAAGTAACACACTTGAAAGCTGTTCGTTTGAAATGGGAAGGCCGTCAAATGACGGAAATCCCTGGTTCTGAGTTTACAATTCCAGCTGATCTAGTTTTGTTGGCAATGGGTTTTGTGTCACCAGTACAAAAAGTGTTAGATGTTTTTAGTGTTGAAAAAGATGCACGTGGTAATGCTAAAGCGACCACAGATGGTGAAGGATGCTATAAAACAACGAAAGATAAAGTGTTTGCTGCAGGCGATATGCGCCGCGGCCAATCGCTTGTTGTTTGGGCAATACGCGAAGGTCGTCAATGTGCAAGAGCTGTAGATGAGTTTTTAATGGGCTCATCAACATTACCACGATAGTTTTGGAGTCATTAAATTTAAAGGGTACAAAGATAGCAAGCTTTGTATCCTTTTTTATTAGGTAATTACAATGGAATTAAAAAACGATACATTTTTACGTGCGCTAATGCGCGAGCCAACAGACTATACGCCAGTATGGATGATGCGCCAAGCTGGTCGTTATTTGCCAGAGTATCGCGTAAGCCGTAAAACCGCGGGTAGTTTTCTGCAATTGTGTAAAAGTCCAGATTTTGCAACTGAGGTGACCTTACAGCCACTTGATCGTTATCCATTATTAGATGCATCAATTTTATTTTCAGATATCTTAACGCTGCCTGATGCGATGGGTTTAGGCCTTTATTTTGTGGAGGGTGAAGGTCCCAAATTTGAACGTACAGCGAGTGATGAAGCTTCAATACGTGCGTTAGAAGTGCCTGATATGTCTAAACTACAATATGTTTTTGATGCGGTGAAGCAAATACGTACCAGCATATCAGGACGCGTACCTTTGATTGGTTTTTCAGGTAGCCCCTGGACGTTAGCGACCTATATGGTAGAAGGTCAAGGCAGCAGAGATTTTATTAATATTAAAAAAATCATGTATACGCGACCTGATTTGCTACACCGACTATTAGAAGTCAATGCACAGACGACGATTCACTATCTAAACGCGCAAATTGAAGCGGGTGCGCAAGCAGTGATGATTTTTGATTCGTGGGGTGGCGCGCTTTCACATAATGCCTATGTTGAGTTTTCACTCAACTATATGCAAAAAATAGTAACTGGCTTAACTAAACATGCGAATGGTCGTAAAGTGCCAAGTATTATTTTTACAAAAGGCGGGGCACTTTGGTTGGAAGCACAAGCTGAAGTAGGTGCTGATGCATTAGGCTTGGATTGGGCAGTGGATATTGGTCAAGCACGTAGTCGAGTGGGAGACAAGGTGGCATTACAAGGCAACTTGGATCCAATTACGTTGCTATCAACACCTGAACGCATAGAAAAAGAAGTTGTAAATATCTTAGCTAGTTATGGACACGGCGCGGGTCATGTATTTAACCTTGGGCATGGCATTACACAATGGACTCCTCCAGAAAATGCTGCGGCGATGATGAGCGCTGTGAGACAGCACAGTTCTCAATACCATAAATAATTATCTGAATGTTTTGAAGTACATTTCAGTGCAGACTAACCTTTAGGTTATGTCGGAGCTAAAATGCTGCGGCGATGATGAGCGCTGTGAGACAGCACAGTTCTCAATACCATAAATAATTATCTGAATGTTTTGAAGTACATTTCAGTGCAGACTAACCTTTAGGTTATGTCGGAGCTAAAATGCTGCGGCGATGATGAGCGCTGTGAGACAGTACAGTTCTCAATACCATAAATAATTATTTGAATGTTTAAAGTACATTTCAGTGCAGACTAACCTTCAGGTTATGTCGGAGCTAAAATGCTGCGGCGATGATGAGCGCTGTGAGACAGCACAGTTCTCAATACCATCGTTAAGGCGTCTTAACATAAGCTTTAAACAAAAAAATGGCCCGTAAGGGCCATTTTAGTTAAGGCCGTTAAGCCTTAGGTTTGTTGTAACTTAAGCTTTCTGAATATTAGAAGCTTGTTTACCTTTAGGTCCATCAGTTACGTCAAAAGTCACTTTATCATTTTCTTTCAAACTTTTGTAACCACTATCAACGATTGCTGAGAAATGTGCGAATAAATCATCGCCACCTTCATCTGGAGTAATAAAACCAAAACCTTTAGCGTCATTAAACCATTTAACTATACCTGTTGCCATATCATATATCTTTCATACTTTAAATAGGGGGCACCCTAGAAACTTGGGTTTTAAAACCTAATTAGCCTTACTGACTTAAAACGTAAAAAATCCAACACCTAACAGCTTTTTACACGTTTATTGGCATAATAACAAGTAGTTTATGAAAAAAATGATGAATATTGTAAAAAATAACCGAGAACTTGCCTTTATTTGTTGCTAAATTGATATTGCAAGCCTATACTCTCGGCATATTTATTAGTAAGATTTTGGAGTATTTGTTTGGCTAAAGAAGAATTAATTGAAATGAATGGTGTTGTAACGGAAGTATTACCGGATTCACGTTACCGCGTAACATTAGATAACGAGCATAAGCTGATTGCATATGCGGGCGGTAAAATGAAGAAAAATCATATCCGTATTTTGGCAGGTGATCAAGTGACATTAGAGCTTTCACCCTATGATATTAACAATGGACGTATTACATTCAGACATATAGAGGCAGGCGCTTCATACACGCCTAGAAAAAGAAGAAATTATTAGTTATTACTTTATACATCAATAGAAAAAGCTCCTTTCGGAGCTTTTTTGTTTTAAGGCATTATTCGTTTCATGGTGTCATCTTTATCAATGAATTTGTGTTTTAGTGCGCCTAATATATGTATTGCGATTATGATTAGAATGATAAGGCCTGCAATTTCATGTATTTCATAAAAAGCTTCTCGTATACCTTCATTATCTGTACCTGCAATAAATTTTAAGCCAAACCATTTCACACCATACTTGCTAGCCACAGACATGATGAGCCCGCTTAAAGGGATAGCAAACATGAGTAGATACAATAAATGGTGTGCGCCAGTGGCTAGTTTACGCTCCCAAGTTTTGTAACTGCTTAAAATAGCTGGCGGTTTATGTGTTATGCGCCAAAGGAAACGAATGATGACAAGACCTAATATGGTTAAGCCAATCGATTTGTGTAAATTAAAATAAAAGCTACGAGGGCTGGCTTCTTTCGTTAGCTCCCATGTGTAGACGCCCCAATCAAATAAATCGTACGCCATTTGCTTAGGTGCCTCTTTTGGCAACTCGGTCATATACCAGCCAAGGGCAAACATACCAAAAATACATAAAGCAATTAGCCAATGTAAAATAATGGCAGTTTGGGTATAGCGATTCGTCATACGTTTCTCCTAATAAACTCACTTAATATTCTATTGTTATGTAACAATCATCACAATATTATTGATGAGTAAGTCTTAACATTTTAACTGTTATAAACAGAAAGAAGTGACTGATGAGAATTTTAATACAGATGTTGATGCTGTCTATGTTAATTGCATGTACAGAAGCAAACAAAAATAACCAAAACACTGGGTTTTTAGATGATATTGGTGGTGGTATCTACGTACATCATGGAGAACACTTAGATATAGACACGGGTTATCAGGGTGATATTTGTAACATGAGTGTAGTGGTGGGGGCTAAGGGTGTGGCAGTGATTGATACGGGTGGTAGCCTCAAAGTTGGCACCCAATTACGAGAGGCGATTGCAAAAGTTACGAAGCTGCCTATTTTGTATGTGATTAATACGCATGTGCACCCAGATCATATTTTTGGTAATAGTGCTTTTATTGTTGATAAGCCGCAATTTGTAGGGCATGCCAAGTTAGGAAAAGCCATGCAGCTACGAGAAGAAGCCTATGCAAGGCTTAACAAAAAATACCTAGGTGAAGATGCTAAGGGTAGCGATATTGTTGTGCCGACCTTAGAAGTAGCAGAACCACTAGTGCTTGATTTAGGTGACAGGCAACTGACAGTAACACCTTACGCTACCGCACATACCAATACTGATATCACGGTGATTGATAGCAAAACACAAACTTTGTTCACCGGTGATTTATTGTTTATTGAACGCACACCGGTGATAGAAGGTGATATTAAGGGTTTAATTGCAACGTTAGATACATTAAAAACGTACCCAGTAAAACAAGTCGTGCCAGGGCATGGCACCCAGACTAAGAACTGGGTTAATGCGATTGAAAATGCGCAACGCTATTTAAATGTATTGTTAACCGATATACGAGCAAGTATAGAAAGTGATATAGATTTAGAACAAACAATGGATACCGCAGCGGCATCAGAAAAAGACAAATGGCTGCTGTTTGATATAGCCAATCGTAGAAATGTAAACACACTCTACCCCGCACTGGAATGGGAATAAAAAAGGCGGCAATCGCTGCTTTCACAACTGACTTACCACTTTCTCATTTGACTTACCGCTTTAGCGGTTAGACAAAATGGGGATGCCCTTTACGGGTATAGCACTTAGCGAAGTTGGGGAAGCCCCCTTCACTCTTTACTTGCCACTTTAGTGGCCTTAGTAAATAGGGGAAGCCACTAGCGGGCTTGCGGTCTTAACGGGTGTGGTGCCTGCTTTTGCCTCACCATGGCTTCGCTCGCTACGTTATGTGAGGTATCTTAAAACAATCTATTTTTTAAGATTATCTAAGCTGCAAGTTGTATTGGGGTAAATGCTTATTAAAAGCATACCGCCAGCGATACCAATGTATAGGAAAAATACATCTGGTGAGAATCTTCCTAAAACAACGGCTAAGAACAAGGCTAATACCAATAAGATTCTGGCGCACCATTGTGTTTTAAAACCCAAAAACAAACCTAAGCCAGCAACAAGCTGCACTAAAATTAAAAGTGGTGCAAAAATAGTACCTAGTCCAAATTGGCCTAATGCTACTTGATACTGTATATAGCCGTCAGGTGTGTTCATAATGGTGATGATGCGTATTAGCACTAGACCTAAAAATACTAAGCCTAAAAACATACGTGCAGCAGCTGTTTGATATTGTTGCATGGTTACCCTTTGTTATTCACTAATTAAACGTTAGGCAGCATAATGCCTGTTAGCGTTAATGACTGCAAGTTTTTGAAAGAAAATGACACATCAATACAACATTAAACAAGTTAGCTGGGCTTCACACGAAGCTGAATTACGGATTATTCGTGAACAAGTTTTTATTATCGAGCAGCATGTTCCGTCGGATATTGAATGGGACGAGCATGATAAAAATGCGATGCATTTACTCGTAGAAGATAAGCAACAGAACCCCATTGGATGTGCACGTATTTTAAGCAATGGTTATATTGGTCGCATGGCGTTGCTACAGGAATGGCGCGGTTTAGGCATAGGCCAGGCTTTGTTAGAACAGGCTATTGGAATTTGCTGGGGAAATAAAGTTAAGCAAATATTGCTTTCTGCACAAACGCAAGTGGTTAAGTTTTATCAAAAAAAAGGATTTGAAGTGATTAGTAAGCCCTATATGGATGCGAATATATGGCATGTTGATATGCAGCTTACCAAATAGTGGACTATAAATTGTATTTTTAAGATTGTATAATTTAGTATTCAATATCATTATTTCTTTTAAGGGTACTACATGTCAAAAATTGTTTTTAAAGCAGGTGAAGCAACGCTATACACAGAAGGTAAAGATACAAGTGCAGCAATGCCAGAAATTTTAATTGGTAGTGTTGACGGACCTGTAGGCCAGGCATTTGCCAATATGATGGCGCAAAGTAAAGGCCATACAGCCATGTTCGCTGTGCGAGATCTTAACCAATTAGTACGCCCTGCTTGTATGATGGCACCTAAAGTAACATTAAAAGATTCTGCAAATATTGATTTGTTCGGTGGTTTGGTTCAAGCTGCTACTGCCGATGCAATTTTGGATTGTGTAATTGAAGGAATTATTCCTAAAGACCAAGTGAATGATTTGTGTATTATTAGCTTGGTTTGGATTGATCCAGATGCGGCTAAAGATCCGAACTTAGATAAAGCTGATATGTTTAAAAATAATTATGAAGCGACAAAGTTGGCTATTAAGCGTGCGTTGAATGACGAACCTAGCATTGAAGAGTTAATTGCTAA
Organism: uncultured Methylophilaceae bacterium; assembly: GCA_964466895.1. GTDB lineage: Bacteria > Pseudomonadota > Gammaproteobacteria > Burkholderiales > Methylophilaceae. The sequence goes on along the minus strand of CAYXOR010000009.1, from coordinate 51,541 downwards.
TCGTCATAAAATTAAGCATTGCATGTGGGAAGATTCATGGGATGAAAAATAACTAAGGTATAGTATTCATTATTATTGGCAAGGTTGAGGAGACAATATGGCTGAACTAAATGTATGTAAAGAAGCATTTGATAGATTATGTGAAGATGTAAACTCAGATGAAAAGTCTGAAATATCTGAATCAGATTACTGGTTGTTTGAATTAGGCTTTCGTTCGGCAATAGAAGAGCTGTTAACCATTGCTGATGCAGGCGAGCAAAGTAGAAAGTTCGTATCGCCTCGTTTTCAAATGCTAGCAGAACGCATATTGCATTCACGTTTGCACTAATTAATTTAAGAATTAAAAAAGTAGCTTCGGCTACTTTTTTTATTGATTGTTAAAGGGTTTGAATAGCTATATGCAAAAAATATTTAGCCTGCTATTACTGTCTTTGGTTTTAGCTGCTTGCACTTCTGAAAAAGTACCTACGCTGCCTAAAGATGCAGTCGTCGTCATATTGGGCGATAGCTTAAGTTACGGCACGGGCGCGGCAGAGGGTGAAGACTACCCCACTTTGCTAGCAGAAAACACAGGCTGGACTATTATTAATGCAGGTGTGCCAGGTGATACCACAGCAGATGGATTAATACGATTGCCAGCACTGTTAGAGGAATATCGACCACAATTATTGATGATTGCATTAGGCGGCAATGATTTCTTAAGGCGTACGCCAAATGCGCAAACGATTACTAATCTTAAAGCAATAATTCAGCAGGCCAAATCAAAAGACACCCAAGTTTTGCTAATCGCCATCCCTGAGTTCAGCCCAGTGAAAGCCGCATTTGGCGGTTTACCAGACCACCCTTTGTATGAAAAAATTGCTGAAGAAACACAGGTATTGTTAATAGAAGATACCTTTACGGATGTACTTTCTAAAAATTCGCTTAAAGCCGATCAAATACATCCAAATGCAGAAGGCTATCGAGAGGTGGAAGCACAATTACGGGAGTCATTGTCTGAGCTGGGGTTGTTCGTAGACTAACGACCCAAATCACCGGAACAGAAAAGTGGCGTGCTGCTTTTGTAGTTTTCGAGTGAATTTGACTTGTTAGGTTTTTTCATTCTTCAACGTTCTAATAAAACGAAAATACGTAAATTTCTGCTCTTTGTTAGCTGGAGTAATGTGCACTTCATTTATTTCTTCTACCAGCTCAAAATCAGCCCCAAACTCCGCTGTTAGTTTCTTTGAGTCGTATTGCACAACTTCAAGCCCACTACATTTTTCAGGGCCACCGATTGCAAATGCCGCAATAATAAGGTGACCGTTTGATTTTAGTGCATACTTTAATGCATTGATGTAACGCTTTCTATCGGTTTGATTCGTTAGAAAATGAAAAACAGCCCTATCATGCCAAAGTGAAAATTGTTGAGGTGCTTTAAATTGAGTAATATCAGCTTCATACCACTCGATGTACTTCGCTAAGTCACCCAGTCTGTTTTTAGCACTAACTAGTGCATTCTCTGAAATATCTAAAACTGCTAAATTCGTAAAGCCTTTTTTGTATAGATGATCCACTAGCACTGACACACCACCCCCAATATCAATGATTGACTCATAACTAGCAATCTGTGTGCTGTGGATAAGCTCCAATGATAGAGTCGGTTCCTTTTGGTACCAGCTTACATCTAAGGCTGATTTTTCTTGGTAGATATTTTGCCAATGCGTTTTTCTGTCAAACATCATGTGTAGCCTTTTATAAAACCTAACTAGGGTTTATCAGACAAGTTGCCTGCTAATGTACTATATAAGCTAAAAGTGAATATTAGATAAATACCTTTTTATTTATTGTTTTAATGCTACTTTACTGAATGAGCATTTATTTATCAAGTGTGTTTACTTCGCTCTATTTTTAACTAGTCATTTCTGCTTAAGAACTTAAATTAATCATTCTTGAGGCTTAGTAAAATATTCCTCACGGGCGTTGGTAGTGCCGCACCAATGGCATCTTCTATGGGTAGCCATATATAGTTAGGTAAGCCTGATATTTTTGAGTTGTTTGGTGAGCTAATGACTTGTAAAGGTTGCGGAGTGATAGCGAGTTTATAGTGGGTAAATGCATGGTTGACGATGGCTAGCGGTTCATCAGGTTCTACTGTTAAACCAAATTTTTTCTGTGCAATTTTACTGGCAATGTCTGACATACTAATTTCAGGCAAACTCCATAAGCCTGCCCAAATACCTTTTTGCGGGCGTTTTTCTAACAACACGTCTTTACCCATACGAATGACCAACATAGTAGTTTCTCTTTGTGGGATAATTTTTTTCGGTTTTGGGGTAGGTAAACAATGTGTTTTATTTTCTGCATAGGCTTTGCAGTTTTTCATTAGTGGGCAATCATCACATTTAGGTTTGCTACGTGTGCACAGAGTGGCGCCTAAATCCATCAGGCCTTGGGTATAAGCAATGGCATCTTCAGTAGGGTTCTCACATTCAGCAATCGCCCACATTTTTTTTTGTACCTCTGGCGTACTAGACCAGCCATCAATTAAAAAGTGCCGTGCAAAAATACGTTTAACATTGCCATCTAATATAGGCTGAGGTTTATTTAATGCAAAGGTAGAAATGGCCGCTGCAGTAGAGCGACCGATACCCGGTAAGCTTAAAATGTCGTCAAACTGACCTGGAAAAACACCTGAAAAGTCATCTATTATTTTTTGTGCGGCATCGTGTAAATTACGGGCGCGTGAGTAGTAACCTAAGCCGCTCCAGCATTGCAATACTTCTTCTTGCGTTGCAATTGCTAGTGTTGCTATATCAGAAAAACGCTGTATAAATTTGGCATAATAAGCGATTACCGTTGTTACCTGAGTTTGTTGTAGCATAATTTCTGCTACCCAAATGGCATATGGGTCTGTGGTGTTTTGCCATGGTAAATCATGACGGCCATGTTGCTTTTGCCAAACAACAATGGCATCAGAAAAAGCAGGCATTAAGGTTAAAACTTCAGTAAATCTTTAAGCTTATCTTTGGCTTTATCTTCTACTGTTTCTGGCTCTTTAGCTGGCGCTACTGCATCAGCGTCGCTAGCATCTGTTGTTGGTGGCGTTTCTTTTGGCTTATCTTTTCCGAAAAGCCCTTTTAGGGCATCAACTTTATTGTCACCGCTTAAAAGTTCTTTTACTGCAGCCCCTTTTTCACCTCCGACTTTATCAAGCAACTTTGACTGTGCTAATCCAGCCGCGAGCGCACTAAAATCCATACCGTATTTAGGGTCTGAGAAGGTGCCAGTAATTTTCATAGGGATGCCAATACCGCTTAAGCCATCAAGGTCTGACCCACCTTGACCTTTTAATGATTTTACAATGGTTGGTTTTGCAATGTAATTAATAGTTTCGTTACCAATATTGATATCACCGCGGCTATCACCTTTTGCTAAGCGCAGTATAGGTGCTTTCATAGCGAGATCATTATTATGTGCAATGCCATCTTTAATGGTAAAAGTAGCGGTTAATTCGCTAAAATCTGTTTTTTTGGTGTCGTCTGCAGCTGCATTTTTGGATTGGAAAACATTGATTTTGCTTTTCATGTCGCGAATGCTACCAGCAATATCAACGCCTTTAAGTGCACCATCTGTCAGTGCTAGCGACGACTTTCCTGATAAGCTTTTTTTAAATGCATTAATTGTATTGCCTTGCGTTACCACATCAACACTGACAGTGCCTTTGCCAGATAACATGTCATTGTTAATAGTGTCTACTAAGAGTGGGCCAACAGATACGCCACGCATGGTTTGCTTAAATGCGATATTTGGTGTGGCACGCGCATCGACCTTAAGTGAACCCTTCATACTGCCTTCATAAAGGTTTGCTGAAAATGGTGATAATGTTGCAACGCCATCATCAGCCTTTAAGTCTATCCGCACGTTTGATACTTTAGTTTTACCGTAGTTAAGCTTGCCAATGCGCAGCGTGCCATTTGCATTTAAGGCTTTTAATGCGCTTAAATCAATGGTTTCATCGCCGGTTGATTTGCTTTCTGTTTTTGATTCATCTGCGCTGCTTTGGCTGATATATTGGTCAAGGTTTAATTGGTCAATATCAAGGTCAAATGTATAAAGCGGCTTGTCAAATTGACTGACACTTAATGCGCCCTTAATTTTGCTGTCATTAATTTTAAGGTTTAAGCCGTTAATGGCGACTTTTTTACCATCCGCCTTAATGCCGAGATTAACGCCAGAGATAAGATATTTGTCATAAATAATACTGCCGATATTGAGCTTGCCATCGAGCAAGAGCGTATTTAACGCTGACATATCAGCAGGTTTATCCGAGCCTTTACTATCCGTTTTGGCGGTTTGTGTCGGTGCGCCTAATAATTTATTAAGGTCTAATTTATCAGCGTTAAGGTTGAATTTAATATTAGGTTTTTTAAAGCTGTTAACGGCGACATCACCATTTAATTTTGTATCTTCTAGCACTAAGTTAAATTTGCTATTGGCATTTTCATTTTTAATATCAGCATGTGCATTTAAGTTAAATGTGCCTGACATTTTGCCATTCGGCAGACTTGGGTCTTTAATATTAAGCTGGCCTACTAGTTTTGGAATGTCAAAGATTAAGGCTTCGATGTTACCGCTAAAGGGAGATGAAAATTCTCCTGATACCGACCGCTTGCCCTGCACCATGGATAAGTCTCCTGTTATGCCGCTGCTTTGTACCGCTTTTGGTGAACCTTTCATGTCAGCTAACACCATATTAACTTTTAAATGATCACTAGCTTTATTTTGTGCAAAGCTCAGTGTTACTTTATTACTGCTAACGATATCTTTTTGAATATTGATTGATGGTGCGTCAATATCGATTGCTTGTTGAGCGCCATCAAAATCACCAGTGATGGCTAGTGTTAAGTTATTAATCAAAAACTCCATTGTTTCTGTTTGCGCATCAATATCACCGCTAGCCTTAATGTCCATATTCTTTCCGCCTAGCATGTCACCTTGTATATTGCTATCAAGACCTTTCACTTTAAAACGTTTGCTTTCTGGGTCGTATAGGAAATTACCTTTAATTTTAGTGTTGGCTGTTAGTGCTGGTTCATTGGCTGTGACTATAAAACTAGTATCTAAATCAACAGGTTTAGCCAATGCTATGTGGCTGGATTTCAAATTGAACTGACTGATGCTGTACTGTTTATTGTTTGCTTCATCAATATAATTAACTTCAGAGTCCGTAATATTAATGCCTTGCACATCAAACTTAACTTCTTGTGATTCTTCAGATTCTTCTTTACCTAGTAAGTCATCATAATTAGTCGTACCATCTTTATATTTAATGATGTTGGCTTTTGCACCATCAATATAAATAGTGTCTACCACGAGCTCATTTTTAAGTAAGGACATGACCGCTAGCGCTACTTTAGCACTGTTAATAGAGGCAAATTCTTTGTTAGAATTTTGTTCTGAAATAGATATTTTGCCTAAGTTTGCCCCTATTTTAGGCCAGTATGAAAATGAAATATCACCATCGATGGCAAGGATGCGATCATTCTTTTCTTTGACTAAATCAATAATTTTCTGTTTATGGTCGTTAGGGTTGAAGGTGACGGCAAAATAGGCCATAACGAGTAGGGCCAATAAGATTAAGCCGCCAAAACCGAATGCTGAATATTTTAATAATTTTTTCATTGATGACCTTTCATTAAGGCTAGGATGGTTTCATGCCCTAAAGTATTTATGTTGCTAATCGGAAATTGGTAATGTTTCGATTATCAATTGTTAATATAGTTTACCAATAATACCAAAGTACAATAGTACCGAATATAATACGGTACCATGCAAATACGGTGAAATCATTGTTTTGCACATAGCGAATCAGCACTTTAATCACAATTAATGCCGCGATAAATGCAGTTACAAAGCCGATGAAAAAAATCATTAAATCATCGGTCGCCAGCAAGTCTCTGTTTTTATACAAATCATAGGCGGTAGCGGCAAACATCACAGGTACCGCCAAGAAAAAAGAGAACTCGGTGGCAACAGTGCGCGATAAACCAAATAACATGCCGCCAATGATAGTGGCGCCGGCTCTTGAGGCGCCAGGAATTAAGGCAATGGCTTGTGCAAACCCTACTTTTAATGCATGTTTCCAATTCATATCATCAACGGAATGTATCTGCACTTTAGGTAATTTTTTTTCTATCCATAGAATAACAAAGCCGCCAACGACCAATGCGATGGCAACAGATTTTGGATTAAATAATAAGGCTTTAATTTGATGGTGGAATGCCAAGCCAAGTATGGCGAGTGGTAAGAACGCAATAAATAAGTTGAGTACAAATTGTTGTGATTTTGTCTCGTTTAAATTAGCCGTAACATGCGTGAACTTTTGTCGATATTGCCACACCACGGCAAGGATAGCACCCAATTGAATAACGATTTCAAAAACATCGCGCTTACTTTTGTCTAAAAAATCTAGCAAATCACTCGTGATAATTAAGTGCCCTGTGCTGCTAATGGGTAGAAACTCAGTGGCACCTTCGACAATGCCCATGATGATGGTTTTAAGTATTAGTATAATATCCATAAGTATATTTTAGCAGGTTTAATTTATGTGTTTATGACACACATTTCTTACAAAAGAAAAAGGGCGCAACGCGCCCTTTTTAATCACATACAGTTATTTCATCATGCCTAAAACAGTCGCTAGCAAATCACCAGAGTCGGCTTTCACTTCACCGTCTGGTGTCATTTGGTCTACTACTCCGGGTAAATGTTCAGCTAGCTGGCCGCTTAACAAATCTGGGCTAATACCAAATTTAGCTGCCATGTCTGCAATAGCACCGCTGCCTAATATATCGGTAATTTGATTCGATGATACGGATTTATTATCGCCCTTACCTACCCAAGAGGCGGCTAGGTCAGCTAGGCCACCTTCTTGAAACTTACTTAAGACGCCTTCTAATCCACCATTTTGGCTAAACATTTCCATCGCGATTTTTGCCATGCCTGCTTTGTCACCCATGACTTTGCCTAAAACAGCACTGGCAATACTATCAAATAAACCCATGATTCATCCTTAATTTTAAAGTGAGAATAAAAACTACCAATTAGTTAAAGCATAACTCAAAAACGTTCGTTATCACGCAAATATCGCCATTGCCCCACGGGTAATTTACCTAAATTTACACTTCCAATACGTACGCGCTTTAACCCAACCACATGTAAGTCGACCATTTCACACATACGTCTAATTTGACGCTTTTTACCTTCACGTAATACAAAGCGTAATTGGTCTTCATTTTGCCAGCTAACTTTAGCGGGTTTGAGTTTTTCACCGTCCAAGCTTAAACCAAAATTTAACTGTTTTAAGTCTGCATCACTTAGCTCACCTTCAACACGCACAAGGTATTCTTTTTCCACGCTAGAGTCTTGGCCAATTAAATGGCGAGCAATACGTCCATCTTGGGTGAGTACTAGTAAGCCTGTAGAATCAATATCCAAACGTCCAGCGGGCGCTAGCCCATGTAAGAAGCCACGTTGAAAATCTTTAGCATTTTGATCATTGAGCATTGGGTCATCTAGCCATTCATTATCCGGATGTACTAAAACAATCGCAGGTTGATAGCCATCTTCAGCTTGTCCACTGACATGGCCTATCGGCTTGTTTAGCAAGATAGTGACTTGTTCGGCTTGTTGTTCGTAAGCATAACCGCTAATCACAATTTCTGCGTCTGGGTGAATGCGCGTACCTAGTGTATCAATAATGACACCATCTACTTTTACCCAGCTATTAATGATCCATTCGTCTGCTTCACGGCGAGAGCATAGCCCAAGTTCTGCCATGCGTTTAGAAAGCCGTGGCAAGTCATTTTGTTTGGTGCCAGCATTTTTTACGAATGTTTGTTTGTTGCTGCGATTTTTGTCAAACTCACTGGCTACAAAGCCATCTTTAGCTTTGCCGCCGCGGCGAGGCGGATTGCGGTAAGCACCTTCTCTATCGGCAGGTTTGCGGGCATTGGGGTTGTTTTTAAGTGCAGGATTTCCAGCAGATTTTTTTGTATTATCACTAGATGCTGAACGGTCGCGTGCAGCATATTCGTTACGCATAATAGGTTTATCTGTCACCAGTTTATCTTTAGTTGCTTGCTGGTTAACGCTATTGTTATCCGTATTAGTGACAGGTTTGGGTGTTGGTTTTGGCGGTGGGGCAACAGAACGATTACGTTTCTCAGGCTTTGCTCTACGTACAGGCGCCTTGGTCGTATGGGTTGTTTGTGTTGTTTTTTTGTTGAGTTTGAGTGTCGTCAAAATAGATTTCCTATGCGTTAACTATTTTAACAGACTAAGTGGCACCAACTTCATATTAGTGTATGTAGATAGTGGTAAATAAGGAATCAAAAATGGGTATTAATGATAAAGATGACGCCTGCTGCAATAGCAGTCAATCGATTTGGTTTGGGTGTGTTTAAGGCCGGTAAGGCATTGCTCCCTAATAGTAATGTTATTAAACCATTATAAGTTTTTTATAAGGTTTAGGCGGGTCGTAGAAATGAAAAAGCCGTAGCATATGGCTACGGCTTTTTTGTTACTTGTCTGGTTTATTTGCCGTCACGCATTTTACTAAACCAGTATTCTAATTGCTTGCCTGCTGCTTCACGGCCACCAAGGCCAAAAGCCAGTGCTACGGCAACGGCTATAGAGCCTAGTGTAAGGCCAAAAGCCATGTTGACAATGTCATCGGCAATACCCATTGCACGTAAGCCCATTGCCACAACTAAACCGATAATAGCAATGCGGGCAATGTTGGCTAGCCCAGATGATTTTTTACCACTTGCCCTGTCGATAGCATTGTAAGCAAGGTTTGCCAACCAAAAGCCTATCATTAGGATGACAGAGCCAAGTAATATATCACCGCCAAATTGGATAAACATGCCGACGATATCGCTCATTTGTGAAAAGCCTAGGCGGTTCGCTGCTTCTACCGTAGCAAACAACATGGCAAAGAATACAATCACTTTTCCGATCATATCTGAAACAGTTGATTTTTTAGTAAACGTATCAGCAAAACCAAGTTTGGCTGGTACGCTATTAAAACCAATGCCAGATAGTAAGTTAACAATTAATGTTGAAACAAACTTAGCGACGTAATAGGTAATGGTTAGGATAATGGCGGCAGCTAAAATATTCGGTATTGCTGCGAATATTAAAGCAAGCATGTCACTTGCTGGCTGGGAAATAGCTTCCATCTGCAAAGCATCTAAAGCAGCGATTAATGTGGGGATAAATACAAAAATAAACACTAACATGCCAACTACACTTGATAGTTTGATTGCGTTTGCATCTTTAACACCTGCAACTTTATTAATATTATCAATGCCGCTAGTTGCTAAAATATTCGTCACTAAACCACGTAAAATTTTAGCAACGACCCAACCGACTAGTGCAATGATGCCGCCAGCAAAAATATTAGGTATCATGGCTAAAAACTCATTGACCATGCCTTGTACAGGGGCTAGTAAACCATTCAGCTCAAATGTTGAGAGTAAGGCAGGCAAAAACATGAGGATAATAATCCAAAATAACATGTTGCCTACGTTATTACTCATTGGCTGCATACCAGCCTCTAAACTTAGCTTCTCGTCAAGTTTGGTTGTTGCTAGCGCTTTTGTTGCCAACACACGTACTAAAGTGGCAATACCCCACGCAATACCTAGCAAAATAAGTCCAGCAAATATACGTGGCAGGTATTCGAAAATTTGCGAAGCCATTACGTTAAATGGTTGGGAGACGTCCTGTAAATTAAGGCTGCTAAAAACACCGATAATTGTAACCAGCAAAATAAGAACAAAAGCGCCAAATGAAATGCCTGATGCTAAATCAACTTCTTGTCCAGTGCTTTCGGTAATGCGTTTATTAATACCTATCATGGATAAAAAGCGTTTTAAGCCTGCGCGTACTAATACGGCGATTAACCAGCCACCGATAAGTACGGCAAGTGCGCCAAATATACTAGGTAAGTGCTGCCCCAGCTGCCCTTGTAAACTATTAAATAGTGTTGAAAAGTCCATTTTATTCCCCCTTATTTTTATATCTAACAAGTTAAAGTGTACTACTTAATGCAGATAATACAACCATGGTTTACAAATCAATGTAGATAATAATAGTTTTTTACATTGTTCATAATTAGAAAAGCCAGCATTTGCTGGCTTTTCTATGAGACCCCAAGTTAAGGCACAGGGTCGCTCAATGATGTGTTACGCAAGCTTATTCTCTCCAAGCATGCCCTGGCATATCGCATTTGCCACAAAGTGTTGCGCCAGCGGTAGCAACAATGTGATCGTTTTCAACGGTATCTCCACTGACGCCAACAGCACCAAGTAAGTTACCATCTTTATCGATAATTGGTACGCCACCTGGGAAAGTGATTAAGCCGTCATTAGAATGCTCAATGCCGTAAAGTGGTTGACCTGGTACAGATAGCTTGCCGATTTCACCTGATGACATTGAAAAGAAACAAGATGTTTTTGCTTTTTTAATTGCAATGTCGCTACTGCCAACCCAAGCATCATCCATGCGTGCAAATGCTTTTATATTGCCGCCAGAATCTAGAACGACGATACACATTTTAACGTTGATTTCTCGTGATTTTTTGACTGCGCTATCGATAATTTGTTGTGCTTCTTTGAATGATACGTGCATTAATTTCTCCTAATTGATTAAGCTTAACTTTAAGCTTGCGAAAGAGATTAGCGTAAAACGAATCAATTGCTAATCTCCCATATATTTTTAAGGGGTAACTTGAGGGTTTGTATTAGACCTTTTGGTAAACCTCGCTACCCTTTTTAACAAACTCAATCGCTTTTTCTTGCATACCTTTTTCTAGGGCTTCTTGCTCATTAATACCTTTTTCTGCTGCGTAGTCTCGTACGTCTTGTGAGATTCTCATTGAACAGAAGTGTGGGCCACACATGGAGCAGAAGTGGGCTTGTTTAGCACCGTCTTGTGGCAAGGTTTCATCGTGAAATTCTTTGGCTTTTTCTGGGTCTAGGCCAAGGTTAAATTGGTCTTCCCAACGGAACTCAAAACGTGCTTTAGAAAGTGCATTATCACGAATCTGTGCACCGGGGTGGCCTTTAGCTAAATCAGCCGCATGGGCGGCGATTTTATACGTAATAATACCCACACGAACATCTTCTTTTTCTGGCAAGCCAAGATGCTCTTTGGGTGTTACATAACAAAGCATGGCGCAGCCGTACCAACCTATCATGGCGGCACCGATGCCTGAAGTAATATGGTCATAACCTGGCGCAATGTCTGTGGTGAGTGGGCCTAATGTATAGAATGGTGCTTCGCCGCAGTGTTCAAGTTGTAGATCCATATTTTCTTTAATCAAGTGCATGGGTACATGACCTGGGCCTTCAATCATACATTGTACGTCGTGCTTCCACGCAATTTGTGTCAGTTCACCTAGTGTTTTAAGTTCTGCAAATTGTGCTTCATCATTGGCATCATAAATAGAGCCAGGGCGTAAGCCATCACCCAAACTAAAGCTAACATCATAGGCTTTCATGATTTCGCAAATGTCTTCAAAGTGCTCATAAAGGAAAGATTCTTGATGATGTGCTAAACACCATTTCGCCATAATTGAGCCACCACGAGAGACAATGCCGGTCATCCGTTTTGCCGTCATTGGAATGTAAGCTAAAAGCACTCCAGCGTGAATGGTAAAGTAATCTACACCTTGTTCTGCTTGTTCGATTAACGTATCGCGAAAAATTTCCCATGTTAAATTTTCAGCTTTGCCATCAACTTTTTCTAATGCTTGGTAAATGGGTACAGTGCCAATAGGCACCGCACTATTACGAATAATCCATTCGCGCGTTTCATGGATGTTTTTACCTGTTGATAAATCCATCACTGTATCACCACCCCAACGCGTTCCCCATACCATTTTTTCTACTTCTTCTGAGATAGAAGAACCCAGTGCTGAGTTACCAATGTTGGCGTTAATTTTTACCAAGAAATTACGGCCAATAATCATAGGCTCAATTTCTGGATGGTTAATATTGAGTGGAATAATAGCGCGACCAAGCGCGACTTCGCTACGAACAAATTCTGGCGTGATGGTTTTAGGGATGCTTGCGCCAAAATCTTCGCCTGGGTGTTGTGTTTGCAGCAATTCGCTCATGCCTTCACGGCGTTGGTTTTCACGGATAGCAATAAATTCCATCTCTGGCGTGATAATACCTTGACGTGCATAGTGCATTTGCGAAACGTTTTTACCTGCTTTTGCACGTAATGGTTTGCGTGTGAGATTAAAACGCATCGATGCTAATTCTGGGTCAGTTTTACGTTGCTGACCAAATTCCGAACTAGGGCCGTCTAGCTCTTCAGTATCATTACGCTCTGAAATCCATTTTGCACGCAGTGCAGGTAATCCATTGCGGATATCGATGCTGATATCCGGGTCAGTGTAAGGGCCTGATGTGTCGTAAACGACAACAGGCGGATTCTTTTCTGCACCAAAGCTTGATGCGGTATCACTTAATGAAATTTCCCGAAACGGTACGCGAATGTCTGGGCGGCTACCTTCAATGTAAACTTTACGTGATTTAGCAAAGTTTTTAGTAACAGCTTCATCTACAGAGGCGGTTTCAGTTAAGAATTTGGAAAGGTTTTTGTCAGTAGCATTCACGGCTGGCTCCAAGTTATTAATCATAATAGGGAGCGCAGTTAAGCTGCATTCCCTACGTTTAAAATTATTTGTAGGGAAGCCTATAGACGCTTCCCTACGGCGGCATGACCCGCATCAGGTTCGAAGGGTGTGTCTCACTACTGGTTTTTTACAATCAGCAGACCCCTAGCAATGGTTGAAATTTACGCGAAAATGATTAAAAAAGCAATCAACATTAAAAGGTAGCGATAAACATGTATTGCATCTAAAGGTTAAGTAATGTTATAACTTGTTTGTTGAGAATGATTTATGGATATAGTCTAGGTAATTTATGGTACTTATTGCAATATATTATGTTATCGCGATTGTGGTGTTATCACTCCATTTCACTGGGCATCTAGAGCGCTGGAATCTAGAGTGGTTAGTATTTGTGCTTGCGCTGACGGTGTTCCCAGCTGTGCTTTACTTGTAGGCTATTTATCTAAAAAAGGTTTAGCAAGCGCCGTTTGTTTTTTTAAACCCATATTGACCATCTTAGGTGCCACACTATTTAGCCATGCAAAAAAGCTTTGCGGCTGGCCAATAAAGACCTCTTGCTTTTCTTGCTCTAAACTACGTATGATAATTTCTGCTACTTTTTCTGGTGTATCCATTGTTTGTTTGGCTTCGTCCATCATGGCAACTGTATTCGTGTCGTTCATTGGTGTTTTAATGCCGCGGGGTGCAATGTAAGTCACGCCAATATTGGTGTCTACTAATTCACGGCGTAATGCTTGCGAGAAGCCATGTACGGCAAACTTACTTGCACAGTAGGTTGTATAGTGCGGGAAACCAAGTGAACCAAAAATCGAGCCGACAAATAAGAAGTGTCCGTCATTTTTCTGTAGAAATTTTGGCGTCAGCCTACGTGTAAGTTGGATGAGTGAAGTTACATTGGTATGAATGACTTCTGCTATTCTTTCTTCAGTTTGGTTTTCAAACGCAATAAAATCTAAAATGCCAGCATTGTTAATTAGGATATCGATATCACCTAATTGACTCAATACTGATTGAATAACCTTACTAGGTGCACCTGGTTGACTTAAGTCGCTTTGAATAATGACGACTTTATGATTAGGTCGCTCGAGTTCAATTTTTAGTGCATTGAGTTTTTCTGCATTACGACCAACCAGTGCAACGATAGCACCCTTTTCAACTAATCGTTTTGCAACGTTGTTACCAACCCCCCCAGTAGCGCCTGTCAGCAGAATGCGTTTATTATTTAAATCCATTATTTTTCCTAATCTCAGTTTTATTACATGGTACGCGCTTCAATTTCTCTAAATATATCACCATATAGCTGATAAAAGTTTTTTGCAGAATGAATTAGCAATGCTTGATCTTGCTTATTCGTTATTTGATTCATTAGACCTTCATAAAACGCAACATGGCCAACATCTAAATCACCATGAGAAAGTAAGTAACTAAATGAACTTGGTGTTAAGTTCAAACGCTTCATAAGGTTTTGACCTGCTTGTGTAGCGACAGCTGAACTAGTGCCTTCTAACACCAGCACCATCCCAAAAAAACCAATCGGGTTCACACGCTGTACCATATCATATGCGTAAGCAACCATGACTTCAGTCGGCAAGCTTGGCATACTTGCCCTTACTGCTTCTTTATCAAATCCAGAAGCGGCAATGTCATTAAGCACCCATTCTTGATGACCCATTTCTTCTTCAATATATTCGCCCAGCCCTGTACGCAACCATTCATACTCTTCACTGAGTCGGCCACCACAAGCCATGAGTAGTGGCACCGTATGTTTCACATGGTGATAGGCTTCTGCTAAGAAGGCAACATAGGTTTCTAATGAAATATTTCCCGTGCCTCCTTCTGTAATTAGAGGCAGGCTCATTAACATATTACGTTCAGTTTCAGTTGTTTTTAGTAGCTCATCATAAAATGACATATTTAGTCCTTATATTGCTAATTGATTAATCGTGTTTTCATAAAGTGTTTCAATATCTTCTTGATATGCTTGCCATATTTCATTACGTTTCAGCCGCCCATTCGGCGTAAGCTGGTTATTCCCGATATTGAAAGGTTCAGTGACGGATAACCATTTACTGACACGCGCATAATCTGGTAGCTTCTGGTTTATCCGATCAATAGCGGCGTCAATCATTTCCTCAGTCGCTTCTGGTTTTGTGAATAATAATGCTGTATTCCATGGTTTAGCTTCGCCAAACAAGCAAGCTTGTAAAATCTCTGGTGTATTGGTCAGGTCTCGCTCTACCCACTCAGGGGAAATGTTACGCCCATAGGATGTGATGAAAATATTCTTTTGTCGCCCATTGATAAATAAATAGCCATCTTCATCCATGTAGCCAATATCACCAGTGTGTAGCCAGCGTTCTAATTGATTTGTGCTATTGGTATAGCCTAGATAACTCGCCCCTTTGACTAAAATTTCATGCTCATCTGAAAACTTTATGTCTAGATGCGGTAGCAGCTTACCAACGCTACCAATTTTATTTTCAGTTGCACTATTTAGGGCAACAACAGAAGCACTTTCAGATAAACCATAGCCTTCAAATACAGGTAAACCTACTTCGCGTGCACGTGCTAACAAATGAGGCGCGACCGATGCGCCGCCAACTGCTAAAAAACGTAATGAAGGTAGAGGCATCACACCAGACTCACTTAGCATTACCAATGCGGATAGTGGCTCTGGAATAAAAATAGCTGTGTTGGCTTGGCTGTTCTCTAATGCTTGATGTAGCTGAGTAATGTTAAGTGAGCTGCCACTGAGGCCTACGGCTTCACTTGGTAAAATATGCGCAGTACCACCGGCTAGAAAAATGGCATAAAGGCCCGCCACATTCTCAAGTAATGTAGAAAGTGGTAGCACACATAAGTGTTGGTCTTCAGATGTTAACTTAACCGTTTGTTGTATGGATGTAGCGACATTTAACATGGCCTGTTCACTCAAACAAACCCCTTTTGGCTGACCTGTGGTGCCTGAGGTGTAAGTAATTTTTGCAGTGGTGGCTGGTAATATTTGCGGCGCAATATTCAAATACATCAACATCAAGCGTTTACCCATCACCATAATGGTGGTTTTTTGCTTAATCAGACGATCAAATAGCTTATTAAATCGTTGTGGATTATCAGTGATCAATACACCAGCACCTGCATCTTTGACTGCATGCATGATTTGTGTGTCAGAGAAGAATGTCGGGAGTGGCGCAAGCGGTCTATTGATCGAGCTGGCGGCAATATCAAGTGTGGCCCAAGCAGGATGGTTATCCATTGCTAAGGCAATAGTCCGATCATCTGCGCATTCATTTAATGCTAGTTGAGATTGCGCTATTTCTGCTAAAAACTCATGATAGCTTATTGTCATGTTGCCACTTTGTATCGCAACATGATCTGGCATCGCAGTTGCATACTGTTTTATGGCTTCAATAAGCATCATCTTATTATGATTTTGTGGTTCCGCATTAATAGTCAGCAACGCCCCTTATAGCAACTACTTGCGGTAAGTTGTCATAATAATTACCCCACACTGCTTGTTCTTCTGCAGATAGACGCGCTTTATCTGCGATATGCAATGGGTATACATCACGTCCACCTTTAATTAAGCCATTTTGTAGGCTGTGATGTGCGGTTGCAACACACCATTTAATCCCAATATCAAGACTGTGCTGAATCACATGTGCAATCAGTACACCGGCATTACGCGGGTTGGACACGGCTAAGTTACCAATACAAGTAATTTCATTACGTGTAATAGGCTTGCCTAACCCCTCTGTAAGGAGTTGTTCAACTGGCATATCTAGATATTGTTCTAGGAATAGCTTTTCTTTATTAGCTGAACGCATGCCAAAGGCAGCCATTAACACACCATTTTCATCTCTCAATGCAACCAATGTCGGCATGAACTCAGTTACATTAGCACCATAGCCTACTTCAAATACAGCATGAATAAACGCTTCAACATCACGTCTACAGGGTGATTCTTTGGTAACTGTGTGTGCGGTAATTTCATTCACTTGATAGCGCCTCGTTTTTGTAAAACTTCTTAAATGGTAAGCCGTTTCAGCAGTGTAAAGTGCTTCGGTTTGTGTAGTATTAAGCATGATTAAACTTTCCCATAATGAATAACTAGTTCTAAGTAATGCAAGGGACATGCCAAAATTAAATTTACAACAAATCAATCACTTAAAATGAACTAAGAATGTAGTTATGCATTTTTTGCATGAAATTAAAATCTATAGCGATAGGTTTAATGCAAAGTTTGCAGCCTTTTTGATCCACTTATGAAGGTGTGCTTATTTATAATCAATAAAATAACGATATAAAACATTACATTAAATAACATTTATTGTATGAATGGCACACTTGGCATTCTCGTTGCTATTAATACTCATCTAATAGCAACTAACTAAGAAGCTAAATGCCGTCTATCAAGAAATCATCATTATTATCATTTTTACTATTTTGGTCTCTCACCAGTATTACCCAATTACTGATTAGCTTATCGGGCTCCACCTCTTTTGAGGGGTTTAAAGATGCAACCATCACTGCATTTTTGTGGATGATTCCAGTATTGTTGTTTCCTAAGCACGTGAAGAAAATCACGGCAGGCTTGGGCGCTTTCCTGTGGCTATTAGCTTTGCCAGGCTTTGGTTATTTTCTAATTTATCATCAAGAATTAACACAAAGTTCAATGTTCATTATTTTTGAATCAAACCAATCAGAGTCATCGGAGTTCTTGCAAAATTACCTTTCAGCTGGTGTTGTATTGAGTTATTTAATATTTACTTTGTTGCCTATTTCCATTTGGTTCAAAATTAAGCCATATGAGAATACAAAAAAACCTGCCTACTTAACTGGTTTAATTATTTTCACATTGATATTTTTATCACCCGTTAAGAAAGGCATTCAGTACCATGATATAGCTGCAGCGTATAAAAGCATGAATCGTCACCTCTCGGCAGCACCGCCTTGGCAGTTAGGTTTTGGCTATTACAACTATCAGCGTGAATTGGCTGAAGTAGAAACGCAATTACTCAGTTTGGGTAAAATTCCTGCATTAAACAATTTACAGGAAACTAAAAAAACATTACCGACAACAGTGATACTCGTTATTGGTGAGTCGACAACGCGCGTGCATATGGGTTTATATGGTTATTCACGTGATACTACTCCAAAACTATCTAGTATTAAAAATGAGCTGGCTGTTTTTAATAATGTGTTTGCATCCCGCCCAAACACAATAGAAAGCTTAGAACAAGTACTTACTTTTGCAGACCAAGAGCACCCAGACCTTTATAAAACTACGCCTTCTTTAATCGCAATCATGAAGCAAGCAGGTTACAAAACTTATTGGATTACCAATCAACAAACGCTCACAAAGCGTAATGCCATGTTGACTACATTTGCTAAACAAGCAGATGAACAAGTCTTTTTAAATAATGCTCGTCGCCAGAACTCTTATAGTTTAGATGAAAAAGTCTTGGCACCTTTTTCAGAGAAGCTATTAAAACAGGATGAAAAGAAATTCATAGTAGTACATCTATTAGGTACACATATGAAGTAT
>CAYXOR010000009.1:5458-33202 GCA_964466895.1 uncultured Methylophilaceae bacterium | reverse complement strand
TCAAGCAATTGGCAAGAAGCTAATAAATTGGCTGGTCAACCTATTCTAAATCGTCAATACGACAATGCAGATTTTATCTACACCTGGTCTGATTTGGTCGGGTTGTCCTATGCGAGTTATCGCGACAATGAAAGCTTATTAAGTAAGAATTTTACTAAAGATACGATTTTTGTAGGCGACCCCTATGGGAAGAAGCCTTTACAAATATTACAGGGCTCGTTGATCAGTAATGAGGCTCAAAAGGTAGTAAATCAATAAATTAAAAATGATTAGGGGACTTTAAAGTGGCAAAAGATAATAAATCTACGGTAGAAGAGTTAGCATTTTCAAAGAAATACGATGAAGAACATGCGCAAATCTATTTTGACAAACATGAGCATGAGTTTTGGCGCAAGCTATCAAACTGGAGAGATCACCAAATTGCAAGAAAAGCCTTACGTATTGCAGGGAATCCACAATCTGTTTTAGATGCACCTTGTGGTACAGGCCGCTTTTGGGATGTATTAGCAGAAGATAAAAATAGAGTGATTTATGCTAGTGATTACAATCAAGCCATGATTGATGCTGGAATGGCAAACCGACCAAAAGAAATTGCTGGTCGTATTAAATCATTTCAAGCGTCTGCGTTTGATTTGCCAGTACCCGATGGGTTTGTTGACAATGTTTTTTGTATCCGATTTATGCACCATTTGGGGAAGTCAGAAGAGCGTAAGGTGTTATTAAAAGAGTTCCATCGCGTGACAAAAGATACAGTGATTATGTCACTTTGGGTAGATGGAAATTTAAAGGCCAAAAGACGTAAAGCACAAGATAAAGACCGTGAAGAAACGCATGCATATCAGAATCGATTTGTAATTCCTGTCACAACAATCGAGACAGAATTTGCAGAGAATGGTTTTGATGTGATTGAAAGACTGGATTTTATTAAGTACTACCATATGTGGCGTACTTATGTGTTACGTAAAGTGTAATGAGGTTTTCAAATTTTGGAATATATTAACCCTAGTTGGCAAGCCGTACTCCCCAAAAATGGTATTGACCATTTCGAAGCCCTTTGGATGCTGAATCAAGATAATTGGGTTGAAGAGCCCAATTATCGAAGAGGTGGTTGGAGTGGTGTTTGCAAAGCGTCTCTTCTGTTGGCTGATAGGAGCAAAAAAAATATTTTCATTAAGCGACAAGAAAATCATTTTTATAAAAGCGCACGTCACTTCCTTCTCAATAGATTAACATTTGAACGTGAATATTCAAATATATCGCGCTTTATTACATTAGGTATTCCAACGTTAGATTTAATATATTTTGCAACTAAAAAAGTGAATGGTAAACATCAATGCATTCTGGTAACTAAAGAGCTTGAAGGTTTTCAATCATTAGAAGAGCTTGATTTGTTGACTTTAGAAAAACAAAAACGCCGCACGATTTTTGAAAGTATCGCAGATGCTATGCGTGTGATGCATGCACATGGTTATCAACATGGCAACCTATATCCAAAGCATATATTTGTAAATTTATCCGCTACTAGAATGGTGAAAGTTTGTTTTATTGATTTAGAAAAAACACGGAGACGCATGTTTAAACAAGCTGCCTCAATAAAAGATTTAGGGATTTTTCATCGCCATCTTAATGATGTGAGTAACACAGATCTATTACGATTTTTTCTTGCATATCGACAAGAAAATAAATTGAGTGTGAAGTCTAAAAAAATGCTCTCAATTATCTTACGTAAAAAAAGAAAACAGCCGAAATGATTGCTTCAAGGCAAACAATTCATGCTGAGCATTAACTAGTCATTTTTAAGTCGTAATAAATAAATTTTTGTAGAGATAAGCTGTGTTAAATATTCGTTTTCTTAAATTTATCAATTCACAGATGGGCGCCATTTTCTTGGTGGTGATATTTGTGATGATCACCGCCAATAATTCACTCTTCAATCATATTATAGAAATTTACCCACTTACGTTTAATAACTTACCATTTTTAACATCGTTATTTATCTTTTTTAGTCTATTGACTGCTTTGTTTTTCATGATGGTCAGTTTTGGTGGCGCGGGGCGTTGGCTGATTGCGCTGTTGCTATTGTTGAGCGCTCAAACAGCCTATTATATGGACCAATTTGGTGTGCTGATGGATGTTGTTATGATTGACAATATTATGCATACCGATGCTAAAGAAATTGAGGGCCTGCTTAATATCAGCATGTTGGCTCGCATCGTATTGTTAGGCGTGTTGCCTGCTTGCTTGGTCATTAGGTACTGGCCTAAAGTGAGCAATATTTCTAGTGAGATTAAGAACCGGCTTAAATGGTTATTTCTATTGGTGCTGACATTAATTGTGGTGGTGTTGCCATTTTCAGCTGACTACGCATCATTTATCCGTGAACATAAAATCGCACGTTTTTATGCAAACCCAACGTACCCAGTTTATTCTGCAATCAAATATACTCGGTTGGAATTATCAGCTAAACACCAAGTAAAATTAAATAGAATTGCGGAAGATGCCAAGTTTATAGAATCAGATTCAAGGAATGAATTGATAATTATGGTGGTTGGGGAGACCGCCAGATCTGACCGTTTCTCTTTGAATGGGTATCCCCGTGACACAAATCCTTTGTTGGCTAAAGAAGAGATAGTTAGCTTTAGTCATGTGAGCTCTTGCGGGACATCAACAGGGGTTTCTGTCCCCTGCATGTTTTCAGCATTAGGCCGGAAAGATTATGAAAAGAATAAAGCACTGAACCAAGGTAATGCTTTAGATGTGATTGCCGATCATGGGATTGAGGTCTTATGGCGTGACAATAACTCCAATTCAAAAGGCGTAGCCACACGTGTCGAATATCAAGACTTTAAAACACCAACGTTTAACCCAGTGTGTGAGGGCGAATGTCGCGATATTGGCATGCTGAATGGTTTAGAGAAATATATCGTTTCTAAAAAAGGTAAGGACATCATAATTGTACTCCATCAAATGGGTAACCATGGACCTGAGTATTATCGCCGCTACCCAAAAGAGTTTAAGCACTTTCAGCCTATGTGTATGACAGGTGAATTAAGAGACTGTACGCAAGAGGAAGTGGATAATAGTTATGACAATGCAATTTTATATACGGATTATTTTTTATCTGAGGTGATTAACTTTTTGAAAAAATATGATGGTGATTATGAAACAGCGATGTTGTATGTGTCTGATCACGGTGAGTCTTTAGGTGAGCATGGTGCTTACCTGCATGCCGCACCTTATGTGATGGCACCTAAAGAGCAGACACATGTGCCAGCTATTTTATGGTTAGGCCAACATTTTGATTATCATTTATCTCAAGTGACGCCGTATAAAGATTATCCATTCAGTCACGATGATTTGTTCTGTACATTATTGGTAGCATATGAACTAGATTCCAAAATATGCGATGCAAAGAAAAACATATTGATGCAGAATTTAGATATTCAAGCAGTAATGAAAAAAAGTGCTAAGGTTCTTCATTAAAATGGCTAGGATTATTCACAAGATAAACGAGGGGCATGACGGCTGAGTTTTCCGTTATATATCCAAAGCAGGGGTATAACGCGCTGATCTATGTTGCAAGCATTGATATAGCCAATAGCTCCCTTTGTTTGTGCCACATAGCGTATGACAGCTTCTTCTGAGTCTACGGTGTACGGCGGCAATATCCCATTAAAGTATTGTCCGTTCCAGTAATCAACCTGTGTTCTTGGTATGCTGCTTAATATGGTTTGCGAGAATTGAATTCGTAACGGATTTTGTGATCTTAAGTTAACAGGTTTAACGCGCATCCCAGTCGGCCAAAAGCGTTGTTTGCGCCAGTAGATTAAATTTAAATTATTGGTCGACAACTTGAGTTCAGATGCAGTTTGTTTGCTGTCGATAATGACAGCGATAATAGGGTGGCTGTCCCTAGCCGCCGCTATGTCAACCATTAACATGGCGTTTAAAAAGAGCAAACTATTTACAATATTACGCATTGAAGAACCGTTAAAAGAACAGTGCAAATGAGGTTAAAAAGCCGCGTGGTGAATTGGGATGGTCACCGCTGCCGCCTGTAAACTCAAATTTTAATAACTGTGCCCGTTTGACGCGCCATGTAGCCCCTACTAACCAACGTTCAGCTGACCCTTCATCAGGGCGTTGAAATGTTTCTAAACGCGTAATCCAATACCAATCATGCAATCCAATATTATTAAGAGGGACTGCTGACTGCAAATAAGCGCCACTACCACCATCTTTATTGCGAGTATCAAAGCGTTGAAAAGCTTCGCCACTAATTTCGATATTGTTGATATGGGTAACAAAGTCTAGGCCTAGCATACGGTAATTACGATCGATACCTTTTTCATGGAATGATAAAAGAGAAACGCCGATATCAGATTGGTTTTTATAGCTAAAGCGTGCGCCATAAACGTGCTCAAACTCAAACTCATTATCATCAACTTCTTGATCTTCTAATAACTCAGAAAATATTTTGTATTCAAAAGCACCGCCCATAAAAGGGGTGGCGCCAAATAGCATGGCGCCGTTCGTGCCTGTTGGAAATAATTGTGACGTTGCTAGTGGACGTGTGCTGGTCCACACTAACGGCGCTGCATGAAGTAAATTCCATCGACTGTTCGGAGTTAAAAAACGACCTGCTCTAAAATTGAGTTTTTCAGATAAATTGTAATCGATATAAAGTCGTTCTAAATCGATACGTGAATGATTAGTACGAAATTGTTCACCATCATCCCAAGTTAATGGCTCTTCTAGTTCTAATTCACTAAAAAATCGCCAACGGCTGTCACCGTTCCAAGTGACTAATAAACTGACTTCATTGAGTGCTGCTTGTGCAGATTCATCGCGCGCTAAGGTAAGGCCTGCACTAGCGTAACCGCCGACATTAAAGCCACCGATCCAATTAAACTCGTCATCCGCAAAAACAGGCTTGCAGATACCTAATAGGCTAGCTAAACTGGCAAACAGAATGATATATTTTTTCATATTAATCTCAATTCTTAAATCTATAACGCACCATGTGTGCGATGAGACGACTGTGCAAATAGAATTGTCTCATTACATGCGCAATAAGAGAAATAAAAAATGTTAAAGAGATTGAGTATTAAACAATTACTCCTGCTAGCATTCTTATTGGCAGGGCTGCTGCCAGCTATGCTTGTCAGCTTCTTGAGCTTTTATCAAACGCGTACAGTGCTGAAGCAAGAAATCACTCGTGATATGCAAACGCTTAGCACTGCAGTAGCAAATGACATAGAGCGCATGATGTTTGAGCGCTTTCGTAATGTGCAGTCTTGGAGTCAGCTTTCTATTATGCAAGAATTGAAAATTGGCGATATTGATAAGCGTTTATCTGTTTTCTTGGATGGGTTAGCACACAGCTATGGCAGTATTTATCATACAATTTATGTCGAAGATTTGCAGGGGCAAATTATTGCGAGCAGTAATGCGCAAAAAATTGGGCAGCAGCATATGAATAAGCCACTTTGGTTTACCGCGAACTTGTCAGATAAGCGATTAATAATATCGAAAATTGAAAATAATATATTGGCAATTTCCGAAGAAATTACTGATGAGAATACTAGCTTTCCCTTGGGCAAGTTGGTTGTAGAGTTTAACTGGAACACGGTGCAAGATGCGCTGAATAATGCTATCAAGAAATCAACGGCAGCAGCATTATTGGATCGTAAAGGCAATGTGTTGGCAGCAACTTCAAATTGGCAAGCAATACAATCAAGCCATGGAATGCAAGCGACGAGTCAGCTAAGTCAGCAGTCAGCAGTGGCGCATTGGCAAGTACGTGTTGAAAAGTTGCACTCTGTTGCAGTCGCACCAGTACATAAATTAGGCTATATATTCTTGGGTTTGCTGGCAGCCACATTATTATTAGCAGCACTGTTAGTCAGGCCTATTGCGCAGGCAATTACAAACCCTATTTTGCAATTAACACAATTTGTGAAAGGTTTTGCACATCAAACTGAAGCGAGGCCTCCGCAATCTGGCCCACCAGAGGTGCGAGCGTTAGGTGACGCATTTGAAACAATGACGCAAGATTTAGCACAATACCAAGAAGAGCTAACCCGGGCAGCAAAGCTGGTAGTGGTCGGTGAAATGGCAGCAGCCATGAGCCATGAAGTGCGCACACCATTAGGAATATTACGGTCATCGGCAGATGTCCTTAAGCGTGAAAAGGCTTTATCGGAAGAAGGTAAAGAAGTGTTAAATTTTATTGGTACGGAAACTGAACGCTTAAATAAATTAGTTTCAACACTGATTGATGCCGCTCACCCACGTTTGCCTGCTTTTATAGAAACTAATTTAACGCAGCTGGTGGAAAATGTTGTTGCAATGTTAGATAGTCAAGCGCAGGCAAAAAATATTACCCTCGTATTTGACACACAATCAACGGCGGTTATGGCGTCAGTAGATGCCGATCAAATCACACAGGTGTTGATGAATCTAGTGATGAATGCGATACAAGTCTTAGCAGAAGATGGGAACGTTATAGTGCGATTAACACAAGTAGATCATAAAGCAATAGTAGAAGTGTTGGATGATGGCGGTGGTATTGCGTTGGAACACCAAGCTCAAATTTTTGAGCCATTCTTTACCAAGCGTGCAGGTGGCGTTGGATTAGGCTTGGCAGTTGTTCGGCAAATTGTCCATGCTCATGAAGGTGAAATTAGCTACCAAACAAGTCAGATGGGCGGTGCACAGTTTACAATAGCAGTTCCAACACGGCGTATTAAAAACGGATAAACAAAAGCATTATGGATACAAAAAAACGAATTTTAGCCGTAGATGATGAACCCAATATGCGCCGGCTGTTAGAGATAAGCTTGCGCCAAGCTGGCTATCAAGCATTGTCTGCGGCGAATGGAAGAGATGCATTAGAAACCCTTAAAACTGAACAAATTGATTTAGTGGTCAGTGATTTGCATATGCCTAGCATGAGTGGCTTAGACTTACTAAAAGAAATTCGTCAAGATAATGAAGCGCTGCCTTTTATTATGGTAACGGCACAAGGTGAAATTAATACCGCAGTTGAAGCCATGAAGCTAGGTGCTTCTGATTACATATTGCGTCCTTTTGATTTGGAAGTGCTTGAAGTTGCCATTGCAAAAGCGTTAGATGTTCAACGATTACAAATTGAAAATACCTATCTCAAATCTACTAATCAGGATGCGGCAGAAGGGCTGATTGGCGAGAGTCCGCCAATGAAAACACTGAAAAAAATGATGGTACAAGTGGCATCTGAAAAAGCCACTGTGCTAATTGCAGGTGAAACAGGAACTGGTAAAGAATTGGTGGCGAAAGCAATTCATGATGCCTCGCCAAGAAAGAATGCATTGTTTATAGCGATCAACTGTGCTGCTATTCCAGCAGAAATGTTGGAATCTGAATTGTTTGGATACGAGAAAGGAGCATTTACCGGGGCGGTAAAAGCACGTACCGGGAAGTTTGAATTAGCAGATAAAGGCACGCTTTTTTTAGATGAGATAACTGAAATGCCTATCCATTTACAAGCCAAATTACTACGGGCTTTGCAGGAGGGTGTTATAGAAAGGTTAGGTAGCAACAAACAGATTCAATTAGATAACCGTATTATTGCCGCTACCAATAGAGATGCGATGCAAGCAGTAAAAGACGGTAAATTACGTGAAGATCTATATTATCGATTAAATGTATTTCAAATTAATGTGCCCTCGCTGAAAGAGCGCACAGGTGATATTCACTTATTAAGTAATTACTTTGCAGCAAAACGTGGCCGTCAAATTACTGATTCAGCCATGCTTCAATTGGAAGGTTATGACTGGCCTGGCAATGTGCGCGAGTTAGAGAATGTGCTTGAGCGTGCGGCTATTTTGGCGCAAGACAGTGTGATTAAATCACAGCACTTGCCGAGTGATGTTGTTAGTAGAACAGATGCGGAAAAGGAAGCAGGCTTTACTAAGCACAACATATTTTCTATTCCTATACTTACTGAACAATTAGAAAGAAAGCTAATTGTCGAAGCTATTGCTAGTTGTAATGGTAATAAGGCAAAAGCTGCTAAGTTGTTAGAGATTAGCGAGCGCTCTCTGTGGTATAAGTTAGATCAATACAAACTGAAATAATGCCAAATTCTATTTATCGTTTAAGTTGACAAAAAATACTTAACAGTGTTAACTTAACGTTGTTAAGTATACAATTATAGTTAGATAGAATTGAAGTAAAACAATATGGAAAATACATATTTATGGCTTAAGGTTATCCATATATTTGGCGTCATTTTGTTTTTGGGTAATATCATCGTAACGGGTTGGTGGAAAAATATGGCCGACTACACTAAGAATCCACAAACGATTGCCTTTGCGCAGCGCCAAGTGACTTTAACAGACTATATTTTTACAGCGGGTGGCGTATTTATTTTGCTGGTGGCTGGCATGTTGAATGTTTACTTACACGATATGAGCTATTCGGCAAAATGGTTGCATCATGGCATGGCAATATTTGCTGTATCAGGCATCATTTGGGCTGTTGTTCTTATCCCTGTACAAATCAAACAAGCCAAGATGACAAAGGTGTTTGCAAACACAGGTGTAATCCCTGCGCAATACTGGAAGTTATGCACAATTTGGAACATATTCGGAGCGTTGGCTATTCTAATCCCTTTACTAAATTTATATTGGATGGTTTTTAAACCAGCTTAAGTTTATATGCCGCCTAAGTTAAAAACAAAAGAAGAGAAACAGCAGTTACGTACGTTAATCATTGATGCGGCGCGTGAGTTATTTGTTTCAAAAGGGGTTGAAGCGGTGACCATGCGCGAGATAGCCAAAGGCATCGGTTATTCAGCGACTAGTATTTATTCCCATTTTGCAGATAAAGAAGCCGTGCTACGCGCAATATGCGATACGGATTTTTTAGCATTGGCCACTTCTTTAAAAGACATTATGCAGATACCTGATCCTAAGGAGCGCATGAGTACACTAGCCAAAGGCTACGCAGCATTTTCATTGAGCCATCCAAATCATTATCGTTTAATGTTTATGACGCCACATGCGCCATGTGGTCCAGATGATTCTAGTTTAGAACATAACAATGCAGAGCAGGATGCTTATATGCAATTAAAAACGGTTGTGACAGCTGTGTATGACGCCGAGTTGTTTAGAACAGAGTTAACAGATGTTGATTTAATAGCACAAACCATTTGGGCGGGCATGCATGGTGTTTGCTCGCTACAAATCATCATGTCGGAAGATGCTTGGATTAATTGGACAGATATTTCAACACGTTTGCAATTGATGCAAGATGCCATGATGCGCGGATTATTAAGAGAAAAAAATGAATAAGATAAAAATACTTTATTTAGTTGCAGCAGTGCTTATTTTGCAAGCATGTAATAAACCAGAAAAACAGCCAATACCGCCCCGTCCTGCCTTAGTCATTGTTGTTGGTGAAACTGCAAAAGAAAAATCGATGGCATTAGTGGGTGAAGTTAAATCTCGTTATGAGTCAAACCAAAGTTTTAGAATCGATGGAAAAATTATCGAGCGTAAAGTAGAGGTTGGCGATATTGTAAAAAAAGGTCAATTACTTGCACGCTTAGATGCAACAGATACGCGGTTAAGTTCGCAAGCGGCAATGGCGGATGTGCTAAGCGCACAAGCCAATTATGATCTAGCTAAAGCAGAAGTAGAACGGCAGCGCATTTTGGTAGAGAAAAAGTTTATTTCGCAGTCGGCGTTAGATTTACAAGAAGCACAATTAAAAACCTCTGCAGCAAAGCTACAACAAGCTAAAGCCCAGGCAGCAGTCACAGGTAATCAAACGAAGTATACAAAACTAGTTGCTGATCGAAATGGTGTCGTTACAAAAATTATTGCTGAGCCTGGTCAAGTTGTTTCTGCTGGTGAAATGATCGCGCAAATAGTTGATACCAAGCAAATTGAGGTGTTAGCAGCCGTGCCAGAATCGCGCATGGCTGGTCTAAAGTTAAATGATGCAGTACACATCACGCTTTGGGCAGATCATGAAAAAGTTTATGAAGGGAAAATACGTGAGATAGCACCTGCTGCTAGTACGGAAACAAGAGCATTTGATATCCGTGTTGCTGTTATTAATGCTGATGAGCACATTAAGCTTGGGATGACAGTTGGTTTGAAGTTTGCAAATGGTGCTGAAGAAAACATCATTATTCCATCCGCCGCAATTACTCAAATAAATAGTAAAAATTTAGTTTGGGTCATTGATAGCAATGGCATTGCTAATATGCGAGAGGTGACAATAGGCCAATTTACTGAAGATGGCGTACGTATTCTTAACGGATTAAACAAAAATGAAATGGTTGCTATCGCAGGTGTACATACATTAATTAAAGGTCAAAAAGTAAAACCAAGTATACAAAAAACTGAGTTGTCACTGTGATGGATAACGCAGAAGAAGTTTCGCAATCAAAATTCAATCTTTCTGATTGGGCGCTAAAACACCAAACTTTAGTGCTGTATGCCATGCTGATGCTAATCGTGTCTGGCATGTTTGCTTACACTAAGCTAGGTCAGTCAGAAGATCCGCCATTTACGTTTAAAGTAATGTTGGTGCGTGCTTCATGGCCAGGTGCAAGTGCTGTTGAGGTTGAGCAGCAAGTGACCGATAAGCTTGAGAAAAAAATTCAAGAAGTGCCGAATATTGATTTTTCAAGCAGCTACTCTCGTCCGGGAGAGGCCGTTATATTTGTTGTGATTAAAGATAGCACTGTATCAGATGACATTCCTGATATTTGGTATCAAGTACGTAAAAAAGTTGGTGATATTAGACATACTTTGCCGCAAGGCCTGCAAAGTCTGACACTTAATGATGAGTTTAGTGATGTGTTCGGTAGCATGTATGCGTTGAGAGGCGATGGTTTTGATAATTATGCATTAAAAGAACAAGCTGAACTAATACGGGCCGAGTTACTAAAAACAGCAGATGTGGCCAAGGTGGATTTTTTTGGAGAACAACCACAACGTATCTATATAGAACTTTCCAATGCAAAACTATCGACGTTAGGGGTTGATACAAGAACATTAATTAATTTAATACAAACGCAAAATGCGGTAGCGTACGCAGGCACATACGATTCATCTCAAGAACGTATTCGTATTGAGGTAACCGGTCGATATAACACGCTAGATGATTTGCGAGAAATAAGGCTTCGTGCCAATAATCAAGATTTCCGGTTGGGAGATGTAGCAAGGGTTTATCGAGGCTATCAAGACCCACCAAAAGACACAGCACGTTTTAATGGTGAAGAGGCATTGTTGCTTGGTGTGAGCATGAAAAAAGGTGGTGATGTTATTGCGCTGGGGCATGCATTAGATGAAAAAATAGAAAAAATAAAACAAAGGCTACCGGTAGGAGTGAGCTTTGAAACAGTTACTTCACAACCGAAAATTGTTGCTAATTCAGTGAATGACTTTGTGCAATCGTTAATAGAGGCTTTAGTCATCGTACTGGGGGTGAGCTTATTATCATTAGGATTGCGTACGGGCATCGTTGTTGCAATCTCTATCCCAGTCGTATTAGCGGGCACATTTTTAGTCATGAATATTTATGATATAGGCTTGCATAAAATATCCTTAGGCGCACTTATTCTGGCGCTTGGGCTCTTGGTCGATGACGCCATTATTGCAGTAGAAATGATGTCTTCTAAAATGGAGCAAGGTTGGGATAGAGCGAAAGCCGCTGCTTTTGCTTACAACTCAACAGCCATACCCATGCTAACAGGCACGTTGGTTACAGTAGCCGGGTTTTTGCCTATTGCAACAGCGGCTTCTGCAACGGGTGAATATACACGCTCAATCTTTCAGGTGACTGCGATTGCATTAGTGCTTTCATGGTTTGCTGCGGTTATTTTTGTGCCGTATTTGGGTTATCACTTACTACCCGATTACACGCATGCTAAACAACCATCTAGGCTTGGTGCATGGCTTAAAAGACAATTTAATTTATCTGAAAAAAGTGAAAATCATCATCATGATATTTATAACAGTAAGTTTTATACATTGTTTCGGAAACTAGTCACAAACTGTGTGCGTTATCGAAAAACAGTCATAGTCATTACACTAATATTGTTTGTGTTGTCGATCATTGGTTTTGGCAAGGTGCAACAACAGTTTTTCCCTGATTCTACGCGTTTAGAGATCGTGGTAGATTTGCGGATGACAGAAGGCGCTTCTTATCAGGCAACGAATAAGGAAGTAAAAAAACTAGAAAATTGGCTGAAAGCTTGGAATAAGCAACATGATGATTTGGAAAATTTTGTTGCCTATATTGGATCTGGTGCACCTCGTTATTATTTACCTTTAGATGTCCAGTTGCCACATAGAGGTTTTGCACAGTTAGTGATTTTAAGTAAAAATTTAGAAGCGCGCGAAAAGTTACGTCATGATTTGTTAAGCTTATTTGAACAAGACTTTCCCAGTTTGCGCGCCTCCGTATTGCGCTTAGAAAATGGTCCGCCTGTCGGTTTTCCTGTTCAGTTCAGGGTGGATGGTAATGATATCCCTAAGATACGTGAGATATCACATAAAATTGCCGATATTATGCGAGCCAACGCTAATCTAACGAATGTGCAATTGGGTTGGGAAGAACCGAGCAAGGTGATAAAAGTACATGTTGACCAAAATAAAGCCCGCTTACTGGGTACGAGTTCTGTTGATATTGCGAATATGCTAAGTGGTGCAATAGATGATTTGTATATCACTGAATTTAGAGAAGGAACAGAGCGCATTGATTTGGTTGCGCGCGGCCCTCAATTAGAACGTACAAAACTATCGCGACTACCCAATTTGATGATTAATACACCATCAGGCAACAGTGTTCCGTTAGCACAAGTGGCAACGATCACTTCAGCATTCGAAGAAGGCGTCATTTGGCGACGTAATCGTGTGCCATCCATTACCGTGCGTGCACATTTAAGTGGTGATGTACAAGCACCCGTGGTGTCTGTTCAAATAGAAGAGAAATTACATGAAATTAAACGTAACCTTCCTTTAGGTATTACGGTGGAAACTGGTGGTGCTATTGAAGAATCTAGCAAAGGGGGCGCATCCGTTGCAAAAGGCTTCCCATTGTTTTTTGTTGTGGTGCTAACGTTATTAATGATTCAGTTACAAAGCTTTTCGCGCGTATTTTTAGTTTTATTAACGGCGCCATTAGGGATAATTGGCGTAACACTTGCCTTGCTAGTATTTGCTAAACCGTTTGGTTTTGTCGCGATGTTAGGTACTATTGCGCTTTCGGGCATGATAATGCGTAACTCTGTTATTTTAGTCGATCAAATCGATCAAGATAAAGCAGCAGGTTTAGCCGAGTGGCAGGCGATTGTAGAATCTACGATACGCCGTTTTAGGCCAATTACACTGACGGCTTTTACAGCTGTTCTGGCGATGATACCGCTTACGCGTAGTGTGTTCTTTGGTCCAATGGCAGTGGCCATTATGGGTGGTTTGACGATAGCAACAGCATTAACATTATTATTCTTACCTGCGCTATATGCAGCGTGGTTTAGGGTTAAGGTGCCGCAAGAGGCATAAGGTTTTACGCTATAATGCGTTAATTAATTGGGGTATGAAAATTTGACATCAGCATTGATAAATCAGCAAAACGATATCGCACGTTTTAATATGATTGAGCAACAAGTACGCACTTGGGAAGTTTTAGATCCTCAAGTTTTACAATTGTTGCATGATGTGCCACGTGAAAACTTTGTGCCAGAGGCTTATCAAGGTTTAGCTTTTGCCGATATTGAAATCCCGCTTGGTTTTGATCAAACCATGTTATCACCGAAACTTGAAGGCCGTATCTTACAGTCTTTAGCTATTCAAAAAACAGATCATGTATTACATATTGGCACAGGTAGCGGTTATTTCACCGCTTTGCTGGCAAACCTTGCTAGCCATGTTTTATCGTTAGAGATTAATGCAGAATTAAGCGCAATAGCTGCCTATAAGCTTTCTCAGCAAAAAATTAAAAATATTACTTTAGCGTTAGCTAATGGGGCTAATGGTTACAATGCACAGCTGCTTTATGATGTAATCGTATATACTGGTTCATTGCCTTTCGAGTCAGAAAATGTTCGACAGCAATTAAAGGTGGGCGGTAGATTGTTTGTTGTATTAGGGGCTGCGCCAGTAATGCAAGCCACATTGATACAACGTATTTCTGAGTCTGCTTTCAAAAGCAATGTACTTTTTGAGACTTGTGTGCCTGAGTTAGATAGTGTGCCGCAGGTAAGCAGTTTTGAATTTTGAATTTAAGGGTGAGTATGCGTAATTTTATAACGTTATTAATGTTGCTAGTTAGCAGCACAATCTTTGCCGATGAGGGTGCAACACTATCAACAATGTTGGAAGAAAGTGATTTGACATTTTCTGAAAACGGCCAGCAGTCTAAGCAACAGTCATTAATCGATATCTATCAAATGGCACTGGCTGCTGACCCAGCACTAGCCTCAGCACTCAATAGTAATAAAGTGGCGCAAGAACTTATAGAACAAGGCAAGGCATTGTATCGTCCCGTTGTTAATTTTAGAGCAGGTGCTAGTGCATCAGATTTTGACATCGAATATATTGGCGAGAATGTTTTTCGTGATGAAGGTCGCAGTTCATTCGAATCTTATGACTACGGCATAGATGCGCGCCAGCCAATTTTTCGTAAAGAAAATTTAGTGCAGATAGACCAAGCTAGGACGCAAGTGAGTCAAGCAGAAAAACAATATCGTTTAAGCCAACAAAATCTCATTTCACGTACAACTCAAGCGTATTTCGAGGTGTTGATAGCACAAGATAAAATTGAATTGATACGGGCACAAAAAAAGGCAGTTCTTAGTCAATTGCAGCAAGCTAACGCCAATTTTGAGGTAGGCACTTCAACGATTACTGACGTTAATGAGGCGCAGGCACGGCATGACTTAATTAGCGCGCAAGAAATTGCCGCCATTAACGAGTTTCAAATTGCTCGACGATCTGTGCAAGTCATTACGGGTGCAATCCCAGAAAAATTAGCCACTGTAAAACCAGAGCTTGAAGTTGTTTCACTTGGCCAAACGATGGCTGAATGGCAGCAGGTTGCAATGCAAAATAATCTGAATATTCAGATTCAACAAGATTTACTTAAGCTTGCTGAGCAAGAAGTAGAACGTGCTAATGCTGGCCATTTGCCCACTTTAGA
The DNA here is from genome assembly GCA_964466895.1 of uncultured Methylophilaceae bacterium. Lineage (GTDB taxonomy): Bacteria > Pseudomonadota > Gammaproteobacteria > Burkholderiales > Methylophilaceae. The sequence goes on along the minus strand of CAYXOR010000009.1, from coordinate 18,001 downwards.
TGCTGTGGCGAGTTACACCTATAACTATGCAAATGGTGGAACTAATGGGTTTGGTAACAAATTGAGAAATGGGACGGTTGGGTTTGAATTAGAAATTCCGTTATTTGCGGGGGGTGCTATTAGTTCACGTGCACGCCAAGCGGTATTAGAAAAACAGAAAGCACAAGATGATTTAAATTTAACAAGGCGCCAAACAGATTTAGAAACGCAGCGTGCCTATTTGAATTTAAATACGAGTGTCGCGCAAGTTAAAGCGCTAGAGCAGGCGTTGGTTAGCAGCGAAAGTCAGCTTAGTTCAACCGAGTTAGGCTACGAGGTGGGCGTGCGTACTAGTGTCGATGTGTTAAATGCACAACAACAGCTGTTTTCAGCTAAGCGAGATTTGTTGCAATCGCGCTATAGTTATTTAGTGAATATTATTGCGTTGAAAGCAACCGTTGGCTTAGTGGCAGAAGCTGATTTACAAGAGATTAATCAGCAGCTTGTCGCATTAGATTCTAATTAAAGGCGCTCGTCGGGGTTTATGCAACAAACAAGCCGATTGAGAAGTATGTAGTCTCTTTGCTCTCCGTTAGGTTTTTACAGCCAGTACTATTCTTTGTTATGGTAAAACACGGTATTTCCAGCACCAGAAATCATCACTTTCGGCGCATTTTTATTGTGTTTTTGATGCCATGTTAAGCGATTTTGTGCACCATCAATGATCACTCTTGTTGTTTGGTCTACATTAACATGGTTGTTTGCACCGCTAATAAATACGGTAGGACAAAAGCCTAATAAGCGCACCTTATTATTTGCGCCTTCAATAAGTGCGCTATGCTCATTGCATGCATGTCTAATGGTTTGATTTGCGCCATCTGTTACAGTTATGGTTCCGTTGTCTAGTGCTATACCTGCGAAGATTGAAGATGAAAATAAAGCGAATAGCAAGCTATTCATTAGAAATTTAATCATTGTGATCCTTAAAATAAATTGAAATACAAGGCTTTCTCTTTTAATTATATACTAAGTGTTTTGTAAGTTTGAACCTGTAGATTGGCTGTTTAATCAATAAGGATGTTAATTGGACATATGGATATCTTAATTGCATGTGAAGCGCGAAGCCAATTACTGGTTATCGATGTACAGGAAAAACTTTCAGCAGTAATGCCGCAAGATGCGATGCAAGAAGTGATTAAAAACTGCTCTATTTTGGCACAAGTCGCCAAACTGTTTGAAGTGCCCGTTATGGTGACCGAGCAATATCCTGAACGTCTAGGTCATACTGAGCAAGTAATTATGCAGCACCTAGAGGGTGTAAAACCTATTGCAAAAATAGCTTTTTCTGCCTGTGCTGAGCCAAAGTTTAATGCGCGCTTACAACGTGATAAATCGCAAATACTGATTGCTGGTCTAGAGGCGCATATATGTGTATTACAAACAGCGTTAGATTTGCTCGCTCAGGGTAAACAAGTATTTGTGATTGAAGACGCGATTATTTCACGAAATGTTAGTCATAAAACAAACGCGATAAACCGCTTAGCGCAAGCAGGTTGTGTCATGACGAATACAGAGTCGGTTGTGTTTGAGTGGTTAGGCAATGCCAATCACGATCATTTCAAGGCAGTTTCTAAGCTAATTAAATAGCCGTTCTATTTTTATTTATGTTATTTGTTTAGGTGTTCTTTAATCAATTGCATGACCCGTATTAACGCGCCTTTCGACGCTTGGCTATAGCGCAGTGCAGCAGCCTGCATATTTTCTCGTTTGGCTGCATTGTGCTGTAAATACTGAATTCTTTCACGTAGCTCCTCAACATCTTTTATGCGTATGGCGGCGCCCGCTTTAATCGCGCTTTTACTCACACTGGCAAAGTTAAACGTGTATCGACCCACCAGCACAGGTTTGCCCATGTTAGCGGCTTCTATTAAGTTTTGCCCGCCAAATTTTAATAAACTACCGCCGACAAAAGTAAAATCACAAGCAGCGTAATAGCTAAAAAGCTCACCCATACTGTCGCCTAATATTACTTTAATTTTTTTATCAATGGGTTCTACCAGCCACGAGCGGCGCGTGTATTGTATTTGTTGGCTTTTAAGCAAAGCTTCTACATCGTCAAATCGTTGTGGATGTCGCGGCACAATCACCGTTAATAGATCTAAGTCTTTTACCGCTTCCAAAATCAGCGCCTCTTCACCTTCTCGGGTGCTAGCCGCTAAAAAAATCATACGGTCTTTACCCATCAAGTTGCGTAGCTGCAATCCCTTCTCTAAGCTGTTTTGCGGCGGCTCTACTTCAAATTTAAGGTTACCGGTTACCATCACATCTTGCGCGCCTAATACGGCTAAGCGAGAGGCGTCAGATTGTGTTTGTGCAGCAATAGCATCTAAGCGCATCAAGCCATTGGTGACTAGCTTGCCAAGCTTACTATAACCCGCGGTAGACTTCTCAGAGAGTCTCGCATTTAACAGTAGTAACGGGATGTCTTTTTGCTGACAGCTTGCTATTAAGTTAAACCACAGTTCTGTTTCCATTAGCAAACCAATATTGGGTTTAAAGTGCTTTAAAAATTGATTAACTGCAAAGGGCACATCGTAAGGTAAGTACACGCGCTGCACAGTAGTGCCAAATAATTGTTCACTCGTTTCGCGGCCTGTGGGGGTGGTATGTGTGAGTAAAATCTGGTGATGCGGGTAGGCGCCTTTTAACTTGTTAATTAAAGGCTCAGCGGCACGTGTTTCGCCAACAGAGACGCAGTGTAACCAAATAACGGGTTTTGAACAGGGTTGCAAGTAGAAGCCAAACCGTTCTTGCCAGTGTTGTCGATACGCAGGTTGTTTAATGCCGCGCCACAATAGTTTGATGGGCACAAAAGGCAGTGCCAAAAATAATAAGGCAGTGTAAATAAATCTTGGCATACCTTATTTTCTCACAAAATTAAACAGAGTTAGTAACACATGCCTTTTTACAACACGATAAATTTTTTTTCGCATAAAAAATATTTTGTGTTTTGTTTTATAGTGTTAGTAATGACTCACATTGGCTGTATCCCAATAGCCGCTTATCGGGCATGTTCTGTGCCAAAAAATGGCTAATTTTTTATTTTTAAATAAGGGTTGCAAAACACATAATAAAGGCCTAAATTTACGTACTTGGCACAACATGTTGTGTTACGGGGTCTTGGGGATCCTGATGGAAATATTATATTCTTATATAAATCACATGGTTAGAAAAGCGCTGTAAAACAAATACAGTCATACATAATAATAGCTAGGGAGTAAGCATGCTGAAGGCAGTAGAAGCGGTAGAAGAATCACAAAAAGAAGCAACTAAAGAAATTCCAATGCAATCCGTTTCACTTGATATATGGGATAAAAAATACTGCCTTAAAACGAAAACGGGCGAACCCGTTGATCAAAATATGGATGCCTCTTATGCGCGTGTTGCGCGTGCCTTAGCTGATGTAGAGCCAACCGAAGCCAAACGTCAAGAATGGCATGAAAAATTTTTATGGGCACTACGTCATGGTGCAATCCCTGCTGGCCGTATTACCTCAAATGCGGGTGCGCTAGAACATAAACCGGCCACTTCTACCATTAACTGTACGGTGTCTGGCGTGGTCGAAGACAGTATGGATAACATCTTAAATAAAGTGCACGAAGCAGGCTTAACCCTAAAAGCTGGCTGCGGCATTGGCTACGAGTTTTCTACATTACGTCCAAAAGGCGCTTTTGTGGCGGGCGCGGGTGCTTACACCAGCGGCCCACTTTCTTTTATGGATATCTACGACAAAATGTGTTTCACCGTCTCCTCTGCTGGTGGTCGTCGCGGTGCACAAATGGCTACGTTTGATATCTCTCATCCAGATGTCACCGATTTTATTAAAGCCAAACGTGAAGCTGGTCGTTTACGTCAATTTAATCTTTCATGTCTCATTACTAAAGAATTCATGGAAGCAGTAAAAGCCGAGGGTGATTGGAAGCTCGCTTTCCCGGTGACTGAGAAAGAAACCATTGTTGATGGCCTTAATACCAATGATGAAACGCAAGTGGTATGGCGTGATTGGCCAGTTAAAGGTAAGTACCTGACTAAAACCGAAGGCGTTGATGCGGGTAAAGTGGCTTGCCGTATTTATAAAACCATTAAAGCGCGCCGTTTGTGGGGTGTCATCATGTCGAGCACATATGATTTTGCTGAGCCAGGCTTTATCTTAATTGACCGTGTTAACGAGATGAACAACAACTGGTTTTGCGAAGATATTCGTGCCACTAACCCCTGTGGTGAGCAACCATTACCCCCTTACGGTGCGTGTTTATTAGGTTCAATCAACCTCACCAAGTTTGTTAAAAAACCATTTACAGATGAAGCGACTTTCGATTGGGCAGAATATCGTGAAGTGGTGGCAACCTTTACCCGTATGCTCGATAACGTGGTTGAAATTAATGGCCTACCATTACAAAAACAACGCGATGAAATTGCACGTAAACGTCGCCATGGCATGGGCTACTTGGGCTTGGGTTCAACACTGACCATGATGAAGCAAAAATACGGTGATGAAGCATCACTTAAATTTACGGAAGAAGTCACACGCATCATGGCCGAAGTGGGCTGGGAAGTCGGTGTGCAATTGGCTGATGAAAAAGGCCCTGCACCCATCATGGATGAGAAGTTTGAAGTCACTGCTGATATGCTAGCAAAACGCCCAGAAATGGCGGCAGATGGCATTAAGGTTGGCAGTAAAGTGACAGGCAAAGTATTGCTTGGTAAATACAGCCGCTATATGCAACAGTTTCCTGAAAGCTTGCGTAAGCAAGTGGCTGAAAAAGGCATGCGCTTTACGCATCACAGTTCTATCGCACCAACCGGTACCATCTCGCTATCACTGGCTAATAACGCCAGTAATGGTATCGAGCCCAGCTTTGCCCATCACTATGCGCGCAACGTGATTCGCGAAGGTAAAAAAAGCAAAGAAAAAGTCGATGTGTTCTCATACGAGTTATTAGCCTATCGTGAGCTGATTAACCCTAAAGCCATGCCATTTGGTGAAACAGAAGAAGAAAAACTGCCAGACTACTTTATGGATTCATCTAGCATTAAGGCAAAAGCGCATGTGGATATTCAAGCCGCCGCACAAAAATGGATTGATAGCTCAATTTCAAAAACCATTAACGTACCGACGGATTATGATTTTGAAGACTTCAAAAATATCTATTTATATGCGTACGATAAAGGCCTAAAAGGCTGCACCACCTTTAGGTTTAATCCAGAGGCGTTTCAAGGTGTATTGGTGACAGAGCAAGATTTAGAAAACACCACCTATAAATTTACCTTAGATGATGGCACAGAGGTAGAGGCCAAAGGCAATGAAGAGATTGAGTATGATGGGGAGATGCATTCAGCAGCGAATCTTTACGATGCCCTGAAAGAAGGCTACTACGGCAAGTTTTAAAACGGTTGTGCTTACGATTGCGTTGTTGAAAAATTATTTTAAATCCTCATGTACTTAAACGTACACTCCGGTTCAAAACAATTTTTCGTCTAGCACTCGAGGCGCACATTCCATTTTAATGAGTGGAAAGTGGCGGAATTAAAGTATAAAAATATTAAGTTAACTACTTGATAAGTAAACGAAAATTAGATTGAAACGTTATTAGATAATAAGTCCGATTAAGGAAAAGTGAGAGAAAATGGCAATTAAAATAGACAAAAAAATTACGGGTTACAACTTAGTCACGCCTGAGAGCAAAGCTAAAGAAGCAAAGGCACAAGAAGAGACTAGCAACGTAATCGCGATGGGTGAGCCACTTAAACGTCCAGATATATTGGTGGGTAGTACTTATAAAATTAAAACACCGGTGACGGAGCATGCGCTCTACATCACCATTAATGATGTCATGATGAATGAAGGCACACCGCAAGAGCATAGGCGTCCATTTGAGATATTTATTAACTCTAAAAACATGGAGCACTTTCAATGGATCGTTGCCCTCACCCGTGTCATGTCGGCTGTGTTCCGTAAAGGTGGCGATATTACCTTTTTGGTAGAAGAGCTTAAAAGCGTGTTTGAGCCAAGTGGTGGCTACTTTAAAAAAGGCGGCAAGTTTGTGCCAAGCCTAGTGGCTGAGATTGGCGAAGTGGTTGAGAAGCATTTGCAAAATATCGGTATGTTAGAAAAAGTAGGCCTAGATGAGCATCAACAACAATTGGTAGAAGAAAAACGCGCTGAATACCATGAAAAACACGCCAAACCTAATGAAGAAATGAACACAGAAGGTTTCCCTAAAGGGGCACAGCTTTGTAATAAATGTAGCCATAAGGCCGCCATTATTATGGATGGGTGTTTGACCTGTTTGAATTGTGGTGAGAGTAAGTGTGGTTAGTTAATTAAGTATCAAAAAAGCCAGCGTTAAGCTGGCTTTTTAGTAGATTTTACTCATAACAAAAAGGAATAAAATGAGTGATTCACATTTTTTCAAAACGCTTGCCATAGTAGTCCCTGTGACTACAGCAGGGCTGTATTTGTTGGGTCTAACTTACCATGAAGGGTTTTTAGCTGCTTATGGAATAGAGCCATCTCTCTTTCCGCTGGCTTCAGAAATAGCACTTCTTCAAGGTTTTTTTGTGTTTGCTCCTGCGGCGTTCAGTCTGAAGCCTGTCCTCTATGCTGTAATTGCTATGTTCGGTGTGTTATTTATGGCTGTGATTGCTTATGTACTTGCGTCAAACTCTCGTGTGCAAGCTATACAAATTAGGTTTTTTAGCAGAAAGCTTAGAATAGATAAAAAAAATCCTGAAATAAAACAAAAAATTGGTGACTTTGTTGAAAAGAGCGAAGCTATTTATCAATATTTTATAGGTGCTTTTTTAATTTTCTTAGTGACTATTCTTGTAGCAGGGTTTGCCTATAAGAGTGGTACGGAATTAGCTGTAATAAGCTTAGAAAAATTTAATGATAATGAGAGTAAATGGGTAATGTTACATTTTTCAAATGCCGACTCCCCAAAAAGGGCGCAACAAATAATATGTAATACAACTCACTGCGCATTTTGGCTTGGGAATGAGGCGCTAATTCTTGCGCATGACAAGATTGAAAAAGTTGTTGCACATAAGGCAAGTGCAAAAAAAGTAGAGAGTAAATAGAGCTTTACCTACCAAAAACGGTATTGATTAGTACGCAGCATGTAACTATTGTGGTTGTATGTGTATTTATAGCTCCCCGTGTTACATGAACGGGGAATGAACCTAACAAATTGAGGTTTGGTTAATGTCTAATAATCTAAAAATATTAAATGGATGTGTTCAAAAATATAAAGAGGAAAATTCTTTAGAGATTAAAGACAGTGAAATTTTTGAGTTGTTTGCATTAACGCAAGTAACGAAAAATATCGACATGTCTTTTGATAGCATATCTAACTCCATAGTCGATGGTGGCAATGATGGGGGAATAGACTCTGTCATTATAAGAGTCGACAATGAGGTGGTTGAGTCTATAGGGGATTTAGAGGAAATAGATTTTTCAAACTCTACAGTCACTAGTGTGACTATCACTCAATGTAAAACTGAAAAGTCTCTTAAAGAAGTAACTATAGATAAATTACTCAGCTCTTGCGAGGTGATTTTCAACTTAAACAAAGATGAAAAGGCACTATTCGAAAGATTTAATCCAGCACTTTTTGAAAAAATCACGATCCTGAGGAAAGCTTGGATGGACACTTCAGTTTCGGGAGGTGTAATCAATATAGGATTCAACTACTGCTGCCTTGCTGCAGTGGTTGAATACAATACTGCATTCCAATCTAAAACAGATCAACTGATTCAGCTGGTAAGTAGTCATTGTGCTAATGCGTCCGTAGATTTTAACTGCTTTAGCTGCGAAGAACTAATAGGTTTGTATCAAACAAGAATAGCATCAAGGTTTACACTGCCTTTCAAAGACCAGCCTTTATCTACATCATTTGGACAAACAGGTATCGGTTATATGGGCACAGTTAAACTTGGTGAATATAAGAAATTTTTAACCCATACTGATGGTTCAATAAAAGAACATATATTTGAAAGTAATATACGAGACTTTCAAGGCTCTACGATCGACGTTAATAAAAAAATTGCTAAAACATTAGCTGAAAACACTTTAAGTGATTTTTGGTGGCTTAATAATGGCATAACCATGATTGCCGAAAATCCAAATCTAGCTGGAAGATCACTATCTATTGATAATGTACAAATAGTTAACGGTCTACAATCTTCATACTCAATATTTAATTCTCATGACGGTTCTGAAAGTGATGAAAGGTCAGTTTTAGTTAAAGTTATTATCAATAATGATAAAGACATAATTGACAACATTATCGAATCAACAAATAGTCAAAATGCCGTTTCAGCTACGACATTAAGAGCCTCAGATACCACTCAGAAAAAAATGGAGCTCTACTTCTTAAATCATGGCTTATATTATGATAGACGTAAAAACTACTACAAAAACCAAAGCAAACCAGCAGCTAAAATATTCAGCATACAATTTGCGGCCCAAGCAATAGAAACTATAGGTTTTGATAGTCCCCATAGTGCTAGAACCAAACCAACATCATTAATAAAAGATGATAAGACCTACAATAGGATTTTTGACGAAAGTAATGATTTTGGTGCATATTTGAATTGCTGCCTAATCCTTAAGAAAACTAATGAGTATTGCGGCTTACTAAATACTGAGGAAAAGAAAGCCACATCTAATTTAAAACTTCACTTGGCTAGAGTCGCCACCTCAATAATATTAAATAAGACAGAGTACACATTTGACGACTTAGCCCAAATAAACTTAGATACTTACGATCAAGATTTGTTTGATGAAGCATGTGGGATTCTAATACTTGCAGTTAACAGTTATGTAGATAAGACTAAGGGCTTAGTAAACTTGATCAATATGGCAAAAAGTAAACCATTTTCAGAACAGCTTTTGTCTGAGCTATCGAACAGAATTGGCAGTTAAACAGATCACTTCTGTCCAGTTCTCAGTTTTGTCTGATTTGGTGAAGCAACCTAGGCTCGAACAAGAGTAAAATCAAAAAATAAAGGAGTTACACCCGCAAGGGGCGTCCCCAACTTCGCTAGTCACTGCACCCGTAAAGACCGCAAGGGTCTTCCCCAATCTCGCTAAGCAATAAATTGCTAAGTCGATTGTGAAGTCAGTTGTGAAAGCCTATGATGGGGTGATAGTTCTTTATAGGAGAAGCATCATGGGAAAAGGTCAGAAAAGTAATAAAGAAACGAAGAAGCCGAAAAAGGAAAAGCTGCCTGTTCCGCCTAAGTAAATTAACCCCGTTAAAACCGCATAGGTATTCCCTAACTTCGCTATCCACTGCGGTGGTTAGTCGAGTGTGATGTCAAACCAATCACCTGTGCAACCTAATAATCCATTACATGGCGTAACGCTCAAAAAAATAGTGACCGATTTGGTTGCGCATTATGGCTGGCAGACGTTAGCGGAAGCTATCCCCATCAATTGTTTTAGCCATGACCCTAGCATTAAGTCTAGTTTAACGTTTTTGCGCAAAACACCATGGGCGCGGGATAAGGTTGAGACACTTTATTTACAAATGCTGAGTGAAGCTTAATTATATTTAAGTGTCATGCAATTATTCTCAAAGAACGAAAGAACCCAGTTCTTATTTTTGTCTGGATTGGTGAGCCAAACAAGACAGGCCTCACAGAAATGTGGGGCTTTTTCGTTTCTATAGATATTAGAATAATGTAAGCGCTATTTATTTCTTAAGTAGCTGTTCCTTAGCCGGTGCGTAAGTTTCTTTTGCTGATGGGAATGCTTCTGCATGCACATCAGCTGCGAACTGATTTACGGCATCTTTGATAAGATCGGCTCCATTCATGTATGTTCTTACGAATTTAGGCTTGAAGTCTGTAGAAAATCCTAGCATATCTTGAAGAACCAGTGCCTGTCCATCTACGTCCAATCCTGCTCCGACACCGACTACTGGGATAGAAACTGCGTCTCTAACCGCGGCACCTACGTGCTGTGGAACAGCTTCTAAAACGATTGCTATACATCCAAGCTGATCAAGTTTTTTTGCTTCTTCAATGAGGCTAAGCTCACTTTCAATGGTTTTGCCTTGAGCTTTAAATCCACCGATTGCATTGTGGTGAGATGGTGTAAGGCCAATGTGTCCGATTGTTGGAATACCTGATTGAGAAAGATGAGCATAGAGCTCTTCGTTTCCATCAACACCTTCTATTTTAAGTGCATTTGCTCCAGCCTTGATTAAGATTTCAACGTTATCCATTGTCTCCTTCATCCCCTTTCTATTACTCATAAAAGGCATAGCAGCAATAAGGAATTTGTCTTTTGCTCCTTTTCTTACCGCTCTGGTGTGCATCGCAATTGTTTCCACATCAGAATTCATTGTGTTTTCATGGCCATGCATTACCATAGACGAACAATCACCAATTAAAATACCATTTACGTCTGTGTCGTTAAGAATCTTTGCACTCCAGTAGTCATAAGAAGTAACAACTACAATTTTCTTTCCTTCTGCTTTTAACTTTTTGAAAGTTTCTAATACGCTCATGATCTTCTCCTTTAGTTATTGACCGTGATTAACAAATTAAGACTGGCATCAGTTAAATGCCAAAATGGAACATGCATATATTGTTAGTAACCGAGATATATAAAAGGTTTCAATTTGACATTATTCCGTCTATATAAACAATGATAACAAGAACAGGAAACTGCCTAATAAAAGAAGTGTGAATACCGCTAAATAAGGCTAAGGTAGTAGTGAAGTTGATATTTTATTAGGCATAACCTTCACGTAAGATATTGAATATATTGGTAAATTATGGTTTAGGGCATAGGACTGTTAATCCGTGTGTCTCTGGTTCGAGCCCAGGTCGGGGAACCAATCTAGGCTCGAACATTAATAATAGAATAATTGGGGTCAAATAGAATAATTGTAATAATTGGGGTAGTTCAGACTCCTTTAATCTAGTGAAAATTACTCTTTCGTTTTTAGGTGTGTTACTTTACCTCGCTAACCGCTGTACTCGTAACGGGCATCACCAACTTCGCTAGGTGGATAAACCACCAAGTCAGTTGAGAAACCAGTAAGTCGGTTGAAACATCCGCAAGACCGCAGGGGTCTTCCCCAATCTCGCTAAGCACTACACCCGTTAAGACCGCAAGGGTCTTCCCCAATCTCGCTAAGCAATAAATTGCTAAGTCGATTGTGAAGTCAGTTGTGAAAGCCTATGATGAACTAATCTTACTTTATAGGAGAAATATCATGGGAAAAGGTCAAAAAAGTAATAAAGAAACGAAGAAGCCGAAGAAGAAAAAACTGCCTGTTCCTCCTAAGTAATAATCGGGAGTAGTCATGCTTAATGAATCATCCGCACAACCTAATAATCCATTACATGGCGTAACACTTAAACAAATAGTCACCGATTTGGTCGCGAATTATGGCTGGCAGACGTTAGCGGAAGCTATTCCCATCAATTGTTTTAGTCATGACCCTAGTATTAAATCGAGCTTAACGTTTTTGCGAAAAACACCTTGGGCGCGCGATAAGGTTGAAGCGCTTTATTTACAAATGCTGAGTGAAACTTAAATATTGTCAATGGAGCGAGACTCCATTGATTTACGGTTTTTTGAATTTAAGCGTCATCCGATCACTCTCGCCAATGGCTAAGTATTTTTCTTTATTTTCATCACCTAAACGTAAGGTCGGCGGCAATGTCCAAACACCTTTGGCATGGTCTTTGGTATCTTTCGGGTTGGCATTAATTTCTGAACTGCTTTCTAATACAAAGCCTGCTTGTTGTGCTAGTTCAATAACGAGTTGCTCTGTCATATAGCCTGATAGTTTCATTGTTTCAATATTTGTACCAGCTTTCGCTCTATGTTCAACAATGCCTAAAATACCGCCCGCTTTAAGCACTTGATACATGGCATTAAACATTTCTTTTTCGTAGCCACCTTTTACCCAGTTATGTACATTTCTAAAGGTTAAAACAGTGTCGACACTGTTATTTTTACCTAATAACCAAAAAGAAGGTGGGCCTATTTGTGCATAGCTAACGGCATCATAGTAGATGGGTTTGCTGGCCAAGTAATCTTGTAATTCCTGCTGCATATCTTGGCGCCATTGTGGCCCGACATGTAAGGGAAAGCCAGCTGCGATAAATTGCCCGCCACCTTGTTTTAAATAGGGCGCAAGTATTTCGGTATACCAGCCTTTACCCGGCCAAATTTCTAATACCGTGCTGTTAGGCTTAACATCAAAAAATGCCAACGTTTGTTGTGGGTGGCGTGTGCTATCTCTCGCTTTATTCTGTTCGCTACGTTGATCGCCATTGATGCTGTTAAGCAGTGTTGTGTTGCCACCAGCAAACACCACTGAGGTTGTGAATAACAACACCAGCAAAAAATAAGGGAGCATTAGTTTGAGGTTTCTCATACATTTTCCGAATAACGGGGGTTACAAATAATTGCAAATAATTGGCAAATAATTGGGGTCAGAGCAACATTAAATACTATTTTTTGAGCTTAATTATGGC
>CAYXOR010000009.1:0-5358 GCA_964466895.1 uncultured Methylophilaceae bacterium | reverse complement strand
CAAATAATTGGGGTCAGAGCAACATTAAATACTATTTTTTGAGCTTAATTATGGCAGGCCAATAATTTTAAGATATTCTTCAAGGGTGAGCGTTAGCCTTTCAATTGAGGCTTTGGCTTCATCTAAATGCTCATTTCGATTAAGGTGTAGCTTTTCGAGTAAGTCATGGTGATCTTTAAGTGCTTTTTTGTGCGCTTCAAGCTTTTTTTCATGGTCTGTCATGGCGGTTTCTCCATTTAAGTTTATTCACTCTTATTAGTTATATCATACGCTTTTTTGCATGGGTTTAGCAGGCGCAGGCTTTGTGCATAATGATGACTTTACCAATAATTTTCTATCGTAATTTGGCCAGGTTTGGTTCGGCGGTTTTTTGTTAGCCCCCGATCAATCAAGGTATTGCTTGTGTCTTTTACCATTTGTGGGTTGCCACAAAGCATAATCTGGCTATCGTCTGCCGTGATGGTTATACCAGCTCGTTCTTCGAGACGTCCATCTTGAATGGCTTGCGGTATACGACCATCCATTGTGGCATTGCTGATTTCTTGGCTTAAAAAAGGAATAAAGATAAACTGTTTAGGGTGGTTAGCCAAAAATTTCAGGATTTTATCTTGATAACTCAGTTCAGCTTTTGTGCGTACTGCATAGACCAAAATCACGCGTTCATAACGCTGCCAGGGTGCATCCGTATCAAGCATTGAAAGAAACGGCCCCACACCCGTGCCCGTAGCCATCATCCATAGATGCTTTGATACAGGAATCTCATCAAGCACTAAGAAGCCATGCGCACGCGGCGCAACCAAAATAGTATCGTTAGCTTTAAGTTTTACAAGGTGAGCAGTTAGAACGCCGTTAGGCACATTGATGTAATAAAATTCTTGCAGGCTTTTTCCTGGCGGGTTAACCAAGGAGTATGGTCGCCCTTCCACTTTTTGATCAATCTCTAATCCAATTTTTACAAATTGGCCGGCTTTATAGGGCTCAAGCGCTGACTCTACATATAACGTATGTAAGGTGTTGCTCCACTGCTTTTGTTTCACCACCCTGCCGTTATTCCAGCTAGCCATTATTTTTCCCTATAGTCTAGACTTGCCATATCTTCCATGTATTTAGCTATTACATGAAGGTATGTAAGTTGGACTCCATAAGTGGTATAAAAGTTTTCATCTCGCCCATTTGCATTACTCAGTATGGTAGAAGAGAATTAAAAGCAGCACGAACTTGCGCGCTGAAAGCGCGTAAGCTCAAACTTTTCTAGTGTATCTATGGCGGGTTGCTCACGCAGGATGCACCTACTGGTAGTACATCCCAAGCGTGTTTAGTTACTTGCCGATTTGATTACCAATGACACCACCAACAGCGGCACCACCGACGACACCCCATGAGCTACCACCAGTCAGTACTGCACCTGTGACGGCGCCAATACCAGCGCCAACGGCGGTATTTTTGTCGCGGTTACTCATGGTGCTACAGCCCGTTAAGCTGAGGATTAGCGCGATGCCAACAATCGCCGTGTTGCGGCTATGGTTACGACTGCGATTGCGACGTTTAGTATGGGAAGGTGGGATTTGTTGAGGCTTGTTTAAAGCGGTGTTGCTCTGTTGTTGATGGGCATGCATATTCATACAGTTTCTCCTGTTTAAAAACGTTGCCCCTGTTCAACGGTAAGATAATTCTATGGCAAAAGTCATGCATAAGCTTTACTGAAATGTAGCATTAGGTAACAAAATGTAACTTTAAACTTCGGGCTAATAATTAGAATCAGAGTAAACTTGAATATTATATTTAATTTTCCTTCAGTACGATTATTTAATAATTAGGAGAAGATAATGCAATCATTTGAAAATGCCACCAAGTTCTTTCACGCATGCGAGTCATTACAAGGTTGGGCAGAATGCAAGAATTATGTTGCAAATGGCGCGACATTTAGCGCGCAATGCGAGCCGCTTGTTGATATCAAAACGGTAGAAGATTATTCAGATTGGATGGCTGGTTTTGGTAGCACTATCGTGCCAGGATGTAGTTATGAGCTTAATGCATCTAGCTATAATGCCGATACTAATACAGCCATGTTCTTTGGTACTTTTACTGGCATACATACGGGTGAGGGTGGCCCAGTACCACCAACGAACAAACAAACGAAAACACAATATGTTTATATCTTAACGATGAATGCCGAAGGCATGATAGAAGAAATGGTGAAGGTGTGGAATGCACCGTGGGCTTTAAAAGAGCTTGGCTGGATGTGATAAAGCTATTATTTTAATGAAAGTTCATCATTTTTTTGGCCGTTGTTAAGCGTGCCTTAAATAAGTTTTATGGTTATGATGAACTGAAACGTAAAAACGTTTATATGAATATAGTGTCATAAAAAATTGCCCACATTAAATGAGGCGCGAGGAATACGGCTGAGATGAATAGAATACTGCTCGTTGTTTTATGTTGTTTTTATGTGCCTAGCTTATTGGCACGCCCTAGCTTTGCTGAGAGATTAGCGCTTAGTCACTCTATTGTGATGATTACAACTGAACTGCATGATGGTAGAAGTGGTCGCGGGTCTGGTGTGGTGGTCAGTAAGGAATATGTGGTGACCAATTGCCATGTAATCGCTAATGCTAAAGGTGTGAATGTTGCGAAGTTTCGTATTGGCTACAAACCCAAGGCGATAAAAGCAGATTGGAAGCGAGACTTATGTTTGCTGAAGTTTGATCATTTGCCATTTAAGCCTATGCCGATGCGTGATAGTGCAACATTGCAGTACGAAGAGTTTGTTTTCAGTTTGAGTTTTCCGATTGGACAAAATGTGCCGCAGCCTTCTTACGGTAATATTAAGGCGACATACCCGTATGAAGATAGCTTAATTATTCGCTCTAGTGCTCAGTTTCATTTGGGTTCTAGTGGCGGTGCTTTGTTTGATGAGCAATTTAATTTAATTGGTATTTCTACATTTAAAAGCCCTGGAAAAGGCTACTATTATCACTTGCCTACGGACTGGATTAAGCAGTTAATGGATGCGCCAGAAATAGATAGTTTAGATACAGATGAAGTGCCTTTTTGGGCATTGCCGCTAGCGCAAAAGCCATCGTTTATGCAGGTGGTGATTCCGTACCAGAATAAATCATGGGATGCGGTAAAAAGCATCGCGCAAAAATGGATAGATAAAGAACCGAAATCAGCTGATGCTTGGTATTACCTAGGTGTAGCAGAAGAGGGAAACGGCAATATTGCAAAAGCTAAAACACATTTTAGTAAAGCTTATGCGTTAAATCCGCGTGAGTTAGATGCAATGGTTGCATTATCTCGTGTGGCATATGTGCAAAAAGACCTTAAAGCGCTTGAAGCATTAGAAACCCCTGTGCGCGCGCTTGATACAGAGGATGCTGATATTATTGCCAATAAAATTAAACAATTAAAAGAAAATGGCGTTTGAGTATTGACTGGATATAATTGAAATGGCTATCTTAAGGAGCGGTTTATGCGAAGTGTAAAGTCTATTTTTGCAGTATTCAGTATATTGTTACTAGTCACTCAACTGAGTTTCGCTAACGAGAGTACGCCAGCTGGTTTATGGCAAACCATCGATGATGAATCGGGCAGCGCACGCTCGTTGGTGCGTATTAGTGAAAATAATGGCGAAGATGGTGTGGTCGAATATAGCGCGGTGGTTGAAAAAGGTTTGTTAGAAACAGATACGGGTGATGGAATTTGCGATAAATGTACCGATGAGCGTAAAGACCAGCCCATTATTGGTATGACCATTGTTAATGGCATGAAAAAGAAGGGTAATAAATACAGCGGCGGTAAAATATTAGACCCTGATAATGGCAAAGTGTATAAATGCAAAATGACGCTTAATGACACCGGTGATGAGCTAGAGGTGCGTGGCTATATTGGGTTTTCTTTATTAGGCCGATCACAAATTTGGAAACGTGTGGAGTAATCAAACGCAAGCACTCGCAAGCGAGGTTGTGATGGAGTTGATTGAATCTTTATTATCTGAGGTGCGCGCATGCACGCTTTGTAGCAAACACTTACCACTTGGCCCAAGGCCAGTGCTTCAATTACACCCTAAAGCAAAAATATTAATAGCAGGGCAAGCCCCCGGTAGTAAGGTGCATGCATCTGGCGTACCGTTTGATGATGCAAGTGGTAACCGTTTGCGAGAATGGTTGGGTATGACGCGAGAAGTGTTTTACGACCCTGAAAAAGTAGCAATTTTACCGATGGGGTTTTGTTTTCCGGGTACTGGTAAATCAGGCGATTATCCACCACGGCCAGAATGCGCACCCGCTTGGCGCAAACAATTATTAGCGCAGCTGCCTAATGTGGAATTAACGTTGGTGTTGGGACGGTATGCACAGGCTTATCATTTTGGTGATGCAAGTACATCTGTGACGGCGTTAGTAAAAGCTTGGAAAACGTATTGGCCAAAAACAGTGCCGTTGCCACACCCTAGCCCAAGAAATAATTTATGGCTACGCCGCAACCCTTGGTTTGAGGAAGAGGTGCTGCCAACACTTCGGCAGCATTTGTCAAATGTACTAGCGCGTTAGTGAGTGGTGTCGGCTGTTTCTACAAAAAAGTAGTGATCATCAAATGAGTGATTAAGTAGCTCAGCCTCTTGTTGTGCTAATACAAAACTAAACGTTTCATATACAGGATGGTTTTGTTCATCTAATACTTGGTATATCGTCATTTTGCACTCCTTAAAATTTTAAGTTGTTCAATATTACGTTACATAAGTTAGAGCAATAATTATACCAAAAGTTTAATTTAATTAGTAACTTAGCATTTTATTAGACTATTCATTTGCATAGCGTTAATAGTTAAAGTGAAGCATTAATATAATGACGTCACTTAGTGACTAATTATGCTAAAACGATGACATTTTGATGTAATTTACAAAGGGCTTACTTTGCCACAACTTGCATTTAACCATTTTCCATCAACATCGGCTGTCTCATTTATAGGGGCACCTTGGGCATAACCTTTAAACGTTGTGTCGCCAGTAAAACGTTCTGGGCTGGTGATGGTGCCTGTTGCGGTGCCTGTGCCTTTTAGGTCGTTGCTGTTGCAAGTAAAGTCAGTTCTGTAGTGGTTGCCATTACGTGTTGCATTTTTTGTAACACAACCTAATTCTTCTTGATAAAAATTAGGCAGTTTTTTTTGGGTTGCCATTTTTTGCGTAATACATACTTGCGATACGGCGGCACCATTTTCTATTTGCGGCATTTCTAGCCCATATTCTTTGGCTAAGTTTTCGATGCCTTTCATTTGTTCGGGTGGGATGTAGGGTGCTAATAACAACCAATCGGATGTGGTCTCAACTTGCCATAAACCGGGGCGCATGTTGATTTCTGC